>NZ_JBIWPG010000023.1:167397-169193 GCF_044768135.1 Streptomyces sp. NPDC101165 | reverse complement strand
CTGGCTCCCTGCGGCTTCCGGTCTCCTCGGACCTCGAAGTCCATCGCACCCCTTGAACTGGGATGTTGCGACGACCGCTAGAACTCAAGGAGGGAGGTCCGGGCCTTCGCCGTGCCGTGGACGAGCGCGGTCGTGGACAAGCGCGGCCGTGGACAAGCGCGCATATGGATCAACTGGATAGAATTCAGGCGTGACTGGGCAGGTGATGCAACCCTCCGGCCCGATCGGGACGGAGATCGCCGGCTACCGGGTGGAGCGCGAGCTGGGGCGCGGTGGCATGGCCGTCGTCTACTGCGCCACGGACCTGCGCCTCGGCCGTACCGTCGCCCTGAAACTCCTCGCCCCCGAGTACACCCGCAACGACGCCTTCCGCCGCCGCTTCACCCAGGAGTCACGGGTGGCCGCGGCCATCGAGCACCCGCACATCGTGCCCGTCTTCGAGGCCGGCGAGACCGACGGGATCCTGTACATCGCGATGTGCTTCGTGCACGGGATGGACCTGCGCGCGGTGCTCGACCGGGACGGTGCGCTCTCCGTGCCGGCCGCGCTGCGGATCGCCGCCCAGCTGGCGTCCGCGCTCGACGCGGCCCACGAGCACGATCTGGTGCACCGGGACGTCAAGCCCGGCAACGTCCTGGTCACCAAGGGCGTCGACAGCGACCACCCCGAGCACGTCTACCTCACCGACTTCGGGCTGGCGAAGAAGTCCCTGTCGCTCACCGGGTTCACCACCGCGGGCGAGTTCGTCGGCACCCTCGACTACGTGGCGCCGGAGCGGGTCGCGGGCCGCCCCGTGGACGGCAGATCCGATCTCTACAGCCTGGCCTGTGTCGTCTACGAGACCCTCGCGGGCGCGCCGCCCTTCCGCCGGGACGACGACCTGGAGCTGCTGTGGGCGCACCAGTACGACCCGCCGCCCCTGCTGAGCGAGGAGCGGGCCGGGATCCCGGCAGCCGCCGACGAGGTCCTGTGCAGGGCGCTGGCCAAGGCCCCGGACGACCGGTACGGCACCTGCCTGGAGTTCGTCGCGGCCCTGCGCGCCGCCCTGGCCGACTGCGGCCCGCAGCGCCGTACGCCCACGCTGGTGGACGCCCGCGCGGCCGACGCTCTGCCCGCCGCCGACCCGGTGCCCGCCCCGCCGGCCCCGCCAGCGCCGCCCGACTGGGCCGGCCCGGTCCTCGAGGGACCGACGTCCTAGGCGCGCCGCGCTAAATACCGGGCGCTTTCCCTCTCGTCAAGTCCCGAGTCCTCGGAACGTGACCGCGCTCTGGCATTCCGGCCTACTTGAAGCACGGCCCCACCGGAGAAACCGGAAACCGAAAAAGGGCCCCGAATCAAGTAGGAGAAAGTCATGAAGCGCATCAACGAGAACCGCGAGTCCGTCCGTACCAAGCGAGGTGTCCGCCTCTCCACGATCGTCGCCTCGGCCGTGGTCGTCGCCGGCGGAATCATTCTCCCGGCCACCGCCGCCTCGGCCGCCCCGGCGCACGAGTCGTCGGCCGTCACGCTGGTGGCCAAGCACCACGACAAGCACGACGGTGACCAGCACAAGAAGCTGAAGAAGGCCAAGAAGGGCAACGCGACCGGCGGTAACGGCGGTAATGCCACGAGTAACGGTGCCGGCGATGCGACCGGTGGTAATGGCGGTAACGCCACGAGTAATGGCAAGGGTGATGCGACCGGCGGTAACGGTGGTAACGCCACGAGTAACGGTGCCGGCGATGCGACCGGTGGTAATGGCGGTAACGCCACGAGTAATGGCAAGGGTGATGCGACCGGCGGTAACGGTGGTAACG
>NZ_JBIWPG010000023.1:118668-167299 GCF_044768135.1 Streptomyces sp. NPDC101165 | reverse complement strand
GGCGGTAACGCCACGAGTAATGGCAAGGGTGATGCGACCGGCGGTAACGGTGGTAACGCCACGAGTAACGGTGCCGGCGATGCCAGCGGTGGTAATGGCGGTAACGCCACGAGTAATGGCAAGGGTGATGCGACCGGCGGTAACGGTGGTAACGCCACGAGTAACGGTGCCGGCGATGCCAGCGGTGGTAACGGTGGTAACGCCACGAGCAACGGTGGCGGGGACGCGACCGGTGGTAATGGCGGTAACGCCACGAGCAACGGTGGCGGGGACGCAACCGGCGGCAACGGAGGTGACGCCACTGCCAACTGAAGCCCACGTCGCTGACAGCAGCGAGTGAGCGACGGCGGATTCGGGTGGCGCGGTCAGCGGCCGCGCCACCCGATCACCGGCCACGAGCCCCTACCCCCCCGCAATCCCGACCACCCCCCTCAAGAAACGGCACCCCCCCATGATCCGCAACGTCCGCAAGAGCAGCCTGGCCGTGGCCGCCGCCTCCCTCCTGTTTCCCCTCGGCGCAGTCCTGATCCCCGCAGGCGCCGCCTTCGCCGCCCCCGCGCCGTCGAGCGTGACCGCTTCGGCGAAGCACGACGACCAGGGCAGCAAGGACCACAAGAAGAGCGACGATCACCACAAGGACGACCACGGCAAGAAGCACGGCGATCACGGGGACGGGCACCACGGCGACCACGACACCTGCCAGGCCGGCAACGCCACGGGCGGCAACGGCGGCAACGGCACCGGCGGCGACGCCACGGTCTGCACGGCTCCGGGTGGTACCGGTACCGGCGGCACCGGCGGCCGGGGCAGGGGCTCATGCGGCGGCAAGGGCACGAACGGCCGCAACGGCACCGGCACCAACGGCAGCGACGGCCCGCCGTGCCCCGACGACCACAAGCCGGACCCGTCCGGCGGGGACACCGGCAGTACCTCCACACCGGAGTCGCCCGCACCGGATGCGCCCGCTCCGGCCGATCCCCCGGCCGACTCCGGACCTGGTGCGCCGGACCCCGGTCATGACAGCGGCGGCACCACCGCCCCGGACGCGCCCGCCCCGCCGGACGTGGTCGTCAACTGAGCGCAGAAGACCGAACACAGGCACACAGGGAGAACCGCACACAGGGAAAACCGACCGCTCACTGCCCCGCCCCTCCCCGGCGGGGCAGTCGCATGTCAGCCCAGGGTCAGCGACTGCTCCGCCCACACGGTCTTGCCGACCCGGTCGTGGCGGGTGCCCCAGCGCTTGGCGAGCTGGGCGACCAGGAGCAGGCCCCGGCCGCCTTCGTCGAAGATCCGGGCGCGCCGCATGTGCGGGGTGGTGCCGCTGGAGTCGTAGACCTCGCAGATCAGGGTGGAGTCCTGGTGGATGAGCCGGAGCTGGATGGGCGGGCGGCCGTAGCGGATGGCGTTGGTGACCAGTTCGCTGACCATCAGCTCGGTGGTGAAGGCGGCCTCGTCCAGCCCCCAGATGCTCAGCTGGTCGCTCGTGTGCTTGCGGGCCCGGGCCACCACGGAGGGATCGCTGTCCAGCTCCCAGGCGGCGACCCGGTCGGCGTGCAGGGCCCGGGTGCGGGCGACGAGCAGGGCGATGTCGTCGTCGGGG
Source organism: Streptomyces sp. NPDC101165 (assembly GCF_044768135.1). Taxonomy (NCBI): domain Bacteria; kingdom Bacillati; phylum Actinomycetota; class Actinomycetes; order Kitasatosporales; family Streptomycetaceae; genus Streptomyces; species Streptomyces sp. NPDC101165. Next base: position 165,696 of record NZ_JBIWPG010000023.1, on the reverse strand, counting down.
CGGTGGCTCAGCAGCTCGGTCAGCACCCGGTCGCACACCGCGTCCAGCGTCGACGCCGGGCGGCCGAGTGCGCCGAACAGCTTGTCCAGCGCCTCGTCGATGTCGTGGTCGCGGGCCTCGAGCAGTCCGTCGGTGTACAGGGCGAGCAGGCTGCCCTCGGGAAGTTCGGTCTCGAAGGCCTCGAAGGGCAGCCCGCCGAGCCCCAGCGGCGGACCGGGGGGCACGTCGATGAAGCGGACGGTGCCGTCCGGGGTGACCACGGCGGGCGGCGGATGGCCGGCCCGGGCGAGGGTGCAGTGGCGTGAGACCGGGTCGTAGACCGCGTACAGACAGGTGGTGCCGATGCCCCCGGCGGTCTCGGCCGCCGGGTCGGCGCTGCCCTCGTCGGCGGCCAGCCGCAGGACGAGGTCGTCGAGGTGGGTGAGCAGCTCGTCGGCGGGCAGGTCGACATCGGCCAGGGTGCGCACCGCGGTCCGCAGCCGGCCCATGGTGGCGGAGGCGCGGATGCCGTGGCCGACGACATCGCCGACGACCAGGGCGACCCGCGCCCCGGACAGCGGGATCACGTCGAACCAGTCGCCGCCCACACCGGCCTTGGTGGCCGCGGGCAGATAACGGGTGGCGATCTCCAGGGCCGCCTGCTCGGGCAGCGTGTGCGGGAGCAGGCTGCGCTGCAGGGACATGGTGGTCGTGCGGGCACGCGACTGACGGCGGGCGCTGTGCAGGCCGGTGGCCGCATGCGCCGTGAGTTCCTCGGCGATCCGCAGATCCTCCGGGCCGAACGGCTCGAAGCGCCGGTGGCGGCCGAAGAGGGCCACCCCGAGGGTGCTGCCCTCGGTGAGCACCGGCACCAGCATCAGCGCGCGCGTGCCGTACGCGTGCAGCCACGCGGCCGCCGGGTCCACGGCCGCCCATGCCGCGATCAACGGGTCCGAGGTGTCGTAGAGGACGGCGTTGCCGGAGGCCAGGCAATCCGCCGGGGGCGAGCCCGGCTCGTACGCGATCGCCTGGCCCACCCCGGCCCCGGACGCGCCCACGGCGTCGTCCGGGACGACGTGCAGCGCGGCGCGGCGCAGGACCAGCGGCCCCACGTCGGCGGAATCGGCCGGGGAACGCGGGGCGTCGAGCAGGTCCACGGCCATGAAGTCGGCGAGCCGGGGGACGGTGGCCTCGGCCAGCTCCTGCGCGGCCCGCGCGAGGTCGGAAGCCGTACCCGTGTGTGTGCCGGTCTCGCCCTCGACGCCCCGGCGGGCGGACTCCGGGGCGCGCCGGTGCGCCGCGAGGCAGACGGCGCGGACCCTGCCCGTGCCGTCCTTGAGCGGGGTCAGGACGGTGGGCAGGCTCAGATCCGGGACGACACCGGTCCGCATCTCCTGGGGCTCGCCGGTCTCCAGCACCTGGCGCATCGTCCGGTCGGTCTCCTCGCTCGCGGGTCCGGGTGAGATGTGGGTCAGGCGCAGCCCGCGCATCGCCGCCTCGGGCAGGGACAGGGCGCGTTCCAGGCGGCGGTTGGCGCGCATCAGGCGCTGCTCGGTGTCGAAGATCGCCAGCGGGAAGGGGGACTGGATGAACGTCCACTCCTCCAGTGGTTCGCCCCGGGGCGGCTGGGGCCGGTCCGCCACGGCGGTCACCACGAGCCAGTCGACGACCCCGGTGCCCGACGTCCGGCGGTGGGCGAGGAGCCCCTGCTCCAGGCGTCGGCCGTCCCGGTGCCGCAGGGGCACGGTGCCGTTCCACCGGTCGTGCCCGGCCAGGGTCCGGCGGGCCGATCCGGCCTCCGCGGCGAGCAGCGCGGACGCGGGCCGTCCGACGACCTCCGAGGCCTCGTGGCCGAGCAGCCGCTGGGCGCCTTCGCTCCAGCCGGTCAGGATGCCCTGCTCATCGATGGTGGCCGTGGCCGTGTACGTCGACTGTCGCTCCATCGCCGCTCATCTCGCCCTTGCTCGGCAGGCTCCTCTCCTGACCAGCATGATCCCGGCCGGCGCGGAGCACCAACGCAGCGCACGGCGGCCGCCCGATGGGGGACGACCGCCGCACCCGCGCTGAGCGGCGGCTAGCCGTTGGCCAGCGCCACGACCCGGTCGAGCGCTCCGTTGAACTTGTCGTGGTCCCCGACGGTCGGGCCCGAGGAGGTGTACTGCCACATCGTGTAGTACGACCAGCCCGCGGGCAGCGTCCCCGGGTCCGAGGCGTAGCGGGCGATCCACAGCGGGTTGTTCACGGCGAAGCCGCCGTAGTTGCCGGTGCACTGGGTCCACCAGCTGGTGGCCGTGTAGATCACGGGGTACCGGCCCGTACGCGCCTTGTAGGTGTTCAGGAAGTCGGCGATCCAGCTGACCATCGCACTGGCGGACTTGCCGTAGCAGGCGGCGCCGTACGGGTTCCACTCGATGTCGAGGGCGCCGGGCAGGGTCCTGCCGTCGCGGGACCAGCCGCCGCCGTGGTCGACGAAGTAGTTCGCCTGGGTGGCGCCGCTCGTGGTGTCCGGGGTCGCGAAGTGGTACGCGCCGCGGATCATGCCGACGTTGTACGAGCCGTTGTACTGCTGCGCGAAGTAGGGGTTCGTGTAGTACGTGCCCTCCGTGGCCTTCGTGTAGGCCCAGCGGACGCCGCTGTTCCAGAGGGTGCTCCAGGCGACGTTGCCCTGGTGGCCGGAGACGTCGACACCCTCGGTCTGGGTGACGTCACCGGTGGAGGGGGTGCCGTTCTGTCCGTCGTGGGCGAGGACTCCCATGCCCATGTACGCCGAACCGCGGCCGGGTGTGCTCGCAGCCCGGGCGGTGGTGAGGGGGAGGGCCAGGGAGAGCGCCGCGAGCAGGGCGGTGACGAGGACGGCGAGCGGACGTGGGTGGGGGGAACCGGGTCTGTGCACGCGCATGACGTGCCTCCGAGGAGTGAGGTGGGGGGGCGGACCATGAGGTGACCGCTGATCCACTGGCGTGGGCATGTCATTGATTGCCTGCTAAAGAAGCTACGCACGTAGATGACGGCGTGGGAAGGGGGTCCGGAGGCTGCCGTTGGTCTACGCCTGCGAAATACTTACGGAGCTGCGGCAATGGCGGCGTTTGACAGAAACTTTCAGGACAGCGAAACCGATCAGGGGTGCTGACGTGCACGAGGACGGAAACGGCGACGGACATCGGGTCACCGACCAGGTGACGCCGAGTGGTGCAGACCAGGAATTCCTGGCACTGGAGCGCGAGTTGACCGTGCTGCTCAGGCGTGCCCGGGCCAACCAGGGCGAGATGGCCCGCGAGGTCCACCCCGACCTGGAGTCCTCCGCGTACGGCCTGCTCATCCGCCTCGACGAACTCGGCGGCCAGCGCGCCACCGAGCTCGCCGCCTACATCGGCGTCGGCAAGGCCACCATGTCCCGCCAGCTGCGCGCCCTGGAGGAACTGGGCCTGATCGCCCGCGAGCCCGACCCCGCCGACGGCCGCGCCTGGCTGGTGACCCTGACCGACGAGGGCCGCGGCCGCGTCGGCAAGGTCCGCGAGGCCCGCCGCGCCCGCTACGTCAGCCAGCTGGCCCACTGGGACCGCCTCGAGGTGGCCGAACTGGCCCGCCTGCTGCACCAGTTGAACACCGTCATGGAGAAGTAGCCCGGCGCTCCGGGGCCGGCCCTAGAGCTCGACGTACACCGCCGTCGCGTCGTCGTGCGTCTTGCTGCGGCCGAGGAACGCCCGCTGCTCCCGGTCCGCCGCCTCCAGCTCCCGCACCCGCTCGACCAGCGAGCGGGTGCCCTCCTTGGCGACGAGGTCGAACAGGGCCGTCCAGTCGCCCTCGTGGAACTTCTCCTTCCAGCGCGTCGCGCCGTCCGTCAGGGCGGCCAGGGCCCGCACCTCGTGGCGGGGGAGGGTGCCGGTGACCGCGCGGGAGGCGACCGAGGGGTCGGCGGCGGCCGTGAAGAAGCCGCCCTCCTTGTTGCGCAGATGCGCGTCGATCAGGGCGTCGGTGGCCAGCGCGGAGCGGGGCAGCCGGTCGAGCCGGTCGTCCAGGACCGGGGTGACCGCGCCGTCGGGGGACTGCAGGAGCAGCACGGAGTCGGACAGGACCAGGTACTCCACGGTCTCGTCGGACCAGCGGGTCAGGACCACCGTCGCCTGGGGAGTTCGCGGGTGAGAAAGCTCACAGGTGTGCGCGTGGGCCTCCGCGGTCCGGGCGATCCCCCTCGCGAGAATCTCCGGGAGCGTCAGATCTCGCCCGGAAACGGTCAGTTCGGTCAGTGCGCCGCCGAGCCGCGCCGTGAACCAGGGGACCGAATGCAGACACCCCGTCCCGTCCCGTGGTGGCGTCACTCCGTCCAGCAAGATCACGCAACCCCCCTGACCGGACGCGGGTAGTCCGACTCCGGCGAAGTCTTCGTTGGGTCGGGTCGGGTCGCCGGCTTCCGAGACGAGATCAGTGCGCATTCGGCCAGTCTGCACGACCCCTTCACAGGCTTCGCCAAAGGCTGGCAAGCACCGCCGAATTGGCACGGTCCCACAGGTCGGGCGCCTGGTTTGGGAGTAAATGACACACTCCGGGAAGGCGTGGTGGCGAATACTGCCAAAGCCTGACGCGCGCGTCCAACCGGCCCACCGCACAAGGGCTCTGCACACGCCACAGGAACTTGCCCGCCAACTCCCCTCCGATGTTCACTCCTTCGGGTGGCGGGTCAGGTGATGCACGGCCACTGCCCACCGGCGCTGGGAGGGTCGGGAACCGTACGAACCGGGGGTGTACGCACCACTTGGTACCGAGATCACGGGGCGCCACCCGGGCCCTTGGGTAGACGAGTTCAGGAATGCGAGCACCGGTGCAGATGAAGCGGCCTCGGCGCACAAACAAGCAGACGGCCCCCGAGGGGGTCGCCGAGCAGACCCCCGTGGGCACCGGCCGCCCCACTCATGTGCGCACCCGGCTGATCGTCGCCGTGGCCGTGGTGGCCGCGGCCATCGCGGGAGCGGGAGCGCCCGCGCTGCTCGCCGCCTCCCAGGACCTCGGCGACTCGCAGGACCTGGTGACGCTGGCGGCCCGCACGCAGGACGCGCTCGCGCTCGCCCACTCGCTCGCCGACGAACGCGACGAGGTCACGGCCTACATCGCCGCCGGCCGCCCCAAGGCCAAGGCGCCCTCCGAGCAGCGCAGCGCCCGCGTCGACCGTCAGGTCGACGACCTGCGCGCCGAGACCGACACCCCGGCCGCGCTGCGCACCGACCTCGACGCCATCGCGGCCGTCCGGCGCGCCGCCCTCACCGGCAAGACGAACGCGCTGCAGACCCACCAGGCGTACTCGGCCACCATCAGCGAACTGCACCGGCTCGCCGACGACCTGGCCGACCAGATGCCCCCGCGGGCCGGCTCCGGCGCCTACTCCCTCGCCGAACTGGACTCCGCCGTCCAGCAGTCCGCGGCCGCCCGCGGCCTGCTGCTGGCCGCGCTGAACATACCGTCCACCACCCAGACGGTGATCAACCCCACCACCGGTCTGCCCACCACGACCACCACCACGAACGAGGCGGACCGCAAGCAGCGCGACGCGCTCACCGCCGCCGCCCAGCAGGCCCGCCTGCGCGCCGACGCGGCCCTCGCCGACTTCCACGAGACGGCCCCCAAGGCGGCGGTGGCCTCGTACGACTCCACGGTCACCGGCCCCGAGGTCAACTCGGCGGAGAAGTACCTGGCCGCCCTCACCGACCAGCCGACGTTCACCGGCAGCGAGTCGACCACCGGCGCCAAGAAGCTGGACGCGGCCCTGTCCGCCCGTGTCGACCTGATGCGGGGCGCCGAGTCGGCCCTCTACGACCACCGCACCAAGGACCTCGCGGGGCTCCGGGACGACGACGTCTCCGCCCTGGAGATCCGCGTCGCCGTCCTCGGTGTCCTGATGCTGGTCGCCGTGGGCATCGCCACCGGCATGGCCCGCACCCTCACCCGCCCGCTGTCGGTCCTGCGCCGCGGCTCGGCCCGCCTGGCCGGGGCCGAGGACCCGGTCACCCAGGAACCGATCGCCTTCACCGGCCGCAACGACGAGTTCGCCCAGGTCGTCCGCTCGGTCAACGCCCTGCACGCGCACGCGGTCGCCCTGCACGAGCAGACCACCGCCGCGCACGAGCGGGTCACCACCCTGGAGACCGACCGCAAGCACCTGGTGGGCCAGCGGCAGAAGATGGCCGACGCCCGCGAGGAGCTGCGCGCCGAACTCGACGAGTCGGCCGCCCAGCTGGAGCGGCTGCGCAGCAGCATCGGCGGTACGTTCGTCAACCTCGCGCTGCGCACCCTGGGGCTGGTCGAGCGCCAGCTGGCGGTCATCGAGGGCCTGGAGGAGCGCGAACAGGACCCCGAGCGGCTCGCCACCCTCTTCAAGCTCGACCACTTCGCCACGGTGATGCGCCGCCACAGCGAGAACCTCCTGGTCCTCGCCGGAACCGAGCACGTCCAGCAGCACCACGGCCCGGTCCCGCTGGTGGACGTCGTACGGGCGGCGGTCAGCGAGATCGAACGCTACGAGCGCGTCCGCATCGCCGCCCTGCCGCCGCACGCCCACGTGGCGGGCTTCGCGGCCGACGACCTCTCCCACCTGCTCGCCGAACTCATGGAGAACGCCACCTCGTTCTCCCCGCCGGACCTGCCCGTCGAGGTCTCCGGCTGGCTCCTCGAATCCGGCGAAGTCATGCTCTCCGTCCAGGACGAGGGCATCGGCCTGGCGGGCGACCGGTTCGACCGCCTCAACGCCCGCCTCACCGACTTCGACCCCGCCTCGCCGTACGACCAGGAGGGCGAGGCCGGCCTCGGTCTCGGCCTGTACGTCGTGGCCCGCCTCGCCCACCGGCACGGCGTCCGCGTCCAGCTGCGCGAGCAGAAGCAGGGCGGGGTGGCGGCGGTCGTCGTCCTGCCCCAGTCCCTCCTCGCCGAGGCCCCCGCGGCGGCGGTCCCGCCCTCGGCCGGACTCTCGGACACCACCCAGACCGTCTCCTTCCCCGGCGCCGACGCCGAGGCCAACTCCAACGTCCTGCACGCCCGCACCAAGGACCCGGACAAGGACACGGACCCGCTGGTGGCGCTGGCGGAGAAGCTCGCCCGCGAAGCGGAGGCCCTGGAGGCCCACACCAGGCCGGAGCCCGACGAGCCGACCACCGAGGAATCGGTGACCCGCCCGAAGGAGCCGGCAGAGACCTTCGCCGAAACAACGATGGAGCTCCTGCTCCCGGACGCGCCGCCAACTTCCGAGCCCTCCCACGCCCCCGCGGCCACCGAGGCACCTGAGCCCCACGCCACGCCCGCGGCTGACGAGGCACCTGAGCCCCACGAGACCGGCACGGCCTCCCACACCCCCGAGGCACCTGAGCCCCACAACGCGCCCGCGGCTCACGAGGCACCTGAGGCCGGCGGCGCCCATGCCGCCTCCCGCGCGCCCGCGGTTCACGACGTACCTGAGTCCCGCGGTGCCGGTGCCGCTTCCCACGCACCTGAGCCCCACGACGCGCCCGAGGCTCACGACGTACCTGAGTCCCGCGGTGCCGGTGCCGCTACCCACGCACCTGAGCCCCACGCCACGCCCGCGGCTGACGAGGCACCTGAGCCCCACGAGACCGGCACGGCCTCCCACACCACCGAGGCACCTGAGCCCCACAACGCCGCCGCGGCTCACGAGGCACCTGAGGCCCGCGACACCCGCACGGCCTCCCACGCACCCGAGGCCACCGGCTCGCCCGAGGCTCACGACGCACCTGAGGTCGGCGACGCCCGCACGGTCCCCCGCGTACCCCAGTCCCACGACGCACCCACGGCCCACGCCGTACCTGAGGCCCGCGGCGCCCGCGCGGCCTCCCGCGCGCCGGAGGCCACCGGCGCGCCCGCGGCCCACGACGTACCTGAGGCCGGTGGCGTACGCGCCGTCTCCCACGCATTCGTCGCCCACGCCACGCCCGCGGCCCACGACGCACCCGCGGTCGCCGACGGTGAGCACGCCCCGCTGGGGCCACCCGCACTCGACGACGAAAGCCGCACGGGTGGTGCGGGTGGGAACGAGGACGGCGAAGGCGAAGCCGAGGCGCTCACCAGCAAGGGCCTCCCCAAGCGCACACCCAGAATCACCGCGCCCACAGCCCCGCCCCGCCAGCGCAGCGCATCCGTTGACGCCGAAGCCCTCCGCCGCAGACTCGGCGGCTTCCGCCAAGGAGCACAGGCCGGCTACAGGGACGTAGAGGCAGAGATCGCCGCACACACCGAACACGCCACGGGGGGCACAGCCGAGGAGGCAAGCAGTTGACCGCGCCCAGTACCTACGGCCTGAGCAGTGAAGCCCGCAACCTGCACTGGCTGCTGACCAACCTGGTCGAGGAAGTACCCGGCATCCAGTCCGTCGCAGTCGTCTCCTCGGACGGCCTGCTCCTGCTCTCCTCCGACCCCGCCCGCACGGCCGAGTCCCGCCGGAGGAAGGCGGCGAAGGGCCCCCGGGGCTCCTCCGCCGACCTGGCGACCATCGTCTCCGGCATCGGCAGCCTCACCATCGGCGCCGCCAGCCTCATGGAGTTCGGCGGCGTCCGGCACACGATGATCGCGATGGACGAGGGCAGCCTCTTCGTGATGTCGATCAGCGACGGCTCGCTGCTCGGCGTGCACGGCTCCGCCGAGTGCGACATGAGCGTGGTGGCCTACCACATGGCGCTCTTCGTCGGCCGCGCCGGCCACGTCCTGACCCCCGAACTCCGCAGCGAGCTGAGGAAATCCCTGGAGGCCGAGCCGACGGGGAGCACCCGATGAGCGGCCCGGCCAAGAGGCAGCAGCTCCCGGTCCGCGGCGGCGACCGCAAACCCGCCCGTGTCCGCCCGTACTCGCTCACCGGCGGCCGTACCCGCTTCGGCCACGTCCTCCTCGTGGAGACCTTCGTGGCCGCCCTCGAGGCTCCCGAGGAGCGCAAGGAACTGACGAACGGCTCCCTGGCCACCCGGGTCATGCCGGAGATGCGGGCCATCGTCGAACTGTGCCGCCGTATGCGCTCGGTGGCCGAGATCGCCGCGCTGCTGAGGATGCCGCTCGGCGTGGTCCGCGTCCTGCTGAGCGATCTCGCGGACCAGGGAAAGATCCGTGTGTACGGCACCGGAACGGGTCACGGCACCGGCCGCCCGGACCGCGTTCTGCTGGAAAGGGTGCTGAGTGGACTCCGCCGTCTCTGACGCCACCGGCGTCACCCCCCTCGTCGCAGGTTTCGCCGAGCCCGACGAGGATCTGAAGGCCTGGCAGAAGGACCGGGACCGAGCCCCCGTCGCGACGAAGATCGTGATCGCGGGCGGCTTCGGCGTCGGCAAGACCACGCTGGTCACGACGGTCTCGGAGATCACCCCGCTGCAGACCGAGGCGCTGATGACCGAGGCGAGCGAGGGCACCGACGACCTCTCCGCCACGCCCGGCAAGCTGACCACCACGGTGGCCATGGACTACGGCCGCATCACGCTCGACGACGACCTGGTGCTCTACCTGTTCGGCACTCCGGGCCAGCAGCGGTTCTGGTTCATGTGGGACGACCTGGTGCGCGGCGCGATCGGCGCCGTCGTCCTGGCCGACACCCGCCGCCTGAAGGACTGTTTCCCCGCGCTGGACTACTTCGAGAGCTGCGGACTGCCGTACGTCGTCGCGGTCAACCACTTCGACGACAGCGAGCTGTTCGAGCCGGAGGACGTACGCGAGGCGCTGACCGTCCCCGCGCGCATCCCTGTCATGATCATGGACGCGCGACGCCGGATCTCGGTGATCGAGACCCTCCTGGCCCTGGTGGGCCACGCGCTGGACGAAACCCCCGAGTAGTCCCCAGCCCCCGTAGGAGACACACCCGCATGCGGAAGATACTCGTCGTCGGAGCCGGCCAGTCCGGACTCCAGCTCGCCCTCGGTCTGCAGTCGCACGGCTACGAGGTCACCCTGATGTCGAACCGGACCGCGGTCGAGATCCGCTCCGGCCGGGTCATGTCGACGCAGTGCATGTTCGACACGGCACTGCAGCACGAGCGCGATCTCCAGCTGAACTTCTGGGAGTCCCAGGCCCCGAAGATCGAAGGACTCGGCGTCTCGGTCGCGGCCCCCGGCTCGCACGACCCCGGTCCGACCCAGCGGGCGATCGACTGGGTGGGCAAGCTCGACGGGTACGCCCAGTCGGTCGACCAGCGGGTGAAGATGGCCGGCTGGATGGAGACCTTCGCCCAGCGCGGCGGCCAGCTGGTCATCCACGGCGCGGCCGTCGGCGACCTCGACTACTTCTCCCGCACCTACGACCTCGTCCTGGTCGCGGCGGGCAAGGGCGAGCTGGTCTCGATGTTCGCCCGCGACCCGGAGCGCTCCCCGTACGGCGAGCCGCAGCGCGCGCTGGCCGTCTCGTACGTCCACGGCCTCGGCCCGCGCCCGGAGCACCCGGAGTTCGACGCGGTCCGCTGCAACCTGGTCCCCGGGGTCGGCGAGCTGTTCATCATGCCGACGCTCACCACCTCGGGCCGCGCCGACATCCTGTTCTGGGAAGGCATACCCGGCGGCCCGCTCGACGTCTTCAACGGCGTCAAGGACCCGGCGGAGCACCTCTCCCTGACCCTGGAACTCATGGAGAAGTTCACTCCGTGGGAGTACGCGCGGGCCACGAAGGCCGAACTGACCGACGCCGGCGGCACGTTGGCCGGCCGGTACGCCCCGACCGTGCGCAACCCCATCGGTCGGCTGCCCTCCGGCGGTCTGGTCCTCGGCGTGGCCGACGTGGTCGTCGCCAACGACCCGATCACGGGACAGGGTTCGAACTCCGCGTCCAAGTGCGCGGCCGCGTACCTCGCGTCGATCCTGGAGCGGGAGGACAAGCCGTTCGACGAGGAGTGGATGCGCGCCACGTTCGACCGGTACTGGACCACGGCCCAGCACGTCACCAAGTGGACCAACGCCATGCTGGCGCCGCCGCCGGAGCACATCCTGAACCTCATCGGTGCGGCGGGGCAGCTGCAGCCGGTGGCGGATCGATTCGCCAACGCGTTCAACGATCCGGCCGACTTCGAGAACTTCTTCTACGAGCCGGAGAAGACAGCCGCCTACCTGGCCTCGGTGGCCGGGGCCTGAGCGCGGGAGTCGTCAGGGCGTACGGCACCGAGTACGGGATTGGACGCCAACGGGGAGACCCGGATCCTCTCGCCCGGTCTCGGTGCCTGTACGACCTTTCCGCCCCCCACGTACATCGCCACGTGCGTCGCCTCCGGGAAGTAGATCACCAGGTCGCCCGGGCGCAGCTCGGACAGCGGGATTCGCTTCAGGCGGTTCCACTGTTCCTGGCTGGTGCGGGGGATGGGCGTGCCCGCGTGGTCCCAGGCCTGGGAGGTGAGGCCCGAGCAGTCGTACGACTTCGGGCCCGCCGCTCCCCACTGGTACGGCTTCCCGATCTGGTCCATGGCGTAGCGGACCGCCCGCTCGCCCTCGGCGGAGGAAGGGGCCGCGGCCCTGCCGAGGGCGCCCGAGGTGACGAGCTTGTCCTGGGCTTTCGTGACCCCCTGCTGTTCCAGCCGGGCGATCGCGCTCAGCTGGTCCGGGGTGAGGGAGGCCAGGAGCCGTTCCACGTCGGCGAGCCTGGTCGTCACGTCGTCGCGCTGCTTCTTCTGCCGCGCGGCGAGGGTCTGCTGGGTGTCCAGGGCCTTGCGGGCCGCCTTGGCCAGTGCGTCCTTCTGCTCCTCGGTGTCGGCCAGCCGGTCCACCGTCTCGGCGCGCTCGCGGGCCAGTTGTCCGATGACATGGCCCTCGTCGAGGGCGTGCTGCGGGTCCGGGGCGAGCAGCAGACGTACGTAGGGGGAGAGGTCGCTGCGGTTCTGGTACTGCTCCCGGGCGAGGCGTCCGGCGTCGGTCCGGCTGCCCTGCAGGGCCAGCCGGGCCCGGGCCAGTTCGCCGTCGAGGCGGTCCACCTCGGCCTGCTGCTTCTTGAGCTTCTCCGCCGTGGTGTTGTAGGTCTCGGTGGCCTGTTCGGTCTGCCGGTACAGCTGCTGAAGGTCCGTCAGCAGCTCGGAGACGGGCCGCTGCGGGTCGGGTGCGGCCACCGCCGCCGCGGGCGCGAGGACGGCCTGGGCCGCCACCGCGGCCGTACAGGCCAGGCGCAGAAGCACTCCTGACACGTCATCACCTCCGGTGCGGAACAGGCGGACCTTCCGTCTGTCGCCGCACGGCGATAATCAGACATGTACGGAGATGTGTGTGCCGTGCCTACGCGATTCGGAGCAACCCTGTCACCCGGAGGGGTCACCCGGCTTGCCGGACGGCCGCTCGTCCGGCTTGGACCAGGGCCACCGGACCTTGCTCGGCGGCTTCCCCTCGGGGGCGTACTGGTACTTCCATCCCTGCGTCAGACCGAGCTTCTTGCTGTGCCCCCTCGGCACGCGGAGGTACACGAGCACGGTGGGCGGGCCGCCGGCCGGGTCCGGGACGGGAATGCGGTACGTCTTCGGAGGGTGGCCGGTCATGCCCAGCAGGACGGGCAGCACGCGCCCGTCCATGGGGCCGCCCTCGAAGGGGGTGTCCTGACTCTTCACGGTCTCAGTCTCAGTCATCCTCGGCGAGCGTGCCGACGAGGTCCGCCGTCTGCGGATCGCGCCCCGCGGTCACCGTGAGGACGGCGACGAACTGCTCGACCAGCCAGTCGCGCAGCTCCTCGACCGGGGGCTGCTTGCCCTCGTCCAGCCAGATCAGGGAGGCCGCCTCCACCGCCGTGATCCACATCCGGACGGTCATGCGCAGCCGTGGGCCCGGGGCGGAGGCGCCGAGGTGGCTGAAGATGTGCTGGGCGGCGGCCCGGCGCACCCCGTCCACTGTGGCGGTCGTCCGGGACGTCTCCACCACGCTGCCGCCCTGGAGCAGTGCGCTGAAGCCGGTGTCGTGCTCGTCCACGAAGGTCAGATAGCGGTCGAGGGCCCGGGACAGACGGGGCAGCAGGGGGCCGTGCAGCGGCTCGTCGAAGCACTGCTGCAGCTCCTCGGCGGCCGATCTGAGCGCGGCCTCGTACAGCTGCTGCTTCCCTCCGGGGAAGTACCGGTACACGAGCGGACGGGAGACCCCGGCCGCCTCCGCCACGTCATCGAGCGACACGTCCTCGGGGGCGCGGTGCGCGAAGAGCGAGAGAGCGGCGGCGAGGAGCTGGCTGCGCCGCTCCTCGACGCTGAGGCGGCGATAGGCGGGGGAGGCGGCCGGGGTCATGGCCAGCAGCCTAATCGCCACGGGGGTTCGGGGTGCGGGCGGCTGCGGGTCCGCGGGGGCTTGTCGCGCAGTTCCCCGCGCCCCTTTGGGTGGGGATGCGCAGCCAGCCTCAAGGGGCGCGGGGAACTGCGCGAGCGACCCACGACCACCCGCAGCCCGCGTCAGGCCAGCAACCCGGACGACCTCCACAGACGCCGCCCGACCCCCCGCAGCACCCCGATGTCGTCCAGGAAGTCCGTCAGCCTCTTCGCGCCCGTCTGCATGACCTCCCGCCGGTGCCCGCTCGCCTTCACCTGGGCCAGCGCCTCCCGCTTGTCCAGGCCGACGTTCGTGTAGACCTCGGGATTGATGAAGGCGATCGAGAAGACCCGGGCGAACTCGCCGGAGGTGACCCGGGTGAACTCCTGGGACCACTTGGGGGCCGTCAGCATCTGGCGGCGCAGCTCCTCGCGGGCGTAGCGGACGTGCCGGGCCTCCTCGACCACGTGGATCCGCGTGACCCCCCGGACCAGCGGCTGCACCCGCTCGTCCGGGAACGTCAGCCGCTGCATCCAGTCCAGTACCTCCTCGCCGAGCAGCGTGGCCGTGAAGGAACCGGGGGTCGTGGAGATGGTCTTGAACACGCGGCCGAGGTTCTGGTGCGCCCGGCTCACCGGGTACCAGGGGGCGTCGCCCCGCGCGATCAGCCGCGCGAACATCTTCGAGTGCCGGCACTCGTCCTCGATCTCGGTGAGGGCGTACCGGACGTGTGCGCTCGTCGCCGCCTTGTCGTAGATGTGCCGGACGAGCAGCTGCATCAGGATCAGCTCGAACCAGATGCCGAGCGAGGCCAGCGCCGCGGCCTCGTGCTGGGAGAGCAGGATCCGCTGCTCCTCGCTCATCCGCTGCCACATCGGCGTGCCGTACAGCGAGACCAGTTCCGGCGGCCAGAACCACTTGCCCTCCTCGAAGGGCGCGTCCCAGTCCAGCTCCTTGTCCGGGTCGAAGGAGTGCTTGGCGGAAGAGACGAGCAGCCGTTCGGCCACCTGTTCGCGGTCCTTCAGCAGGCCGAGCGCGTCGCGCAGCCCGTCGAGCGCGTCCGCTTCCGTCAGGGTCGTCATGGCTCTTTCACCTCGTTACCCGGGGTACGTCGTCCGCCTCTTATGAGACTGCCTGTCAGCAAGGCCGTCAATCCCCTGCGCATGACTTGTTGACTCGGCGTCTACGTGTGAGCCTGCGAGGTATGCCGACGCATGACCTGTACACGAACAACCCCGGAGACCCCCTCTGGCAGGTACCCGCCAGTGGCGCAGCCCGGTTCAGCTGGGAGTACGACGAGGGCCGGGACCGCCTGCTCGCCCTGTACCAGAAGGGCAAGGACAAGCAGTGGGACGGACGGACCCGGATCGACTGGGACCTGGAGGTCGATCCGTACGACCCGCTCGGCACCCCCGAGGAGTCGATGTCGCTGTACGGCACCCCGTACTGGGCCAAGCTCTCCGACAGGGACAAGGGTGAGCTGCGGCAGCACTACGCGTCCTGGCAGTTCAGCCAGTTCCTGCACGGAGAGCAGGGCGCGATGATCTGCGCGGCGCGGATCGTGGAGTCGGTGCCGGACATGGATGCCAAGTTCTACTCGGCGACCCAGACGATGGACGAGGCCCGGCACGCCGAGATCTACGCCCGTTTCCTGCACGAGAAGATCGGGATGGTCTACCCGATCAACGACAACCTCCAGTTGCTGCTGGGCGACACCCTCCGCGACAGCCGCTGGGACATGCCCTACCTCGGGATGCAGGTCCTCATCGAGGGGCTCGCCCTCGCCGCCTTCGGCATGATCCGGGACACGACCGACAAGCCTCTGCCCAAGCAGATCCTGGCCTACATCATGCAGGACGAGGCCCGGCACGTGGCCTTCGGGCGCATGGCTCTGCGCGACTACTACAAGCAGCTCACGGACGCCGAGTTGCGGGAGCGCGAGGAGTTCGTCATCGAGGGCTGCTATCTGATGCGCGACCGGCTGCGCGGCATCGAGGTGCTGGAGAACTTCGGCATCGCCAGGGCCGAGGCCGAGCGGATCAGCGCGGACTCCGAGTTCCTGCAGCTCTTCCGCCGCCTCCTGTTCAGCCGCATCGTGCCCTGCGTCAAGGACATCGGCCTGTGGGGCAAGCGGCTCCAGCAGGCCTATGTCGACATGGGCGTGTTCGAGATGGGCGACTCCAACCTGGACCTGCTGATGGCCCAGGATGAGGAGATCGCCGAGCAGTTGGACGCGGAACGTTTCGCCGCGGAGGAGCAGGAGCGGGTCGCCGAGGTGCGGGACGCGATCGAGTCGGGGGCGGGCGAGGCCTGACCCGCTCCCCGGGTGCAGTAGCGTTCTGGCGTGTCCATGCCTCCGCCGCCGCAGCAGCCCCAGTACCCGCAGCAGCCCCAGTACCCGTACCAGCCCCAGCAGCCGCAGTACCCGTACGGGCAGCAGCCGCCGCAGGCTCCGCCGCCTCCGGGGCCGTACGGCTCCCCGTACCCCCAGCAGCAGTCGTACCCTCCGCAGCCCTACCCGCCCCAGCCGTACCCCGGCTGGGGCGCGCCGCCCATGGGTCCGCCGCCGAAGAAGCGCGGGGTCGGTCTGGCGCTGGGGATCGTGGGCGGAGTCGTCGGCCTGTCCGTGCTCGGTGCCGTCGGCGGGTTCGGGGCGTTGCTCGGGACCGACTTCCCCGCGGCCGAGAACAAGCTCACCCTGCCCCACACGCTGGTGGACGGGAAGTACGTCCTCGCCGACGACCTCTCCGACAGCGAGGGGCAGAAGGTCGAGGACGAGGCCGACGGCGCCTGGGACGCCAAGGACGTCCACGCCCTGGTCGGCCGCTACAGCCCGGGCGGCGACGACTCCAAGGGCATGCTGCTGGTGTCGAGCATGTACGGCCGGTTCAAGAACGAGGACGACGTCCGCAGCAACATGCTCAAGGGGGCCACCGAGGCCGACGGCGTGACGGTGGTCGAACCCGAGAAGGACGTCACCCCGTCCGGCTCCGCCGTCACCATCAGCTGTGAGGTACTGACCCAGAAGCAGTCGCTGATGACGATCACCTACCCGGTCTGCTCCTGGGCGGACGGCAACACGGCGGCCGTGATCGGCGAGGTCGACCTGCAGCGCAAGGACTCCGCCGACGTGGATCTCGCCGCCGCCGCCCGGAACACCCTCAAGGTCCGCGACGAGATGATCAAGCCGATCGGCTGACCGCCTCCGCCTCTGCCTCCGCCTCCGGCGCGGGGAACGACGTCCGCAGCGTGAAGGAGTACGGCGTCGGGCCGTGCTCCCTCAGGTGCAGCAGTCGTTCCTCCGCCTCGGCGACGGTCGGGCGGTGGCCGGCGGGAACCCACCACAGCGTGGCCATCGCCTCGGAGACACGCTCGAACCATTCCCGGCGCCGGGCCAGCAACTCCCGGTGCTGCCCCTGGTACATGAACGCGGTCAGCGCGTTGCTGTCCCGCCACACCGACATGTTGATGATCAGCCACTCGTCGCCGAGGACGGGGATGTCGGTCGCGTTGCCGGAGTCGCTCTCCAGCCGCCAGACGAATCCGTCCGCGGCGTCCGCCACGGCGTTCACCGGGTCGAGCGCGTCGACGAAGTACTTCAACTCGGGGGAGTCCAAAGGGAACTTGAGGCGGGCGATGTTGACCTGGGCGAGTTCGTGGGCCACCGGCGCATGCGTCATGACCGAACGGTAGGTCGGCCACCGCGGGCCGCGGTACCCCCCGTCTCACAGACCGAGAACCGCCCGCATCACCTCCCGGGCGATCGGTGCCGCGTCCCCGCCGCCGCTGATCTCGCCCCGGTCCGCCGAGGCGTCCTCGACCACCACCGCGACCGCGACCCTCGGCTCCAGGTCGTCGTCGGCCTGCGCCCAGGAGACGAACCAGGCGTACGGCACACCGGAGTTGCCGACGCCGTGCTGGGCGGTACCGGTCTTGCCGCCGACCACGGCCCCGTGAATGGCCGCGTTGGTCCCGGTGCCGTCGGTGACCACGTCGGTCATCAGCTGTCGCAGCTGCACGGCGGTGGACGGGCGCATCACCTGCCGGTCGGGCTGCATCCCGCCGCCGGTGAGTGTCTCGCCGCCGTGGCGGGTGGTCCGCTCCACCAGGTACGGCGTCCGCAGCCGGCCGCCGTTGGCGACGGCCGCCGCGACCATGGCCATCTGCAGCGGGGTCGCCCGGGTGTTGTACTGCCCGATCGAGGACAGCGCGAGCTGCGCCTTGTCCACATGGGTGTCGAAGGTGCTGGGGGCGGCCTCGAAGGGGACCCGCAGCCGGGTGTCGTTGAAGCCGAACGCCTGGGCCGTGGTCGACATGTCCGCCACCCCTACGTCCACGGCCAGCTTGGCGAACACCGTGTTGCACGACCACTTGAAGGCCTCCCGCAGGGAGGCGTCCGCACAGCCGTCGCCCTCGTTGGTCAGCCGGGTCCTGGTCCCGGGCAGCCGGTAGGGGTCGGGGGAGTCGGTGGACGCGTCCAGATCCGTGACCACACCCGCGTCCAGCGCCGCCGCCGCGGTGACCACCTTGAACGTCGACCCCGGCGGATAGGTCTGCCGCACCGCCCGGTTGAGCATCGGCTTCTCCGGATCGTGGTTGAGCCGCGCCCACGCCGAGGCCGTCGCCTCGCTGTTGCCGGACAGCTCGGCGGGGTCGTACGACGGGGTCGACACCAGCGCCAGCACGCGGCCGGTGGCCGGCTCGATCGCGGCCACCGCGCCCCGCCGACCGTGCAGCCCCTGGTACGCCGCCTGCTGCGCTTTCCGGTCGATGGTCGTGACGACGTCCCCGCCCGGACTGGGCCTCCGCGTCACGTCGTTCCACAGCGGGAACGGCGACAGCATCGGATCCGTGCCGGAGAGCACCCCGTCCTCCGTGTCCTCCAGGAACGTGCTGCCGTACATCTGCGAGGCGAAGCCGGTGACCGGCGCGTACAACGGCCCGTCCCGGTAGGCGCGTTCGTAGCGCAGCTGCTCGCCGGTGTCGTTGGAGCCGGTGACCGGCTCGCCGCCTACCAGGATGTCGCCGCGCGGCTGCTGGTAACGGGCGATCGTGGGGCGGCGGTTGGCCGGATTGGCGTCGTAGGACCCCGCCTGGACCACCTGCACCCGGGCGGCGTTGACGAGCAGGGCCGCCAGCAGCAGGGCGCAGAACGCCCAGGCGTGCCGGATGTACCGGGCCATCGGCCGGCCGCTGCCGTACTCGGTCACGGGGCCTCCTGCCCGTCGTACTGGCTGCGGGCCGAGTCGCTCACCCGGATCAGCAGGGCCACGATCGCCCAGTTGGTGACGACCGAGGAGCCGCCCTGGGCGAGGAACGGCATCGCCATGCCGGTCAGCGGGATCAGACCGGTGACCCCGCCCGCGATCACGAACACCTGGAGCGCGAGGATCGAGGCGAGGCCCACCGCGAGGAGCCGCCCGAACGGCTCGCGCAGGGCGAGGCCCGCCCGGTAGCCGCGCTCCACGAGCAGGGCGTAGAGCAGGAAGATCGCCGCGAGGCCCGCGAGGCCCAGTTCCTCGCCCGCCGTCGCCAGGATGAAGTCCGACTTGGTGGCGAAGCCGATGAGGGTGGAGTGGCCGAACCCGAGCCCGGTGCCGAAGACCCCGCCCGCCGCGAAGGCGAACAGGGACTGCGCCAGCTGGTTGGGGCCCTGCCCGGCCTCGATGGTGGCGAAGGGGTGCAGCCAGTCCTCGATCCGGCCGTTCACGTGCGGCTCGAAGTGGCCGACGGCGAAGGCGCCGAGCACGGCGAGCACCAGACCGACCGCGATCCAGCCGGTGCGACCGGTGGCGATGTACAGCAGGACCACGAACAGCCCGAAGAACAGCAGCGAGGTCCCGAGGTCGCGCTCCAGCACCAGCACCCCGACGCTCAGCAGCCAGATCGTCACGATCGGCCCGAGCACCCGCCCGGTCGGGAACTGCAGCCGCCACAACCGGCGGCCCGTGTAGGCGAGCGCGTTGCGGTTGGCGGCCAGGTAGGCGGCGAAGAACACCGCGAGCAGCACCTTCGCGAACTCGCCCGGCTGGATGGAGAATCCGGCGATCCGGATCCAGATGCGGGCGCCGTTGACCGCCGGGAAGAGGATCGGCAGCAGGAGGAGCACCAGGGCCGCGACCACGCAGACGTACGAGTAGCGCTGAAGCACCCGGTGGTCGCGCAGCATCAGCACGACGACGATGAACAGGCCCACCCCGAGCGTGGACCACACCAGTTGGGCGGGGGCGGCCCGGTCGCCCGGTGTCTCCAGGTCCAGCCGGTAGATCAGCACCAGGCCGAGGCCGTTGAGCAGCACCCCGATGGGCAGCGGGAGGGGGTCGGCGTACGGCGCCCGGATCCGGACCGCGAGATGCGCGAGCAGGGCGAGCACACCGAGTCCGGCGCCGTACCCGGCGGCACCCGGCGGGACGGTACCGGTCCTCGCCAGGCCCACGGCGCAGTAGCCGTACACGGACAGCAGGACGGCCAGCACGATCAGGGCCAGTTCGATGCCACGGCGGCGGGGAAGGCGTACGGCGGGGGCGGGTGTCTTCGGCGCCGCCACGGCTGTTCCGGCCTGGGTCATGTCCGGAACCTACCCAAACGGGGCGTGTTGTGCGTGGTTTGCCCGGGTTGTCGGCACCAGCGTGGCGCGGACCGGGGAGGTGAAACGCCCGAGCCGTCGTCGGGCGCTACTGGAGGTGCAGCGTGGCCACGGCGCCTCCGCCCACCGCGTTGCCGAAGAACAACCGTGCCCCCAGGACCTCCGCCTGCCCCACCGCGATGGTCAGCCCGAGCCCATGCCCCTTGGCCCCGCCCTCGGTACGGAACCGCTGCGGCCCATGAGCCACCAGGTACTCCGGATACCCGCCCCCGTGATCCCGTACGGTCACCACGGGCCCGTCCACGGTCAGCACCACCGGAGACGCCCCGTGCTTGTGCGCGTTGGTCACCAGATTCCCCAGCACGCGCTCCAGGCGCCGCCGGTCGGTCTCCACCCGGGCGTCCTGCGCGATCCGCACCTCGGTGTCCGTCCCCGAGGCCCGCACCACCCGCCCGACCAGCGCGCCCAGCTCCTCGGTGTCCACCTCCAGCTTCTCCCGCCCGGTGTCCAGCCGGGAGATCTCCAGCAGGTCCTCGGTGAGCGTGCGCAGCGCCGCCACCCGGTCCCGGACCAACTCGGTCGGCCGGCCCGGCGGCAGCAGCTCGGCCGCCGCGTGCAGCCCGGTCAGCGGGGTGCGCAGCTCATGGGCCACGTCCGCGGTGAACCGCTGCTCGCTCAGCAGCTTGCCCTGCAGCGAGGAGGCCATGGAGTCCAGCGCGGCCGCCACCGCGGCCACCTCGTCCTGGGGCCGCGTCGGGTCCTTGGTCCGGGGGTCGTTCACGCGGGCGTCCAGAGCGCCCGCGCTGATCTGCCGGGCCACCTGCGCGGTGCCGTGCAGCCGCCGCGTCACCCGGGTCACCGCGAACGCGCCGACCAGCAACGTCACCCCGATCGCCAGCGCCGACGACCACAGGATGGACCGGTCGAGCCCGGCGATCGTACGGGCCTGCTGCGAGTAGTCGACCTCCACCGCGAGCGCCCGGTGGCCGCCCGCCGGTCCCGCCGCCCACATGGTCGGCCGTCCCTGGTGCGAGGAGACCATCGTGCCGCGCTCCCCGGCCACGGCGAGCGTGCGCAGCCGTGCGGGCAGCCCCTCGGGGTTCACCCCGGCACCCGGCAGCAGTGTGTCCCCTGCCTCGTACGCCTGGGTGGCGTCCTGCAGCCGGGACAGCGCGAGGTCGCGGGCCTGGCCGACGGTCTGGTTGGTCACCGACACATGCACCAGGACGCCGAGCAGCGCGGCCAGAGCGCAGCACATCACCGCGATGAACGCGGCCGACTTCATGGCGAGCGTCCCGGCCCACCGGGGCAGCGTGGGCCTCATCCCGCGCTCACCGGCGGGGTGGTGCCGACGGACGGGGAGGGCGCGTGGCTGTGCCGGCCCTTGCCGGTGCGCAGGAACTCGTCCCGGGAGAACACCATGGCCCGCTGGTCCGGGTCCCAGGCCCAGGTGGTGCGGTACTCGTACCCGGAGATCCCGGCCGGGGAGCGGACGATCACCGCCCGGCCGGCCAGCTCGACGCCGATGATCGCGTCGTTGTCGGCCAGCACCTGCACCAGCTTGTGCTTCTCCACCGTGTAGACCCGCACCGCCGTCTGGTTGGTCGGGTACAGCCGGAAGCCCAGCGTCAGGTCGGCCCGGCCGTCCCCGGTGAGATCCCGGTAGTACGCCTTGAGCAGCGGGCACCGCGCCCGGTCCCCGCCCGCGTCGCACTCCTTCATCCGCTCGACGGTCGCGTGGTACGCCCCCTTCGACCCGTAGTCGTCCGGATGCGCGGCCATCTCGGCCCGTACGACGTCCACCGGATCGACCTTGCGGATGTCGTCGCCCGGCGCCTGGACGCCCTTGACGTTCTCGGTGCTCCCCTCGTCGTAGGGGTAGGCCGGGCTGGACGCCGGCCGGAGGTCCGGCCAGAGCTTCGCCGGGCTCACCGCGGTCGGGGTGGCCCCGGCGCCCTGCAGATCGCCCCGGTCGCCACAGGCCGCCGCCGTCGCCGACAGCAGGGCGACGACGGCCGCGGTGAGAGCGGTGCGCGCGATGCGACGGGCTGACACGGGGCTCCTGAGGATTCCGGGACGAGAGTGGGCCCCGTACACCTTATTCGTAGGGAAGTCCTTTTTGTGCACTCGGGGCGGTGCTGGAGGAGAGGCTACTCGGCCAGTTCCTCCAGCAGCCGGGCGGTGGCCAGTCCCGCGCGCAGGTACTCCACGAACAGGTCGTTGTGCAGCGCCCACGGGGAGCGCCGGGCGCGGATCAGCTCGATCGCCTCCTCGGTGCTGCGACCCCGCCGGACCAGGGTGTGCGCGACGACCAGGCCCGAGCGGTTGTAGCCGTGGTAGCAGCGGACCAGCACCGAGCGTCCGGTGTCCAGCGCCTCGTGCGCCGCCCGCGCGAGCCGTATCACTCCGGCGAGCTGCGTGCCGTCCAGCGGTCCGTCCGGTATCGGCCACACATGATGTTCGGTCCCGGGCCCGGGGCCGTACCCCGGCAACCTCAGGAGCGACTGCACCACGTCGAACTGATCTCGCACGACGGCGGACTCCAGCCGACCGGAACGGCCCAGGAACTCGTGCCCGCCCATCCACAGGCCGGGCTCTATCTCGTTCCAGGGGCTCTCCGGAGCCGGTACGACGGGCTGCTCTCCGCGGGTCCGCAACGGCGCCTCCCCAACTCCCCCTTGCAGGGCCGCTCTCCAAGGTAACCGGCTTCTTGCGTGGGAGCACCCCGCCTGTTCCCATGGTCGAGGGGTGATGGCGCATGAGCGGACTGCGCGTGGTGCCGACCTGGCGGCACGGCCATGAACGGCTGTACGTCTGCGGCCCGGGCGGAGGGAACATCGCCTGGTACGACCGTGAGACCGGCCGGGTGAACCTGATCGCCGAGGGCCGCGAGGCGGATGTCCTGGAGGCTCTGAAGCCCTTCCTGACCGGCCCGGTGACCGTGGGCCCGCCCCCGGTGCCCACACCCGCGGAACTGGCCCGGCTGACCCTGCACCCGGACGACGACCTCGCGCCCAACCGCCCCGGCGAGGCCCTGCTCGTCGCCCTCGACCGGGACCCCGGCCCCGCCCACCGGCTCCGCCCGGACCCGCGCCGGCGCGCCCTGACCGCCGAGCAGACCGTCGGCGACGCCCTGGACCGGCTGGAAGGGGCGGGCTGGCACACCCTGCACTCCATATCGCTCCCGGGCGGCGACCGCATCCACCACCTCCTCATGGGCCCCGGCGGCCTCTACGTCGTCCATGCCCTGTACGCCCGTAAACAGCGGGTCCAGGTGACCGACCCGATGGTCACCCTGGGCCGCCACGACCCCGAGCCCCTGCTCCGCCGCCTCCGCGCCACCACCGACCGCGCCTCCTACGCCCTCACCGCCGAGGTCCACCCCGTCCTGGCCCTGGTCGACCCCACCGACCTGCGCGTCACGACCCCGCCCCGAGGCGTCCGCATCCTCCGGCACACCGACCTGCCGACCCTGGCCAGCCTGGGCGGAGTGCTGAAGCCGGCGGACGTGGAGGCACTGCACGCGATGGCACGGGACCGGGGGACGTGGGGGAAGTTGTGAGTCAGCCCGCACTGATCAGCCGGTCCGGCGTTTGAGGACCAGGTCCGTCCAGGGCCGGAGCGGGGGCCTGGGGGCGGCAGCCCCAGCAGGGGTCACAGAGGACGGAGTCCCCTCGACGGGACGGGCAGGGGCGGCGGGGGCGAGAACCCTCCTCAGGGCAGCACCACCGACCGGCACCTCAGGGCAGCACCACCGACCGCCCGGAATCCAGCAGCGGCGCCAGCAGATCCCCATGGTCCTGCAATCGCGGCGCCATGTCCCCGGCCACAAACTCCATCTGCCCCGCCGCCCGACACTGCGCGACCTCCTCCCACGTCACCGGCGCCGACACCAACGGAACCCGCCGAGCCCGCAGCGTGTACGGCGCCGCCGTGGTCTTGCGCCCCGCGTTCTGACTCCAGTCGACGAACACCTTCCCCGGCCGCAGACTCCGCGTCATCCGGTGCACCACCAGCCGCGGCATGGCCCGCTCCGCCTCCACCGCCAGCGCCTTCGCGTACTCGCTCGCCCGCTCGGAAGAGCCCCCGCGCACACCCGCCAGCACATGCAACCCCTTCGACCCCGCCGTCTTGGCGTACGCCTCGATCCCGTCCGCGGCCAGCCGCTCCCGCAGCCACAGCGCGACCTCGCAGCAGTGCACGATCGTCGCGGGTGCCCCGGGATCCAGGTCGAACACCAGCCGGTCGGCCTCGTCCGGCGACTGGACCAGCCACTGGTGCGTGTGGAACTCGGTCACCAGGTTCGCCGCCCACACCAGACTCGGCAGGTCCTGTACGACCACCATCCGGGCCGGCCCCTCCGACCGCGGGACCTCGGCGGTCGTGACCCACTCGGGCGTACCCGGCGGCACGTTCTTGGTGAAGAACACCTGCCCGTCCGGCCCGTCCGGATAGCGCAGGAAGGACACCGCGCGGTCACGCAGATGCGGCAGCAGCACCTCGGCGCTGGTCGCGTAGTAGTGCACCAGCTCCCCCTTGGTGAAGCCGGTCTCCGGATACAGCACCTTCTCCAGGTTGCTGAGCGCGACCCGTCGCCCCTCCACGTCGGTGATAGGCGTCATAGGATGACCATTCCAGACATACAGCCACGTAATACCAGAAACCTGAAGGAAGGGTGCTGCACGTGCGATCCATATGGAACGGCGCCATCTCCTTCGGTCTCGTCAGCATCCCGATCAAGCTGGTGAACGCCACCGAGAGCCACTCGATCTCCTTCCGCCAGATCCACACCGAGGACAACGGCCGCATCCGCTACCGCAAGGTGTGCGAACTGGAGGACCGCGAGGTCGGCCAGGCCGAGATCGGCAAGGGGTACGAGGACGCGGACGGCACGATCATCCCGATCAGCGACGAGGACCTCTCCCACCTCCCGATCCCGACCGCCCGCACGATCGAGATCGTCGCCTTCGTGCCGGGCGACCGGATCGACCCGCTCCAGATGGACGCCGCCTACTACCTCGCCGCGAGCGGAGCCCCCGCCGCCAAGCCGTACACCCTCCTGCGCGAGGCCCTCAAACGCAGCAACAAGGTCGCCATCGCCAAGTACGCGCTGCGCGGCCGCGAGCGCCTGGGCATGCTGCGCGTGGTCGGCGACGCCATCGCCATGCACGGTCTGCTCTGGCCGGACGAGGTCCGCGCCCCCGAAGGCGTGGCCCCGGACGTGGACGTCACCGTCCGCGACAAGGAACTGGACCTCGCGGACGCCCTGATGGACACCCTCGGCGAGGTCGAGCTGGAGGACCTGCACGACGAGTACCGCGAGGCGCTGGAGGAAGTCATCGCGGCGAAGGCGGCCGGTGAGACCCCGCCCGAGATCCCCGAGCCCGCCGCCGGCGGCAAGGTGCTCGACCTGATGGCGGCCCTGGAGAAGAGTGTGCGCGCGGCCCGGGAGTCCCGGGGCGAGGAACCGGCCCCGGCGGAGGAGGCCGAGGTCAGGCCCCTCGCCCGCGGCCGGGCCACCCCGAAGGAGACGGGCGGCAAGAAGTCGACGGCCACGGCGGCGAAGAAGACGGCCGCGCAGAAGACGACGCCGGCCAGGAAGTCGACGGCGAAGACGACTTCCGCGAAGACGAGCGCCGCGAAGACGAGCGCCGGGAAGACGAGCGCCGGGAAGACGAGCGCGGCGAAGACGAGCGCGGCGAAGACGACGTCCAAGTCCACGGTCAAGACGGCGAAGACGACGAAGACGACGTCCACGGCCAAGACGACCGCGAAGAAGACCCCGGCCAGGAAGACGGCGTCCCGCAAGCGCTCGGCCTGACCGCGCCGTCCGGATGCGGCCCGCGGACCGATCGCCGACCATGAAAGACGCTGCTGGTCAGGGGGATGAACCGACCCGCTGGGAGCGTGACGATGACGACCGGTGACCGACCGTCCGCGGCCGCCTGGCGCAACCTGGTGATGGCCACCCTCGGCTTCACCCTCACCTTCTGGGCCTGGAACCTGATCGCTCCCCTCGCGGCCGACTTCCACGACCGCCTGCACCTGACCGCCACCGCCCAGTCCCTGCTGGTCGCGGTCCCGGTCCTGGTCGGCTCCCTCGGCCGGGTCCCGGTCGGCGCGCTCACCGACCGCTACGGCGCCCGTCTGATGTTCCCGCTGATCAGCGCCCTGACGATCGTCCCGGTACTGCTGCTGATCCCGGCGAGCACGTCGTACCCGGCGCTGATCGTGGTGGGCTTCTTCCTCGGCCTCGGCGGTACGACGTTCGCGATCGGGGTCCCGCTGGTCAACTCCTGGTTCCCGCCTGCCCACCGCGGCGCGGCGCTGGGCATCTTCGGCATGGGCATGGGCGGCGTGGCCCTGTCCGGCTTCTTCACCCCGCGCCTGTACCACCGCGGCGAGCACCTCCCCTTCCTGCTGATCGCGATCGCGCTCGCCGTGTACGCCGTCCTGGCGGCCTTCCTCGTCAACGACCGCCCCGGGCGCACGATCCCCGCCACCCCCCTCACCACCCGCCTGGCCCAGGCCGGCCGGCTCCGCGTCACCTGGGAACTCTCCGCGCTCTACGCGATCGGCTTCGGCGGCATCGTCGCCTTCGGCGTCTACCTCCCCACCTACCTGCGGACCTGGTACGCCCTCAGCCCCACCGACGCGGGCACCCGGGCCGCCGGATTCGCTCTGGTCACGGTGGCCTTCCGCCCCATCGGCGGCTGGCTCGCGGACCGCGTCCACCCCGCGGTGGTCACGGCCTGGGCCCTCGGCACGGTCGCGGTGCTGGCGGTCGTCCAGGCCTTCGACCCGGCCCTCGTGCCCACGGCAACGATCTGCCTCCTGCTCACGGCCGCGGGCCTCGGCACCGCCAGCGGCTCGGTCTTCGCCCTGGTCTCCCGGGTCACCCCGCAACCCCAGGTCGGCAGCGTGACCGGCATCGTCGGTGCGATGGGCGGCCTCGGCGGCTTCGTCCCGCCCCTGGTGATGGGCGCGGTCTACAGCGCCAAGAACTCCTACTCCATCGGCTTCATGCTGCTGTCCGACCTGGCCCTGGCGGGCTGCGTCTACGCGTACGTCCGTATGCGCACGGCGGGCACCACCCCCGCGGAACCGGGGCGCCCGGACGCCACGAAGGTCACCAGCCGAGAGAGAGGCACGGCCGACGGCTGAAGATGACCCCTGATTCCCTCCCCCGAGGTGGGACGACTCGGGCACGATGAGGGGGTGACATACATGGTGACCGTGGCCATGGCCCCTCCCAAGGGCGATCCGGAACTCGACGCGCTCCAGCGCGAGGGCGTCATCTTCCTGCTGAGGAAGGGGTTCGACTCGCTGGAGGCGGTCGAGGGGCCCGACGGCATGGAGATCGAGCTGATGGACGACGTCATCGCCGCCCATCCCGGAGGCGTCCTGCTGAAGCTCTTCGTCGACGCACCGGCGCTGGAGTTCGCGGAGGACGCTGCCCGTGAGGTCGTGGCAGAACTCCTGGAACGCACCGAACCGCTCGCCGACTGGCAGATCACCCGGTGCGCGGTCGAGCTGAACTCCGAACTCCTCCAGGAGAGCCTCGACGCGGCCGACGGCCCCGACGCCCCGCCCTCCGACCCGGCGGAACGCGCCCGACGCCACCGGGCCGCCGAGCCCGCCCCGCTCCAGGGCCGTCTCGACCCGGCCGAGGTCGAGGCCATGCGCTCCAGACTCCGCGCCCTGGCACCCCTGCTGGCGGCCTTCCCCCTCGACTGCTTCGGCTACTCCGACGACCCCGAGGAGCGCACCGTCGGCCGGGCGGCGGCGGAGGTCGCGGCCGGCGCCGTCGTGTTCGCCATCGACCTCCTGGTGGACGAACTCTTCACCGACCTCGCGAGCCTGGAGGACGACGGTCCGACCGTGGCCGAGAGCGACGCCACCTTCATGCTCCTGGACGACCTGCCCCCGCAGTTCGCCGACGAGTACACCGTCCTGTTCGCCCGCCGCCTCACCGTCACGGCGGTGACCCTGACCGCCCGCCTCACCCAGCCGCACCCCACCCGTCCGACCTGCATCGCGGAAGAGCTCCTGCTGAGATTCCTCCTCACCCAGGCCGAGGTGACGGCCGATCTCTACGACCTCCTGACCGAGGAGGTCAGCGCGGCCCTGGAGGCCTTCGCCGACAGCATCGAAGGGGACCTCACCGAGGACGACCTGGACATCGCCCCCACCGGCGCGGGCGACTGGTTCACCCCGTACGACGACGAGGACTTCGTCCACCCGTACGCCGCGAACGACGACGAGGAGTCATTGCAGGGCCCCGGCGCGCGCTAGTCCTCGACCGGAGGGGATCAGCTGCGCCGCGGCACGGTCCAGGCATCGGCGTCCCGGCCGTGCTGCCGGCAACCGGCCGTCGGCAATCGGCCGTCGGCAACCGGAGTCGAGCAAGCCTCCCCCGCGCAGGGGGAGGCGCGGCGACGAGCACCCACCGCAGCACCTCAGCACGGACCTCCGGCACGACGTCGCACCACTCGCCCCACCGCTACGCCTCCCAGACCCGGCGCGCATGACTACCGGCAGGGGAACGAGATCACGCTCGTGAACCGCACGCATGCGACCGACGGCACGCCCTACGCCGCGTTACGCCACACCTTCACGTCCAGATCGGCGTACGTCGTCCCGGACGAGCCCCGGAACGTCACCAGCCCCACGTGCCCCGTCCCGCTGATCACGCACATCTGCTGGCCGACGGTGAGGTCCTTGATCCAGATGTAGCTCTTGTAGCCGGTAGCCGCCTTGCACGCGTCCAGGCTCCCCTGCCGGCCCACGGGCAGCAGCGCCAGAGAACTGCCGGAGGTGGTGCCGGGGGCAAGGAGCGCGCCCGAGGAGTAGACGGCGTAGGTCAGGTCCTCGTCGGAGGTACCGGTGTCCGCCTTGGCCCGCACCGGCCTGTCCGCCAGGTACAGATCGTGGCTCTTGGTCATCCGGATCCCGGCGTACGTCACCGGGAGGGGCACCTTCGGAGCCGCGGGCTTGCTCGGCGCGGTGCTCGGCGGCGCGGAGGACACGGTCCGCGTGGGCGTCGGGGGCCCCGAAGGGCTGGGCGGCACAGCGGACTTGGTGGCCTTGGCCTTCTTCGAGGCCTTGGCGGACGGCGAGCCGGACGACGACGGCGACGGTTCGGCGGTCGCGGCCGAGTGCGACGCGGCCACTTCCCGAGCCTGCGCGCCGCCCTTGTCACCGTCCCCCGGAACGAACAGCAGGGTGACGGCCGCCCCGCAGGCGACGAGTACGACGGCGGCCGCGGACAACAGCCAGACTCGCCCCTTGCGACCCTTGCCCCCCGCGGCCACCGGAGCGGTCTGCGCGTCGGCCGGGACCTGCGGCTGCGGACCGCCGACCGGAGCGTACGCACCCGGCGCGGCCCCCGGTGCCATGACGAAGGGCCCGGGCAGCGCGGCGTGGGACGGCGGGGTGGGGGCGTAGGCGGCCGGCGGCCCGAACGCGCCGGGACCGGCGAAAGGAAAAGCGCCAGGAGTACCCGGCGCATGGGAAGCACCGGGACCGCCGACTTCCCCGAATGCCCCGAAAGCGCCCGCGGGGGGAGCGGCCTGAGCCGTCGTACTCCCCGTATCCACCACCCGCCCCCGGGCCTGATCGGCGTCCGCGGCCCGAGCCTCGATTCCCGCGGCCAACTCGCCCGGCAGCCACGCCCCGGAGGCGAACCGCGCCTCGTCACCGCGGTACGCCTGGATCTCCTGGACGGAGCGGATGACCTCCTCGACGGTGGGCCGCTCGGCGGCGGGCTTGCGCAGACACCGGGCCACCAGATCCTGAATCTCGGCCGGCACACGGCTGAGATCGGGCTCCGCGTGCACCACCCGGTACAGCACCGCGTGCGGATCCCCGTCCCCGAACGCGGCACCGCCCGTCGCCGCGAACACGGCGGTCTGCCCGAGCGCGAACACGTCGGCAGCGGGGGCGGCCTCCGCGCCGAGCACCTGCTCCGGTGCCATGTAGGCGACCGTGCCCAGGGCCGTACCGCTCTGGGTAAGTGACGTGGCGTCAGCCGCGCGCGCCACACCGAAGTCGATGACGCGCGGGCCGTCGGAGGCGAGCAGCACGTTCGACGGCTTGAGGTCCCGGTGCACGATGCCTTCGCGGTGCACGGCCTGAAGTGCCTCCGCGACACCGGCGATCAGCCGCAGCACGGTGTCGACGGGCAGCGGCCCGTGATCGCGAACGGCCTCGGAGAGGGAGGGCCCCGGCACGTACGCGGTCGCGCACCACGGCACGGCCCCCTCGGTGTCGCTGTCCACGACCGGAGCGGTGTAGAGCCCGTGGACCCGGCTCGACGCGGCCACCTCGGCCTGGAACCGCTTGCGGAACTCGGTGTTCTCGGCCAGTTCGGGCCGGATCACCTTGACCGCGACGGCCCGTCCGCCCGGGGTGTGCGAGAGATAGACCCGCCCCATGCCGCCGGCCCCGAGCCGAGCCACCAGCCGGTAGCCGCCCACGGTCCGCGGATCGCCTTCCTCCAGCGGCTCGAAACTCCCCGTATCGGGCCCACTGTTATTCAACACGCCCCACCCCACACCGAGATCTGCTCCGTCGGGCCCCATTGCATCACGGGCCCCATGCGGCCCGTCCCGGCACCGTGGTGACGATCCGACAGCGCGGACTGCCGCTCACGGGTCACGGCTCACCACTCACGACTGACGGCGGCTTCAATCGGACAGCCGGACACCTGGGAGACTGCGCACGTCCGCCCCTTCCGCCGGCGTCTCCTCCTCGGCGACGGGCTGCCGAAGCCCCTGCACAGCCGAGAAAGAAGGTGAGAGCGGCGCTGCCTCACCCGTCCAGATGCGGTTGAGATGTCGGATCGCTGCGATATCGGCGTGATCCTTCGGCCTGGCAGCCGCGATCTTCCACCGCAGAACGTCTCCCAGCCGCATGAAGGGAACGCCGTCGATGACATCGGCGTCGTCGATCAGCCGGTCGGTCGACCAGCCTTGGGTCCAGCGGTCCATGATTTCGATGGAAGCCGTCGGATGGACAACCCTCAGGCCGTATCCCGAGACCGTCGACTCCGGAGCGCCCAGCGCGAGGGCCCGCTCCCAAGCCTCGCCTCGTGCAAGAACGTCCAGGTCTCCCATGCGCGCACGTAGACCCCGGACGTACAGGGCGGCAGACCCGCACACCACGTACTCGCCGCGCGGCAGTTTCAGGGCGGCCAAGGCAGCGAAGAGGCCATCCGCATCGCTCAGGAGCACACGTTCTCCCAGGAGGTGAGGGCGCGCTGTGCCGCTGACCCGGCGACAGCAGGGGGCGCCAGCATGTTGTACGCCAGGGCACTGTTCGTTGTCATACGCACGAGCCGCGCTTTCGAGCTTCGGAAACGGGTTCGCTCGAGCGCGGGGGAGTGGGATTTCGAACCTGCGCACACGGCTTCGGAGGTCGAAGCAGTTCAGCGGGTTTGCCGAGTTGAGAGGACGAATGGACCGTAGTGACCGGGCACACGAGATCCTGAGCTGGCACTCCTGCCTCTGGGGCCCGAGGATGCTCGTATGAAGGTGCCGATCGGTCGCCCGAGTCTGCGGCCCTACCTGCCTTACCAACAGCGCACTGCAACGCACCGCGAGGGGCTGATCGCTCACTTCTTGGGCACCAGTTCAGTGCTGCTCTCGGACGGACAGACTTCTGTGCTCAGCGACGGGTTCATCACCCGCCCGGGGATGCTGCGCGTGGGAATGGGCAAGATCGCCCCGGACCGTGCGCTGGTCCGTGCCGCCATCGAGCGGCTGCGGGTGGACAGTCTCGCCGCCGTGGTGTGCGCGCATTCCCACTACGACCACGCGCTCGACGCACCGGTGTGGGCGCTGGAGACCGGAGCCGATCTGGTCGGGTCGGAGTCCACCGCCAACATCGGGCGCGGCCTTGGGGTCCCCGAGTCGTCCTTGCGGGTGGTCGGCGACGGCGACACCGCCACCTACGGCAGCTTCACGCTGACCTTCCTGGACTCCGTGCACAGCCCCGGCGACCACTACCCAGGCACCGTCGACCGGCCATTGGTCCCGCCGGCCCGCGCCGGCGCCTGGAAGACCGGCACCGCCCACTCCGTGCTCATCACCCACCCCCACGGCCGTGTGCTACTGCAGGCCAGCGCCAACTACCGGCCCGGCGCGCTGCGCGGTCACCACGCCGACGTCATCTACCTGGGCGTCGGCATGCTGGGCAAACAGCCCGCCGAGTTCCTCCACACCTACTGGGACGAGGTCGTGGTCGCGACCGGGGCCAGACGGGTCATCCTGGTGCACTGGGACGACTTCTTCCTCGGCCTGGACCGCCCACTGCGCCCGATGCCCTACCTGCTCGACGACCTCGGCACCACGATGAGCCGACTGCTGCCCCTGGCCCGCCGCGACGGCGTCGACGTCGTCCTGCCCGTCTCCTGGCAACCCAGTGCTCCCCTCACTGGTATCGCGTGAACTCGGCTATGTGACGCCTGGAATCGGCGTAGCAAGCCGATCACCGGGCCAACGATGCGAGACGAGCCCCCGTGAACCGAGAAGCATCAACAGGCTGCCCGTGTTCGAGGCCCCCCGGCGTTCTGTCCAGGAAATCTCATCGTTCCCGGGTCGCATCACTGAGTGTTGGCCAGCCGGGTCGGCAGGACCGGACTGAAGCGATGAGGCGTGATCACGAGGGGCGTCGGGCCATTCAGGTCCTGGGGTGGTGGGTGCCCGGCGTCTCGCCCAACTCCGTTTGCCGCTTGGTACGGAGCACCTCCCTGGCAGTCCCCACCAGAAAGCCCGCCGCGAGCAGCCCGATCACGATCGCCCCCTGCAGAATTCCATCGGCGTCGCGTCCGTCGAGGTACGCAACGTGGCGAACCTCGGTGGGGCGCGCCGGGTTGTATGCGACGGGTATGCGCGCTCCAGGCTTCGCATTGTTTGCTGAGCCAGGAGTGACATCGACATCCGCGCGCACGGGGCCGGCTGGTGTGCTGAAGCGCACGCTCACGGAGGTCGCCCAGCCTTCCTCCGACCGGCTGGTGACCTCGACGATGGTCGCGTCGGTCCTGCGGCCCTGGTCCCGGAGGTTCGCCAGCACCTGGTACTCCTCACCGGCTTCCCACCCCATGACGCCGGCAATGGTGGCGAACACCAGGAAACCCGCGGCGGCCAATCGGACTTTGGCCCAGCGGGGAGCCACCAGCCACGATTCCGGTCCGAGCCGCAGCAGCCCAGCCACGAGGTGCCCCGGCGAAGGAACGGCCCAGCCCTGGCGGCGTACCAGCCTGGAGAGACCGTCCGTTGCAGCCAGCACCACCGCCCAGCCGAGAACGTAGAGCCACAAGGGTCCCAGCGGCCCGAACGCCATCCACACCACGATGGCCACGACCCCCGCAAGTGCCCTCCACCCGACGGAAGAGCCGTACTTGTCCCGGCCACCGCTCGGCACGGATTCGCGCTCATCCATCTACGCCTCCCCACCCCGTCCCGAGATGAGACTCACCGACTGCCGCGCTGGTTGTAGCTGGTTGTAGTAGTACCTGGCCGTCCCCGAGCCAGAGGCCTCATCCGCCTCCGGGCTTCACCTGCGTCGATGCCTCAAGATCCCGCCCACAGCTCGTCCACGGCTCCGGCATACGCCCGCTCCGAGCCACACACGGCTCCGGAGCACAATCAGAGTTCGGCTTGCGATTGTGCCCTGACCAGCAGGTTCCTTGATCCCGGGAGGCTTACGGTGCCCCCGTGTATCGCAGATAGTGCGAAGTCGGAGTCGCCTCCGGCTCCTGCGCCCATTGAGAGGTCGGCTTCGCCGACGGGCTGTAACACCCCTCTTGGGTGCTACAGCCGTCTGTGACCGGACAGCCTGGACACCGGTACTTTGAGCTGTCCGGGCTGTTTGTGCAGGTGAGCGTCATAACGGGGCAGCCGGACAGGCGGGACGCGCGAAGTGGATCCGACGGCAGCAGAGAGTGGGACTGTGTCGGAGGTGTGTCGGACACTCCCGTGCAGCGCTGATTTAAGTGGGCGACGCTCCCCTTCGTTCGCCCCTCAACTTTGAGCCGTGTGGCTCGAACAGCGCTCTACCTGCCTGCACTTGGCCCGGTCATTCTGTCATGAGCGATTAGCTCGACAGCTGGCTGAGTGTGGGGAGCACTTGGGGGTGGCTGGTGGCCTACGTTCCAATCCTGAAGGGCAAGGCGGGCGAGTTTCTCGCATTGGGACACGCCTCGCCGGAAGTCCAGGCTCAGATCCGCCCAGTGATGGAGATCGTGCCAGACTTCGAGCTGCGAGACTTGCTGGAGACCTTCTTCGGGCACGCCATGGAAAATGTGCCGAGCGGCATGGTTCTCACCGTGGACTGCGGCGCACTGCCGTCCGTCCGAGTGCTTGAGGGAGACGTCGGGGGCCCCGTCGCGCGAGTCGGAGAGTCGCTATTGCTTCGTGGCGTCGCGATGTGCCCGGTCTTTAGGCGGACCGATACCGATGACGTGCTGGCCGAGGTGGCGGGCGCAGCTGCGGCACACCGGCAGGGAGCGTGCCTGCGAATCTCTACGGCCCTCGACCTCAGCGGCCGGCCCCCAGACAGAGAGCAGACAAGCGATCTACTCCGAGCAGTCCAGCTAGGTCCAGAAGAGATCGATTTGCTGATCGACGCTGGTCCGGTGCGCTCGGGTCGCACGAGGGAAACCCTGGCCGAAGGGACCGCCGAAGCCTTGATCAAGCTCTCTCGGTGGCCGTGGAGGCACCTCTGTGTGGCGGCCGGCGCATTCCCCGTCAACCTGACAGGCTTCCCGCGAGGCACCGCCACACCTGTAGCACGGGGAGATGCGAGGTTCTGGCGGGAGGTCGTCGAGAAGTGGCGAGGGGAACAACCTGATTTCGGCGACTTCGGCGTGACCTATCCCCGCATCCTGCCCAAGAGCCGTGGAACGCCAGACCCCAACATGCGCTACACCACAGCGGCAGAGTGGCAGGTCTTCGTGTATCCGCGGCTCCAGACAGGCAACGATGACTTCTTCACGCTCAGCCAGGATCTCGTCAACTCGCCTTACTGGCCTGCTACGGGAGCCGCCACCTCGTGGGGTGACGCACGTCTCCACGAATGCGCCCAACGGAAGCGCTCGAAGGCGGGGGGGCGGCACGGAGTGGCGCGCTTGGGCAACCTCCCACCATCTAGCCGTGGTTACGTCTCATTTGACTGCTACGGGACATCCGTAGGGCTGATGACCAGACCTGGGGATCACGAGAACTGCAGGTGTGAAGACGTGCTTAATACCTGGGGGACGTTGAGGAGAAGATCGGCGACGTCATCGTCATGCCTTGCGTACATCCGTGAAGGTTCGCGTTTAGCGGTCGTCAAAGGAACGTTGAACGCCGCTCCCTAATGTTTCTGGTTCATCGATCACCGATCAACGGCAGGTTGGGGTACGCATGTTGTTCCGTACACGAGGCAAGGGCAGGATTTCTTCCTTATCCGCCGGGGTGAACATGCCTCGGCGGCGGGGCGCGGTCGTAGCCGGGGTGCTCGCGGGTGTGTCCGTGGTGGCGCTGGGGACATCCACCGCGGCCTCGCAGGCTTCGGGCAAGTCGACGCAGGCCGCTGTGCAGGCGGCTCCGGCGGCCGACTCGGCGCGTGAGCACTGGCAGCCGCCGACGCACCAGAACAAGGTCCCCAGGGCCGCCGAGAGGGCGCAGGAGAAGCTCAACACCGACTATTTGATCAACGAGGTGACGCCCGCGCAGTTCCGGGGCTCGTGGTACCAGTCCCACATCCAGGGGATCAACGTCACGTGGATGGCGCCCTCGGGGCGCGATGCGTACGACGGCTGGGACTGGATCGAGATCGTGAATCGCGACGGCAAGCGCGTCGCGTGGGACTGGGCCTGCGGCAATGCCCACTGCGCCGCGTACGGCTCGACGCTGATCGACGTAAGCCTGCAGCACGGCGCGGAGTTCAAGGCTCGCTACTGGAGCGACGGAGGCCGGGTCACCAAGGGCCATCTGCAGGCCGAGTTCGAATTCTGGGTCTGACGTGGACGGCCGAGAAGAGATGACGCGAGGAGCCGAAGACCGACCGCTACGGCGGCGGCTGATCAGTGCGACGGTCGTGGTTTCCGTGCTGGCGGGCACCCTCGGCGCGGGAAGCGCGGTCGCCCAGAACGGGCTGGAGGCCCGGCCGCAGACACAGCGCCAGCCTCAG
Source organism: Streptomyces sp. NPDC101165 (assembly GCF_044768135.1). Taxonomy (NCBI): domain Bacteria; kingdom Bacillati; phylum Actinomycetota; class Actinomycetes; order Kitasatosporales; family Streptomycetaceae; genus Streptomyces; species Streptomyces sp. NPDC101165. The sequence goes on along the minus strand of NZ_JBIWPG010000023.1, from coordinate 129,732 downwards.
CTGAGGGCGGTGGGAAGCGACGAGGAGTTCGCCAACCTCTACACGCACACGGTTCAGAACATCCGCAGCGCGATGCTGGGGGACGAGGCCGCCCGGCAGCCGGGGGCCGGCCATCTGATCCGGAACCCCGACCCCAACGTCTTCCAGTCGATCAACATCGGACGGTTCGCCGAGCGTGACGTCGTCGACGGCGGCATGGTCCGAGGGCTCTTCCGCCGGTCCGACATGTATCTGCTGGGCTTCTACGTGCGTAATGGGAACCGCGAGACCGTCTACACGTTCACCGAGGGCGGGCGCGACATGATCCCGGGAAACGTGTACCCGCAAGTCCGAAGGTCGCGCTTCCCCTTCCCCGTGACCTATCGCGACCTCCCCAGCATCCAAGTCGGCCGGGGCCTCCTGAGGGATGCCGTACGCCTACTGTTCGACCACGACCCCGGCACGAGCAACCACGGACTGCAGGACGGTGTCGAGAGGCTGGCCGTGGCCCTGGCCGAAGGGTCGCGGTTCCAGGTGATTCCCGGGCTGATCGCCCAGCACATCCGGGGCGGGCAGACCTGGACGGTAGGCGCCCACGAACAAGAGCTCCATGACTGGAGCGATCGGTCCACGATCGTCGTGAACGCGCACGCTGCCGACCCGAGCGGCACCTTCGGCTCCGTGTGGCAGCAGCAGCGCCGGTACACCTGGAACGGCGCCAACGTGCTGCTGACCGCGCTGGATCTGGCCCGCCGGATCTATCTGATCAAGCCGCCGCCGAGGCGCTGACCCACCGCCCGGTCACCGAGGGCTGCCGCCGCCGTGCTCCACCTTGTCCACATCCTTCCGCATAGCCGCCCGATGTCGTCAGGGGTGCCCTACGGGTGAGCGTGTCGAAGGTGTGTCGCGTGTATCGCAGATGGTGCGCGGACAGTAAGAGACAACGAGAAAGAGCGGGAGTCAGTGAGACTGACTCCCGCTCTTTCAAGTCGGCATTCGCGCTGGTCAGAGCTTGATTTTTGCTGGCTGACTGGCGAGTGCCCCCGGCAGGATTCGAACCTGCGCACACGGCTCCGGAGGGCCTTGCACCTCGCAGTATCTTTCCTGCTCAGCGCCCTGCAATCGGCTGAGTACCGCGTATCGGTCCACGAGTGGTCCACGGCCCCTAACGGGTCGAGTGTGGTCGTTCGAGGATCTCTCCGTGAGGCCGGCCCGGCCGGGGGGATTTCAAAGGGACGCTACGGGGCAGGGTCGGTTGCTGTGGTTGCTGTATCCGGCTGCTGCACAGCAGGATCCAGGTGGGGGGTGACGGCATGGAGCGGGAACTGCTTGAACGGCTCCTGGTGGGCAACGACGAGGCGGCCGTGGCTGCTTTGGCGCGAGTGATCACGGCCCCGTAAGCTTCCGGCGCGTCGGGCAGTCTGTGGACCGCGGGCTGAGCCCTTGCACTGGCTGCAGAAGCTTCGGGTGTCCAGTGCTCTCGGTATGGCAGATCGGCATCATCTACTACGGGCTGAATCTAGTGGACTACATGCACCATGAGCTCGACGAGGCACGGGGCCGCGTCGACGAGAGCTGAGGTTCCGTTCTGGCGCGACCTCGTCTGATCCTCTACGCCTGCGCGGAGCGTCGACCGAGCCATACTCCAAGCTCGCCCCTCAACTATGCAAGCTACGCTGGGACTTCGTCTGGATCTTCTTGCGGACCTGACATACTCTCAAGTCGTGATCGGTAGTGCGTGGGGGTGGCAGTGACGCAGGAGCAGTTCGGCTGGCTCTCGGAGGCCATATCGACCTTCGGCGCGTCGTGCAAGGACATGGTGAACGGACCAGGCGACCCCGAGGCGTCCATCCGTCCGCCGATGCAGAAGCTCCTAGAGACCGTGGGCAGTCACGATGCCATGGACGGCGTTCTGTGGCACTCCGAAACACCTCTGCGTGATGTGGGTGTGCGCCCCGACTATGCGGTCGAGGTACACGGCGACATCGTCGGCTACATCGAAGTCAAGCGTCCCGGTCATCCTGTCGATCCGGAGAAGTTCACGGGGCGTAACAAGAAGCAGTGGGAGCGACTGCGCGACCTGCCGAACGTGCTCTACACCAACGGCACGGAATGGCGGCTCTTCCGCACCGGGGAGCAGGTTGGCACTCCGGTCGTTTTCGAGGGCGATTTGGCCAGTGCAGGACGGTCGTTAACCGCCCGCGAGCCTGCAGCGTTCAACAGTCTCCTGCGGACCTTCTTGCACTGGGTTCCCGAGCCAATCCGCCAAGCCTCCGCTCTGGTCCGGCGCACTGCGCCGCTGTGCCGCCTGCTGCGCGCGGCGGTCCTGGAGCAACTGGAGTTCGAGGGGCGGTATGCGGCGGAAGGGGCGCGGCCTGAGGAGCTGCGGTTCACAGGACTGAAGAACGACTGGCGAAAGCTGCTCTTTCCGACGGCCGATGATGCCACCTTCGCCGACGGCTACGCCCAGGCAGTGACTTTTGCGCTGTTGCTGGCGCGCACCGAGGACATCTCCTTGAAGGGGGTGGGGCTGCATGAGGTCGGTCGGCGGCTGGATGCCGGACATGCCTTGATGGGCAAGGCCCTTCAGCTCCTCACTGACAACATCACGGTGAGCTTCGAGGTCAGCCTCGATCTGCTCATTCAGGTGATCGACGCAGTTGACTGGGCGGCGATTCGTAAGGGCCGGCGGGATGCATATCTGCACCTGTACGAGTCGTTCCTGGAGGTGTACGACGAGAAGCTGCGGCAGAAGAGCGGCTCGTATTACACCCCGCGTGAGGTGGTCGAGGAGATGGTGCGCCTCACCGAGGACGTGCTGCGTACCCGCTTGGGCCGCTCGGACGGATATGCGGACGAGAGCGTGCGCATCGTCGATCCGGCAATGGGGACGGGCACGTACCTTCACGCGGTCATCGAGCATGTCGCCGCCTGGGCGGCGGAGAACATCGGCCCCGGAGCAACGCCAGATGCGATAGGCGATCTAGCGAATCGCTTGATCGGTTTCGAGCTGCAGATGGGACCCTTCGCTGTCGCCGAGCTGCGGACCTCGGATCTGCTCAAGCGCCATCAAGCGGTTGCACCGCCGGATGGAATGAAGCTGTTCGTCACCGATACGTTGGACGACCCGTATCTGGCCGAGGAAACCCTCGCCTCCACGTACGGGGTGATCTCAGAGTCCCGTAAGCGGGCGAACCGGGTGAAGGCCAGCACGCCGGTCACCGTCGCGATTGGCAACCCGCCCTACGACGACAAGGCCAAGGGCCGCGGCGGCTGGGTCGAGAAGGGCACACCCGCACAGGGCGTGGCTCCCATCGAGGCTTTCAAGTGGCCTGGCAACGGCCGCTATGAGCACGTGCTGAAGAACCTCTACGTCTACTTCTGGCGCTGGGCGACGTGGAAGGTCTTCGACGCGCATCCGCAGGACCAGCAGGGAGTCGTCTGCTTCATCACGCCCTCTGGCTTCACCACCGGGCCCGGCGGGCGTGGCATGCGGGACTATCTGCGGCGCACCTGTGACGAGGGCTGGATTATTGACCTGTCTCCGGAAGGGCATCGTCCGGATGTGGCCAGCCGGATCTTCCCGGGTGTCGCCCAGCCACTGGCCATCTGCATCTTCGTCCGCAGCAAAGACACCGACCCTGAGCGGCCCGCCCGTATCCACTACCGCGCCGTGCACGGCAAGCGAGGCGCCAAGTACCGTCAGCTCAAAGAGATCCGACTGGACGAGGACGGCTGGCAGGACACGCACTCGGATGCCACCCGCCCCTTCCGCCCGACCACCGAGACGGGGTGGGAGGACTACCCCGCTCTCGACGATCTTTTCCGTTGGGGAAACCCGGGCATCAAGGCCAACCGCTCCTGGGTGAACGGCCCTAGCAAGCAGGTGCTTGAGAAGCGATGGGCGCGGCTGATCCATGAGGACGACCCGGTCAAGAAGGCGGAACTGCTCAAGGAGACAGGAGACCGTTCGCTGCACGCTAGCAGGGCTCCGTTGTACGGACAGCCTGAGCACCTCCGGCCACTCGCGGACGAAACAGACCTGACGCCTGACCTGGTACCCATTGCCATGCGCAGCTTCGACCGGCAGTGGTTGATCTCCGACAGCCGTGTCGTCGACCGCCCCCGACCTGAGTTGTGGGAAGCCATGCAGCCGGATCAACTCTTCCTGAACCAGCAGTCCTCGCACGAGATTGAGACCGGGCCGGCGGTCGTCGCCACCTCCTTGCTCCCCGACACCCATCATTTCAACGGCCGCGGTGGCAAGATCATGCCGATCCTCCACCCGGACGGCACCCCCAACGTGCACCCTCGTCTCCTCGCGTACCTCGCCGCCGAACTCGGCCTTGACCACATCACGGTGCACGATCTGGCCGCGTACGCGGCGGCTGTCGCCGGCCACGCCGGATTCACCAAGCGGTTCACCGAGGAACTCCTAACCCCGGGCGTGCGGCTGCCGCTCACCCGCGATCCCGCCCTGTGGCACGAGGCGGTACAGCTGGGCAGGCAGCTCTTGTGGGCCTCAACGTACGGGGAGCGCTATGCCGATCCGGAAGACGGCCGACCGGCCGGAGACATCCTCTTCCCGTCAGGCGATGAGCGCCGTATCCGTTACGACCAGCACATAGGGGCGGAAGTACCCGCCGAGATCCGGTACGCCGAGATGACAGGCACCCTGCACCTGGGCGGCGGGCACGTTAGCCCCGTCCCCGCCGATGTATGGAACTACGACGTCGGCGGCATGCAGATCATCAAGAAGTGGTTCGGCTACCGAAAAGCCAACCCCAATAGCCGCAAGACCAGCCCCTTGGACGAACTGCATGTCGAGTCCTGGCCGGCCGACTGGTCGCGGGACCTGATCGAACTACTCTCCGTGCTGCGTCGACTTGTTGACCTCGCCCCCGCACAGCAGGACCTGCTGGGCCGCGTCCTCGCCGCTCCCACGATTACTGCAGTCGACCTTGAGATGGTCGGCATCCTGCCGGTCCCCGACAAGGCCCGCAAACCCCACCGCCGAATCGAACTCCCCATCGAGGCCGACGAGGAGGCGTAGGGCCTGATCAGTGCGCCCAGCGCTCCACGTACGCCACCGCTTCCGTCAGGCTCCATGCCCCGTCGGCGAGCTGGCGGAGCGCGTGCAGTTCTGCACCGAGTGAGGGTGTGCGTCGCTGGAGGTCGTCGGCGAAGACACTCACCTCGGCCAGACGCGCCGAGAGCACGGCACACTCGGCTTCGAAGTGCACTGCCCTCCCGTGCGGCGTGATAGCCAGATGTTCACCCCTGACCTCCAGCAGTCCCATCCAGCTGAGAGTTTGCACGTCGTCCGTGATGCTCGCTTCTTCGAGGTCTCGGACCGCCACCGCCGCGGGATCCGTATCGGGGTGTGGAACCTCGGCGAGCATGAGGTGTTGCAGAAGTTGAAGCTGCGAAGGGGAGAGAGCTGAGTGCACGGTTGCATGTTTAGCAGCACAGGGGGTCGGTTCCGTGCATCGGGACCGAGTTCGCCCCAACTTCCACCTGAATCAGATCAGTATTCCCGGCTTGCTCGGGGGCTTTGAGCGCACGGACAGTCTGTGAAGGCGCCGCACCCACCAACGGCTACCTACCTGCGCTCGTGCCCCCTTTTCGCTGCGAAGAGGGTGCGCCTCGGACCGAAGGCGCTCTGCGCGACCTGTGCCGCAGAGGGAAGACAACTACGACTTCCCGTCGAGGTCCCACGTGGGCGAGCCCGACTGCGCCTGACTGACTGCCGGTGGGCCGCCGTAGCATCAACCCATGGCGCTACGAGGCTACTTGCATGAGGTCGGGTCCACGTACAACCGGGCAGACGGTACCGGGTCGCCGGCAGCGAAGCTGCTGAGGGGGGCATTGCCTGTCTTCGAGCCACACATCCCAGCGGCTTACCTCATCAAGGGCAGCGCAGGGAACGGCGCGGGCGCGTTCGTCCCGTGGGTGTCCTTCTTCGACCCAGATGAGACGGACACAGCAACACGTGGCATGTACGTCGTCTACCTCTTCGCCGAGGACATGAAAACGGTCTCACTCAGCCTGAACCAGGGTGTCACAGAGCTGCAAAAGGCATTTGGTACACGTAAGGCGCAAGAGCTCCTCCGAAGCGAAGCCGCGGCGATTCGCAACGCGTTCTCCAGCGAAAAGGCTGTCGGGCTGGTGGACGCGATTGATCTCGGCGGTAGGCCCGGTCTGCCGCGCGCCTATGAGGCAGGCAACATCCTCGCGCGCGTCTACGAGATTGCGTCTTTGCCGGGAGAGGAAGTATTGAAGGCGGACCTTCGGCGGATAATCGCGCTCTATCAAGACGCATTGGTTCTGCGAGAGGAGCTGCGGAGTACCACCCGAGATGTGATTACAACCATCAAGCAGGAGTCGACTGGTGAGCGGATGGATCCGCTGTTGCACTTTGCGCCGAAGAGTGACAGTGAGTACGTGCAAAGAATAACCGGCCGTATGATCAAAAAGAGCCGGAAGCATGAGACGTTGGTCCGACGCTACGGTGACTTCTTCAAACGGGCTGGCTTTGACGCTGGAACGAACAGGTACCCGCGCGACATTGTGGCCAGAAAAGGCGGCGAGGAGTGGCTAATTGAAGCGAAGGTAGTTCGCCGTGGCAATGTAAGCCATGCTGTGCGAGAAGCGATCGGTCAGCTTGCCACGTACGCGTTTCTTCTATACGAGGCCGATGAGCAGCCCCGTCGTATGGCACTTTTTAGCGAAGCGATCGGTGATTTGTACGTGCGACTGCTCACTCACCAAGGGATTGCGTCAGTGTGGCCTACGGAGGACGGTTGGGCGGGATCCCCAGAGGCAGTCACTGCCGGCCTTGCGGAGAAAGAAGTTGAGTCTGGGGCCATCTGAACGTCTTAACGGTGCAGACATGGCCGATCTGCTGTCTGCTGCGGGGTGTCGACTCTAGGTGATCCGGGTGTCCAAACCTTCCTCGAAGAGTAGATCGCCGAGGATTTAGCCAAAGTGATTACTCAAGATGTGGCTCACTGTTACGTTTGTCGGATGGCTGACCTTGTGGGAGTACTGCAACTTCTCGGTGCCGGCAGCATAGGCGGCGTCGTCGCCCAGTACGTGGGCGCTGGCCCCGAACGTCGCCAAGCCCGTGCAGCTGCCCGAAGCGCCATGGCGGCCTTGGAAGAAGCCGTGTGGTCTGAAGGTAGGCAAGAAGAATGGGGGCAGCTCCGCTCGGCTCAGCACGCCTTCGAAGCAGCAGCATTGATCGCGGGTGTTCCTCAGGAGATTGCTAGCTGGTACGTGAAAACAAGAGGTGCTATCTACAGGGAAAGCCGCCGTAGCTGGGAGCAGTATCCCGATCCTGAATGCGGAGGAGGGGTGAGGACCGTGCACCTCAATGCGCTGAACGAAGCAACTGTCATGGTCTACCTGGCCCTGTGGCATCCGTACCGATCAAAGTTGCTATGGCAGCGTAAATTGAAATCAGCGAAAACCAGGGCGCGAGTGGCTGTCACCGACTCGTCCACACTCTCCCGCGCTCTAGACGATGAATCGATGATTTAGGGTTGCTTTTTTGGTGTGCGTCATGCAGCGTGCGCTGCGGGGTGCTTGAAGACCTGCCGTTGGTGCCACTGGACGTACTGCGTATCGACGGCCGAGTGGCCAGGTCGAGGTGTCGCAACACGTTGCCCGTTGAGGGCGTCGACGGCTTGCCCGGTCGTGCTTCGAGCTACGTACCGGTGGGAAACCTGGATCTGTAGGTCCGGCCCGAGGCCCAGTACGCCGAGGTCGAAGAGTGTGTGGTGCAGAGAGCACAGTGCCAGGGCGTTGTTGACCTCGTCCGGGCCGTCCTGGCTGTGCCAGCGCACGTGGGCGGCCTCAAGGCCTACCGGGTTGCGGCCGATAGCGCCATCGAACCCGCAAAAGGCACAGGCATAGGCGTAGGCGTGCAGGACGTCCTCGACAAAACCGCTTCGCCGTGCCCGCCGCTGTCTGGGCCCCGGAATGGACACCGCCTGTGCATCCCAGGCGGTCACGTCGAGGCCGGCGGCGTCGCAGATGGGTGCTTCCAGCGCGGGGGTGAAGTGCTGCTGGAGCAGGAGTCTGGCAACCGCCGCCACGGTGCCGGGGTCGGCGAGCAGTCTCTCCACTCGGGGCGCATGCTGCCGTGGGCGCCCTGGGTTTGCAGCCACGCGCCTCGGTCTGGATCGCTTACACGTATCGGCCGGCCTGCTGTGTCGTGTAGGTCCCACAGGGTGCGTTCCAGATGGACGAAGGGCATCGCGGCGCGCTGCTTAGCCTGCGACGGATTGCTCATCGGCGGAGCGAAGTCGTTGATCAGGCGGCTGACGGGCCCTTCGGCTTCGTCATAGGCCACCGCGGTGCTTCCTACCGTGGCGAATCGTCCCAGCAGCCACAGCACCAGCAAAGGCTTGTGCGGAGCGCGGACCGTTCCGATCCGTGCCAGACGCAGCCCTGCAAGGGCGTTCAACAGTTCGTCCCGCGTCATCACGTTGGTCACCTTGCCATGTTCTGCAGCTCCCCGTCGTTGCCCGTCCGATACTGCTGGACCGGGGACGCAAAGGGCACGCATGGCTCTTTGTCGCGCCGGTAGTCCTAGGCGGGGAGTTCCGCTCCTACCTGAGCAGTAGTCAAAGGGCAAATCGTGGTACATCACCCGTCTGGCCGAGTAATCTTGACGGTACGTCGCATCCCCTCACTGGCAGATAGCCAACCTCCTAAGAGCGGCGTAGAGAGGGCAGCGGTATGCCCAAGAAGTACCCGTACCAGCTCCCGCAGCACCAGGTCGTCCACGGGGTCAGCATCCCTATCGAAGAGCTCAAGATCGACGACAAGGCCCAGCGCACGCTGAACGAACCGCGCGCTATGGGTATCGCGAAGAACATGGTTCCCGAGGCGCTCGGCACCATCGTGGTCTCGCAGCGCGCGAACGGAGATCGTTACATCGTCGACGGCATGCACCGTTGGCACGCCGCCAAGCTCTCTGGCATTCCCACTCTGGTGGCCGAAGTGCACCATGACCTCGATCAGATGGAAGAGGCCGTGCTGTTCCTGATCAAGAACCGTGAGTCGAGCAAGCCGAGGCCTCTTGACGAGTACAGGATTGGTCTGACTGCCGGTCTGCCCCTCTTCGTTGACACCGAGTCGGCACTGGTGGCGCGCAACCTGTCCATGGGCTCCTCCGGGACGAACACTGTGGGGGCGGTTGCGGGTGTGCTCCGCATCACCGATCAGTACGGGCCCGAGATCCTGGAGCGCACGCTCAAGGTTGCTGAGACTGCTTGGGGGCGTACGAAGGACACCTGGGACGGAATGCTGCTCGGTGGCATCGGCATGTTCCTGGGGCGGCATGGTGACCACGTGGACGACGATGCTCTTGCCGAGAAGATCGGCAAGAAAGACCCTGCGTTCCGGTGGCGCGCCAACATCACTGCGCTTGCGTCCGCGGGCGGCACGCAGCACAGCGGAACGGGGTCGAGGGTGAGCACGTGCTACCAGCTCATCCTCTCCGAGTGGAACAAGGGCAAGCGGGCTGAGAATCGGATTGCTGCCTGAATGAAGTAGGAAAACCGTCGTGGCGCTCGTCACCGTGGGTTCAAATCCCACACCCACCGCCGTGGCTGAGAGCCTCTGACCAGCGACATTGGTCAGAGGCTCTCAGCATGTCTGGTCCCCGTGACTGACTGCTGTTCCCCGTGCTTCCCCGACAGATCGGGCACGGCTGGGGCACGGGCAACCTTTGATCTGCGGCTCTATGCGGATCGATCGTCGGCGGTCATGCTCGGTTGCGCCCCGGCCCTAGGCGGACGAAGCCGACGGGGTCGGTTGCCGTACTGCAGCTCGCTGGACCAGTACTGAGGCAGCCGGGCCTTAACCAGGAGAAGCACGATGATCACAGTGATCAACTGACTTGCCGAGTCGAGCGTTGCAGAGAGTGGTTCGCCGTCGATCACGCAACTAGCGATGGCCGCGATCGCCAACCATCGAGCGCCGTCAGTGGCTTGTGGGACAGTGTCAGTAGCGCCATCGCTGCCGTTTGGGAGCGAGGCGTCAGGGATCAGGACGGACACGCTGTGTTTCTCCTGTTTCTCTCCAGGGGGCGCACCCGTCTCTCGCCAAAGTGTTCGGGTGCGCCCTTGATTTGCCTGCCAAGTCGATTCTGTGGCACGGAACTGACACATGAGGGACCCAACTCCACTTAGAAGAGCGTGAGTTGGACCAGCAGACGGTTTCACGCGATGTCAGTTCGTGAGGGCCGCGGGTCCCATCTTGCAGCGGGTGCGCCCCGCCTGGGGATTGCGGGCCCCGAAACGCCACCATTCCCCACCCCTTCGAATGAACCCCTACGCGCGGCCGCGCGACTTGTCTGACACGGCCATGTGCTGTCAGTGAGTTGAGTGTGACGTACGGGCCGGTGACGCCCCGTAGTGTTTGGCCACAAACCGGATATGTTGTTCAGGATGTGCCATGAAGTGCCATCCCTTGCACCCCATCAAAGCAGGACATTTCGTCACGGTCGGTGTAGCGACTTTGGCCGGGAGCTGCTTTGGCGCGAGTGATCATGGCCCCGTAAGCTTCCGGCGCGTCGGGCAGTCTGTTGACCTGCCCGGTAAAGCACGACGTTGGGGCCATGATCTTCGAGGCTCGCGCCAAAGTGGCTGGCTAAAGTCGTGGAGCCGACCGCCCCAGCCACAGCGGGTTTCTGCCTCTCCTCATGGCCGCGCCCGCCGTCCGGCCGGTGGCCCGGTGCGGGATCAGCGGGCCGTACGGACGCTCGCGCATCTGGCAGCGTTGGCCCGCATGCCACCGCCACCACGATCCGGCCTCTTTCGGGAACACAAAGCGTCTTTGGCCTGCACCGTTGGGGATCACCGTTCGTCCCCTGTGCCCGTGTTGGAATGTGGCCGCTGCGTGTGGCGACGGACGGGCGGCGCCGTGCGGCCGGTGGCGAAGACATGGAGGCGGCGCGGCCCCCCGGCGGGGCGCCCCCCCATGTTGTGGGGACCCCGGGGGATACGGGGGGGGGTGGGGCCCCCAACCGGGCGGGGAGGGGGCCGCCCGGGGGCGGCATAAGCCGCCGCGGGG
>NZ_JBIWPG010000023.1:0-118659 GCF_044768135.1 Streptomyces sp. NPDC101165 | reverse complement strand
CGGGGGTGGGGGGTGGGGGGGGGGGGGCGGGGGGGGGGGGGGGGGGGGGGGGGGGGGGGGGGGGGGCCGGGGGGGGGGGCCGCCCCCCCCCCCCCGCCCCCCCCCCGCCGCGCTTGCGCGGCCCTCGGTTGATCCGACCTACTTGATGTAGGCAACCGGGTGGAAAGGGGTGCGTGATGGCCCCAGAAGCGGGGCGTTGAGGTCCGACCGCTGTTGCGTCTTTCCCCTCCCGAGGCCGGATCGTGGTGGCGTTGGCATGCGGGCCGGAAGCGGCCATTGATGCGTTTGGGCGGAGTGTGCGGCGGTCGGGTTGGCGATGATCGAAGAGCGCCGTCGGCCGCCAGACGAGCGAGCGAAGCGAGCCTTGATGAAGTAGGGAAAGTTCTACCGCGCCGTTTCGTCACTTGATCGTCTAGGGCTGACGTCAAGCATCACTCGACGACAACCTGTCAACCATCAACTGGGACACGACAAGGCGCCGGTCCCTAGAGGCGTTGGGGCCTTAAGAAAGACGTACGTGTCCAACTGGCGCGCACTCTCGGATGCGCTAGCTGGCGGGCCTCATGACGGGCTTGTGGGCGGCTGCTGGTTCTGTGTGATGTGTCTGTGGAGGAGCCGGCCGGGCTCAGGGAGCGCGTCTCCCCGCATGAAGGCGGACAGCGCCTCGATGGCCTCCAGAGTCCCGGCAAGGCACCTGTGGATGTGCGTGCGATGCTCTCGATCCGTCATCGCTCGCGCCTCGTCCCGGCCGATCACAAGGGTCTCCGTGATCAGTCCCGCTGCGTCCGCGATCCGGGACTGAACCTCTCCCGCTTTCGGCATCAGCATGACCGCCAGTTCGGCGTCGTCGATGAAGGCCCGCGCGATGACGCGCCAGGGCTGCCGCTCTTCGGCAACAGGCCTCAGCTCGCAGTCTTTCAGGTGCCTTCGGAGGGCATATAGCTCGGACAGGGCCTTCTCTCCTGCGGCTCGACCGCGCTCCTCCAAGAGGCTGGCTCGTGCTGCTGCCTGCTGTTCCCGTGTCACCTTCGTCTGATGGCGCTGCTGAAGCCATCCACCCAGGAGCGCTCCGCCCGCACCGACAACTGCCCCCACCAGACCAATCAGGCCTGCCGATACCTCTGCCTCCACCTGCTACTCGCTCCCAGCGCTCATCGACTCGTCAGCGAAAGTCTGGAGGGCTTCGACTCTCCAGTTGGTGGCGGGCGAAGGTTCCCGACGGATGACAGCCCCCATGTCCTCCCGGACGCCCCAACACACGGCGTCCGCGAATCGAGTCCTGCCGTGCGCGCGGAAGAACGACCAGTTGCTCAGTAGCGCGCACGCGTCGTCGATGCGGCTGCGGAGCTGCGCATCTGGCATCCGCAGGGACAGCTCTTGCAATCGCCTGGTCAAGGCATCTTGCTTCTCGCCCCACGTCGCCTCGATGCTCTGCGCGCTGCCTCTGGACGGCATGCTTTCCGCATGCTTCTCGATCTCAAATGCCACCGCAGTGATCTCGTCTGCCGTCGTCTCTGCAAGCGTCAACCGATAGGCATCCTCGGCCCGCTGAGCGTCACGTCGTTGTTGCCAGATCAGCCCACCCCGTGGAGGCGAGTGCGCCGATAACCGCGCCGCCAAGCCCCGCCAGTCCACCGATCCATCCGGCTATCACTTCTGCTTGCACAGATAGATCATGCCGACAGGACAACCGGTGTCGGGCTGATCTCGTCAACTCGTCAATAGGGGTCCTAGCCTGACAGACGCTGTGCCTGAGCTCTGAATCCTCGTCGTCTCGCTCGTCTAGACGACAGGGCTCCGCTCGGCCAAGTCGCGCAGGGACTCAGGGATGCGAGGGCCCGAAAGCTGGAGCAAGTCGCGGATGACCTCGCGGGCCAAGTGGTGATCCTGGATTTGCTCGGGCGCCAGAGCCTCGGCTTCCAAGAGCGCGGCTGTGGCCTCGCCGACGTGTCGCCGCTGCGCGTGTGCTCGCGCCACGTCAAGCAGGAAACGTGACTGCCGCTCCGGGGAGAGACCCGATGCGTCAACCCGCTGGGCCACTTCCAGAGCAAGTCCGGCGTCTCCCAACTCCACGGCCGTGCTTACGGCGTGGATCTCGACGTTCGTCGGCCCGAACTCCGTGTCGAAGTCGTTGCGGTCCTCACCCAATCGCGCCGCGATCGCACGTGCTCGTTCAATGTGCTCATGGGTCCGCCCTCGGTTGCCTTCCCTCGCATTGATCACCGCGAGGACCAGGTTCATGGCACCCAGTAGAGAGAGCTCTTGCGGCGGGCATGCCGGGGCCTCTGCCCTTGGGGCCATGACGGATACAGCGGACCTTGCTGCCTGCTCGGCCTGCTCCATGTGCTGCTGCCGCATGAAGGCGTGCGCCATGCGGAACAGGCTCGCGACAACCTCCAACGGCTGGCCGGCGAGTTCGGCCGCCTCCAGGGCTCGATCAGCCGCGACCCATGCCGCATCGGCCTGGTCTTGGCGGGTGAAGCTTGCCGCGGCCACCTGGTACGCCTTGGCCCGCAACAGGTGCAGTTCTGCGCGCTCAGAGGCGGGAGCGTGCCGTACGGCTGCTTCGATGAGTGGGAGCAGCTTGGCAAGATGATCGCTCAGGGCTGCGTAGCTCGACGCGTGTGCAAGCGTCCATGCCTCTTCCACTCGTCGACCGAAGTCTGCGAGCGACGGTGTCGGTTCGGCCGGGGCCTGCTGAAAGAGACTGCCCAGGGCTGGATGCCCAGTAAGGGCTACGCGCAGGCCGTCGAGGTCGTTGCTTTTCGGCTGCTCCTCCTCCGCCCTGGCCTCCTCGGCTGGGGCGGCATCGGGCCGGACATCTCGCACGGACACGTTGAGAGCATCGGCTAGACCCTGGAGGATCGACAGCCGCTCAACAGGCTGTACGCCGCGTTCTACCTGCGAAACCCAGCTCTCGGAACGTCCCATCGCCGCAGCAAGGTCGCTCTGTGACATGCCGGCGGCTCTGCGCAGCTCCCTAACCCGCTGACCGACGGTCCTGGTCTCGGAATCGCTCACTTCTCGGCCCCGGTGGGGTACTTGCCGGTGTACGGCTGAAGGCGATCAACCTCGGTCTTCTCGACGTACTTGTTGCGCTCTGTCAGGAAGTGGCGAGTGTGCGGCTGACGCTCATGCTCCTCGAAGGCGGCATGGTCGGCGTACAGCTCGAAGAAGACTCGCTCATTCGGCGCACCCTCCACCTCATGGCAGGCGTACACCAGCGTGCCGGGCTCGTGCGCACGGATCCCTGTGGCGGTCTCTCGGACCAGAGCGTCGAACGCCTCTCCTGCACCATCGCGCAGCGTGAAGCGGACGAAGAGCCCAAAGTTGCTCACAGTTCCTCCTTCTCGTTGCGCTCAGTCTCGCAGACTCGGAGTTCTGCTACTAGTCGCAGTTTTTCTGTTGACCCGCAGTTTTTCTGTGAGTACCTTCGGTGGTGTCGGACAACAAGCCGCCCCGGGCTGCGTGCCATCCGCCAAGATCACAACGCTGCCCGGGGCTCGTCCCAACAGGGAGACTCCATCATGCGTCAGATCCCCGTGGACACGGCCGCGATGACGGTCATGCTGATCCAGGTCCCGGAGAAGAAGGTCAAGAACCGTGAGACCGGTGAGGTCGCCACGGATCGGCAGTCGGGCCAGGTGCTCTACAACGTCAGCGTCGCCGTGATTGTGGACGGCCGTCCGGACGCGGTGACGATCGTGGTTGCCGAGGACGGCATCCAGCCGGACCTCGTGGCGGGCATGCCGGTTGAGCTCCCGGGGCTGGTGGCCCGCCCGTGGGAGAACGACTTCGGGCACGGCATCTCCTACCGCGCGATTGCGGTTGCCGCGAAGCAGCTCACCCCGGCCGGCTCGAACGGCAAGAGCTGAACACCATGGCAAAGCTGCTGATCGTCGCCGCGTTAGCGGTCCTGGTCGGACTGGCGCTGCTGCTGCGGTGGCGGCGACCCGCCTGGTACTGGATGACCTTCGGCGTCCTGTTCGCCACCCTCAAGGTCCGCATCCGGTACGCGTCCGTGATGGACGCCTGTGACCTGACGGTCGCCGCCTCGCGGTTCCGGCTGACCCTGGCTCGCTGGTTCAACTGGGAGACCCCGCGGCAGCGGGTTCCCCGGCTTCTGTGGATCAAGCCGACCCGGACCGGTCTGCGGCTGCGCATCCGGATGCGGCCTGGTCAGGATGCCTTCGACTACTCGGCCGCGGTCGACCGGCTGCGGCACGCCTTCGGCGTCCACCAGGTCACCTCCCGCGAGATCAAACCCGGCACCGTCGAAATCGCCATGACCGGCTACGACGTGCTCAAGCGGGTGCAGATGCCCGCCCGCGTCGACCGCAGCGAGCTGCGCATCCCGGTGGCGCTGCGCGAGGACGGCTCGGTCCACTACCGCGACTACAGGCAGACACCGCATTCGATCACCCTGGGGGCGGTCGGCTCCGGCAAGTCCGTCACCCAGCGCCAGGTCATCAAGGAACTCGCTGCCCAGCATGTTGCGTTGGTCGGCATCGACTGCAAGAACGGAGTGGAACTCGCCCCGCTGGCACGTCGGTTCTCGGGCCTGGCCGACAATCCCGACGATGCCGCCGATCTCCTTGAGGCCCTGGTGGCGCGCATGGAGGGGATCTATCAGATCATCCGCCGCGAGCAGCGGGTCAGTGCGGACACTCCGGATGCTGAGATCACCGCGGACATCTGGGGTCTGCCCGAGGACCTGCGCCCGGTGCCCGTGGTCCTCACTATCGATGAGATCGCCGAACTGGCCTTGTTCACCACTACCGCGGAGAAGAAGCGTCGGGAGCGGGCCGTGGTAGCCCTGGTCCGGCTGGCCCAGCTTGGCCGCGCTGCCGGCATCTTCGTCGACATCTACGGCCAGCGCTTCGGCTCCGAGCTCGGCGACGGCATCACCATGCTCCGCGCTCAACTCACCGGCCGGATGTCCCACAGGGTCAACGACGAGTCCAGCTCGAAGATGGCTTTCGGGGACGTCTCCCCGCACGCGGTGTTCGCCGCCACGCAGATCCGCAACGACCGGCCTGGCATGGCCGTGGTCGGTTACTCCAGCGGCGAGTGGACGCGCATCCGTTCCGCCTACACCTCGATGCGCGAGGCCGTGACTGCCTGCAACCGGCATGCCGACCTGACGCCGGATCTTCCGGAGCTGGCCCGCTTCCGACCGCTGGTGGATCTCGCCCCCGTCCAGGCGCCTGCGGTGGTCAAGGCCGCCTGAGCTCGCCCCGTTCCACGGTCGGCGTGACCGTCTCGCGCCAGGTCCCTACCCGAGCCATGCCTCACGAAGGGAGCAAGCCCGCTATGTGTCCCGACTGCGAGGACTTCACCCGCACCGTCCGGATGCTCGGTCAGCTCGCCCTCTACGGCGACACCGCCGGAGCCGACATCGACTTCATCGAGATCGTCGGCTCCTCCCTCGCCGCCTCACTGCCCGAGCCTCCGCCCGGGACGTTCCCGCCCGGCTACGACCCGAACGAGGGTCCCGAGTACCCCGGAGAGGGGCGGTGACCGTGCCCGCCGCGAAGAAGCCCGCTGCCCGCCGTAAGACGGCTCCGCCCAAGCCGGCGAAGTGCCAGAACTGCGACGGCACCGGCGAGGTCACCGAAGCCGTCAAGGTCGGCACCCGCAAGGGTCGCGCCACCGACGACCGGCAGACCGGTCTGTGCCTGACCTGCTGGGGCACCGGCGAAAGCCCGACCGGCTGAACGCCCGCCGGGGCTGGGCGGTCGGACACCGCTCCCCGCCCGGCCCTGGCCCAGCTCTCCGCAAAGGAGGTGAAGACCATGACCCGCTCCATCTGGTCCGTCGTCCTGCTTGTCCAAGCCGTGATCGCCGGAGCCCTGTCCTTCGCGCACCTGCACGACATTGCCGCCGCGGCCGGACAGTCCGGCTGGAAAGCCTGGGCCTACCCCATCTCCGTCGACCTGCTTATGGTTTCCGCCTGGCGCCGACTGCGGGCACAGCACTCAAGCCTGGCCTGGTGCTGGTTCCTGATCGCCCTGGTCTCCTCGCTCGGCGCCAACATCGCTACCGCCGGCTTCCTCGACCTTGCTCACCCGCCCGCCCTGCTCCGCCTTGGCGTTGCCGGCTGGCCCGCACTCGCCTTCCTCGGCGGCACCCTGCTCGTCCACGCCGCCGAACCGCCCACCGACCCGGCGGTGCCCACGGCCTCCGTCCTGGACGTCGAACGTGCAGCCACCCCGACACCTGAGTCGGAGCCGGCCACGGTTCCTCCCGTCGACGGCATTCCGGCCCTGCCTGCCGCCGACCCGGCCCCCGCCGAGCCCGCTCCAGCCACGTCAGTGCCGCCCGCGTTGGTCGCCCACGCCCGCAAGGTCGCAGACGACCACCGCACCCGCACCGGCAACGAGATCGACCCCGACACGCTGCGCGCCCGCCTCGGCGTCCCTGCGCCCATGGCAGCCGCCATCGCCGCCCAACTCACCTGATCAGAAAGGGCATAGACCGATGGGACACCGGTTCTTCCTCTTCGAACGCCTCGCCCGCTACGGCCCGGTCGAGATCGGCCGCGCCCTCACAAAGAACGGCGAGAAGGGCTACGTCGCTTCCTGCACCGCTGATCAGTGCGGCTGGTCGTCCGAATACACCAACTACGGCGCCGTGTGCGTGGCGGCCAAGGGCCACCGCTGCCGGATCAAGAGCAGGCACTAGCCGAAAGGACTCACACCGTGTCCGTGCCCCTGTGGTTCTTCATCGCCTGCATCGCCGTGGCCGGCGTCAAGCTCGCCCGCCCGCCGCTCTGGCTTGTGATCGTCCTGCTGATCGGCGGCTACATCCTCGCCAACAGCCTCCTTGCCCCGGCCATCGACCCATTCGTCAAGTAATCCCCTGCAGACGGGAGTTGACTCATGCTCCGCCCGAAGATCCCGACCATGCCCACACCGACCGGGCAGACCACCCCGCCCGCCGTGGTCGCGCCGACCACCACCATCCCGGCCGCTCAGACCCCGCCGCCCGTCCCGGTCGCGCCGGCGGCGTCCAAGCCCACGATCCAGCTCACCTCGGGCACCGTGATCGCCCTCCTCGGCGGCGGCACGTTCGTGGTCCTGGTCGTCGGCGCCGTCCTGGTCTCCATGTTCCTCGCGGTCGCCATCACCGGTGCCTCGGTCGCCGTGTGCGCCGTCGTCCTGCGCTCCCTGGTCGCCTCCGACGCGAAGCGACGCTGACCGGCCCCCGGGCGGCCCTGAAACCGCCAAGTCTCCGCCGCCCGGGCGCCGTGCCCCTCTCCGATCCAAAAGAACCGGAAGGAACCTCCATCATGCCCGGCCCCAACCCGGCCACGATCACAACCACGCGGATCTGCCCGAACTGCGACGGCTTCGCCACCGCCGTCGTACCCGCCGGCATCCGCCACCGCGACGGCACCCGCGTCCTGCTCCGCGTCGACTGCGGCACTTGCCACGGTGCCGGCACCGTGTCCCTCCGCCCGCGTCTGACCACCGCGGATGTCGAGGTGGCCGCGTGAAGACTCTGACCACCTCGGCCCACATCGAGCCGGACACCCGCTACCGCGTCACCCCCTTCGCGGACCGCGCCTACCCCTTCGTCAGCCTCCGCATCGAGGGCGACTCCGTCGAGATCGCACTGCTCGCCACCACCGGCGCCTCCGAGGCCCTGCGCAATCTCGCCGCGGCAGCCACCGAGGCAGCCGGCCTGCTGGATGCCCTGGACGACGACACGCCGGGGGTGGCCGAATGACCCACCGCAAACCCGTCGAGGTCCGCGCCCTGACCGTATGGCAGCCGTGGGCGTCCGCCATTGCGTACGGCACCAAGCGGATCGACAACCGGCGCTGGGCCACCGACTACCGCGGCTGGCTGCTCATCCACGCCGGCGTCACGATCGACCCCGCCGCCAGGTACGCGGTCATGGCCCGCCCCTTCCTGCACCGCCCTCAGCCGGCCGGCGCCGTTCTCGGCTGGGCCCGCCTGGACGACTGCCACGAAGACGACGGCATGTGCACCCTGTGGTCCGCCCCCGGACAGTGGCACTGGCACCTCACCGACGTCCGTCGCCTGCACCGCCCCGTGTCCTGGTCCGGCGCCCGCGGCCTGTGGACCCCAACCGCCGACCTCCTCGACCTGGTGCGGGAGGCAGCCCATGCCTGACCTCGGCCCGCGCGGACTGGAGGTGTTCGCATGACCGAGACAGCCACGCTGGCCGGCCTTGATCCGACCACCCTCGGTGACCTGCTGCGGGTGGCCTCCGCTCCCGACTTCGACCGCTGGCAACATCAGATCCATCGCACTGGCGGCTGCGCCGACCCCATCCACCTGCGCGGCTGGACGGTCCGCGTCGACAAGACCACCGGCGAGACCCTCCACCGCTACACCACTCACGGGGAACCGGGCGGCCGGCTGCGCATCGCCTGTGGCAACCGCCGCGCCTCCCGCTGCCCCTCCTGCGCCTACACCTACGCCGGCGACACCTACCACCTCATCCGGGCCGGGCTCGCCGGGGACGATCGCCGGGACGTCCCCGCCACCGTTCGGGACCACCCCCGTGTCTTCGCCACCCTCACCGCACCCTCGTTCGGCCCGGTCCACAACCGGCCCGACCACGGACACTGTGGCTGCGGCCGTCACCACCGCGAGGACGATCCCGTCCTTGGCACCGCCCTTGATCCGGACGCTTACGACTACGCCGGTGCGGTGCTGTTCAACAACCACGCCGGCGACTTATGGCAGCGCTTCACCAACCGGCTCCGCCGCGAGATCGCCAAGCGCGCCGGCCTCACTCAGCGCGAACTCTCCGAGGCCTGCCGGGTCTCCTACGGCAAGGTCGCCGAATTCCAGAAACGCGGCGCCATCCACTTCCACGCCGTGATCCGCCTCGACGGACCCGACGGAGCCGACTCGACACCGCCCTCCTGGGCGAGTGTTGACCTGCTCACTAATGCCATCCGGGCCGCCGTCCGGCACTCGTACACCAGCCGGCGTATTCCTGCGACCGGCGACCAACCCGCCCGCACGCTTCGCTGGGGCAGGGAACTCGACATCCACCCCGTGAAGGCCTTCGGCGACGGCTCCGACCTCACCGAACAGGCCGTGGCCTCCTACGTCGCCAAGTACGCCACCAAAGCTGCCGAGAACACCGGCACCCTCGACCGCCGGATCGGTGAGCTCGCCGAGCTCGACCGCCACGGCGTTCCCGACCACGCTCGCCGCCTGATCACCGCATGCTGGGACCTCGACGCGCTGTACCCGGACCGACGCCTGTGGGCCTGGGCACACATGCTCGGCTTCCGCGGCCACTTCTCGTCGAAGTCCCGCCGCTACTCCACCACTCTTGGAGCTCTCCGGCAGGTACGCGCCGACTACCGGGCCACTCAGGAACGCGAAGCCCTCGGCCTGGACGATCGCGAGCCGGACACCGTCCTCGTCCTGGCCGACTGGCAGTACGCCGGTCACGGCCACACCCCCGGCGAATCCGCCCTCGCCGCGACCATCGCCCGCGACCTCCAGCTCAACCGCGAAACCGCCCGCGAAGCCCTACAAGACCAACTCGTCCAGGAGGGAGCGTTGACGTGAAAGACGAGTTGATGACTGTGCTGGAGGTCTGTACCGAACTCAAGGGCATTTCACGTCGGACCTTCTACCGCTGGCAGGAGCTCGGGGTGGCGCCGCAGGCCTTCAAGTTGCCCAACGGCGAATGGCGCGTGTGGCGCAGTGACTTCAACGCATGGCTGAATGCCCGTGAGAGGGCCACGGCATGAGGTCTCTCGACGTGAAGGTCTGGGGCGTTCGTAAGAGGAACACCAAGAAGTCGTCCTATGACGTCAGATGGACCGTTGCCGGCAACGTGTTCTCCGATCAGTTTCGTACCAAGGGGCTTGCGGACCACTACCGTGCCAAGCTTCTCCGCGCTGCGCGGGACGGCGAAGAGTTCGACACGGTCACCGGGCTGCCCGACTCGATGGTCGAAAAGGCTTCTTCGGCCACCTGGTACGTCTTCGCTCTGAAGTACCTCGCCATGAAGTGGCCGCACGCGGCGCCGAACACGCGCAACGGGATCAATGAGTCGCTGACCGCCGTAACCATGGCCCTCCTCGACGATCGTCCGGGGCGGCCCTCGGACGATCTGCTCAGGAAGGTGCTGCGTAACTGGGCCTTTGTCTTGCCCGGTCCCGGTGATCGCGAGTTGCCGACCGAGATCGCGAACACTCTGCATTGGGTCGTAAAGGCTTCGCGGCCTCTGTCTGACCTTGGTGACGCTGCTATCGGTCGGGCGGTCCTGGACTCGCTCAAGCTGAAGCTCGACGGGACGGCGGCGGCCGCGGAGACGGTTCGGCGTAAGCGTCGGACGCTCGTCAACGCGCTGCACTACGCGGTGGATCTTGGGGAGTTCAAGGAGAACCCGATCACCGCCATTCGCTGGAAGAAGCCGAAGGTGGCCGGGGAAGTTGATCCCCGCGTAGTCGCCAATCCGGAGCAGGCTCGGTCCCTGTTGACCGCGGTCTCGTACATCGGCGGTTACGGTCGGGCGCGTGGTCGTCGACTCGTCGGCCTGTTCGCCTGCATGTACTACGGCGCCTTACGCCCTGCTGAGGCAGTCGGCCTGACCAGAGCAGACCTGAAGCTGCCGGAGACCGGCTGGGGGACAGCCCTGCTGAACCGCACGCGTCCCAGTGTTGGCAAGCAGTGGACGGACTCCGGCGAGACCCACGACGACCGCGGCCTGAAGAACAGGCCGGCCGAAGAGGTGCGGCTCGTGCCCGTCCCGCCCCAGCTCGTCGCCATCCTTCGGCAGCACCTCGACACCTTCGGCAGCGCGGAGGACGGGCGACTGTTCACGAACGAACGTGGGGGAGTGGTCGGCTCCTCGACCTACTACCGCGTGTGGCAGGAGGCTCGGGCGCTGGCGCTCCCGCCGGCCGCGGTCGCCTCTCCACTCGCCGCCCGGCCGTACGACCTCCGACACTCGGCCCTGTCGACCTGGCTTAACTCCGGGGTGGACCCGACCGAGGTTGCCGAACGGGCTGGCAACAGTGTTGAGGTCCTGTTGGGCCGCTATGCCAAATGCATCGATGGACGTCAGGAGATTGCCAACCGCAAGATCGAAGAGTTGTTGCGCGAATACGAGTGATCTCGCACATGGGCCGTTAGCCCCCAGCCCGCATGGGCCGGGGGCTTCGTCGTGTCTCGGCCGCGTGCCTTCGGCCGGTGGTTGCTAGTTGCACCTGCCGGGGCGCGTCCCATTTCACAGATGGACGAGGGTCGCAGGCGTCCCGTCCAGTTCGCGGTCTACGCAAACGCCGTCGGGCTGCCGACCCTCACGATATGGGGGTTTTAGAAGAGGGACCGCGCAGGCTGGGAGGTGGGCAGTCCCGCTGCCTGTACTGCGGCCTGCCGGCGGATCGCGTGGCAACGCTGGAGCAGGACTGGGTGTTGCTTGAGCCGGACATGACTCCGCTGGCACATACGGTGCCAGCGGAGCATCGGTGGATCGAGCTCTCCGACGGTCGGGTAACCGTCTACGGGGTGTGTCCGCCGGATCCGTTTCAACGGTGCCGTATCGAGCACCGGCTGGCCTGCTCGGCGCAACCGCAGCCGGATCTCTGGCCGTGGTTGACGACGCTGCGAGTGGAGAACGGTCGGCGAGTGGAGCGGCAGGCTGACACGGAGCCGCCAGAGCCTCCGGAGGAATGGCCGGATGCGGGGTAACGGTCCCTTAAGGCAGACATGAAGCCGTCCGCCGCTACCCGTATGAGCTCACCGAGCAGGGAAGGGCAGCCGCAGAACGATCTCGCCGTCGTCGATCTCGCCCGTAGGCTCGAACCCGAACTTTTGGTAGAAGGGCCAAGGTTCGCCCTCGCCGGGATCGTAGCTGGTCAGCAGCTCGGCGGCGCCGTCCGCGCGAACCAGGGCGACGATCTGCGTGAGTGCCTCTCGGCCGATCCCTCGCCTCTGGTGCCGCTTGTCGACGAGGAGGCGCCAGATGAAGTGCCGCCCCTTGTAAGGACCAGCCGGCGGCTTCCACGCCAGCATCACGAAGCCGACTGGCTCGTCGCCGCGGTACACGGCGCGGTACCAGGGATTGGCCTCCGGCTTCTTTGCCGCCTCCTTGAGCGACTTGGACACGGAGGCGACGAACTGCTTCTGGTCACGTCGGACGCGGAGGGCACGAACGGCATCCCGGTTGTCGTCGGTGATCTCCCGCAGGTGTACGTCTGGGGACCTCATGCCACACCCCTTCCTGCATCCGTCTGCTGCGCCATCCGGGCCGATGCGAAGAGCCGCCGCCGCGCGTCAGTCCGTTGCGTGCACGCAATGTCAAGGACGTCAGGTTGAACGTCTTCGCAGCGTATTCGGCGCAGTGGCTCTGGAGCGGGACTGGCACGCCGGGCTGTGTCCGCTCGGAGGTAGCTGCTTTGACCTGGACAGACACTCCAAGATCCTGTCCACAAATAGTCCACAGACCGTGTCCTAGGGCCGCTCAGCGCTGCATATGGCTGCACATACGCGAAGACCCCGTTCTCAGCTAAAGCGCTGATGGCGGGGTCTTTGGGCACCTCATAAAGGGTGCCCCCGGCAGGATTCGAACCTGCGCACACGGCTCCGGAGGCCGTTGCTCTATCCCCTGAGCTACGGGGGCGTGTCGGGCGCTGAACTTCTTGCTTGCGGCGACGGGTAGAACCCTAGCAGGTCTTGTGGGGTGATCAGGAACGGGTTTCCCGGGGTGGGTGTCCTGGTCGGAGTGGGGTGGGTTCGAGGGCAGGGTGGCCCAGCTCCCTCGCAGGGGTTGGAAGTGGGGAAAACCCGGACGCGGTGGCCGGTCTGGACCTACTCTCGAGTTGTGCCAGGCGCGTCGGGTCGGGTGCTTGTTGTGGACGACAACAAGGTCATCCGGCAGCTGATCAGGGTCAACCTCGAGCTGGAGGGGCTTGAGGTCGTGACCGCGGCCGATGGTGCCGAGTGTCTGGATGTGGTGCATCAGGTGCGGCCCGATGTCGTCACCCTCGATGTCGTCATGCCCCGGCTGGACGGGCTCCGGACCGCCGCTCGGCTTCGGGCCGATCCGCGGACGCATGATCTTCCCCTCGCCATCATCAGCGCCTGTACCCAGTACGAGGTCGAGACCGGCCTCGACGTCGGCGTCGACGCCTTCCTCGCCAAGCCCTTCGAACCCGCGGAACTCGTTCGCCTCGTCAAGCACCTCATCGAGCGGCGGCCCGGGGGTAGGAGTGGAGCGCGAGGCGAAGGTGATGGGGAGAGTGAAGGGGAGATTGACGGGGATGGTGAGGGTGGTGGGGGGATTGGTGGAGGCGTTCGTGGCGGGGCCACGGGTGGCTTTGCCAGTGGTCTGACTGGTGGTGTGGCCGGCGGCGGCCTGCCCGGTGGCGTGGTCGATGGGGTGTCCTTCAGCGGATAGTTCCGGTGAGTTCCAGTGAGGCCCTCCGAGCCCCACCGAGCCCCCCCAGCCCCACGGTGTCCGACGGTGTCCCACCAAGCCCCACGGTGTCCCACCGCCCCCCAGCCACCCCCACCCGAATCCCCCATAGCCCACCTCCCTTCCCACCCCCCCCACAACCCACCCCCACCCACCCGGCATAAACCAGCTCGCATACCCACCCCCTACCTCCCCTACGCTTGTCCCGTGACCCCCGTCGAGCTCTCCCGCACCGTGGTGCACGCAGTGCGTCGTGCCGTCGAGCAGGGGGAGCTGCATGTGTCCGTGCCGGAGCGGGTCGTCGTGACCGAGCCGGGGGCCGGGGGGTGTGGGGACTACGCCACCAACGTCGCGCTGCAGCTCGCTCGGGCGGCCCAGGAGACGCCGCTGCGGGTCGCCGAGATTCTGCGGCCGTATCTCGTCGGGTCTGAAGGGATCAGGGACGTCGTCGTCACCGGTCCCGGGTTTCTCAACATCAGCCTCGGTGAGGAGGCCGACCTCGCCGCCGGAGTCGTACGGGACATCCGTGAGTGCGGGGGCGGGTACGGGCACAGTGAGGCCCTCAAGGGGCAGGTTGTCGTCCTTCGGGTTCCGTACGACGTGCGCGCCGAGGTCGTCGCGGACGCGGTCGTGCGGATCGTCGGGACACAGGGCGGGCGGTGTGAGGTCGAGCACGGGGAGCCCGTGAATCTGCGGCCGGTTCCGGCGCCGGAGGATCCCGCGCCGCTCGGGGCCGACGCCGCGCAGTGGGCCCTGCTCCATCCCGCGCCGCACGACCGGCCCCGGATCACCGCCGACCACCTCGTGCAGCGGGAGAGCAATCCGCTGTTCCGGGTGCGGTACGCGCATGCCCGGGTCCGGGCCGTCAGCCGTAACGCCGGGCGTCTCGGGTTCGGCGCCGAACCCGGTCCTGTCGACGCCCGAGAGATTCTCGCCGCCCTCTCCGACTACCCGCGTATTCTCACCGCGGCCGCCACCCATCGCGGCCCGGACCGGCTTGCCCGGCATCTCGTCACCGTCGCCGATGCCGTCCTGCCCTTTCTGCCCACCGTGCTTCCGCGCGGCGAGGAGAAACCCTCGGCCGCCCACCGTGCCCGGCTCGCCCTCGCCGAAGCCGCCGGGACGGTGCTGGCCGGCGGCCTGTCCCTGCTCGGCATCGACGCACCCGAACACCTCTGAGGGACTCAGAGCGACACGCATGAGCCCCGGAGCGAGACAGAGAGTCTGAGAGCCAACGTCATGAGTCGTTCCGCCCATCCTGCCGGGCCCCGTCACGCCGACGTCCTGTCCGAAGGGCACTACTCCGCCCCGCCCGCCGACCTCAACGCCCTCGACCCCAAGGTGTGGGCCCAGACCGTCGGCCGGGACGAGGACGGTGTCCTCACCGTCGCCGGGATTCCCGCCTCCCGGCTCGCCGAGGAGTTCGGCACCCCCGCCTACATCCTCGACGAGGCCGACTTCCGCGGCCGGGCGCGCGCCTGGCGCACCGCCTTCGGTACCGACGCCGACGTGTTCTACGCCGGGAAGGCCTTCCTCTCGCGTGCCGTCGTGCGGTGGCTGCACGAGGAGGGGCTCAACCTGGACGTCTGTTCGGGCGGGGAGCTGGCCACCGCTCTCTCCGGCGGCATGCCCGCCGAGCGCATCGCCTTCCACGGCAACAACAAGTCGGTCCAGGAGATCGAGCGGGCCATAGAGGCCGGTGTCGGGCGGATCGTGCTCGACTCCTTCCAGGAGATCGTGCGCGTCGCCCACATCGCCGAGTCGCTCGGCAAGCGGCAGAAGGTGCAGATCCGGATCACCGTGGGCGTGGAGGCGCACACCCACGAGTTCATCGCCACCGCTCACGAGGACCAGAAGTTCGGCATTCCGCTCGCGGGCGGGCAGGCCGCCGAGGCCGTGCGGCGGGCCCTGCTGCTGGACGGGCTCGAACTGATCGGCATTCACAGCCACATCGGGTCGCAGATCTTCGACATGTCCGGGTTCGAGGTCGCCGCCCACCGTGTCGTCGGGCTGCTGAAGGACATCCGGGACGAGCACGGGGTCGAGCTGCCCGAGATCGACCTCGGTGGCGGGCTCGGTATCGCCTACACCAGCGACGACGATCCGCGTGAGCCGCATGAGATCGCCAAGGCGCTCACCGAGATCGTCACGCGGGAGTGCGACGCGGCCCGGCTGCGGACTCCGCGGATCTCCGTCGAGCCGGGGCGCGCCATCGTGGGCCCGACCGCGTTCACGCTGTACGAGGTCGGCACCGTCAAGCCGCTCGACGGGCTGCGGACGTACGTCTCCGTCGACGGTGGCATGTCCGACAACATCCGCACCGCGCTGTACGACGCCGAGTACAGCGTCGCCCTCGTCTCGCGCACCAGCGACGCCGAGCCCATGCTCGCCCGCGTGGTCGGCAAGCACTGCGAGAGCGGGGACATCGTGGTCAAGGACGCGTTCCTGCCCGCCGACCTGGCGCCGGGCGACCTCATCGCCGTACCCGCCACCGGCGCCTACTGCCGGTCCATGGCCAGCAACTACAACCACGTGCTCCGGCCGCCCGTCATCGCCGTGAAGGACGGCAAGGCCCGGGTCATCGTCCGGCGCGAGACGGAGGACGACCTCCTGCGTCTCGACGTCGGGTGACAAAGAAACAGCGACAGGGATGACGGACCGGAGATTCTTCGGTCCGGTCGTCCCGGCAACATGAAATAGATGTCTCACGATCCGGACGAAGGGTAGAAACCGCCGTCCGGTGAGTGAGACTGGTCCAACCGTAGACGGTATGAGGAAACGAGGTCGGATGATGCGTACGCGTCCGCTGAAGGTGGCGCTGCTGGGCTGTGGAGTGGTCGGCTCAGAGGTGGCGCGCATCATGACGACGCACGCCGACGACCTCGCCGCCCGTATCGGCGCCCCCGTGGAGCTGGCGGGAGTCGCGGTACGGCGGCCCTCCAAGGTCCGTGAGGGCATTGCGCAGGAACTCGTCACCACCGACGCCACCGCCCTCGTCAAACGCGGCGACATCGACGTCGTGGTGGAGGTCATCGGCGGGATCGAGCCCGCCCGGGGCCTCATCACCACCGCTTTCGAGCACGGGGCGTCCGTCGTCTCCGCGAACAAGGCCCTGCTCGCCCAGGACGGCGCCGCCCTGCACGCCGCCGCCGAGGCGCACGGCAAGGACCTCTACTACGAGGCCGCCGTCGCCGGTGCCATCCCGCTGATCCGGCCGCTGCGCGAGTCCCTCGCCGGCGACAAGATCAACCGGGTGATGGGCATCGTCAACGGGACGACCAACTTCATCCTCGACAAGATGGACACCACGGGGGCGGGCTACCAGGAGGCCCTCGACGAGGCCACCGCCCTGGGCTACGCGGAGGCCGACCCGACCGCCGACGTCGAGGCGTTCGACGCCGCCGCCAAGGCCGCCATCCTCGCCGGCATCGCCTTCCACACCCGGGTGCGCCTGGACGACGTCTACCGCGAGGGCATGACCGAGGTCACCGCGGCCGACTTCCGCTCCGCCAAGGAGATGGGCTGCACCATCAAGCTGCTCGCCATCTGCGAGCGGTCCAAGGACGGGGCGTCCGTCACCGCGCGCGTGCACCCCGCCATGATTCCGCTGAGCCACCCGCTCGCCTCCGTGCGCGGCGCGTACAACGCCGTCTTCGTGGAGTCCGACGCGGCCGGCCAGCTCATGTTCTACGGCCCCGGCGCCGGCGGTTCCCCGACCGCCTCGGCCGTGCTCGGCGACCTCGTCGCCGTCTGCCGCAACCGGCTCAACGGCGCAACGGGGCCCGGTGAGTCGGCGTACGCGGCCCTGCCCGTCTCGCCCATGGGCGAGGTCGTCACCCGGTACCACATCAGCCTCGACGTCGCGGACAAACCGGGTGTTCTCGCCCAGGTCGCGACCGTCTTCGCCGAGCACGGGGTGTCGATCGATACGGTTCGGCAGCAGGGCAAGGACGGCGAGGCCTCCCTCGTCGTCGTCACCCACCGCGCGTCCGACGCCTCCCTCACCGGGACCGTCGAGGCGCTGCGCAAGCTCGACACCGTGCGGGGTGTCGCCAGCATCATGCGGGTTGAAGGAGAGTAACCAGCAATGACTCACCAGTGGCGCGGCATCATCGAGGAGTACCGGGACAGGCTGCCGGTCTCCGACACCACGCCGGTCGTGACGCTCCGCGAGGGCGGCACGCCTCTCGTGCCCGCCCAGGTGCTCTCCGAGCGCACGGGCTGTGAGGTCCACCTCAAGGTGGAGGGGGCCAACCCCACGGGGTCCTTCAAGGACCGCGGCATGACCATGGCCATCTCCAGGGCCAAGGAGGAGGGGGCGAAGGCGGTCATCTGCGCCTCCACCGGCAACACCTCCGCCTCCGCCGCGGCCTACGCGGTCCGCGCGGGCATGGTCTCCGCCGTGCTCGTGCCGCAGGGCAAGATCGCGCTCGGCAAGATGGGCCAGGCCCTCGTGCACGGCGCGAAGATCCTCCAGGTCGACGGAAACTTCGACGACTGCCTCACGCTCGCCCGCGAGCTGAGCGAGAACTACCCTGTGGCGCTGGTCAATTCGGTCAACCCGGTGCGCATCGAGGGCCAGAAGACGGCCGCCTTCGAGATCGTGGACATGCTGGGCGACGCCCCCGACATCCACGTCCTGCCGGTGGGCAACGCGGGCAACATCACCGCCTACTGGAAGGGCTACAAGGAGTACGCCGCCGACGGCATCGCCTCCAGGACCCCGCGCATGTGGGGATTCCAGGCCTCCGGCAGTGCCCCGATCGTGCGCGGCGAGGTCGTCAAGGACCCGTCGACCATCGCCACCGCGATCCGCATCGGCAACCCCGCCTCCTGGCAGTACGCCCTGGCCGCCCGGGACGAGTCCGGCGGTGCCATCGACGAGGTGACGGACCGTGAAATCCTGCGCGCCTACCGGCTGTTGGCCGCGCAGGAGGGTGTCTTCGTGGAGCCCGCCTCCGCCGCCTCCGTGGCCGGTCTGCTCAAGGCCGCCGAGCAGGGCAAGGTCGACCCGGGACAGCGCATCGTGTGCACCGTCACCGGCAACGGTCTGAAGGACCCCGACTGGGCCGTCGCCGGCGCCCCGCAGCCGGTCACCGTGCCGGTCGACGCGACCACCGCGGCCGAGCGCCTCGGCCTGGCCTGAAACCGGCCTGAGCAGGGGTAACCCGCGTCAGGGTGCACAGGGGGCTTACGACACGCATCGTGCGCCTCCTGTGCGCCCTATGTCGCGGCAGAACCTTCCTTCGATAGGCTGTACTGAATCCGCCTACCGCATATGCCCCTGCGTGTGGGCACGGGGTCGCGCCGTCACCGCGCCCCGAAGGGTCTTCGTACGTCATCGAATGTCCATTGAATCCAACGGGTGACATTCGAATCCATCGGATGTCTTTCGACAGTCACGCAGCTCAAGGAGAGTCTTCGAGCGATGGCCGGTCCAGCGTTCCGCGCCGCCGCCGTCCGGGTGCGCGTTCCCGCCACCAGCGCCAATCTCGGTCCGGGCTTCGACGCCCTGGGCCTCGCGCTGGGGCTGTACGACGACGTCGTCGTCCGGGTGGCCGACTCCGGGCTGCACATCGACATCGCGGGTGAGGGCAGCGAGACCCTGCCCCGGGACGAGAGCCACCTGCTCGTCCGTTCCCTGCGCACCGCCTTCGACCTGCTCGGCGGACAGCCCCGCGGCCTCGAAATCGTCTGTGCCAACCGCATTCCGCACGGCCGCGGCCTGGGCTCCTCCTCCGCCGCCATCTGTGCCGGCATCGTCGCCGCCCGCGCGGTGACCATAGGCGGTGAGGCCCGGCTCGACGACGCCGCGCTGCTGGAGCTGGCCACCGAGATCGAGGGCCATCCGGACAACGTGGCGGCCTGCCTGCTCGGCGGTTTCACCCTGTCCTGGATGGAGGCCGGCGCCGCCCGGGCGATCAGGATGGAGCCGAATGATTCCATCGTTCCGGTGGTTTTCGTGCCCGGGAAGCCGGTTCTGACCGAGACCGCGCGCGGCCTGCTGCCGCGCACCGTGCCGCATGTCGACGCCGCCACCAACGCGGGCCGTGCCGCCCTGCTCGTCGAGGCCCTCACCCGGCGCCCCGAGCTGCTGCTGCCCGCCACCGAGGACCGCCTCCACCAGGAGTACCGCGCCCCGGCCATGCCGGAGAGCGCCGCGCTGGTGGAGCGGCTGCGGGCCGACGGGATCCCGGCTGTCATCTCGGGCGCCGGGCCCACCGTCATGGCCCTGACCGACGTCGGCACCGCCGACAAGGTCGAAGCCCTGGCCGGCACCGACTGGGCCGCCAACCGGCTGAGCCTGGATGCGCAGGGAGCGAGCGTGCTGCCGCTTGCGCCCTGACACACGGTTGCCGGATTTGGAGAGGGGGAATGTTTGTTGGATCCGGTAGTGTTAACCTCAAGTCTGCACCCGACCCCACCATGGCGAGGTGCTTCGTGTCCCCGTCCGGGACAGACCTTCTTCCGGGAGCCTCCCGAGCCACTCCGTGTTCCATGCGTCGTACCTGGGCAGTACGCCGTATGCGCGCACTGAGCGGGCCACCGGGCACGCTTCGGAATCGGTGCTACCACGCCACGTGACACTGGGTGCCACAGTTCGCGGAAGCGCCATCACCTGCAAATCTCTTCCGCCGCGTTGGCGGACCACCGCCCCGGCACGGTTCGCAGAGACAGGACCGTAGCCGGACAGCACAACCGGTCGCCGAGCCAGACAGGCCGACGTCCGCTCCAGGGAAGGACCCTTCGTGAGCGACACCACCGATCTGATGGGCGCACGTGTCGAGGAGACCGCTGCCGCGCCCGCCACGGACGCCTCCGCGCCTGCCAGCGGTGCCGGCTCCCGGCGGCGCCGTGGTACCGGCCTCGAGGGCATGGTGCTGGCCGAGCTGCAGCAGGTCGCCTCGGGCCTCGGTATCAGGGGCACCGCGCGTATGCGCAAGAGCCAGCTGATCGAGGTCATCAAGGAGGCCCAGGCCGGTGGGGGTGCCGCCCCCAAGGCTGCGACCTCCCCCGCCGGGGACGCCACCGAGACCAAGCCGAAGCGCCGGACCACCTCGAAGGCCCGGACGGGCGAGGCCGCCGCCGAGAAGAAGGCGGAGAAGGCCCCGGAGGCCCCCGCCGACAAGGCCGTGGCCCAGCAGCAGATCGAGATTCCCGGCCAGCCGGCCGGGGGCACCTCCGAGCGTGGGGGAGACGAGGCCCCGACCGAGCGCCGTCGCCGTCGCGCCACCGCCGAGGCGGGCGCCCCGGCCGCGAGCAGCGCCGAGACCGTCGTCGCCGAGGCGAAGGCCGAGCCCAAGGCCGAGACGCCCGCGCAGCAGGGCGAGGCCAAGGGCGACGCCGGTGAGGGTGACGGCCGTGGCCGTCGCGACCGCCGTGAGCGTGGCCGGGACCGGGACCGCGACCGGGACCGCGACCGCCGGGGCAAGGGCGACGACCAGCAGGGCCAGGGCGGTCAGCGCCAGCAGGGCCCGCAGCAGGGTCAGCAGCAGGGCGGCGGCGGTCGCCCGGAGCGCGGCCAGCAGCAGGATGACGACGACTTCGAGGGCGGCCGGCGTGGCCGTCGCGGCCGCTACCGGGACCGTCGTGGCCGTCGTGGCCGTGACGAGTTCGCCGGCAACGAGCCGCAGCTCGCCGAGGACGACGTCCTGATCCCCGTCGCGGGCATCCTGGACATCCTCGACAACTACGCCTTCATCCGTACGTCGGGCTACCTGCCGGGTCCGAACGACGTGTACGTCTCCCTCGCCCAGGTCCGCAAGAACGGTCTGCGCAAGGGTGACCACGTCACCGGTGCGGTCCGTCAGCCCAAGGAGGGCGAGCGCCGCGAGAAGTTCAACGCGC
This sequence comes from Streptomyces sp. NPDC101165, assembly GCF_044768135.1. Taxonomy (NCBI): domain Bacteria; kingdom Bacillati; phylum Actinomycetota; class Actinomycetes; order Kitasatosporales; family Streptomycetaceae; genus Streptomyces; species Streptomyces sp. NPDC101165. The sequence continues at coordinate 97,389 of NZ_JBIWPG010000023.1, read as the reverse complement.
TGGTCCGCCTCGACTCCGTCAACGGCATGGCGCCCGAACACGGCCGTGGCCGCCCGGAGTTCAACAAGCTGACCCCGCTCTACCCGCAGGACCGCCTCCGCCTGGAGACGGACCCGGGCGTGCTGACCACCCGCATCATCGACCTCGTGTCGCCGATCGGTAAGGGCCAGCGCGGTCTGATCGTGGCCCCGCCGAAGACCGGCAAGACCATGATCATGCAGGCGATCGCCAACGCGATCACGCACAACAACCCCGAGTGCCACCTGATGGTCGTCCTTGTCGACGAGCGTCCGGAAGAGGTCACCGACATGCAGCGGTCGGTCAAGGGCGAGGTCATCTCCTCGACCTTCGACCGTCCGGCCGAGGACCACACCACGGTCGCCGAGCTCGCCATCGAGCGCGCCAAGCGTCTGGTGGAGCTGGGTCACGACGTCGTCGTGCTGCTCGACTCGATCACGCGTCTGGGCCGTGCGTACAACCTCGCCGCCCCGGCCTCCGGCCGCATCCTGTCCGGTGGTGTCGACTCGACCGCCCTGTACCCGCCGAAGCGCTTCTTCGGTGCGGCCCGCAACATCGAGGACGGCGGCTCGCTGACCATCCTCGCCACCGCCCTGGTGGACACCGGGTCCCGCATGGACGAGGTGATCTTCGAGGAGTTCAAGGGCACCGGCAACGCGGAGCTCAAGCTCGACCGCAAGCTCGCCGACAAGCGCATCTTCCCCGCGGTGGACGTCGACGCGTCCGGTACCCGTAAGGAAGAGATCCTGCTCGCCAGCGACGAGCTCGCCATCGTCTGGAAGCTGCGCCGGGTGCTGCACGCCCTCGACCAGCAGCAGGCGGTCGAACTGCTCCTCGACAAGATGAAGCAGACCAAGTCGAACGCCGAGTTCCTGATGCAGATTCAGAAGACGACGCCGACTCCGGGCAACGGTGACTGAGCGCCGTTGAGCTGACCGTCGTCGGTCGGCTGCGGGTGCTCCGTGGTCGATCGCGCAGTTCCCCGCACCCCTTGGGGTGTTGAGGCCGCCCCCCGTCCAGAAGTGACGGGGGGCGGCCTTTTGGCGCTGAGAGGTATGGAGTGCAACACGCGCCCCTCCCTGCTCACCTCTCCCTGGGGGACCTCCTTGCCCACGCCCCTGTCCGGGCGGCACAGACGTCGCATACGCCTTGCTCTGCCCCTTGCCGCTGTCGGTGTCGCCGGTGCCGTGACCGCCGCGCTGTTGACGGGGTCCGCCGGTGCGGCCACCGCGCTGCCGAAGCCGACAGCCCAGCCCGTCGTCAGCCAGCCCTCCCAGGCCACTCTGGAGAAGCGCATCGCCGGCGCCTCCGGTGGCGACAGCTCGACGAAGACCGGCAGCCAGTCCGCCGTCTCTCCGAAGATCATCGGTGGCACCGAGACCACCATCTCCACGGCGCCCTGGATGGCCCAGCTCTGGTACTACGACGACAAGGGCACCACCGACACCAGCGACGACTTCGGCTTCTTCTGCGGCGGCTCGGTCGTCTCGCCGACGAAGATCCTCACCGCCGCGCACTGCGTCCGGGACGAGAACAACAAGGCCTACAACTGGAAGGCGTACGGTGCCGTCGTCACCGGCACCGACCAGCTGGCCACCGGGAGCGACCTGCACGGCGGCCAGGCCACCGGTGTGGTGCGCCAGTGGAACGCGTCGTACAACCCGTCGACGATCGACAACGACATCGCCGTGCTCACCCTGGCCGTTCCGGTCAAGGCCACGCCGATCCGCATGGTCACCTCCGGCGACACCGCCTCGTACACCAGCAGCGGTGCCACGGTCTACGGCTGGGGCCGTACCAGCTCCACCAGTGACGACATCTCCCCGACGCTGAAGACGGCCACGCTGCCCATCCAGTCCGACAGCACCTGCTCCGGCTACTACGCCGGGTTCGTCAAGGGCCACATGGTGTGCGCGGGCAACCCCGCCAGCGGGAGCGACGCCGGTACGACCTCCGCGTGCAACGGTGACTCCGGTGGGCCGCTCGTGGTGAACGGCCGGATCGCCGGCGTGGTCTCCTGGGGCGTCGAGGACTGCGTGGCGAAGGGCGCCTACAGCGTCTTCAGCAAGGTCTCCAGCTACGTCGGCGCGGTCTATCCGCAGATCGACGACAGCAACCTGAGCCTCTTCAACAACAAGACCGACGGCAAGGCCGACCTCTTCGTGCGAGCCTCCTCCACGAAGACCGGCTACGAGAAGGACTCCAGCGGAACCTCCTTCGGCGCCCGGGTCTCCTGGGGCGACTGGAGCGGCGTCAACCTGGTCCGGCAGACCGACCTGAACCGGGACGGCTACCAGGACCTGGTCTACCGGGTCAGCTCCACCGGTGACGTGTACTGGGACCACGTCGTGCTGAGCAGCGACCGGACCCAGGGCACCTGGACCACGACGAAGCTCTTCTCCGGCTGGAAGACCCGCACGCGGATCATCACGCCGGGCGACCTCACCGGTGACTACCTGCCCGACGTGCTGTCCGTCGACTCGGGCGGCACGCTCTGGCTCTACCCGGGCAAGGGCAACGGCACCTTCGGCGCGCGGGTGCAGGTCGGCACCGGCTGGGGGCAGTACAACATGGTGCTCGGCCACGGCGACTTCACCGGTGACGGCAAGGCCGACCTGCTCGCCCGCAGGAGCAGCACCGGCGACCTGTACCTGTACAAGGGAACCGGGAAGTCCGGCTCCGGTGCCTTCGCCGCCCGGATCAAGGTGCGCAGCGCCTGGACCGGCTACAACGCCTTCGCCGCGGTGGGCGACGTGAGCGGTGACGGCAAGGCCGACTTCCTGGCCCGTACCTCCGGCGGCACGCTCTACCTGTACAAGGGCACCGGCAAGGCGACCAGCGAGATCTTTGCCACAAGGGTCTCGGTCGGCACCGGATTCCAGGCTTACGACCTTTTCGGCTGAAAATGCTGGTGAGCGGGGTTCATCCCGTTCACGCGGCTACACAGAGTGCCCATCGCCGTACGCGATGGGCACTTTGCGTCGTGCAACCCTTTCCCGAGTTTCTCCGTCTGACCTGACGGGGTGACGATGGTGCGGTGACGACCGCACCCGACCCTGAAAGCAGGGGGTAACCGACCGGACGAGACCTAGGAGTGACGTGTCCGCCGAGAGCACGCCGGAGCCCGGTATACCGGGGCCGGGCGAGACCGGATCCCGCCGTGGCAACGGCAGCCGCCGCACGACCCGCAGCACCCGCCACAAGGCCCTGCTCGTCACGGCCTGGACGGCCGCGGGCGTGGTCGTGCTGGGAGGCACCGGCGCCGGGTACGTCTACTTCAAGCTCAACGGCAACATCAAGAGCGTCGACATCGATCAGGCCCTCGGCGCCGACCGGCCCATGAAGATCGACAACGGCTCCGAGAACATCCTGGTCCTCGGCTCGGACTCCCGCTCCGGCTCCAACAAGAAGCTCGGCGGCGGCACCGACGACGGCAGCGCCCGCTCCGACACGGCGATGATCGTCCACGTCTACAAGGGCCATCAGAAGGCCAGTGTGGTCTCCATCCCGCGTGACACCCTCATCGACCGACCCGAGTGCACCGACACCAACGGCACCACGCATCCGGCCGCGTCCGGCGTGATGTTCAACGAGGCGTACTCCACCGGCGGCGCGGCCTGCACCGTCAAGACCGTCGAGTCGCTCACCGGTATCCGCATGGACCACTACCTGGAGGTCGACTTCGCCGGCTTCCAGAAGCTCATCGACGACCTCGGCGGGGTCCCGGTCACCACGACCGCGAACATCGACGACCCGCAGAGCCACCTGAAGCTCAAGGCCGGCACCCACACCCTCGACGGGGAGCAGGCACTCGGCCTGGTCCGCACCCGGCACGGCGTCGGCGACGGCTCGGACCTGGGCCGCATCCAGCTCCAGCAGGCGTTCGTCAAGGCGCTGATGGACCAGGTCAAGCACGTCGGCGTGTTCAGCAGCCCGAAGAAGCTGTACGACCTCGCCGACACCGCCACCAAGGCCGTCACCACCGACTCCGACCTCGGCTCGGTCAACGCCCTCGCGGACTTCGCGAACGGCCTGAAGGGCATCAGCTCGTCCCACGCGAAGATGGTCACGATGCCCGTCCAGTACGACCCGGACAACCTCAACCGGGTCCTGGTGGCGAAGGCGAAGGCCCAGCTGGTCTGGGACGCCCTGCAGAACGACCGGTCGATCCCGGCGTCGGCGACCAAGGGAACGGCCACGGGCGAAGCCAAGGGCGTGGTGACTCCCTGAGCCCGCTCACCCCCGGGGAATAGACGACGACGCCCCCCGGTTTTGGGGGATGGCGCCAGTCCTGGCAGACTGGTACGTCGGCTCCGGTTCACGCTTTCGCAGCCCGCGACAGCGACCCGGCGCCCTCCCGAAATCTAGGAGACACCTTGAAGCGCGACATCCACCCCGAGTACGTCGAGACGCAGGTCAGCTGCACCTGTGGCGCGTCGTTCACCACCCGTAGCACGATCCAGTCCGGCACCATCCGGGCTGAGGTCTGCTCCGAGTGCCACCCGTTCTACACGGGCAAGCAGAAGATCCTCGACACCGGTGGCCGTGTGGCCCGCTTCGAGGCCCGCTTCGGCAAGGCTGCCGCCGGCTCCAAGAAGTAGCGAGCCCCCATTCGCCGGTCCACGGTCGCGCCCCCACCGGGGTGTGCCCGGGACCGGCGTTTTTGGTCGCCCGCCACCCCTCCCCCCGCAGTACAGGAGCCGAAAGATGTTCGAGGCAGTCGAGGAACTCGTCGCCGAGCACGCCGATCTGGAGAAGAAGCTCGCCGATCCGTCGGTCCACTCCGACCAGGCGAACGCGCGCAAGCTGAACAAGCGCTACGCCGAGCTGACCCCGATCGTCGCCACGTACCGCTCCTGGAAGCAGACCGGCGACGACATGGAGACCGCGCGCGAGCTTGCCGCCGACGACCCTGACTTCGCCGCAGAGGTCAAGGAACTGGACAAGCAGCGCGACGAGCTCACCGAGAAGCTGCGCCTGCTGCTCGTCCCGCGCGACCCGAGCGACGACAAGGACGTCATCCTGGAGATCAAGGCGGGCGCCGGCGGCGACGAGTCCGCCCTGTTCGCCGGTGACCTGCTGCGCATGTACCTGCGCTACGCCGAGCGCGTCGGCTGGAAGACCGAGGTCATCGACGCCACCGAGTCCGAGCTGGGCGGATACAAGGACGTCCAGGTCGCTGTGAAGACCAAGGGCGGCCAGGGCGCGACCGAGCCCGGCCAGGGCGTGTGGGCCCGGCTGAAGTACGAGGGCGGTGTGCACCGCGTGCAGCGTGTGCCGGCCACCGAGTCCCAGGGCCGTATCCACACCTCCGCCGCCGGTGTGCTCGTCACCCCCGAGGCCGAGGAGGTCGACGTCGAGATCAACCCGAACGACCTTCGCATCGACGTGTACCGGTCCTCCGGCCCCGGCGGCCAGTCCGTCAACACCACCGACTCCGCCGTGCGCATCACGCACATCCCGACCGGAGTCGTCGCCTCCTGCCAGAACGAGAAGAGCCAGCTCCAGAACAAGGAGCAGGCGATGCGTATCCTGCGCTCCAGGCTGCTCGCCGCGGCGCAGGAGGAGGCCGAGCGGGAGGCCGCCGACGCCCGCCGCAGCCAGGTCCGCACCGTCGACCGCTCCGAGAAGATCCGCACCTACAACTTCCCGGAGAACCGCATCTCCGACCACCGCGTCGGATTCAAGGCGTACAACCTGGACCAGGTCCTGGACGGCGACCTCGACGCGATGATCCAGGCCTGCGTCGACGCCGACTCGGCGGCGAAGCTGGCAGCTGCATAAGGCACGTACGAGTTACCCGGAGGACTTGCGTGAACCTGCTGCTCGCGGAGGTGGCCCAGGCCGCCCAGCGGCTGGCCGACGCCGGCGTGCCCTCGCCGCGCAACGACGCGGAGGAGCTCGCCGCGTTCGTGCACGGCGTGAAGCGGGGCGCGTTGCACTCCGTGAAGGACTCCGACTTCGACGCCCGCTACTGGGAGGTCATCGCCCGGCGTGAGCAGCGCGAGCCGCTGCAGCACATCACCGGGCGCGCCTACTTCCGGTACCTGGAACTCCAGGTCGGCCCGGGTGTCTTCGTGCCCCGGCCGGAGACCGAGTCCGTGGTCGGCTGGGCCATAGACGCCGTGCGTGCCATGGACGTCGTCGAGCCCTGCATCGTCGACCTGTGCACCGGCTCGGGCGCCATCGCGCTCGCCCTCGCCCAGGAGGTGCCGCGCTCGCGCGTGCACGCCGTGGAGCTGTCCGACGACGCCCTGGTGTGGACGCGCAAGAACGTGGCCGGGTCCAGGGTCGACCTGCGCCAGGGCGACGCCCTGGACGCCTTCCGCGACCTCGACGGACAGGTCGACCTGGTCATCTCCAACCCGCCGTACATCCCGCTCACCGAGTGGGAGTACGTCGCCCCGGAGGCCCGCGACTACGACCCGGAGCTGGCGCTGTTCTCCGGCGAGGACGGCCTGGACCTCATCCGGGGCCTCGAACGCACCGCGCACCGACTGCTGCGCCCCGGCGGTGTCGTCGTCATCGAGCACGCCGACACCCAGGGCGGCCAGGTGCCGTGGATCTTCACCGAGGAGCGGGGCTGGGCCGACGCGGCCGATCACCCCGACCTCAACAACCGCCCCCGGTTCGCGACCGCCCGCAGGGCGCTGCCGTGACCACCCCGACGACTTCCAGCCCGCAGTACGTGTACGAGGAGGCCCGCTAGACATGGCACGGCGATACGACACCAACGACGCGACCGACCGCGTGACGGGTCTGCGTGAAGCCGCGTCCGCGGTCCGCCGGGGCGAGCTGGTGGTGCTCCCGACCGACACGGTGTACGGCATCGGCGCCGACGCGTTCTCCCCCGAGGCCGTCGCCGACCTGCTCGCCGCCAAGGGCCGGGGCCGCAACATGCCCACCCCTGTCCTCATCGGCTCCCCGAACACCCTGCACGGCCTGGTCACGGACTTCTCCGAGCCGGCCTGGGAACTGGTCGACGCGTTCTGGCCGGGTGCCCTCACCCTGGTCGCCCGGCACCAGCCGTCCCTGCAGTGGGACCTCGGCGAGACTCGCGGCACGGTCGCCGTCCGCATGCCGCTGCACCCGGTCGCCATCGAGCTGCTCACCGAGGTCGGCCCCATGGCCGTGTCCTCGGCGAACCTCACCGGCCACCCGGCGCCGGAGGACTGCGACGCCGCCCAGAACATGCTCGGCGACTCCGTCTCCGTCTACCTCGACGGCGGCCCCACCCCGGGCAACGTGCCCTCGTCCATCGTGGACGTCACCGGCCCGGTTCCGGTGCTGCTGCGCGAGGGCGCGATCTCCCCGGACGAGCTGCGGAAGGTCGTACCCGACCTCGAGGTGGCGAATTGACGGCCCCTGAGGCGGGGCGTGGCATAGGCAACGGGGAACGTGAAGCGGAACTGACGACGACGTTCGGGTTTCCGCGCGACACCTTCCGCATCCTCCACGTCAGCACCGGCAACGTGTGCCGCTCGCCGATCACCGAGCGGCTGACCCGCCATTTCGTGGCGGAGCGGCTCGGCGTACTCGGCGGCGGGCTGATCGTGGAGAGCGCGGGAACCTGGGGCCACGAGGGCGCGCCCATGGAGGCCAACGCGGAGGCCGTGCTGGCCGAGTTCGGCGCGGACGCCTCCGGCTTCGTCGGCAGGGAGCTGCTCGACGAGCACGTGATCACGTCCGACCTGGTGCTGACGGCCACGCGGGACCACCGGGCCCAGGTGATCTCGATGGGGCACTCGGCGGGGCTGCGGACGTTCACGCTGAAGGAGTTCACCCGCCTGGTCCGGGCGATAGATCCGGCCACGCTGCCGCCGCTGGAGGACGGCGTGGTCGCGCGGGCGCGGGCGCTGGTCCGTGCGGCCGCGGCTCTACGCGGGTGGCTGCTGGCCCCCACCGCCGAGGCGGACGAGGTGTACGACCCGTACGGGGCACCGCTGCCGTTCTTCCGGTCGATCGGGGACGAGATACATGAGGCGCTGGATCCGGTGGTGACCGCGCTGACGGGTGTGACCGCGAGGATGTGACACCGCGCACCCCACCGGTCCCAGGCCTACATTGGACCTACGTCACCGTCGACCGCCCGGGAGCCCGCCATGTCGGTCACCCATACCCTCGAGACCGATGTCCTGCGGCGACAGGACCTGGAGCTGGCCGAGATCGTGCACGCGGAGCTGGAACGGCAGTCGACGACGCTGCAGCTGATCGCCGCCGAGAACTTCACCTCGCCGGCCGTGCTCGCCGCCCTCGGCTCACCGCTCGCCAACAAGTACGCCGAGGGCTACCCCGGCGCCCGGCACCACGGCGGCTGTGAACTGGTCGACGTCGCCGAACGCCTCGCGGTCGAGCGGGCCAAGGCGCTCTTCGGCGCCCGGCACGCCAACGTCCAGGCCCACTCGGGCTCCTCGGCCGTCCTGGCCGCCTACGCCGCCCTGCTGCGCCCCGGAGACACCGTTCTCGCCCTCGGGCTGCCCTACGGCGGCCATCTCACCCACGGCTCGCCCGCGAACTTCTCCGGCCGCTGGTTCGACTTCGTCGGGTACGGAGTCGACGCCGAGACCGGGCTCATCGACCACGACCAGGTGCGCCACCTGGCCCGCAACCACCGGCCCAAGGCCATCGTGTGCGGCTCGATCGCCTATCCCCGCCACCTCGACTACGCCTTCTTCCGTGAGGTCGCCGACGAGGTCGGGGCGTATCTCATCGCGGACGCCGCGCATCCGATCGGCCTGGTCGCCGGGGGAGCTGCGCCCAACCCGGTGCCGTACGCCGACGTGGTGTGCGCCACCACCCACAAGGTGCTGCGCGGCCCGCGCGGCGGAATGATCCTGTGCGGCGGCGAACTGGCCGAGCGCGTCGACCGGGCCGTGTTCCCCTTCACCCAGGGCGGCGCGCAGATGCACACCATCGCCGCCAAGGCCGTCGCGTTCGGCGAGGCGGCGACACCGGCGTTCGGCGTGTACGCCCATCAGGTGGTCGCCAATGCGAGGGTGCTCGCGGCTCAGCTGGCCGCCGAGGGCCTCGCGGTCACCACCGGCGGCACGGACACCCACCTGATCACCACCGACCCGGCCCCGCTCGGCGTGGACGGGCGCACCGCACGCGGCCGGCTGGCCGCCGCCGGATTCGTCCTGGACTGCTGTGTGCTGCCGCACGGCGACGGGCGCGGGCTGCGCCTGGGGACGGCCGCGGTGACCACACAGGGCATGGGGGAGCCGGAGATGGTCAAGATCGCCGCGCTGCTGGCCTCGGTGCTGCGGGGCGAGACGGAACCGGCCCCGGCGCGGGAGGAGGTGCGCGAGCTGGCCGGTAGATTTCCGCCTTATCCCGGCTGAGCGGGGGTAGGCGCACGGCCGTACACCCCGGTATGCACCGACGTGCACAGCCATTCGTGCAACCATCGTCGCTACCCGGAAGTCCTCATCCATATGCATCGCTCGCTAGGGTGGTGGGCTGTGATGGCCAGCGAGATCTGTGGGGAAGCCCGTGCGTGAATACCTGCTGACGCTCTGCATCACGGCCGCGGTGACGTATCTGCTGACAGGGCCGGTACGGAAGTTCGCGATCGTGGCGGGAGCCATGCCGGAGATCCGGGCACGTGACGTGCACCGGGAGCCCACTCCGCGCCTCGGCGGGATCGCCATGTTCTTCGGCCTGTGCGCCGGCCTGCTGGTCGCGGACCACCTCACGAACCTCAACCAGGTCTTCGCCAGATCCAACGAGCCACGGGCGCTGCTCTCCGGGGCCGCGCTGATCTGGCTGATCGGTGTCCTGGACGACAAGTTCGAGATCGACGCGCTGATCAAGCTGGGCGGCCAGATGATCGCCGCGGGCGTCATGGTGATGCAGGGTCTGACGATCCTGTGGCTGCCCATCCCGGGCGTCGGCAACGTGGCGCTGACCCAGTGGCAGGGCACGCTGCTCACGGTCGCCCTGGTCGTCATCACGATCAACGCGGTGAACTTCGTCGACGGCCTGGACGGCCTGGCCGCGGGCATGGTGTGCATCGCGGCGGCGGCGTTCTTCCTGTACTCGTACCGGATCTGGTACTCGTACGGCATCGAGGCCGCCGCTCCGGCGACCCTGTTCGCGGCGATCCTGATGGGCATGTGCCTGGGCTTCCTGCCGCACAACATGCACCCGGCGCGGATCTTCATGGGCGACTCGGGCTCGATGCTGATCGGGCTGGTGCTGGCCGCGGGCGCGATCTCCATCACGGGTCAGGTCGACCCGGACGCGCTGGCCCTCTTCACGGGCTCGGAGAAGGCGGCGGTGCACCAGACGGTGCCGGTCTACATCCCGCTGCTGCTCCCGCTGACGATCATCGCCGTACCGGCGGCGGACCTGGTGCTGGCCATCGTGCGCCGCACCTGGCGCGGCCAGTCCCCGTTCGCGGCCGACCGGGGCCATCTGCACCACCGGCTGCTGGAGATCGGCCACTCGCACAGCCGGGCCGTGCTGATCATGTACTTCTGGTCGGCGCTGATCGCCTTCGGCGCGCTGGCGTACTCGGTGAACTCGGCGTCGATGTGGATCGTGCTGGGCGTGGTCTTCCTCAGCGCGGTCGGCCTGGCGCTGCTCCTGCTGCCCCGCTTCACGCCGCGTGCCCCCAGGTGGGCGGAGCGCTTCGTGCCGCCGCGGTACCGCAGGCGGCGGGCGGTGCCCACGCTCGACGCCGCGGTGCCGGCGGGCGGCACGGTGCGCGAGTGCCACGGGGCCACCGCACTCCGCGACCAGGCACTGGTGCCGGACCGGGGCGCGGAGGCCGACGTCCGGTAGCCCGGCGGGGGCCGGCATCTCAGCCCTCGTAGAGGTGATCGGCGACGGCGCCCCCATCGCTGTGCGCTGCTGGCGACCGCCGGCCGGGCGCAGGTGGACGTAGGCGGACCTGGGCGTGCCCGAATCCGAGGTCGTGGAGAGCCTGATCGAAGAGGCCCTCAAGCCGGTCGCGTCAGCAGGTGAGGCCCCGGTCGCGCGGCTTGGCAAGGTAAGAATCTGACTAGAGCATTGCCAAGTCGTGGGGGAGTAAAGCGCCCTAATACCAGACAAGACACCCCGGTTTTTGCACAGACGCGCGCCGTCACTCTCATGTGTGACAGCGCGCACACCTACCAGGTAAAGACCTCATCAAATAGTTTGTGATACGGTTCACGAGAACCCCGGAGAGAGCCGAAGGACCGAAGTGCGTCGGTCCAATGGCGTGAGGTCTCGATCACTCAGCCCGGGACTACGCTCGTCCATGACGACACCTGCCCCCTGTGAAAGCGGAGTTGCCGCCATGCCGTCCAATGACGCCCGGATCCTGGCCCAGGCCGCCGTACCCACGGCTGTCGTCGGCGCGCTCGCCGCCGTCGTCAGCGGAGTGGTCGCGGGCGGCAAGGGAGCGATCGGGGCTGTCGTCGCGACGGCGGTCGTGTGCCTCTTCATGGGGTCCGGTCTCTACGTTCTGCAGCGCATCGCCAGGTCACTTCCGCAGCTCTTCCAGGGCATGGGCCTGATGCTCTACACCGCCCAGCTGCTGCTGCTGGTCGTCTTCGTGGCCGTGTTCAAGGACACGAACCTGTTCAATCCCCGTGTCTTCGCCGTCGTTCTCGTGGTCACCACTCTGGCGTGGATCGTCGCGCAGACCCGTGCCCACATGAAGGCCAAGATCCTCTACGTCGAACCTGATGCCTCGTCGGCGGGCGACAAGCCCGAGAAGACAGGGCACTCGCGGTGAGAGGTAGGGCCGGGATAAAGGCATGCAGGAGATGCTGCTATCGTCCGGTGCCAACTGCGGCATCGCGGGCGCGGGCATCTGAGCTGACGCCTGTTCAATCGCGAGGCGAGATGCCCCACAGCCGCCCCCACATCCGTAACACCAGTCCCGTGCCGAACCGCGGCCCCGCGTCGCGCCGACACAACGAGGTTGCCGTATCTATGCGCCACGATGAAGGAGTCCGCGGTGAGTGCTGACCCGACGCAGGTGCTCGCCTTCGAGTCCGACTGTCACATCTTCACCGGATGTGGATTCCCGGCTCCCGGCCTGCATTCCTTTGTCTTCAAGCCGCTCTTCACTGTCGGCGGGTTCGAGTTCAACAAGCCGATGCTGCTGGCCCTGCTGGGCACGGTCGCGATCGTCGCTTTCTTCTGGGCCGCGTTCGCCAGGCCCAAGCTCGTGCCTGGCAAGCTCCAGATGATCGGTGAGGCCGGGTACGACTTCGTGCGCCGCGGCATCGTCTACGAGACGCTGGGCAAGCGCGAGGGCGAGAAGTACGTACCCCTCATGGTCTCGCTCTTCTTCTTCATCTGGATCATGAACCTGTGGTCCGTGATCCCGCTGGCACAGTTCCCCGTGACGTCCATGATCGCCTTCCCGGCAGGTCTGGCGGCCATCGTCTACATCCTGTGGATGTTCCTGACGTTCAAGAAGCACGGGTTCACCGGCGGTCTGAAGAACATCACCGGTTACGACAAGTCGCTCGGCGCCGTACTGCCGGTGATCGTGATCATCGACCTCTTCTCGAACGTGCTGATCCGCCCCTTCACGCACGCGGTCCGACTCTTCGCGAACATGTTCGCCGGCCACCTGCTGCTGCTGACCTTCACCATCGGCACCTGGTACCTGCTGAACGGAGTCGGCATCGTCTACGCTGGCGCCTCGTTCGTGATGACCATCCTGCTCACGGCGTTCGAGCTCTTCATCCAGGCTGTTCAGGCGTACGTCTTCGTACTCCTCGCCTGCAACTACGTTCAGGGCGCTCTCGCCGAGCACCACTGAGCCTCCTCGCCCTCCCTGTCCAATCTGACTGACCGGTGGCCAACCCCCACCGGTACGCGTAAAGAGAAGGAAGATCCGGCATGTCCGCTCTCCAGTTCCTTGCCGCCGACGGCGTCACCGGCAACCTCGGTTCGGTCGGCTACGGCCTCGCTGCGATCGGCCCCGGCATCGGCGTCGGCATCATCTTCGGTAACGGCACCCAGGCTCTCGCCCGCCAGCCCGAGGCTGCCGGTCTGATCCGCGCCAACCAGATCATGGGTTTCGCCTTCTGTGAGGCCCTGGCGCTGATCGGTATCGTCATGGGCTTCCTCTTCCGTAGCTGAAGCGCGCTTCGACGCAACTCCCTTAGACGGAAGGCACTGATGTGAACGCCCTGGTAACGCTGGCGGCGACAGAGGAGCAGAATCCTCTGATCCCCGAGATCCCAGAGCTTGTCATCGGCCTGATTGCTTTCGCCATCGTCTTCATCTTCCTCGCCAAGAAGCTCCTCCCGACCATCAACAAGGTTCTGGAAGAGCGTCGCGAGGCCATCGAGGGCGGTATTGAGAAGGCCGAGGCCGCGCAGACCGAGGCCCAGAGCGTCCTCGAGCAGTACAAGGCCCAGCTCGCCGAGGCCCGGCACGAGGCCGCGCGCCTGCGCCAGGAGGCGCAGGAGCAGGGTGCCGCCCTCATCGCCGAGATGCGGGCCGAGGGCCAGCGGCAGCGCGAGGAGATCGTCGCCGCCGGTCACACCCAGATCGAGGCCGACCGCAAGGCCGCCGCGGGCGCCCTGCGGCAGGACGTCGGCAAGCTCGCCACCGAACTGGCCGGCAAGCTCGTCGGTGAGTCCCTCGAGGACCACGCCCGGCAGAGCCGCGTGATCGACCGCTTCCTCGACGAGCTCGAGGAGAAGGCCGAGGCCACGCGATGAACGGAGCGAGCCGCGAGGCCCTGGCAGCCGCACGTGAGCGTCTCGACGCGCTGACGGACTCCACGTCCGTGGACGCCGTCCAGCTCGCGGACGAGCTGGCGGCCGTCACCGCGCTGCTCGACCGCGAGCCCAGCCTGCGTCGGGTCCTCACCGACCCGGCGCAGCCCGGTGAGGCCAAGGCCGAGCTGGCCCGGCGCCTCATCGGTGGCCAGGTCGGCGAGACCACGCTCGACGTGGTGTCCGGCATGGTCCGTTCCCGCTGGTCGCAGCCGCGTGACCTGGTGGACTCGCTGGAGGAGCTGGCGGACATCGCCGACCTCACGGCGGCGCAGAAGACGGACACGCTCGACGACGTCGAGGACGAGCTGTTCCGGTTCGGCCGGATCGTCTCCTCGAACACCGAGCTGCGTGCAGCGCTCACCGACCGCTCCGCGAGCACCTCGGCCAAGATCGAGCTGCTGCACCGGCTCCTCGGCGGCCGGGCCAAGCCCGCCACCGAGCGTCTGGTGACGCGCCTCGTGACCGCGCCGCGTGGACGTAGCCTGGAATCGGGACTGGAGTCCCTGTCCAAGCTCGCCGCCGAGCGCCGGGACCGCATGGTCGCCGTCGTCACCTCGGCGGTGCCGCTGAGCGACGGGCAGAAGCAGCGCCTCGGCGCCGCGCTGACCAAGCTCTACGGCCGCCGGATGCACCTCAACCTGGACGTCGACCCCGAGGTCGTCGGCGGGATCCGGGTGCAGGTCGGTGACGAGGTCATCAACGGTTCCCTCGCGGACCGGCTGGAGGACGCGGCCCGCCGCATGGCGAGCTAGCAGCACCTCGGCATTCGAGAAAAGCAGTACGTACTTACGGCCCTGGTTGGGCCGTGAAGAGGATTCCTGGGGGTCGCCCCCAGACCCCCACCGAAACTTCGGGCCCAACAAGGAGAGCAGGGAACCCAGATGGCGGAGCTCACGATCCGGCCGGAGGAGATCCGGGACGCGCTGGAGAACTTTGTCCAGTCGTACAAGCCGGACGCGGCCTCGCGCGAGGAGGTCGGTTCGGTCACCCTTGCCGGCGACGGCATCGCGAAGGTCGAGGGCCTGCCCTCGGCCATGGCCAACGAACTGCTGAAGTTCGAGGACGGCACCCTCGGCCTCGCCCTCAACCTCGAGGAGCGCGAGATCGGTGCCATCGTCCTCGGTGAGTTCAGCGGCATCGAGGAGGGTCAGCCGGTCACGCGTACCGGTGAGGTCCTCTCCGTCGCGGTCGGCGAGGGCTACCTCGGCCGTGTCGTCGACCCGCTCGGCAACCCGATCGACGGCCTCGGCGAGATCGAGACGTCCGGCCGCCGCGCCCTCGAGCTGCAGGCCCCCACGGTCATGCAGCGCAAGTCGGTGCACGAGCCGATGGAGACGGGCTACAAGGCCGTCGACGCGATGACCCCGATCGGCCGTGGTCAGCGTCAGCTGATCATCGGTGACCGCCAGACCGGCAAGACCGCCCTGGCCGTCGACACGATCATCAACCAGCGCGACAACTGGCGCTCGGGCGACCCGAAGAAGCAGGTCCGCTGCATCTACGTCGCCATCGGCCAGAAGGGCTCCACCATCGCCGGCGTGCGCCGCGCGCTGGAGGAGAACGGCGCCCTGGAGTACACGACCATCGTCGCCGCCCCGGCGTCCGACCCGGCCGGCTTCAAGTACCTGGCGCCGTACACCGGTTCGGCCATCGGTCAGCAGTGGATGTACGAGGGCAAGCACGTCCTCATCATCTTCGACGACCTGTCGAAGCAGGCCGACGCCTACCGCGCCGTGTCCCTGCTGCTGCGCCGCCCGCCGGGCCGTGAGGCCTACCCGGGTGACGTCTTCTACCTGCACTCCCGTCTGCTGGAGCGCTGCGCCAAGCTCTCCGACGACATGGGTGCCGGCTCGATGACCGGTCTGCCGATCGTCGAGACCAAGGCCAACGACGTCTCGGCGTTCATCCCGACCAACGTCATCTCCATCACCGACGGCCAGTGCTTCCTGGAGTCGGACCTGTTCAACGCCGGTCAGCGTCCCGCGCTGAACGTCGGTATCTCCGTCTCCCGAGTCGGTGGTTCCGCGCAGCACAAGGCGATGCGCCAGGTCTCCGGCCGTCTTCGCGTGGACCTCGCCCAGTTCCGTGAGCTGGAGGCGTTCGCCGCCTTCGGTTCCGACCTGGACGCCGCGTCGAAGCAGCAGCTGGAGCGCGGTCAGCGCATGGTCGAGCTGCTGAAGCAGGACCAGTACCAGCCGATGGCCACCGAGAACCAGGTCGTCTCCGTCTGGGCCGGCACCAACGGCCGCATGGACGACGTTCCGGTCGTCGACATCCGCCGCTTCGAGCGCGAGCTGCTGGACTACCTGCACCGCAAGGAGTCGGGCCTGCTCACCTCGATCCGCGAGGGCGCCAAGATGTCGAACGACACCATCCAGGCGATCGACGACGCCGTCGCAGAGTTCAAGAAGCAGTTCGAGACCTCGGACGGCAAGCTGCTCGGCGAGGACGTTCCTGCCGCTGCCGCCAAGTGACGTAAGGAAGGGACCTGACTCATGGGAGCCCAGCTCCGGGTCTACAAGCGTCGCATCCGATCCGTCAGCGCGACCAAGAAGATCACGAAGGCGATGGAGATGATCGCCGCCTCGCGCGTCGTCAAGGCGCAGCGCAAGGTGGTGGCCTCCACGCCGTACGCGACCGAGCTGACGCGCGCGGTCACGGCGGTCGGTACGGGTTCGAACACCAAGCACCCGCTCACCACGGAGGCGGAGAACCCGACCCGTGCCGCGGTCCTGCTCCTCACGAGCGACCGCGGTCTGGCCGGCGCCTTCAACTCCAACGCCATCAAGGCGGCGGAGCAGCTGACCGAGCGCCTGGAGCGCGAGGGCAAGCAGGTGGACACGTACATCGTCGGCCGCCGTGGTGTCGCCCACTACAACTTCCGTGAGCGCAAGATCTCGGAGTCGTGGACGGGCTTCACCGACGAGCCGTCGTACGCGGACGCCAAGAAGGTGGCGGAGCCTCTGATCGAGGCCATCGAGAAGGACACGGCCGAGGGTGGTGTGGACGAACTCCACATCGTCTACACCGAGTTCGTCTCGATGATGACGCAGACCGCGCTCGACGCCCGGCTGCTGCCGCTGCGTCTCGAAGAGGTCGCGGAAGAGGCCGCCCCCACGGGCGAGATTCTCCCGCTGTACGACTTCGAGCCTTCGGCGGAGGACGTCCTCGACGCCCTGCTGCCGCGCTACGTGGAGAGCCGCATCTACAACGCGCTGCTCCAGTCGGCCGCTTCGAAGCACGCCGCCACGCGGCGCGCGATGAAGTCGGCCACCGACAACGCGGGCGAGCTGATCAACACGCTCTCCCGTCTTGCCAACGCGGCCCGCCAGGCCGAAATCACCCAGGAAATCAGCGAGATCGTCGGTGGCGCCAGCGCCCTGGCCGACGCGACCGCGGGGAGTGACCGATAATGACCACCACTGTTGAGACCGCGACGGCTACGGGCCGCGTCGCCCGGGTCATCGGCCCGGTCGTCGACGTGGAGTTCCCCGTCGACGCGATGCCGGACATCTACAACGCCCTTCACGTCGAGGTGGCCGACCCGGCCAACGCCGGCGAGAAGAAGACGCTGACCCTCGAGGTCGCCCAGCACCTGGGCGACGGCCTGGTCCGCACCATCTCCATGCAGCCCACCGACGGTCTGGTCCGCCAGGCCGTGGTCACCGACACCGGCAGCTCCATCACGGTGCCGGTCGGCGACTTCACCAAGGGCAAGGTGTTCAACACCCTCGGTGAGGTGCTGAACGTCGACGAGCAGTACGAGGGCGAGCGCTGGGGCATCCACCGCAAGGCCCCGAACTTCGACGAGCTCGAGTCGAAGACCGAGATGTTCGAGACCGGCGTCAAGGTCATCGACCTGCTGACCCCGTACGTCAAGGGCGGCAAGATCGGTCTGTTCGGCGGTGCCGGCGTCGGCAAGACGGTGCTCATCCAGGAGATGATCTACCGTGTCGCCAACAACCACGACGGTGTCTCCGTGTTCGCCGGTGTCGGTGAGCGCACCCGTGAGGGCAACGACCTCATCGAGGAGATGTCGGACTCGGGCGTCATCGACAAGACCGCTCTGGTCTTCGGTCAGATGGACGAGCCCCCGGGCACCCGTCTGCGCGTCGCGCTGGCCGGCCTCACCATGGCCGAGTACTTCCGTGACGTCCAGAAGCAGGACGTGCTGTTCTTCATCGACAACATCTTCCGCTTCACGCAGGCCGGTTCCGAGGTGTCGACCCTGCTCGGCCGTATGCCCTCCGCGGTGGGCTACCAGCCGAACCTGGCCGACGAGATGGGTCTCCTCCAGGAGCGCATCACCTCGACCCGTGGTCACTCGATCACCTCGATGCAGGCGATCTACGTCCCCGCGGACGACCTGACCGACCCGGCCCCGGCCACCACCTTCGCCCACCTCGACGCGACGACGGTTCTGTCCCGTCCGATCTCCGAGAAGGGCATCTACCCGGCCGTGGACCCGCTGGACTCCACGTCCCGGATCCTGGACCCGCGCTACATCGCTGCGGATCACTACAACGCGGCCATGCGCGTGAAGACGATCCTGCAGAAGTACAAGGACCTCCAGGACATCATCGCGATCCTCGGTATCGACGAGCTGGGCGAGGAGGACAAGCTCGTTGTCCACCGTGCCCGTCGTGTGGAGCGCTTCCTGTCCCAGAACACCCACGTCGCCAAGCAGTTCACCGGCGTGGACGGCTCGGACGTGCCGCTCGACGAGTCGATCGCCGCGTTCAACGCGATCTGCGACGGTGAGTACGACCACTTCCCCGAGCAGGCGTTCTTCATGTGCGGTGGCATCGAGGACCTCAAGGCCAACGCCAAGGAGCTGGGCGTCTCCTGAGCCTCGCGCTCATCTGAGAGGGGCGCGGACCCACCCTTCCGGGGTGTGTCCAGCCCCTCTCTCCACGCCCATTAGAATTGACCCCAACACCCGGCACTACCGCCGGGTGGTGACCCGAGGAGCCACCCATGGCTGCTGAGCTGCACGTCGAGCTGGTCGCCGCCGACCGCCAGGTCTGGTCCGGTGAGGCCACCCTGGTCGTCGCGCGCACCACGTCCGGCGACATCGGCGTCATGCCCGGTCACCAGCCGCTGCTCGGTGTGCTGGAGTCGGGCCCGGTGACCATCCGTACGAGTGATGGTGGAACGGTCGTCGCCGCTGTGCACGGCGGTTTCATCTCGTTCGCGGACAACAAGCTGTCGCTGCTGGCGGAGATCGCCGAGCTGTCGGACGAGATCGACGTCCAGCGCACGGAGCGCGAGCTCGAGCGCGCGAAGGCGGAGGACGACGCCGAGGCCGAGCGTCGTGCGGATGTCCGCCTGCGGGCGGCGACCGCGGCGCGCTGATCCAGCGCGCGGTATGACGTCACTCAGCCGCGGCCGGCCCGGAGCAATCCGGTGCCGGTCGCGGCTGAGGCAGATGTGGGTGTTTTTTCCTTTTCATTACTCAGTTTCATCGCCTAGGAGACGAGGAGGTCGGTGCCGATGGTCCTCGCTCTGACTGTGTGCGGGATCGTGATCGCGCTCGTGGTGGTGGGACTGTTCCTGTTCGGACTGCGCCGCAGACTGATCCAGCGCTCCGGTGGCACCTTCGACTGCTCGCTGCGCTGGGACGTGCCCGAGAAACCGGACACCAACGGCAAGGGCTGGAGCTACGGCGTCGCCCGCTACAACGGCGACCGCATCGAGTGGTACCGCGTCTTCTCCTACGCACCCCGCCCGCGCCGCACCCTGGAGCGCGCCGCCATCGAGGTGGCCGGCCGCCGGCTGCCCGAGGGCGAGGAGGAGCTGGCGCTGCTCTCCGACGCGGTGGTCCTCGCCTGTACCCACCGGGGCACGCGCCTCGAACTCGCGATGAGCGAAGACGCGCTGACCGGATTTCTCGCGTGGCTGGAGGCAGCCCCGCCCGGACAGCGAGTGAATGTGGCGTAGCCACATTCACTCTCCCCCAGACGAAGCCGAGGGGGAGCGAATGTGGCTCTGAGCCGGATCTGCCCGACTACAGGTTGTTGCTGATGGCGCTCACCAGCTCGCCGTTGCTGGTGTCACCGCTGAACTCCCAGAAGAACGCGCCGCCGAGGCCCTGGTTCTTGGCCCAGGCCATCTTCGTCGCGATGGTGGCGGGGGTGTCGTACGACCACCAGTTGCTGCCGCAGTGCGCGTACGCCGTACCCGCGACGGTGCCGGTCGCCGGGCAGGACGTCTTCAGCACCTTGTAGTCCTCGATGCCCTGCTCGTACGTGCCGGCCGCCGGACCCGTGGCCGTGCCGCCCGGGGCGTCCTGCGTCACGCCGGTCCAGCCGCGGCCGTAGAAGCCGATGCCGATGAGCAGCTTGCTCGCCGGGACACCGATCGCCTTGTACTTGGCCATCGCGTCGGCGGTGGTGAAGCCCGCCTTCGGGATACCGCTGTACGAGGTGAGCGGGGAGTGCGGGGCCGTCGGACCCTGGGCGTCCCAGGCACCGAAGAAGTCGTACGTCATCACGTTGTACCAGTCGACGTACTGCGCGGCACCCGCGTAGTCGGCGGCCTCGATCTTGCCGCCGGAGGAGCCGTCGGCGGTGACGGCCGAGGTGACCAGGTTGTTCGAGCCGAACTTGGCGCGGAGCGCGGCCATCAGGTTCTTGTAGGCCGCGGCCCCGCTGGTGTCACAGCTCAGGCCGCAGGCGTTCGGGTACTCCCAGTCGATGTCGATGCCGTCGAAGACGTCGGCCCAGCGCGGGTCCTCGACCAGGTCGTAGCAGGACTGCGCGAACGCGGCCGGGTTCTTCGCGGCCTCACCGAAACCGCCGGACCAGGTCCAGCCGCCGAAGGACCACAGCACCTTGATGTTCGGGTACTTGGCCTTCAGCTCGCGCAGCTGGTTGAAGTTGCCGCGCAGCGGCTGGTCCCAGGTGTCCGCGACGCCGCTGACCGACTGGTCGGCGCTGAACGCCTTGTCGTAGTCGGCGTAGGAGTCACCGATCGCGCACTTGCCGCCGGTGACGTTGCCGAAGGCGTAGTTGATGTGCGTGATCTTCGAGGCGGAGCCGGACGTCACCAGGTTCTTGACGTTGTAGTTGCGCCCGTAGATGCCCCACTCGGTGAAGTAGCCGAGCTTGACCTTGTTGCCGGTGGGCGGGGGAGTGGTGCCGCCGCCGGTGGTGTGCACGGCGACGGCGCCGCTGACCGGTCCGGTCTGGTCGGCGGTGTCGCGGGCCTGCACGGTGTAGGAGTAGTCGGTGCCGGCGGTGAGGCCGGTGTCCGTGTACGACGTGGTCGTCACGGTGCCGACGACCTTGCCGTCGCGCAGCACGTCGTAGTTCTTGACGCCCTTGTCGTCGGTGGCCGCGCTCCAGCCGAGCTTCACGGAGGTGTCGGTGACGGAGGACGCGGTCGGGGTGCCGGGCGCGGAGGGGGCCGCGTCACCGGGGACCGTGGTGCCGTCGCAGCTGTCGCCGTTGAGCTTGCAGTTGGACGGGGAGCCGGAACCGGCGCCGTTGAAGCCGAAGGACACGGTGGCGCCTGGGGCCAGGGTGCCGTTGTACGACTTGTTCTTGGCGGTCCAGTGGGTGCCGGAGTTGGTGACGTCCGCATCCCATGCGGAGGTGACCGACGTACCGGAGGGGAAGTCCCACTCGACGGTCCAGGAACTGATGCTGCTGGTGCCGGTGTTCTTGATGGTCCACTGACCGCCGAAGCCGGTTCCCCAGTCGCTGGTCTTGGTGTAGGTGGCGGTGGCGTTCGTCGCGGCCTGGGCGGGGCCCGCGAGACCGACCAGACCGGCCAGGGGGAGCAACAGGGTCGCGAACCCTGCCGCGGCTCTGTGTCTGAAGCGCATGCTGCGCCTCCCTCGTGTGTCGGGGGTGTCAGGGGCATGACTGAGCCTTCACGCCCACGGTGCCGCGAGAATAGAAAGGTCTGGACCACAGGTCAATAGGTCTGGACCACTTGCCCGACGGGCCCGCTAGATCCCCAACTCCTGCGCCAGTACGGCCGCTTGAACCCGGCTGCGCAGCTCCAGCTTCGCCAGCAGACGGCTGACGTGCGTCTTCACCGTGCCCTCCGCCATCTCCAGCCGCGCCGCGATCTCGGCGTTGGACAGCCCCTCGCCGATGCACGACAGCACCTCGCGCTCACGCCGGGTGAGAGAGTCCAGCGCGGCCGGGTCGGCCGTCGGCTCGCGCACCGGCTTCGCCGCGAACTCGGCGATCAGCCGCCGCGTGACGGCCGGCGCGACGATTCCCTCCCCGCGCGCCACCGTCCGCACGGCCTCCAGCAGATCGCGTGCCTCGGTGTTCTTCAGCAGGAACCCGGCCGCCCCCGCCCGCAGCGCCCCGAACACGTACTCGTCGAGGTCGAAGGTGGTCAGCACCAGGACGTCCGCCGTCCTTTCCGCGACGATCTGCCGGGTCGCCGACACCCCGTCCAGGCGCGGCATCTGCACGTCCATCAGCACCACGTCCGGCCGCAGTTCCCGGGCCAGTTCGACCGCCCGCTGTCCGTCCGCCGCCTCCCCGGCCACCTCGATGTCGGGCGCGCTGTCGAGGATGAGGACCAGGCCGGCGCGGACGGCGGACTGGTCCTCGGCGACGAGGACCCGGACGGCGCGGTTCATGCGGGGTCTCCTTCGGTGAGCGGAAGAGCGGCGCGTACGGCCCAGCGGCCGCCCTCGGGCCCGGCCTCGAAGCTGCCGCCGAGCAGCGCGGCCCGCTCCCGCATCCCGGTGAGACCGGCGCCGGAGCCGGGGGCGCGAGGACTGTCGCCGGGCCGGTACGGGCTGGTCACCCGCACCTGAAGGGTGCCGCTCTCCTGTCGCAGGGCGACATGGACACACCCCTTCGCCGCATGCTTCAGAGCGTTGGTCAGCGACTCCTGCACGATCCGGTAGGCGGCCAGCTCGACCGGCACGGGCACGCTGTCGTGGCCGGCCTCGAGGGTCACCTCCAGACCGTTCGAGCGGGCGCCGTCGACCAGGGCGCCGAGGCCGTCGAGCGTGGGCGAAGCGGCGGGCTCCCGGTCGCCGGAGCCGTCCCGCAGAATCCCGATCAGCCGCCGCATCTCGGCCAGCCCCTCGACGCTGTTCTCCCGGATGACCGCCAGCGCGTCCATGGAGGTCTTCGGGTCGTCCAGGGAGAGCGCGGCCGTGGAGTGGATGGCGATCGCCGAGAGGTGGTTGGCCACCATGTCGTGCAACTCCCGTGCGAACCGGGCCCGTTCGACGGTGACCGCCTGGGTGCGGTCCATCTCGGCCAGCAGCGCGGTCTGTTCGGCGCGCAGCCGGGCCGCCTCGGCCGCGTCGCGGTGGTTGCGGACCACCCAGCCCGTGGAGGCCGGTGCGAACGCGACCACGCCGACGCCCACACCGATCAACAGCCCTTGTGGGTCACGCCAGAGGGCGGCGGGCACGACTCCGCCGAGAACCGTCAGCATCCCGGTGATCCAGGGGATCCGCCGGGCGGCGGCGGGACTGCCGTACAGGACGGCCGCGTACACCAGGTCGGTGTACAGCACGACCGTGACGATGCTGCCGAGGGTCACCGTGTCCAGGGTCAGCGCGACGGTGCCGACCAACAGGCCGGCGCGGGGCCGGATGCGGCGCAGCGGCTCACAGGCGGCGGTCATCGCGAGCGGCACCAGCGGGGCCCAGGGCGCCTGCCACAGCACGAGGTGGTCCGAGGCCACGCGCGGGTGGATCCCGAGCACCCACAGCAGTACCCCGCCGAGCAGGCCGCCCACGGTGATGCGCAGGTCGTCGCGGTGCGGGCGGGGGAGTGCGAGGGGCATGACCCCATCCAACACGGCCCGCGGCCACCGCGCCTGCCCCTCGGGAAGGGTCCCGAACTGCAACTTTCGATTACGGCGGGTTCGCCCGCGCCGACGATGATCCGTGGCTCGGCCGACGGCAGCCTGGAAGGGTGAGCGAAGGGGGAGAACCTTGATCGTCGGATTGATCGTCGCCTGTGAGGTGGCCTTCTGGGTGCTGCTGGCCGCCGGGCTGGCCTTCCGCTACCTGTGGCGCATGCCCCGCACGGGCCTCGCACTGCTGCTGTGCGAGCCGCTGCTGGAGGTGGTGCTGTTCGTGGTCACCGCGATCGACCTCAAGAACGGCGCGGAACCCGACTGGCGGCACGGCCTCGCCGCCGTCTACATCGGCTTCACCGTCGGCCTCGGCCACTCCACGATCAAGTGGGCGGACGCCCGCGTCGCCCACCGCTTCGCCGGCGGCCCGCCGCCCGTGAAGCCCCCGAAGTACGGCACGGCCCGCGCCCTCCACGAGTGGAAGGTCGCGGGCCGCTGGATCCTGGCCTCGCTCGTCGCCCTCGCCCTGCTGCAGGGCGCGGCCTGGTACGTCGGCGGCGACGGCGACACCGGCTCGCTGCGGGCGTGGCAGCTGAGGATGGTGTGGGTGATCGGGATCAACGTGCTGGTCGCCGCGAGCTACACGCTGTTCCCCAGACTCCCCAAGGGGTCCGAGGCCGCCAGGGCCCCCGAGCAGAAGCGTTAGCGCTCCCCGCCCGGTACCCACAGCACGTCCCCGGTCTCCTTGTTCGCGGTCCTGGCCAGAATGAAGAGCAGGTCCGAGAGCCGGTTCAGGTAGGTCGCGGTGAGCGCGTTCATGTGCTCGCCGTGCACCTCCAGGGCCGCCCAGGTGGAGCGTTCGGCCCGGCGGACCACCGTGCAGGCCTGGTGCAGCAGGGCCGCGCCGGGGGTGCCGCCGGGGAGGATGAAGGAACGCAGCTTCTCCAGCCGCTCGTTGAAGCGGTCGCAGTCCGCCTCCAGCCGGTCGACGTAGAACTGCTCGACCCGGAGCGGCGGGAACTCCGGGTTCTCCACCACCGGCGTCGACAGGTCCGCGCCCACGTCGAACAGGTCGTTCTGGACGCGGGTGAGGACCTTGACGACCTCCTCGTCCAGGCCGCCCAGTGCGATCGCGGTGCCGATCACGGCGTTGGCCTCGTTGGCGTCGGCGTAGGCCGAGATCCTGAGGTCGGTCTTGGCGACCCGGCTCATGTCACCGAGGGCGGTGGTGCCCTTGTCGCCGGTCCTGGTGTAGATGCGTGTCAGATTGACCATGTGACCAGCGTAGTTACGCTCCGGCCGTCCGGAACACACGGGTGCCCACTGTCACGGCGAGCCCCGCGAAGCCGACCGCGACGAGCACGCCGTACAGCATGTGCGCGCTCGTGTACTGGCCGACGTACGCGTCGCGCACCGCGTCCACCAGATAGCGGAACGGGACGAAGTGCGAGAGCACGTCCAGCCAGGTGGGCGCGAGCGTCATCGGGAGCATCAGGCCGGACAGCAGCATCGACGGCATCGACAGCGCGTTGATCAGCGGACCGAACTCCTGCGGGGTGCGGACCCGCATACCCAGCGCGTACGACAGCGAGGCCAGCGAGAGCGTGAGCAGGGCGACGAACCCGAAGCCGATGAGGATGCCCGGCAGGGGCGCGCGCAGGCCCATCACCACCGCGGCGAGCACCAGCAGCACCGCCTGGAAGACGAAGACCGTGGCGTCCCGCAGCACCCGGCCGAGGAGCAGGGCGAGCCGGCTGACCGGCGTCACCCGCATCCGCTCCACCACCCCCTGGGCGTTCTCCATGATGATCGTGAAGCCCGCGAACAGAGCCCCGAACAGACCGAGTTGGAGCAGCAGCCCGGGCACGAGCACCTGCCAGGAACTGCCCTTCCCGCCGAGCGGCAGGTCGGTGAGGAGCGGGCCGAAGAACAGGAGATAGAGGAGCGGGGTCAGCACGCCGAAGAGCAGCGCGAAGCGGGAGCGCAGGGACTGGCGGAGGTAACGGCCGAAGACGAGGCCGGTGTCGTGAAGAAGCATCTCTCTGATTCCGTGAGCGGTCCGACGTGAACGGTCCTATACGGCGACGGGGGCGGTGTCGGCCGGGGTGGGGCCGCGGCCGGTGATGGCGAGGAAGGTGTCCTGGAGGGTGGCGTCGATCGAGCCGCCGTGGGCCAGCTTGAGTGCGCTCGGCGTGCCGTCGGCCACGACGACGCCCCGGTCGACGACGACGAGCCGGTCGGCGAGGGCGTCGGCCTCGTCCAGGTAGTGGGTGGTCAGGAAGACCGTGGTGCCGTGCTCGTCGCGGAGCCGGCGCACCAGATCCCACAGGTCGGCCCGGCTGCCCGGGTCCAGTCCGGTCGTCGGCTCGTCCAGGAACAGGACCTTCGGGCGGTGGGTGAGCGCCATCGCGATGTCGAGGCGGCGCCGCTGCCCGCCGGAGAGGGCACCCGTCTTCCGGTCGAGCGGTTCGGTGAGGTCCAGCTCCCGGGCGAGTTCCGCGGTGCGCTCGACGGCCTCGGCCTTCGACAGGCGGTACATCCGGGCCTGGGTGACCAGCTCTTCCCGGACCGTGATCTGTGGGTCCACCCCGCCGGACTGGGCGACGTAGCCGGAGGCCCGGCGCACGCCGGCCGGGTCGGTCGCCAGGTCGCACCCGGCGACGGTGGCCGCACCGCCGGTGGGCTTCAGCAGGGTGGTGAGCATCCGCAGGGTGGTCGTCTTGCCGGCGCCGTTGGGGCCGAGGAAGCCGAGGATCTCGCCTTCGCGGACGGTGAGGTCGACGCATCGCACGGCCTCCACGGGGCCGGTTCTCGTCTGGAAGGTGCGGGCCAGTCCGGCCGCGCTGATGACTGCTGCCATGCCCACAGAAAAACAGAGTCCCTGAAATTTTGCAATGACACCAAGTTTTCAGTGGGCCCAGCAAAGTTAGGATGCGGACATGGCTGAGGGACTCAGGGAGCGGAAGAAACGGCAGACCAGGCAGTACATCTCGGATGTCGCCACGGGGCTGTTCCTGGAGCGCGGCTTCGACGCCGTGACGGTCGCGGAGATCGCCGAGGCCGCGAACGTCTCCGTCAACACCGTCTACAACTACTTCCCGGCGAAGGAGGACCTCTTCTTCGACCGCTCCGCCGGCATGGTCGACCGGCTCGCCCGCTGGGTGCGGGGCCGCCCCGCCGGTGAGTCCGCGGTCGTCGCGGTCCTGCGCGAGCTGCGCGAGGAGATCGAGGCGGTCTCACCCCGGGTCGGCCTGATCCCCGGATACGCGAGCTTCATGCGGGTCATCGAGGAGGCCCCCGCGCTGCGCTCCCGGCTGTGGGTCATCGCCCAGGAGGTCCAGGCCAACCTGGAACGCGCGCTGCGCGAGGAGACCGGCGCGGCCGACGACGACGAGCTGCCCACCCTGATGTCGGGTCAGATCGGCTGGGTGCACAGTACGGTCATGGCGGTCATCTCACGCGAGATGGTCAAGGGGCGCGAACCGCGCGAAGTGTCACGAGAGGTACTCGTTCTCCTCGACGACATCGAGGACCTGTTGAGCGAAAAGGTCCTCAACTACGCCGTCCGTGGCTCGTCCTGACCCCTGCCGGTGTGATGTCCGTCAATTGAGACGTGACGCGCGTTACTTACCGGTCACACAGCGGCTCCGGAGCGCTATGGTCCGCCGAAGAGCCAGACGTCAACAGCGTTGAGGGAGTCGGAGTGGCACGGAAGCTCGCCGTCATCGGGGCCGGTCTCATGGGATCCGGCATCGCCCAGGTCGCCGCACAGGCGGGCTGGGACGTCGTTCTGCGCGACGTCACCGACGAGGCAATCAAGCGTGGCACCGACGGCATCAAGGCCTCGTACGACAAGTTCGTCGGCAAGGGCAAGCTGGAGGCGCAGGACGCCGAGGCCGCCCTCGCCCGCATCACCGCCACCACCGACCTGGACGCCGCCGCCGACGCCGACATCGTCGTGGAGGCCGTCTTCGAGAAGCTGGAGGTCAAGCACGAGATCTTCCGCGCGCTCGACAAGATCGTGCGCCCGGAGACCGTGCTCGCCTCCAACACCTCCGCCATCCCGATCACCAAGATCGCGGCGGCCACCGAGCGCCCCGAGCGGGTCGTCGGTGTGCACTTCTTCTCGCCGGTGCCGATGATGCAGCTCGTCGAGCTCGTCCGCGGCTACAAGACCAGCGACGAAACCCTCGCCACCGCGCGGGAGTTCGCGGAGTCCGTCGGCAAGACCTGCATCGTCGTCAACCGCGATGTCGCCGGGTTCGTGACCACCCGGCTCATCTCCGCCCTCGTCGTCGAGGCGACCAAGCTCTACGAGTCCGGCGTCGCGACCGCCGAGGACATCGACCTCGCCTGCAAGCTGGGCTTCGGCCACGCGATGGGCCCGCTGGCCACCGCGGACCTGACCGGCGTGGACATCCTGCTGCACGCCACCAGCAACATCTACACCGAGTCCCAGGACGAGAAGTTCGCCGCGCCGGAGCTGATGCGCCGGATGGTGGACGCCGGTGACATCGGGCGCAAGAGCGGGCAGGGCTTCTACAAGTACTGACCCGTACACGACCGGACGCACACCCCGGGAGCGTCACTCCCGGGGGTGAATTCGGTATCGGTTCGCTTACAAGCAGCAACCGCTCTGCCACTCAGGCAGTCAGACGTTGCACAGCATCAGCACCAGCACCGTCACGGAGTACGCCACACCGCACTCAACGGGGAGCGCATATGTACATCAGGGGCGACCACGCCGAGCTGGTCGTCGGGGGCCGCCTCGACGTCCGCAGCGCGGCGGACGCCCGTACGGCCCTGCACTCGGCCGTCGACACCGGAGTCGGCGACCTGGTGCTCGACCTGTCCGAACTGGACTCCTGGGACGCCACCGGACTCGGGGTGATCATGGGTGCCCACCGGCGGGCCGGCCGCTGCGGGCGCCGTCTGGTGCTGCGCGGTGTCCCGCCGCAGATGCAGCGCCTGCTGGTGGCCACCCGGCTGCACCGCATCCTCG
Source organism: Streptomyces sp. NPDC101165 (assembly GCF_044768135.1). Taxonomy (NCBI): domain Bacteria; kingdom Bacillati; phylum Actinomycetota; class Actinomycetes; order Kitasatosporales; family Streptomycetaceae; genus Streptomyces; species Streptomyces sp. NPDC101165. Next base: position 68,844 of record NZ_JBIWPG010000023.1, on the reverse strand, counting down.
CCATCGAGGGCGGCATCGGGGTGGAGTCGCTGCCCCGCGTGTGACGCGTCCCGGGTGAACACCCCGATCGGGTGTGAACCGGGCGACAGGGGAGACCCGGACGCAGCTGCCGAAGCGCACGTCGAGGGCAATCCTCACCGGACTGTGATGCTTCGGACCGCGCGGCACCCCGCCCTGTCGTAGATACTGTGCGAAGGTTTAGGGTTCGGTCGCCCGCTGCCTCAAACCCTCGATCGCGCGGGCCCGGACCAGAAGCGACAGCGCGGTGTGCAGCAAGGCCGGGAGGGGCCGGTATGTCAGGGCACACGACGCTTTTGGGGGGCTTGAACCTATGGACCCGATCACTCCGGGACCCGGTGAGCACGGCCAGACTCCGAGCCGTCGCCCGCCCCGGGAATCCCTCACCTCCGACTTCGGCCAGAGCACGCCCGCGCTCGCCCGCACGGTGCAGCTGGTCTCCGGCGACTTCCTGCTGACCGTCAATCCGGTCGACGGAAGCGAGATAGAACCCTGCCCGCCGCACGAGCGGCCGGGGCGGCCGCGCAAGCGGACCGCCGCCGAGCGCGCCGAGACCGAGCGCGCCGCCCGCCCGCCCGTGCCGGCGGGTCCGGCGCAGCCCACGCCGGCTCTCCTCGAGCGCCAGGACGACCGCGAACGCCTGGTCCGCCTCCTCGCCCGCGGCCGCTCGGTGCGCCTCACCGGCCCCGCCGGCTCCGGCCGCACCGCCCTGCTCGATCTGGTCGCCGAGGACTGCCTGGACCTCGCCCCCGACGGCGTGGTCCACCTCACCGGCTTCCACCGCACCGCCACCGACCTCCTGTACGACCTCTTCCACGCCGTCTACGACGCCCCCCTGTACCGGCCCGAACGGGGCCAGTTGCGCGAACTGGTCGCCGAGATCGGTGCGGTCGTGGTCGTGGACGACCTGGAGCTCGGCGGCGCCGCCCTGGACGAACTGCTCGCCGCCACCCCCGAGTGCGCCTTCCTGCTCGGCGCCACCCCGGACGTCCCCGCGCCCGCCGCCGGCTCCGACGTCGAGGAGGTCGCCCTCACCGGCCTGGACCGCGCGGCCGGCGTGGAGATCCTGGAGCGCGCCGTGGGCCGGGTCCTCACCGAGGAGGAGGCCAACTGGGCCGGCGACCTGTGGTTCGAGTCCGAGGGCCTGCCGCTGCGGTTCGTCCAGGCCGGCGCCCTGCTCCTGCAACGCGACCAACTGCGCGCCAGCACCGGCGCGGTGGACGAGTACGGCGTCTTCGAGGACGTACGCATTCCCGTCGAGGCACCCCTGGACGCGGCGGAGGCGGAGGACGTCCCGCTGCCGTCCCTCGGCGAGGCGGCCGCGCCCGCGCCGCTGCTCGCCTCCCGGCTCAGCGCCTCCGCCCGCGCCACCCTGCGCTTCGCCGTCGCGCTCGGTGGCGAGGTGCCGCACCAGGCGCATCTGCCCGCGCTGGTCGGCGACACCCACGCGGACGCCGCGCTCGGTGAACTCGCGAGCTGCGGACTGGTCTCCCCGGTCGGCTCCCGCTACCGCCTCGCGGCCGGAGTGCCGGCCCAGCTGGAGGCCGCCGGCTATGCCGCCGACGCCCCTGCGCAGGCCCTCACCGCCGCCGAGCACTACGCCTGGTGGGCCGGGCACCCCTCGGTCACGCCCGAGCGGGTGTCCGCCGAGGCCGACGCGGTCCTTGCCGCGCTCGCGGTCGTGGTGCCGGACACCGTGCCTCCGGTCGAGGGCGAGGAGAGCGTCGCGGCACGGCTCGCCCGTACGGCCGCACCCGCCTTCGCCGCCGGGCTGCACTGGAGCGCCTGGGAACGGGCCCTGCGGTCCGGTGCCGAGGCCTCCCGGCTCTCCGGCGAGGTCTCCGAACAGGCCTGGTTCCACCACGAGTTGGGCGTCCTCGCGCTCTGCGGCGGACAGCTGGACCGGGCCCGCGCCGAGCTGGAGTCCTCGGGCGGCCTGCGCGCGGCGCTCGCCGACAAGCGGGGCACCGTCGCCGGACGCCGGGCCCTGGCCCTGGTCGCCGACCTCGCGGGCGATGTGCCCGGACCGATGGCGGGCGAGGAGATACCGGCCGCCCGTCACGAGGAGTCGGCGTCGCCTCCCGGCGGGCTGCCGGTGCCCTACCAGCCGATGTACACCCCTGCCGACGACACCCTGGTCACCCAGCAGCCCCCGTCCCTCAAGTCGATCGGCGGCATCCGCCGTCTGGCCCGCCGCAACATGGTCGCGGCCGGCTCCGGCGCTCTGCTCGTCGCCGTCCTCGGCACGGTCGTCACGCTCGGCATGACGTCCCACGAGAGCGCGGACAAGAACCCGGCCGGACAGGTCGGCGTCAATCCGTCCGCGAGTCAGGGACTGGACGACGGCGGCCTGGGCGCGGACCCGAAGGACAGCGCATCGACCGGCAGCGCCGGCACGCCCTCCGGAAGTCCGACGGGTCCGGGTCCGGACGGCACCTCGGTTGCCCCGACCCCGTCGGCGACGGCGCCTTCGGCGAGCCCGACCAGTACGAGGGGGACGGGTGGCGGGGGTACGTCTCCCTCCCCGTCCAAGTCGCAGACGACGAAGCCCAGCTCACCGAGGCCGACGAGGACGACGCCGTCGGCCACGCCGAGCAGCTCCTCGCCGACCCCCACCCCCACGCCCACCCCGACCCAGACGGAAACGACCCCGTCGACCACCAACTCGGCCAGCGGCCCGCCATCATCGAGCAGCCCGGCAGACGGCTCCGACCCGGTGATGTAGGGGCAAGCACAATTTCTCCGCCGCGACGGTGCTCAACCACGAGGGTGTGACCGGCGGTGCCCAACCGGCCTCAGGCGGGTTCGGCACCCCGGTCACAGCCGTACGGGCTGAGCATCGTCGCGGCGGGAATGGCTTGCCAGCCGCTGCAAGGTGCTGTCGGCCTGCCGTAGCGGAGCGCCCCGGTCAGAACAGCCGCAGTTTGTCGTCCTCGATCCCGCGCATCGCGTCGTAGTCCAGGACCTGGCAGTTGATGCCGCGGTCCGTGGCGAGGACCCGGGCCTGGGGCTTGATCTCCTGGGCCGCGAAGACGCCGCGGACCGGGGCGAGATGCGGGTCGCGGTTCAACAGCTCCAGGTAGCGCGTGAGTTGCTCCACGCCGTCGATCTCACCGCGGCGCTTGATCTCCACCGCGACCGTCTGCCCGTCCGCGTCCCGGCACAGGATGTCCACCGGGCCGATCGCGGTCATGTACTCGCGGCGGATGAGGGTGTAGCCCTCGCCGAGCGTCTCGATGCGGTCGGCGAGCAGCTCCTGCAGGTGCGCTTCCACGCCGTCCTTGATCAGACCGGGGTCCACACCGAGTTCGTGCGAGGAGTCGTGGAGGATCTCCTCCATCGTGATGATCAGTTTCTCGCCCGCCTTGTTGACGACGGTCCACACGCCCTCGTCCTCGCCCGTGCCCTCCTTCAGGGTGCAGGGCGGCGACATCCAGTTGAGGGGCTTGTAGGCCCGGTCGTCCGCGTGGATGGAGACGCTGCCGTCCGCCTTGACCAGGATCAGGCGGGGCGCCGAGGGCAGGTGGGCGGTGAGCCGGCCGGCGTAGTCGACCGAGCATCGGGCAATGACGAGACGCATGGTCGGCAACGCTACTCGACACCCACGGGTAGACGCGATTCGCCCTCCCCACCGCCCGCCCCCGGCGTCAACCGGGACCCGGTGGGTCACCCCATTCATCCAGGAAACTCTTGTTCATCCCTGGCTGATTGTGTGCCCAAAGGGGCCGTTCCATATACGCAATCTGCTGGTGTGGTCACCGACCGTTGCCTACCGTAGTAAACGGGAGGTCGCGACCTGTGTACTGAGCGTGTTCGAAATCGCGAACTTCCTTATCTGTCAGGCAACCCCTGCTCGTCGGGGGTGCGAGAGGAGAACCCATGTCGCTCGACGTCTCACCGGCCCTACTCGAACAGGCCGAGCGAGGCGAGGTCGACGAAGCAGCTTTCGTCGACTGCGTCCGGACCTCCCTGCCCTATGCGTGGGAGATGATCAGCTCCCTGGTGGCCCAGCTGAAGGTGGACGGCGGACCCTTCGCCGACAACCAGACGCCCCCGCCGGACGAGCAGGCACGAGGTCAGCTGCTGCGTGCGCTCGCGAGTGACGCCATACGCGGTGCGCTGCAGCGGCACTTCGGTGTGCGGCTGGCCTTCCAGAACTGCCACCGGGTGGCGGTGTTCCCTCTGGATGCCTCGGTGGACGAGACATTGGCCCGCTTCACCTCGGTGCGCAACCAGTTGCTGAACCAGTCGCCGGAGCTTCGGGACTGCTGACGCGCGGCTGTCGTGCTCCCGACTCGGTGAGCCGCTTGCTTGCCGCTCCATCCACGGGGAGGTGCGTTCGTACTGGGGCGGCAAGCGCCCTACGGCAGAAGGGAGTCGGCGGCCGGTCAGCGTAGCTGGGGCAGCACCTCGGCGCCCAGTCGCCGCAGGTTCTCCTCCGTCGCCGCGAGGTCGCCCGACCCCTCGACGAGCAGGGCGAACCGGGAGATTCCGGTCCGCTCCGAAGTGGCCGCGAGCCGGTCGGCGGCCAGCCTCGGGGTGCCCACCGGGTGCAGCCCGCAGAGCAGTTCGGTGTACGCGTACGGATCGCGCATCGTACGCATTCGGCCGTCTACGGTGACGTGGGCGTCGAGGCCCTGTTTCAGCCACCCCGGCATCGCCTTCAGCAGCGCCTCGGCCGCGTCCGTGCGCCGGTCCGCGATCTGGCAGACGCCGGCCGAGACATGGGCCGCACCCGCGATCTCCTCGGCCGGGCGTCCGGCGGCCCGCGCGAACTGCCGCCACAGGGCGACCATCTCGGCCTTTTCCTCGTCCCCGATGTGCATGCCGAGCAGCATCGGCAGCCCGCGCTCGGCGGCCAGCCGCACGCTGGCCGGCGAGGTGCAGGCGACGACGACCTCGGGCCCGGGCGTCTCCGTCAGTGCCTCCGACGGGCGCGGCACGACGGGTACCTCACGGAAGGAGAACCGTTTACCCGAAGCCGACACCGACGGCTCGCGCAGCCAGCGCACCAGCAGATCGAGTGATTCCGGGAACCCGTGCTCGTACGCGTCGAGGCCCGTGCCGAACACCTCCAGGTCCACCCAGGGGCCGCCGCGCCCCACGCCCAGCGTGAACCGGCCGCCGCTTGTCATATGCAGCAGCGCTGCCTGTTCGCCGAGGGCGACCGGGTGCGCGGTGGGCAGCACACTGACCGCCGTACCGATCCGGATACGCTGGGTGCGGCCGAGCAGCAGCGCGGCCAGGGTGATCGCTGACGGGCATGTGCCGTACGGCACGAAGTGGTGCTCGGCCAGCCACACCGTGTCCAGCCCGGCCTCCTCGGAGACCTCCGCCGAGCGGACCGCCCGGTGAAGGGCCTCCCCCGGCCCCTGGCCCGGGAACTGGGCCGCCAGCACAAAACTTCCTACGTGCATCGCTCTTCCTGCTTCCTTGGCTCCGACCGGAGCTCCCCCAACCGGCATAACCGTCTGACACGTGCCTAGGACACGGCCTGGCGGGGAGATTTGCGGATTGTCTGCAGAATGAGCCGCCCGGGAGGGGGACTTGTACGGGTTGGCGCGCTACGTGTACCCCCGTCGGGGCCGCGTAGGCTGGATGCAGCCCGTGCTTCCTGTATAGCTCCGAGAGGTGTCCCGTGTCCCCGCGTCGCAACCGACCGAAGGCAGCCGGGTCGTCCGGCCAGAGCGCCGAGGACGACCGTGCCGGCCGGTACGGCGGCTGGCAGTCCACGGAGAGCTGGCAGGGCGAGGAGTGGAGCGTGCGCCATGTCGCCGGGGCGAGCGCCGAGGGCAAGACCTACCGCTGCCCCGGCTGCGACCAGATGATCCCCTCCGGTGTCCCGCACGTGGTGGCCTGGCCGGAGCACTCGGGCGTCGACGACCGCCGCCACTGGCACAAGGCGTGCTGGAACGCGAAGGACCGCCGCACCATCCGGGTGCAGCGGTCCCGTAACGCGCCGAAGTTCTGAGCTACACGTCCCGGCTCTGCAGCAGCGCGTAGGCGCCGGCGTACGCGGCCGCCGTCACGCCCAGGATGATCCACAGCGGGTCCCAGCCCGTCGGGCCGGACTGACTCAGGGTGTTGTTGTAGAAGACGCCCATCTGGCTCGGGATCGAGTACTCGAGCAGCGCCTTCTGCACCTTCTGCAGCGACTCCGCGTTCATGAACAGCGCGAGCACCAGCGGGGCGAGGACCGTGCCGATCATGATCGTGATGGCGCCCGCGGAGTGCCGGATGATCGAGCCGACGAGCAGCGAGAGCAGCCCGAGCAGAGCGATGTAGAGGCTGATGCCGACCGTGGCCTTCAGCCACTCCCCGCTGGACGGGGTTCCCGCGCCGTGGCCCTTCAGCATCGACGCCTGCACCATCGCCACGAACGACACGGTGGCCAGCGTCACCACGAAGGCGATCACGAAGAACACGATCGACTTGGCCGCCAGCACCCGGCCCCGGCTCGGGCACGCGGTCATCGTCGTACGGATCATGCCCGTGCCGTACTCGGAGGCCGTGGTCAGCACGCCGAGCGTGATGATGCACATGATGCCGATCAGCAGGCCGAAGAAGCCGAGGGTGAGCGGGCTCTCGCCGCCCAGGTCGGAGCTGGAGTTCTGCACCGTGACACCGGCCAGCAGGCCGATGCCGACCACGAGCAGGACGAAGACGCCGAGCGTCCACATCGTCGACCGCACCGACTTGATCTTCGTCCACTCGGACGCGAGCGCGTGCCCGAGGTGGGTGCGCACGACCGGGATCGGCGAGTTGTAACCGGGGTACGGACCGCCGGGCGCCGCCTGCCACTCGGGCGCGGCTGCGGTTGCCTGCGGCATCGGGGGCTGGTGGGTGCTCATCGGGCGTCCTCGGACTTGGTCAGGTCGGCGGCCGGGGCCGCGGGAGCGGGCTGGGACGGTGCTGCGGCCGGGGCCGGGGGAGCGGCCACCGGAGGCTGCCCCTGCGGGGCCGCGTACGGGTTGGGCGCACCCGCACCCGGAGCGCCCGGCGCGCCGGCGGGCGCGGCGCCGTACGGACCCGAGGGCGGCGTCTGCATCGCGAACGGCTGCCCGCCGCCCTGCTGGGGCGGCGGCGGGGCGTACCAGCCCGGCTGGCCCTGGCCGGGAACCGGCATGGGCGGCTGGGCGCCGGGCGGCAGGGGCTGCTGCAGGCCCGCCTTCTGGTCGATGGTCGAGCGGTAGTCGACGGCGCCCTGCGTCATCCGCATGTACGCCTCCTCCAGCGAGGCCTGGTGCGGCGACAGCTCCCACAGCCGTACGTCCGCCTCGTGCGCCAGGTCGCTGATCCGGGGCAGCGGCAGCCCGGTCACGCGCAGCGCGCCGTCCTGCTCCGGCAGCACGTGGCCGCCCGCCTCGGTGAGCGCGGAGGACAGCTTCTCGCGCAGCTGGGGCTCGGTGTCCGGGGTGCGCACCCGCGCGAAGTCGGCGGAGTTGGCGGAGATGAACTCCGTCACGCTCATGTCGGCGAGCAGCTGTCCGCGCCCGATCACGATGAGGTGGTCGGCGGTCAGCGCCATCTCGCTCATCAGGTGCGAGGAGACGAAGACCGTACGGCCCTCGGCCGCGAGGGCCTTCATCAGGTTGCGCACCCAGAGGATGCCCTCGGGGTCGAGGCCGTTGACCGGCTCGTCGAAGAGCAGCACCTGGGGGTCGCCGAGCAGCGCGGCGGCGATGCCGAGGCGCTGGCCCATGCCGAGCGAGAAGCCCTTGGAACGTTTCCTCGCGACCTCCTGCAGGCCGACGACCCCGAGCACCTCGTCCACCCGCCGGGCCGGGATGCCCGACAGCTGGGCGAGGCTCAGCAGGTGGTTGCGGGCGGCCCGGCCGCCGTGCACCGCCTTGGCGTCGAGCAGCGCGCCCACCTGGCGGGGGGCGTTGGGCAGCTTGCGGTACGGGAAGCCGCCGATGGTCACCGCGCCGGACGTCGGGTTGTCCAGCCCGAGGATCATCCGCATGGTCGTCGACTTGCCCGATCCGTTGGGCCCGAGGAAGCCGGTCACGGCTCCCGGTCGCACCTGGAAGGAAAGGTTGTACACGGCGGTCTTGTCGCCGTAGCGCTTGGTAAGGCCTACAGCCTCGATCATGCTCCGCACCCATCGAAAGGTTCAGGACAGCGGGGCACACGCCCCCGTAAGGGATAGGAGGATATCCGGGCGCTGACGGTTCCGCCCAAGAGTAAGTAAAGCCAAGGCATCACGGAACGTGGCTCGGACGCCTACTGGGCGTCCCGGTGCTTCAGCAGGGCGTAACCGCCCGCGACCGCCGCGACCACCCACAGCGCCATGATCCCCAGCCCGCCCCAGGGGCCGTAGGGCGTGTCGTCGCCGACTCTCGGCACCACCTGCATGATCCGGCTGCCGGCCTGGTCGGGCAGGAAGCGGCCGACCTTCTTGGTGGCGTCGACGTTGCCCAGGATGTTGGAGATCAGGAAGAAGAACGGCATCAGGATGCCCAGCGACAGCATGGGGGAGCGCAGCATCGTGGCGATGCCCATGGAGAACATCGCGATGAGGGCCATGTAGAGCCCGCCGCCGATCACCGCACGCAGCACCCCGGGGTCGTCGATCCGGGTGCCGAGGTCGCCGAGCATCGCCTGCCCGAGGAAGAAGGCGGCGAAGCCGGTGACCATGCCGACGGCCAGGGCGAGCGCGCCCGCCACGGCGATCTTGCTGAACAGGAAGGTGCCGCGTTGCGGCACGGCGGCCAGTGAGACGCGGATCATGCCGGTGCTGTACTCGTTGGAGACGACGAGCACCCCGAACACGATCATGGCGAGCTGGCCGAGGGTCATACCCGCGAAGCTGATGACCGTCGGGTCGAAGGAGAGCCGCTCCCGCAGCGGCATGTTCTCGTACTGGCTCTTCGACAGCGCGGAGATGAGCGTCCCGAGGGCGAGCGTGACCACCACGGCGAGCGACAGTGTCCACACCGTGGAGGCGACGGACCGGATCTTGGTCCATTCCGACCGCACGACCTGACGGACTGCCATGGCCTCAGGCCCCCTTCCAGCCGGCGCCCCAGTCCTGCGGGGCGGGCGCGGGCGCGGCGTGCGCGTGGTACTCCACCGACTCCGCCGTCAGCTGCATGAACGCCTCCTCCAGCGAGGCCTGCTGCGGGCTCAGCTCGTGCAGCACGATCCCGTACCGCGTGGCCAGCTCCCCGATCCGCTCGGCCTTGCCGCCCGCCACCTCCAGCGTTTCGCCGCCCGCCTCCACGACGGTGATGCCGTCCTCGTGCAGCACGTCCAGCAGCCGCTCACGCTGCGGAGAACGGATCCGTACATAGCTGCGCGCGTTCTGCCGGACGAAGTCCGTCATCGAGGTGTCGGCGAGCAGCCGTCCCTGCCCGATGACCACCAGATGATCCGCGGTCAGTGCCATCTCGCTCATCAGATGACTCGAGACGAACACGGTCCGCCCCTGCGTGGCCAGCGACTTCATCAGGTTCCGGATCCAGTGGATGCCCTCGGGGTCGAGCCCGTTGACCGGCTCGTCGAACATCAGGATCCGCGGATCACCGAGCAGTGCGGCCGCGATCCCGAGCCGCTGGCCCATCCCGTACGAGAACCCCTTGGCCTTCTTCCGGGCCACGGCGGTGAGCCCGACGACGTCGAGCACTTCGTCCACCCGCCGCCCAGGGATCCCGTTGCTCTGCGCGAGACACAGCAGATGGTTGAACGCGGTGCGCCCGCCGTGCACGGCCTTCGCGTCCAGCAGGGCCCCGATGTACGTCAGCGGGTCCTTCAGCTGGGCGTAGTGCAGCCCGTCGATCCGGACGTCCCCGGCGGTGGGCCGGTCAAGGCCGAGGATCATCCGCATGGTCGTGGACTTGCCGGCGCCGTTGGGCCCGAGAAACCCGGTGACGATGCCGGGCCTGACCGTGAAGGTGAGGCCGTCGACCGCCAGCTTCTCGCCGTACCGCTTGGTCAGCCCCACCAGCTCGATCATGCGGCCACGCTAGGACGGGTGTCGGGCCGCGGCCACTCGAGCGGTCGGGGGGAGTCCGTGCGCCCCTACCGGCGGGTTATGCTCCAGCTCCCCTGATCAACGGGGGCGGTGCTGGGGAGCGCCGGAAAACAGAACACGGCGGGGGCGGAAGTGGTTGAGGACGGCAGACCGCGCACGCGGTCGGGCGCGGTGTGGGCGGGGCTGGCGGTCGTGGTCGCGGGGGCCGCGGTCGGGCTCGCGGTGGAGTTCCATGTGCTGGGGTGGACGTCCATTCCGGGCGGCGAGTGCGGCGGCGACTCGACGCCCTGTCCGGAAGGCACCGCACCCACTCTTCTGCTGGCGTTCCTGCTGACGTTCGTCGGCTTCGGCGTCCTGGCCCGCGCGTTCCAGTCGTTCACCGAGCGGAGTCCCGGCAAGGCCGTGCCCGCCGCCCTCACCCTGGTGGGCGTGCTGCTCGCGCTCTGGCCCGGCCGGCAGGCGTACCTGTGGATGCGCGGCCCGGTTCTCGACGCCTCCTGGCAGGCCGCGCCGGACCGGCCGGCGACCGTACGGGCCCAGGGCGTGTGGACCGTGGGCCGGGACGCCCCGACCGTCGTGCGGGTGCGCGACGACGCGCTCGTCTCCTACGACTCCCACGGCGGCGACCGCCGCTGGACGCTGCGCGCCCCCGTGCGCGAGTCGGTGTGCGGGATGAGCGAGCGCGTCGTCGACGGCGTCGGACTGGTCGCCTTCGCGCGGTACAGGAAGCCCTGCGACACGGTGTGGGGCGTCGACACCCGCACCGGCCGCACGCTGTGGGAGCGGCACATCAAGGGCGTCGCCCGGTTCACCTCCGCCAGCGACAGCCTGCTCGCGGCCGACCGGGACGTGGCCGTCGCGCTGACCGACACGGGCGTCCAGGCGTACGGCCTGGCCGACGGCCGACCGCGCTGGAGCGCCGATCTGCACCGCAAGCACCGTGACGGCGAGGCGTGCGCGCCGAACGTCGTCTCCGCCGCCGGCGGCACCACCACGATCGTGGTGACGTGCGAGACCGCGGACGGCGGCAGCGGCCGGCTGGTGACCCTGGACAACGCGACCGGCAAGCAGCGCGGCAGCCTGGCCCTGCCCGTCGAGAGCCCCGCCGAGACGGTCATGGTGCTCTGCGCGGACCCCTTCACCCTTCTGCTGACGGAGAGCGACAAGCGTGGCGTCGCGGCCGTCCTGGCCTACCCGGACCCCGCGGACGACCCGGTGCGGATCCCGCTCACCGGCGACGACGAGGACCTCGTCCCGCGGCCGGCCGACTACGACACCTTCAAGGCGCGGCCGGCGCTCTGGACGACCGTCAGCGGGGACACGCTCGTCGTCGCCGGTGCCGAGCCGGGTGCCTCCTCTGCCGGTGGTGTCTCGGGCTACGCGCTGCGCGACGGCCGGCACCTGTGGCACGCCGACGTGGGTGAGGTCGCCGCGCTGGCTCCGGCCGGCCGCGGCCGGGTGGCGGTGCTCGGGAACGGCCGGCTGCGGACACTCGACACGGCCCACGGCCGGAGCGTCGGCGAGGACGACGGCACGGCGGTGCGCACGGACCGGTACGCCACCGGCGGCCAACTGCTGCGAGCCGGCGACACCTGGGTCGTCGTCAACGGCGACGGCACGAGCAGACCGCCGCTGCTGGGACTGCGCTAGGGCATGCGGAACACATGCGGAAGGGGCGGCGGGACCGGGTCCCACCGCCCCTCACGGAGGCGTACTCCTACCCGTGCCTACCGGGACTGCTGCGCCGGAACGCCCCGGGAGATCGGCTCGTCCTCGGCGGGGGAGCCGGCCGCGGCCACCGCGGCGCCGGTCAGCGTGGCGAGCATCTCGCGGACGTTCGTCAGCTGGGCGTTGATGCTGTCGCGGCGGTTGGTGAGGGCCGCGAGCTCGCGCTCGGATTCCGAGCGGATGCGGTCGGCCTTGGCGTTGGCGTCGGCCACGATGTCCTCGGCCTGGCGCTGGGCCGTCTCCACCGTCTGGCGGGCGCGGCGCTCGGCGTCCGTGCGCAGCTTCTCCGCCTCCAGACGGAGCTGCTCGGCGCGGTGCTCGATCTCGGCGAGGCGCTTCTCGGCCTTCTGCTGGCGGGAGGCCAGGTCGCGCTCGGACTGCTCGCGGCGCTTGGCGAGGTTCGTCTCGAAGTCGGCAGCGGCCTGCGCGGCCTTGGCGCGGGTCTCCTCGAAGAGGGCGTCCGCCTCCTCGCGCTTGGACTGCGCGTCCTTCTGCGCCTCGGAACGCAGCTGGGAGGCTTCACTCTTGGCCTTCTCGACGATCCGGACGCCCTCGTCCTCGGCCTTGGCCTTGCGCTCCGCAGCGAACGATTCTGCGTCGTTGCGCACCTGCTGGGCCGCCGACTCGGCCAGCTCGCGGTGCTGCTCGGCCGCGCGCCGGGCCTCCTCGCGCAGATCCTTGGCCTCTTCCTCGGCGAGGCGCAGGATCTTCTCGACACGCGCGCCGAGACCGGCGTACGACGGCTCGGCGTCGGTCACCTGGGCCTGGGCGTTCTGCGTCTCGAGGTGGAGCTCCTCGATGCGCTTTTCCAGAGCGGTGATGCGGGCGAGAGCGCTGTCACGGTCGGAGACGAGCTTGGAGATTCGTTCGTCCACCTGAGCGCGGTCGTACCCACGCCGCACAAGCTCGAAGCCGTAGGGGGAAGTGTCGCTCATGGGGTTCCTGTCGAAAGAGACCGGTGAGGTGATAGGGGGAATCCTAGGGGCCGAAGCGGTGTGTCATCGAGCGGATACGTGTTTGATCTGGAGAATGACACCTCTTTTGGGTGGCTGACCGCAGGACGGCTTGCCAAAGAACGGGACAAAGCCCCCAGAAGACACCGGAATCCGTGCCGCCCGCTAGCCGTCCGAGGACTTGCCACCCGATCGGGGGGCGCCCACGGTAGCGCCCGCCTTGACTCCGCCGTCCTTGCCGGCCGACGGCGCCTCGAAGGACTCCAACGCCTCCAGCACGTCCTGGACACGGGAGATCTCGGCGTTGATGTCCTCGCGCCGGCGCACCAGGATCTCCAGTTCGCGCTTTCCTTCCTCGACCGTGCGCCGGGCCTCGCGGATCGCCTCGGCCTTCAGCTCCTCGGCCTCCTTGATCAGGGACGCCTTCTTCAGCTCGGCCTCCTTGAGCAGGCCCTCCGCTTTCCTGACCGCGGCGATCCGGACCTTGCCCGCCTCGGAGCTGGCCTCCGACACCAGCTCCTTGGCCTTCGCCTGCGCCTTGGCCAGCTGCTCCTCGGCCGCCTTGATCAGCGCGTCGCAGCGGTCGCCGGTGGACTTCATCGTCTCGGCGGCCTCGCGGCGGGCCCGCTCGTGCAGCTCCTCGATCTCGGTCGTGATGCGGTCGCGCAGCTCCTCTGCGCGCTCCCTTATGGCGGTCGCGTCCCGGCGGGCGCCGACCAGCAGCTCGTCCGCGTCGGTACGGGACTTCTCGACCCGCGAGTTCCCCTCGACGGTCGCCTCGGAGACGAGCCGCTCGGCCTCGCTGCGGGCCGCACCCACCATTGTGTCGGCCTGCGACTCCGCGTCCGCGGTGGTCTTCAGCGCCTGCTGCTGGGCCTCGGTGAGCAGCTTGTCCGCCTCGGCCGTGGTCTCCGTGATGAGCGTGTCGACCTGTTCGGCCGCCTCCGAGCGCCGCTTGTTGGCGTCCTTGCGGGCCTCGTCGAGGGTCCGCTCGGACTCCTCGCGCGCCGAGTTGACGAGCCGCTCGGCCTCCGCCTCCGCGTCCGCCCGCAGCCGCTCGGCCTCGCCCCGCAGCCGCTCCGCGTGCTGCTGGGCCGAGCCGACCGTCTCGGCGGCCTCGGCGCGCAGCCGCTCCGCGTCGTCGGTGGCGTCCGCCATGAGCTGCTCGGCGCCCGCGACGGCCTCGGTACGGACCCGGTCCGCCTCGGCGACCGTCTCCGACTGCAGCCGCTCCGCCTCGCTGCGCGCCTCGGTGATGAGCGTGTCCGCCTGCGTCGCCGCGTCCGAGCGGATGCGGTTGGCGTCCTCGCGGGCGTCCGCCCGGGTGCGCGCCGCGGCCTGGTCGGCCTCGGCCAGCGCGTCCGACGCCTCCGTGCGCACCCGCTGGGCGTGCGCGGCCGAGTCCGAGCGCAGCCGCTCGGACTCCGCGAGCGCGTCGGTGACCGTACGCTCGGCGAGTGCCTTGGCGGCCTCCGCCTCGTCGCCCGCCTCGCGCCGGACCCGCGACGCGTCCTCGCTCGCCCGCTCCCGCTCGGCGTAGGCGTCGGCGCGGACCCGGTCCGCCTCCTCCTCGGCCTCCCTGCGGGTACGGTCCGCCGCGTGCTCGGCGGCCGAGCGCAGCCCGGTGATCTCCTCCTGCGCCTGCTCGTGCAGCCCGATGACGGAGTCCCGTACCTGCTGCGCGTGCTGCTCGGCGGCGGACACCATCTCGGTGGCGCGCCGGTCGGCCTCCTCGACCAGCCGGGTCGCCTCGGTCTGGGCGTCCTCCACGCGCCTGCGCGCCGAGGCCAGCAGCTCCTCGCTCTGCTCGCGGGCCCGCTCGCGCTCCTGGTCGGCCTCGGACCGCGCGGCACCGAGCAGCTCCTCGGCCTCGCGGCGGCGCCGGGTGGCCTCCTCCTGCGCGGCGGCCAGCGTCTCGGACGCCTCCGTGCCGAGCCGCTCGGCGGCGGCCTGCGCCTCCGCGCGGACCCGGTCGGCGGTGTCCTGGGCCTCCACCTTGAGCCGCTCGGCCTCGGCGGCGGCTTCCGAACGCAGGCGTACGGCGATGGCCTCGCCCTCGGCGCGCGAGGCGGACGCGTCGGACGCGGCCTCCGTGCGCAGCCGTTCGGCCTCGGCGTCGGCCTGCTGCTGGAGCGTACGGATCCGCTCGGCGGCCTCGGCGCGCAGTCGCTCGGTCTCCTCGGCGGCCTCCCGGCGGATTCCGCCCGCCTCCTCGCGGGCGTCGGTGAGCGCCTGCTCGGCCGCCGCCAGCCGCTCCTGGGTCTCCGTCTGCAGCCGGGTCAGTTCCTCGGCGGCCTCGGCGCGCCGGGCCTCGGCCGCGCGCTCGGTCTCCTCGCGCAGCTCACGCGCGGCCTGCTCGGCGTCCGACCGGACCGCCTCGGCCTGCTCACCGGCCTCCTCGCGGAGCCGCTCGGCCTCCTTGCGGGTGCGGTCCAGGGTCTCCTCGGCCTGCCGGCGCAGCCCGGTGGCCCGCTCGATCGCCTCGGTGCGGACCTTCTCGCTGTCCGTGGTCGCCTTCTGCCGCAGCTCGTCGGCGTCCACCTTGGCCTTGGCCAGCAGCTCCTCGGCGGACTTGGCCGCCTCCTCGATCTGCACCACGGCCTCGCGGCGGGCCTCGGCGCGGATGGACTCGCCCTCGGCCACCGCGTCGGCGCGCAGCTGCTCGGCCTCGCCGCGCAGCCGGCGGGCCTCCTCCTGCAGCTCGACCGTCTTGGCGCGGTACTCCTTGGTGTCGTCCTTCGCCGCGCCCTTGAGCTGCTCGACGATGTCGTGCGCCTCGGCACGCAGCCGGTCCGCCTCGGCCTCGGCCTCCGTGCGGATCCGCTCGGCCTCCTCGGCGGCGGCCTTGGTGGTGTTCTTGGCCTCGTCCGACGCCCTGTTGAGGACGTCCTCGGCGGTCTTGGCGGCCTTGGACAGCTGGGTCGCGCTCTCCTCGGCGGTGATCGTGCGGGCCTTCTCGGAGGCCTCCGCGACGATCTTCTCGGCCTCGGAACGGGCGTCCGCGACCAGCTGCTCGGCGTCCGCCTTGGTGGTCTCGGCCTCCTTGGTGGCCTCGCTGACCAGCCGGGCGACCTGCTCCTTGGCCGTACGCGTACGGGTCTCGTTGGCGGCCTCGGCGCTCGACAGGGTCTTGGCGGCGGCCTGCTCGGCCTCCGTGACCAGCTTCTCGGCCTCGGACTGCGCCTTGCGCAGCGCCTCCTCGGCCTGCGCCATGCGCTCCTCGGCGGCCCGGCTCAGCTCGGTGACCTGCCGGCGGGCGGCGTCCGACTCGCTGACGGTGGAGGTGCGCAGCTGCTCGGCGTGGTCGGTGGCCTCCTGGGCCTGCGTGGAGGCGGCGTTCAGCAGCCGCTCGGCGTCCGTGCGGGCGCGGCGCAGGATCTGATCGGCCTCGGCACGTGCCGCCTCGGCGTCGTTCTGCAGCCGCTGCCGGGCCTCGCCGGTCAGCCGTTCGGCCTCGGTCCGGGCGGCGGTCATGGCCTGATCGGCCTCGGTGCGGGACTCGTCGAGGAGCCGGCGGGCCTGCGACTCGCTGCGGGCGCGCAGCTGCTCGGCCCACGCCACGTTCTCGTTGACGTGCGACTCGACGGTCTGCCGGCGCTCGGCCAGCTCCTGGTCCAGCTGCTGCCGGCGGGTGACCGCCTCCTGGTGCAGCTCGGCCTGGAGCCGGGCGGCCTGCTCGGCGTGCTCCTGCAGGATGCGCTGGGTCTGCGCCCGGGCCTGGCTCAGCTCCCGTTCGGCGTCCTGGCGCAGCTGATCGGCCTGGATCTGGGCATTACGGAGCAACTGCTCGGCCTGATAACCGATGTCACCGCCGTCATAGGCGGGCCGGGTCATCAGGGTGCGGCGCGCCTCGTGCAGCTTGGCGCGCAGCACCTCGACCTGGTAGCCGAGGTCCTCGGCGTGCTGGATCGCCTTTTCCCGCTCGGTCTTCAGCCGCTTCATCTCGGCCTCGAACCGAGAGAGGTGGTCGACGTCAGCCGCCGGCTCTCGCTCCTGGCTCTCGTAGCCCCGCACTGCGCGGTCCCATCCGTCCCCTGGTCAGCTTCTCCAACGAGCTCCGTCCATCCGCCGAACGGGGCCCCCGGGGAATGGTGTCAGATCAACGGCGGAGCACGGGCTGCCGCCCCGACGCTCGTCCCCCGAAACCCGGACCCCGGCATGCGGTCGTCCCGGTTGTGGCGACGACCGCCCCCAACCCTACCGGCCCTTATGTACGAGGGTCAGTGCTCGGGCGACTCAACAGGGGCCGAAGTGACCAGTTCTGTCAGGACACCGTGGCAATCCTTGGGGTGCAGAAAGGTGATCCGCGACCCCATGGAGCCGCGTCGTGGCTCGTCGTACAGAACGCGTACGCCCTTGCCGCGGATGTCCTCGGCGTCCCCGTCCACATCCGCCGTACCGAAAGCGATGTGGTGGACGCCCTCCCCGTTCTTCGCCAGCCACTTGCCGACCGCGGAGTCCTCGCGGGTCGGCTCCAGCAGCTGGAGGTAGGAGGCGCCGCCGTCGGACGTCTCGTTGATCTTGAGCATGGCCTCCCGCACGCCCTGCTCCTCGTTGACCTCGGTGTGGAACACCTCGAAGCCGTAGGTGGCCTTGTAGAACTCGACGGTGGCGTCGAGGTCGTGACAGGCGATCCCGATGTGGTCGATTCGCGTCAGCATGGATTCAGTGCAGCGCTACGGAGGTGGTTACGCAACGTGCGCGCGATCACACCGACAGGCCGGTGACGGCACGGAGTGCCACTCAGTACATTCGAAGTAAACCCTCGTTCACTCCTCGGCTCCTTGTAGCTGGAAGGGGATCGCAGCTCATGTCTTCTGGAACGACCAGCTCGGTGATCGTCGCGGGCGCGCGTACGCCCATGGGGCGACTGCTGGGCTCGCTGAAGTCCTTCTCCGGAGCCGACCTCGGCGGCTTCGCGATCAAGGCCGCCCTCGACCGTGCGGGGATCGGTGGCGACCAGGTGCAGTACGTGATCATGGGCCAGGTGCTCCAGGCCGGGGCGGGGCAGATCCCGGCCCGGCAGGCCGCGGTCAAGGCCGGCATCCCGATGAACGTCCCGGCGCTCACCATCAACAAGGTGTGCCTCTCCGGCCTGGACGCGATCGCCCTCGCCGACCAGCTGATCCGCGCCGGCGAGTTCGACATCGTGGTCGCCGGCGGCCAGGAGTCCATGACCAACGCCCCCCACCTGCTGCCGAAGTCCCGCGAGGGCTTCAAGTACGGCGCGGTGGAGATGCTCGACGCGATGGCCTACGACGGCCTGACCGACTCCTTCGAGGGCGTCGCCATGGGCGAGTCGACGGAGAAGCACAACGCGCGCCTCGGCATCCGGCGCCCCGAGCAGGACGAGATCGCCGCCCTGTCCCACCAGCGGGCCGCCGCCGCGCAGAAGAACGGCGTCTTCGAGGCCGAGATCACCCCGGTCGAGATCCCGCAGCGCAAGGGCGAGCCGGTCGTCTTCAGCAAGGACGAGGGCATCCGCGGCGACACCACCGTGGAGTCCCTGGCCAAGCTGCGCCCGGCCTTCGCCAAGGACGGCACGATCACCGCCGGCACCTCCTCGCAGATCTCGGACGGTGCGGCGGCCGTGGTCGTGATGAGCAAGGCCAAGGCCGAGGAGCTGGGCCTGGAGTGGCTCGCCGAGATCGGCGCCCACGGCAACGTGGCCGGGCCGGACAACTCGCTGCAGTCCCAGCCCTCCAACGCCATCCAGCACGCCCTGAAGAAGGAGGGCCTGGAGGTTTCCGACCTGGACCTCATCGAGATCAACGAGGCCTTCGCCGCGGTCGCCGTGCAGTCAATGAAGGACCTCGGCGTATCCACGGAAAAGGTGAACGTCAACGGTGGCGCCATCGCGCTGGGTCACCCGATCGGTATGTCCGGCGCCCGTGTCGTGCTCCACTTGGCGCTGGAGCTCAAGCGCCGGGGCGGCGGCGTCGGCGCGGCCGCGCTGTGCGGTGGCGGCGGCCAGGGTGACGCACTGATCGTGCGGGTACCGAAGGCCTGAGTTTCAGTTACGTCTGTGAAGTGAACGGAGCTGTTTGATGCAGGACGTCTCCTCTCTGGTGGCCCAGGCCAGGGAAGGCCGCCCGCGGGCCGTGGCCCGGCTCATCTCCCTGGTGGAGGGGGCGTCCCCGCAGCTCAGGGAGGTCATGGCGGCACTGGCCCCGCTGACCGGCAACGCCTACGTGGTCGGTCTGACGGGTTCGCCCGGTGTCGGCAAGTCGACCTCCACCTCCGCCCTCGTCACGGCGTACCGCAAACAGGGCAGGCGGGTCGGCGTCCTGGCCGTCGACCCGTCGTCCCCGTTCTCCGGCGGCGCCCTGCTCGGCGACCGGGTGCGCATGTCGGACCACGCCTCCGACCCCGGCGTCTACATCCGCTCCATGGCCACGCGCGGCCACCTCGGCGGCCTCGCCTGGGCCGCGCCCCAGGCCATCCGCGTCCTGGACGCGGCGGGCTGCGACGTGATCCTGGTCGAGACGGTCGGCGTCGGCCAGTCGGAGGTGGAGATCGCCTCCCAGGCCGACACCTCGGTCGTCCTGCTGGCCCCCGGCATGGGCGACGGCATCCAGGCGGCCAAGGCCGGCATCCTCGAGATCGGCGACGTCTACGTCGTCAACAAGGCGGACCGGGACGGCGCCGACGCCACCGCTCGTGAGCTGAACCACATGCTGGGCCTGGGCGAGGCCCGCGGTCCCGGCGACTGGCGCCCGCCCATCGTCAAGACGGTCGCGGCCCGCGCCGAGGGCGTCGACGAGGTGGTCGAGGCCCTGGAGAAGCACCGTGCCTGGATGGAGGAGCACGGCGTCCTCGACGAGCGCCGCAAGGCCCGCGCGGCCCGCGAGGTGGAGACCATCGCGGTCACGGCCCTGCGCGAACGCATCGGCGACCTCCACGGCGACCGCCGGCTGAGCGCCCTCGCGGAACGCATCGTGGCAGGCGCACTGGACCCGTACCGCGCGGCGGACGAACTGGTGACCGGGCTGACCGAGGGCTGAAGGCCGTCAACTCGGTCGTCAACTCGGCCGAGCTGCTGCTAGGTTGACCGGCATGTTCCTCTCCTTGGCATAGAGCGCACCGGACCGCGGGGCCTGACGACAGGCTGCCGTGTCCCTCCGGTGTCCCTTCTCCGCCTCTCACAGAGGAACTCGAGCGTTGTCCACGCACCTCGCGCGGCCCTCGTACGCCGCCGTCCTGCGTGTCCCGTACGCGCGCCGCACCTTCGGCGCCGCCCTCGTGGCACGCCTGTCCTACGGCACGGTCTCCCTGGCCGTCCTGCTCTCCGTCACCCGCGCCACCGGGTCCTACGCCGTCTCCGGTGCCGTGATGTCCCTGTTCGGAGGCGCGGCGGTCTTCCTGATGCCCCTGCGGGCGTCCCTGGTCGACCGGCACGGCCCGCGCCGCGCCCTGCTCCCGATGGCCACCCTCTACGGCACCTTCCTGTGCGCTCTGGCCGCCCTCACCTGGCGGCCCGGGGCCCCGGCGCCCCTCATCGCCGCGGCCGCCGCCCTCGCCGGTGCCTGCGCGCCCCCACTGGGCCCCGCCATGCGCGCCCTGTGGGCCGAACTGGTCACCGACCGGAGCCTGCTGCCGCGCGCCTACAGCCTCGACGGCGTCGCCGAGGAACTGCTGTTCGTCTCCGGTCCGGCGCTGGTCGGCCTGCTGGTGGGATACGCACCGCCGGCCTCCGGCATCCTGCTGAGCGCGCTGCTGAACACCGCCGGCACCTGCGCCTTCGTGACGTCCCCGACGATGCCCGGACCACGTCCCACGCCCCGCGGGAAGGGGCGCGGCGGCGTTCGCGGCCTGCTGCCCCCGGTCGTCGTGGCCACGGGCGTCGGACTGACCCTCAGCGGCATCGAACTGCTGGTGCTGGCCTTCGCCGCCGAACGGTCGTACGACACCGCCCTGGTGCCCTGGGTGCTGGGCGCGCTCTCGGCGGGCAGCGCGGTGGGCGGGCTGGTCAACGGGGCGGTGCGGTGGCGTACACCCGCCCGGGTGCGGCTGCGCCGCTTCGCGACGGGGCTCGGCCTGACCGTCGCTGCGGCGGGCCTGGCACCGGACCTGTGGACACTGACGGCGGCGACGGCCTGCGCGGGCGCGTTCATCGCCCCGGCCCTGACGACGGCCTATCTCCTGGCCGACGAGACCGCGACGGAGGGCGCTCGAACCCGGGCCGGGGCATGGGTGAACACCGGGGTGAACGCGGGCAGCTCGGGGGGAGCGCTGGTGACGGGGGTGCTGATCGGCCGCATGCCGCTGGCACTGTGCTTCGCTCTGGCGGGCGGGACCGCCCTGGTCGCCGCCGTGGCTGCGGGCAGTCGTGGCTCCCCCAGTGCCTCAAGAGCCTGGGGGGACCCCCGGGCGGCACGGGTGGGCCGCTAGCGCCGGGTCGCGCGCCCCACCCCCGCCCAGCTGCTGCTCCCTGAGGTTCTCGGAGAGCCTCAGGGGCGCCCCCGCTGCCCCCTCAGATGGTCGGCGATCGGCTTCAACCCCTTGTCCAGCTCTATCAACGCCTCCGGCGAGAGCAGATCGATGAAGTGCTTCCGCACCGATGCCACGTGATACGGCGCGACCTTCTTCATCGTCTCCATGCCGTGCTCCGTCAGCACGGCGTACAACCCGCGCCGGTCGGACTCGCAGTTCTCGCGCCGCACCAGGTTCGCGTTCTCCATCCGCGTGATCTGGTGCGAGAGCCGGCTCTTGGACTGCAGCGTCGCGGAGGCCAGATCGCTCATCCGCATCCGCACGTCGTCCGACTCGGACAGGTTTACGAGGATCTCGTAGTCGTTCATAGTCAGGCCGAACGGCTGCAGATCCTTTTCGAGCTGGTACGTCAACAGCCTGTTGACCTCCAGGTGGGTGCGCCAGGCGCACTGCTCCGCATCGGTCAGCCAGCGCGTGGCCGTCTCGGTCTCCATGAATGAAGTCTACCTAAGAAGTTGAATGACGAACTACTTCGGGTGGTGTGACTGTGCGCACGCGTTCGACGTCACACTCCGCAGACTACCGCTCACAGCCCGAAGCGACGCTGGAGGTCCCCCAGCTGTCCGGGAAGGCGCGGTACGGCCGCTGATTGCGGACCGTGTCCGGACGGTGTCGCTCCGCCACCGCCGGGCACCCCCGGTTCGGGCGGAACAGCACCCGTCGCCTGCTCGGCCATCAGGGTCTCGCTCGACTGCAGCAGGACCGTCCCGGCTCCCACGAACTCGAACTGGTGCTCCTCGCCGGAGGCCCCGCCCAGGCCCGTCATCGCACGTAGACCGCCCATTACGCCCGTCAGGTACCCGTGGTCGTAGTGATGGCACGGCGACGGGCAGTCGGCCCACCCGACCAGCGCCTGGGGGTCCACCCGGATCGGAGGTTCCAGGAACACCACCGGACCGTTAGATGCGGCCACAAACTTTCCGGTTCCGATAAGGGTCAGAAAACCTGGCACGATCGACTGTTTGAGCGCGAGACTTGGCTGAAAAGCGAGCAGGTTGCCCGCGCGAATGGTCAAGTTCCCGTCGTCCAGGTCGTAGGAGTTGACGTCGAAGGCCCGGTCGGCCAGCAGCATCTTGCCCGAGCCCTGCGCCACGACCCAGTCGCTCGCGTGCAGTGGCGAATGGAAAGACGTACGGACAAGTCGGTCGAGTCGGCCGTGTCCGATGCCGTTGAACTCGATCGCCCCGTAGTAGGCGATCATCTTCCCCTTCTGCAGGAACCACTGCCCGCTCTTGAGCTCGACGCAGAAGGTGTACTTGTTCACGTTGTCGTCGACGGGCAGCGTCATCGGGTCGTACACCACCGGGCCGCCGGGGGGTCCGTACGCGCTCACAGCTTCTCCTCCGAGGCCTGGACGTAGACCGTGCCGCTGCCGCTCAGCTCCAGCTGGAACGCCTCGCCGGAGCCGCGGCCCACCATGTCGCGCCAGCCGAGCGCGGTGGACAGCTTGTTGCGCACGTCGCCGTGGTGGGCGACGTACGCCTGCGGGTCCACATGGGCCGGGCGCTGGGGTGTGACGGGGATCTCGAAGACGCCGCCGTGCGCCATCACGGCCACCGCCCCCTGCCCCTGGAGCGTGGTGGTGAACAGGCCCTGCCCGGTGACCTGGCCCCGGACCAGGCCCATGACCCCGCCCTGCGAGCCCATGAACATCGTGCCCTGCTGCAGGGTGCCCTCGAAGGCGAGCAGCCGGTCGGCCTCGACGTACAGGGTGTCGCCGGAGAGGTTGATGACGTGCACGTGGTGGCCGCCGTGCCCGAAGAAGACGGTGCCGCTGCCCTCGACGGTCATCAGCGGGGTCGCCTCGCCGGCCACTCGCCGCCCGAGCATGGACATCAGCCCGCCCTGGCCGCCCTGGAGATTGGGCGTGAAGGACACGTCCCCCTTGTAGGCGAGCATCGCGCCGCGCTGGCTGAACAGCCGACGGCCGGGCAGCACGGTCGCCTCGACCATCTTGGAGTTGATCTCCCGGAAGCTCATCTCACAGGTCCCCCGCGATCGTGTTCCGCTCGCTCGGCTGCACATAGACCAGTCCGTCGCCCTCGAAGCGGATCTGGAAGGCCTCGCCGCCGCCCTCCCCGAAGAGCGTGCGGAACGTCACACCGGACTGGAAGGACTGCCGTACGTTCCCCTGGTGGGCGATGTAGGCGCCCGGGTCGACGATCAGCGGGTACTGCGGGCTGACCCGGAGCACCACGGCCGGGCCGTCGGAGACGATCGCCGCCTGTCCGTGTCCCTCGACGGTCGTCGTGAACAGCCCGTTGCCCTGCGAGGCGCCGCGCAGCCCGGTGAACGTCGTGCCCGTCCGGAGCCCGGCGTCGGTCGCGAGCAGGTTGCTCGACTCGACGTAGAGCTTGTCCCCCTGGAGGCCGACCAGGTTGATCTCCGAGGCCCGGTCCGCGAACCAGCACGTCCCGTGCCCTCTCACCTCCATCACCGTCATCTGTTCGCCGGTGAGCCGCCGGGTCACCATCCCGCGCAGCCCCTCGCCACCACCACTCAGCTTCTTGAAGGCCATCTGCCCGTCGTACGCGACCATCGAGCCGTTCTTCGTCTTCACGGCGTCCCCGGTCATGTCGACGGCGAGCACCTTGCTCCCTTGGAGCCGGAACGTCGCCACGCTGCGAAAGTAGCGGCGCCACGGGTGGGCGGAACAGGGCCCGTGGGTGGAGAGCGACCCTGAGCGCACCCCTAGGGGCGCCGTTTGCCACAATGGGCGAATGCTTGTGCTTCTGTTCACAAAGCGGACCGCCAAGCCGATCGGCAAGCCGATCACCAAGTGACCGCGCCCCTCAGCGACACTCCCACCGAAGGTGACCCGTGGACCTCAAGACAGCATCCGCCATCCGCCGCCTCCGTCTGATCTCCGTGCCGGAGGGCATCTCCTGGATCATTCTCGCGACCTGCACGATCATCAAGTACACGGTCGCCTCGGGCTTCGACGTCGCCCCGGTGCTGGGCCCGATCCACGGCGTGCTGTTCATCCTCTACGTGATCTTCTGGGCGGACGCCTGGAACCGCACCAAGTGGGCCAAGGGCAAGGCCGCCCTCTACTTCGCGTACTCGATCATCCCGGGCGGCGGCTTCATCATCGAACGCGCGCTGCGCCGTGAGGCCGAGGACGCCGTCATCGCGGCCCGCGCCCGCAAGGAAGGGGTCGTGAACGTATGATCGTCGCCTTCTCCGTGACACCGCTGGGTGTCGGCGAGGACGTGGGGGAGTACGTCGCCGACGCCGTCCGTGTCGTCCGTGAGTCGGGCCTGCCCAACCGCACCGACGCGATGTTCACCTCCGTCGAGGGGGAGTGGGACGAGGTCATGGACGTGGTCAAGCGTGCCGTGGCCGTCGTCGAGGAGCGGGCGCCGCGCGTGTCGCTCGTCCTCAAGGCCGACATCCGGCCCGGTGTGACCGACGGGCTCACCTCCAAGGTCGAGACCGTCGAGCGGCACCTGGCCGGGTGAACACCGGCCGACCGGCGCGCAAAACCCCGGCCCTCAGGGGTCGGGGTTTTGTCAACCGCTTTCTTTGAGCGGTCGCTCAAAGGGGGGTACTTTCCCACCCAGACAGTTTGAGCAGTCGCTCAAGCGCCACTCTGACGTGGGGGAACACCATGGGTCTCTACATAGAGACGCATATCCGCACCGACCTGGACGATCTCTGGGCGCGCACGCAGGACCCCGCCCAGCACCTGCGCTGGGACCTGCGGGTCAGCGAGATCGACTACCTCCCGCGTACGGAGGGCGAACCGCAGCGCTTCCGTTACGCCGCGCGCGTGCTGCCGTTCCTCACGGTGTCCGGCTCCGGCGTCGCCGCGGGCGAGAAAGAGCGCCCCGACGGCACCCGCACCGCCGCCCTGCGCTTCGCCTCCCCGCACCCCCTCTCCCTGCCCGCCGAGGGCAGCGGCTACTGGCGCTACGTGCCCGACGCCCAAGGCGTCCGCTTCCTCACCGGCTACGACTACCGCCCCCGCTGGGGCGCCTTCGGTGCGCTCGCCGACCGGCTGGTGTTCCGGCCGCTGATGGGCTGGGCCACCGCCTGGTCCTTCGACCGGCTGCGGCTGTGGCTGGAGCGGGGCATCACCCCCGAGCGGGCCCTGGTCAACTGGCTGACCGAGCTGGCCGTGCGCGCGCTGGTGCTCACGGCGTGCCTGTCAGGTCTGGGGCTGGAGTCCGGCATCCGCGTCTTCGGCCCGTTCGCGCCCGCCGTGGCCTTCCTGTGTCCGCTGTTGCTGATGGTCGCGCTCTCGCTCTCCCTCCTCAAGGCGCCGCTCGCCTGCACCCCGGCCGCCCGCCGCTGCCTGCGCGCCCCGATCACCCAGGCACGCACCCCCCGTCTCCTGCGCACCCTGGCCCAGGAGAAGCACGGGTGATCCCGGCGTGCCGCTCCTCGGCGGGCCCGGCGAGCGGGTACGGCCGCACCGGCCGGGACATTCCCTTCGTGATCGAGAAGGTGCCCTACGCCGACCCCCTCGGCCGTGAGACGGTGACCTTCGTGCGCACCTTCGACCTGCCCGGCGGCTCCCGCGGCTTCGACGCCCGGACAGAGCTCGGCCCCGAGGACGACCGCAGCCTCGACATGCGGGAGGAGACGCGCGCATGAGCCCGGAGACGGTGAAGGCCCAGGAGACCAAGACCCGCCTCCTGGAGGGCGCGCTGCGCACGCTCACCGAGCAGGGCATCGCCAGGACGTCCGCCCGTACGGTGGCCTCCGCGGCCGGGGTCAACCAGGCGCTGGTCTTCTATCACTTCGGCTCGGTCGACGAGCTGCTCGCCGCCGCCTGCCGCTACGGCGCCGAGAGGTCCGTGGCGCGGCACCGCGGCCGGCTCGCCTCCGTCACCTCCCTCGCCGAGCTGCTCGCCGTCGGCCGGGAGATACACGAGCAGGAACGGGCCGGCGGGCACGTCACCCTCCTCGGCCAGCTCCTGGCGGGCGCCCAGACCCATGCCGCCCTCGGCCCGGCCACGGCCGCCGGCCTCGACCTGTGGATCGCCGAGATCGAGCAGGTGCTGCGCCGGGTGCTCGCCTCGACGCCCTTAGGCGGGTTCGCCGACCCGACGGGCCTGGCCCGCGCCGTCGCCGCCTCCTTCGTCGGCGTAGAGCTGTACGAGGGCGTGGACGAGGCCGGCGCACACGCGGCCCTGGACGCGCTCGAACAGCTGGGCGCGCTGGTCGCGGCCCTGGAGGAGCTGGGCCCGGTCGCCCAGCGCGCGGTCCGCCACCACCTGCGCCGCACCGGTCGCCGCTGACCACCGGACACCCATTCCGTCGCTTTCCCTAACGAAACGTGACGTGTCATCGCCGGATCGTCGTGACGGACATCACCGGAGTGCCGGCCGAACGACCGAAGACCGAGACGGGGCTGACCGGCATATGACCGGCCGGTAGGGTCTGATGACGTGCCGAAGCCTCTCAGCCTCCCCTTCGACCCCATCGCCCGTGCCGACGAGCTCTGGAAGCAGCGCTGGGGAAACGTGCCCTCGATGGCCGCGATCACCTCGATCATGCGGGCCCAGCAGATCCTGCTGGCCGAGGTCGACGCGGTGGTCAAGCCGTACGGACTGACCTTCGCGCGCTACGAGGCGCTGGTGCTGCTCACCTTCTCCAAGGCCGGTGAGCTGCCGATGTCCAAGATCGGCGAGCGGCTGATGGTGCACCCCACGTCCGTGACGAACACCGTGGACCGGCTGGTGAAGTCCGGCCTGGTGGCCAAGCGCCCCAACCCCAACGACGGCCGCGGCACGCTCGCCGTCATCACCGACAAGGGCCGCGAGGTGGTCGACGCGGCCACCCGCGACCTGATGGAGATGGACTTCGGCCTCGGGGTGTACGACGCCGAGGAGTGCGCGGAGATCTTCGCGATGCTGCGCCCGCTGCGGGTCTCGGCACACGACTTCGACGAGGAGTGACCCGGGGCAAGATCTCCCGGAACGGACGGTTACGCTCGACCGCATGAAGAAGAGCGTGCTGACCCGCTACCGCGTCCTGGCCTACGTCACCGGTGTGCTGCTGGTCCTGCTGTGCCTGAGCATGATCGCCAAGTACGGGATGGACGTCGACGGTGCCGCCGACTTCACCCGGGTCGTCGCCATCGCGCACGGCTGGCTGTACGTCGTCTACCTGGTCTTCGCCTTCGACCTGGGCTCCAAGGCGAAGTGGCCGGTCGGCAAGCAGCTGTGGGTGCTGCTGGCGGGGACGATCCCGACGGCCGCCTTCTTCGTCGAGCGGAAGATCAGCCGCGAGCTGGAGAGCAAGGTCGCCGAGCCGGCCCCGGCCGTCGCCAAGGCGTAGTTTCCACCGCGATCCACTGCGGTTCCACCGCCGTACGACACCCGTACGGCGGTTGCCCATCGACATTTACTAGGACGTCCAAGTAAATTCGATGGTATGGACGCTCACGCCATCGAGGAGGGCCGCCGACGCTGGCAGGCCCGATACGACGCCGCGCGCAAGCGCGACGCAGACTTCACTACGCTCTCCGGCGATCCCGTGGAGCCGGTGTACGGACCCCGGCCGGGGGACACGTACGAGGGATTCGAGCGGATCGGCTGGCCCGGGGAGTACCCCTTCACGCGCGGGCTCCATCCGACCGGCTACCGAGGACGCACCTGGACGATCCGCCAGTTCGCCGGGTTCGGCAACGCCGAGCAGACCAACGAGCGCTACAAGATGATTCTCGCCGCCGGTGGCGGGGGTCTGTCCGTGGCCTTCGACATGCCGACCCTGATGGGCCGCGACTCCGACGACCCGCGCTCGCTGGGCGAGGTCGGGCACTGCGGGGTGGCGATCGACTCGGCCGCCGACATGGAGGTCCTGTTCAAGGACATCCCGCTCGGCGACGTCACGACGTCGATGACCATCAGTGGACCCGCCGTACCCGTCTTCTGCATGTACCTGGTCGCCGCCGAACGGCAGGGTGTGGATCCGGGGGTGCTCAACGGGACCCTGCAGACCGACATCTTCAAGGAGTACATCGCGCAGAAGGAGTGGCTCTTCCAGCCGGAGCCCCATCTGCGCCTCATCGGCGACCTCATGGAGTACTGCGCCGCCGGTATCCCCGCCTACAAGCCGCTCTCCGTCTCCGGCTACCACATCCGTGAGGCCGGGGCCACGGCCGCGCAGGAGCTGGCGTACACGCTCGCGGACGGGTTCGGGTACGTGGAGCTGGGGCTCTCGCGCGGACTCGACGTGGACGTGTTCGCACCGGGGCTGTCCTTCTTCTTCGACGCCCACCTCGACTTCTTCGAGGAGATCGCCAAGTTCCGTGCGGCCCGGCGCATCTGGGCCCGCTGGATGCGGGACGTGTACGGGGCGAAGAGCGACAAGGCGCAGTGGCTGCGGTTCCACACGCAGACCGCCGGTGTCTCGCTGACCGCGCAGCAGCCGTACAACAACGTGGTGCGTACGGCCGTGGAGGCGCTGGCCGCCGTGCTCGGCGGGACCAACTCGCTGCACACCAACGCCCTGGACGAGACCCTCGCGCTGCCGAGCGAGCAGGCCGCGGAGATCGCGCTGCGCACCCAGCAGGTGCTGATGGAGGAGACCGGGGTCGCCAACGTGGCGGATCCGCTGGGCGGTTCGTGGTACATCGAGCAGCTGACGGACCGGATCGAGGCGGACGCGGAGAAGATCTTCGAGCAGATCAGGGAGCGGGGTCTGAGGGCCCACCCGGACGGGCGGCACCCGATCGGGCCGATCACGTCCGGCATCCTGCGCGGGATCGAGGACGGCTGGTTCACCGGGGAGATCGCGGAGTCCGCGTTCCGGTACCAGCAGGCGCTGGAGAAGGGCGAGAAGAGGGTCGTCGGCGTCAACGTCCACACCGGGTCGGTGACCGGGGACCTGGAGATCCTGCGGGTCAGCCATGAGGTGGAGCGGGAGCAGGTCCGGGTGCTGGGTGCCCGGAAGGGCGCGCGGGACGAGGCGGCGGTTCGGAGCGCGCTGGACGCGATGCTGGCCGCGGCTCGCTCCGGGGCGAACATGATCGAGCCGATGCTGGATGCGGTGCGGGCCGAGGCGACCCTCGGTGAGATCTGCGGGGTGCTGCGGGAGGAGTGGGGGGTGTACACGGAGCCCGCGGGTTTCTAGGAACCGTCGGCCGGGGTCCCAAGGGGTTCCACTCCTGGGACCCCGGCCTGTCCCCACCACCACCCGACGGACTTACTGCTGAGACGCCAGGCCCGTCAGCAGCACTCGGGTGAAACTTCGTACCCATTCCTCGTCCGCCGGCTTGCCGCTCACCAGGGTGCGGTGGACCACCGCACCCGCGACCATGTCGAAGATGAGGTCCCCCGTACGGGCGGATTCCGCGGGGTCCGGCTCCGGGGGGAGTTCGCCGCGGCACTGGGCGCGGGCACGGCCCTCCAGGACCAGGCGCATCTGGCGGTCCACGATGGAGGCGCGGATCCGTTCCCGCAGGGCGTCGTCCCTGGTCGCCTCCGCGACCACCGCCATCAGGCCGCTGCGGGCCTCCGGGCGGTCCAGGATCGCCGCGAACTGCAGGACCACGCCCTCGATGTCGGCGGCCAGGCTGCCGCGGTCGGGCAGTTCCAGTTCGTCGAAGAGTTCGGCGACCGCGTCGACCACCAGTTCGTGCTTGCCGGCCCAGCGGCGGTACAGCGTCGTCTTTGCAACCCCGGCCCGCGTCGCCACGTCTCCGAGGGTGAGCTTGGACCAGCCGAGTTCCACCAGCGCCGCACGCGTGGCCGCCAGGATCGCGGCGTCAGCGGCGGCGCTGCGCGGGCGTCCGGTACGGCTGGCGGGGGTGCGGCTCTGCATCCCACGACCATAACCGGCCGTTTCTGTGATGCCGTGAGGGAGATCACCGGGGTGTGGTGTCGCGGCGGCCCCTCGTGCCATTACGCTACGACTCGTAGCGAAAGCTCGTGAGGGACGTACACGGGCGACGATCACCGGCGTGGGGTGGGGACCCCGACGCCCACCACAACGCTTTTTCATTCATACGCGGGAACGGGGGAGGATAGACGCATGCAGCCACGGAACATGTCCATGAGCGGCGTCGTCGACCTCGCCGCGGTGAAGGCGGCCCAGGAGGCCAAGAGCAAGGCCGAGCACGCGCGCGCCGAAGCCGCCCGGCAGGGCGGGGCGGGGGCCGTCTCTCCGGCCGACCTCGTCATCGATGTCGACGAAGCCGGCTTTGAGCGCGATGTCCTGCAGCGCTCCGCCGAAGTCCCTGTCGTGATCGATTTCTGGGCCGAGTGGTGTCAGCCCTGCAAGCAGCTGAGCCCGGTCCTGGAGCGACTGGCCGTCGAGTACAACGGGCGCTTCCTGCTCGCCAAGATCGACGTCGACGCCAACCAGATGTTGATGCAGCAGTTCGGGGTGCAGGGGATCCCCGCTGTGTTCGCGGTCGTCGCCGGACAGGCGCTGCCGCTCTTCCAGGGTGCTGCCGGGGAGGAGCAGATCCGGCAGACCCTGGACCAGTTGGTGCAGGTCGCGGAGCAGCGCTTCGGACTGACCGGCCTCACCGTCGACCCGGACGCGCAGCCTGGCGCCGTCGCCGAGCGCGAGGTGCCGGCCGGCCCGTACGACGCCCTGCTGGAGGCCGCCGTGCAGGCGCTGGACGCGGGCGACCTGGGTGGGGCCATCCAGGCGTACAAGAACGTACTGGCCGACGACCCGGCCAACACGGAGGCCAACCTCGGTCTCGCGCAGGCCGAGCTGCTCCAGCGGGTGCAGGGCGCGGACCCGCAGCAGGTGCGCAAGGAGGCCGCCGAGAAGCCGGGCGACGTGGACGTGCAGATCGCGGCCGCCGACCTCGACCTGGTGGGCGGTCATGTGGAGGACGCCTTCGGGCGGCTCATCGAGACCGTGCAGCGCACGGTGGGTGACGACCGGGACGCGGTGCGGCGTCGGCTGCTGGAGCTGTTCGAGGTCGTCGGACCCGAGGATCCGCGGGTGATCGGGGCCCGCCGGGCACTGGCCCGAGCCCTGTTCTGACCAGTTACTAAACGCCACGGCTTGTGATGCCGGGGTGAAAGATTTGCCGACGAGGCATCAGGGCGGCCGCGCTTTACCAAATCTTGGTAATCGCGGCCGCTGTTACTCGCAGTAAATCAGGGCCTTTGACCTGTCTGGTTTTGTCCTGAAATAAATGGCATTGCTCCGCCCTCTGGTGCCACCCAGGGTGGCCTTCCGAGACCGGCGGGTCGTTCTTCGGTTATCCGGCCGTTACTAGCGAGTAACGAACCCCCTTGTGCCCGGCGCGAGAATGCACCACGATCGGCGACGCTCGGTCCATTCCCGCACCCCGACAGCCGGTTGGGTCACGGGAGACTCTGGGTCCCCACCGAGCAGAGCCGGCGGCAGTGGCGCCGGCTCTAGGGCAGGGGGGTCTTCGCCTCACCGCGAAGCCTGTCCAGAGGTTGTGCGTGATGTGTGTCAGGCGCGACCAGTGGTTGTCGCTCGGGGGTGATCGCCGGTGATTCGGGCGCAGTTCGCGCCTCCGGGTACAGGCGCTCTCCTTCCCGAGGACGTAGCACTTCTCCCATCCCTGCCTGGCTGAGCCGCCGACTGGGGCGAGTCCGGGCCAGGAGATGTACGTCCGAGAAGGAGGAAATATGGAGTCCCAGGTGCGTGGCGGGACCAGATGGAAGCGCTTCGCTGTGGTCATGGTGCCCAGCGTCGCCGCTACGGCCGCGATAGGTGTCGCCCTCGCGCAGGGCGCTCTCGCAGCTTCGTTCAGCGTTTCGGGTCAGCAGTTCAAGGTGACGGCCGACACCCTCCACGGTGAGGGCTTCGCCCAGTACGGGGCGGTCGACGGCGGCTACACGCTCGACGGGAAGAAGACGGCCCACGCGGTCGCCGTCTCGTCGTTCAACGACGCCACGATCACCAACATGTGCCAGTCCGTGGTTACCCCGAACGTGCCGTTCCTCGGGTCGGTCACCCTCCGTCTGGAGGCTGGCGGCGCGGGCCACGACAAGGTCCAGGCCCACAACCTCTACATCGATGTTGACGACCTGAAGGCCGATGCGACCTTCAACGGCATCGACATCGGTGTGGCCGCCAAGGACGCCAGCAAGGGTCCGGGCATGAAGGGCAACGGTGAGCAGGCCAACCCGTTCGGCTTCGCCCAGCAGGCGGACTCGGCGGACCTGACCAACGTGCAGCAGACGGCGTGGGCCACCACCGCCGGCACCTTCAAGCTCAGTGGTCTGCACATGTCGCTGCACCAGGGCGACGGCAAGGGAATCGAGTGCTACTAGGCACTCGGTGATCGGGCGGGGGAGCCGACGGCGCCCCCGCCCGACCCGCACTCCGGCCGCGTCTTCACGCGCGGCACACATCACCACCACAGCAACGCCGCACCAGGGAGCTGTTTTCCATGAGCGCCGAGACTCCTGCCGCCGAACCCGGCCAGTTCACCCACCGGAGGCTGCAGTTCCGCGCATGGCGGGGCGCCCGTCCGTTCTGGGCCGGGCTGTACGTCCTGCTCAGCGGTCTTCCGATCATGTACTTCCCGTACTTCCACCTCCAGCTTGGTCACCTGACGCTGGCGATGGCGACCACGGCGGGCGCTGGCTCCCTGATCATCGGTGTGCTGCTCATCGTGCTGGGCGTCAGCCTCTGGTTCCAGAAGCACGTACGGACGTTCGCGGGAGTCGCCGCGATCCTGCTGGCGCTCGTGTCGCTCCCCGTCTCCAACTTCGGTGGCTTCATCATGGGCTTCCTGCTCGCCCTCGTCGGCGGAGCGATGGCCGTGGCGTGGGTGCCGGGCGCGGAGCCGCAGCCGGAGCCGCCGGCCGGGCCCGGCCCGGCTGAGGGCGCAGCCCCCGAAGCCGCACCGCTGCCGTCGCAGGCCGCGGACGAGGTGAGCGAGTCGTACGACCTGTCAGGGACGAGCCCGGCCAACGAGGCGAACGGGAGGCACAGTGCCGGCTGACGAGGTGGCCCACGGGACCGACGTGGACGGGTCCCGCGCGAGAACCGGGCCACGCCACGCGGCACCCAAGAGGCCGCTGTTCACCAGGTTCCATATGCCGGGCGGCAAGGCGATCGCCTCCGTGGCGATGCCCACGGCGGTCATCGTGGGCATGGGTTTCACCTCGACCCTGGCCCTCGCCGACAACGGCACCACGCCGTCGACGTCCAACAGCCAGAAGGCCGCGGACTACAAGGACTGTGTCGCGGCGCTGGACGGCTCCAAGGACGCCTCGGCCTCGCCGTCGCCGTCCGCGAGCGAGTCCACCGCCACGGCCACGCCGACCCCCACGGCGTCCGCCGCGACCCAGGACAGCAAGACGACGGGCACGACCTCTTCGTCGGATTCAGGTTCCGGCGACCAGGCCACGCCCACGCCGACGGCGACCTCCGGCTCGGGTTCGGACTCCGGCTCCTCGGGCTCCGGTGGCGGCAGCACGGCCACGCCGACCCCGTCGGCGTCGCAGAGCAGCGGTGGCACCATCCTGGACACCATCGGCGACACGATCGGTGACATCGGTGACGTCCTCACCGGTGGCACGAAGGACTCCGGTACGTCCGCGAGCCCGACGCCGTCCGCGTCCGAGTCGTCGTCGCCGGCCACGTCGTCCTCGTCCGGCACCTCGGACAAGGGCAGCACCGCCGACACCGTCAAGGACACCGCGACCAAGGCCGCCGAGACGGTCACGGACACGGTGAAGAACACCACCGACACGGTCTCCAAGACGGCCGCGGACACCACCCAGGCGGTCAAGGACGCGGCCGCGTCGGCCACGCCCAGCCCCTCCGCGAGCTCCTCGACGTCCTCGGCCGACTGTCCGGCGGCCACCGACGACGTCAGCGGTGTCGACAACAAGGTGCCGGTGGCGGACGACCCCTGGTACCTGAACGCCAGTTCGCTGCTGCTGAAGGGCGCCGACTACCAGGGCATCGTCGAGGTGAAGACGGCCAACGGCACCACGAAGAAGGTGCTGAAGTACGTCATCTCCGGCGGGACCGACATCGGTGACCTGCACCAGACGGTCAACGACAAGCAGTCCGGCAAGGTCTACCACGTGCAGGCCGAGAAGGGCTCGACGTCCACCATCCGCAACGGCGACACCGTGATGTACACCCAGAGCATCTCGGGCAACCTGTTCGGCCTGATCCCGGTGACGTTCAGCCCCGACAGCCCGCCGCCGCTCAACATCCCGCTGATCTACTTCACCAACGTGAAGGTGACGCAGGCAGCCCAGTTCGGTGGCGACCTCCACGTGCCCGGCATGCACGTGTACACCAGCGACTGAGCACCCACTCGACCCGTTCGGGAGCCGCACGCCGTGGCCCGGTCCTCCACTTGTGGAGGACCGGGCCACGGCCTTGTACGACAGTGAGGGCGCCCCCTGTGGCAGGGGGCGCCCTCACTGTCGTACAAGGTCCTTGCGGGGAGCGTTACTTGGTCTCGCCGCCCACGTGGTGGACCCGGACCATGTTGGTGGTGCCGGGGACGCCGGGGGGCGAGCCGGCGGTGATGATGACCGTGTCGGCGGGGTTGAAGCGGCCGAGCTTGGCCAGCTCCTGGTCGACCATGTCCACCATCTCGTCGGTGGTGTTGACGAAGGGCACGACGTGGGGCTCCACGCCCCAGCTGAGGGTCAGCTGGTTGCGGGTGCCCTCGTCGGTGGTGAAGGCGAGGATCGGCTGGGCCGCGCGGTAGCGGGACAGGCGGCGGGCGGTGTCGCCGGACTGGGTGAAGGCGATCAGCCCCTTGCCGCCGAGGAAGTCGGCGATCTCGCAGGCCGCGCGGGCGACCGAACCACCCTGGGTGCGCGGCTTCTTGCCGGGGACCAGGGGCTGCAGGCCCTTGGAGAGCAGCTCCTGCTCGGCCGCGGTGACGATCTTCGACATCGTCTTGACCGTCTCGACCGGGTAGGCGCCCACCGAGGACTCCGCCGACAGCATGACCGCGTCGGCACCGTCCAGGATCGCGTTGGCCACGTCGGAGGCCTCGGCGCGGGTCGGCCGGGAGTTGGTGATCATCGACTCCATCATCTGGGTCGCCACGATCACCGGCTTGGCGTTGCGCCGGCACAACTCCACCAGGCGCTTCTGCACCATCGGGACCTTCTCCAGCGGGTACTCGACGGCGAGGTCACCACGGGCGACCATCACACCGTCGAACGCCAGGACGACGTCCTCCATGTTCTCGACCGCCTGCGGCTTCTCCACCTTGGCGATCACCGGGACCCGGTGGCCCTCCTCGTCCATCACGCGGTGGACGTCCTGCACGTCCTTGGCGTCGCGGACGAAGGACAGCGCGACCATGTCGCAGCCCATGCGGAGGGCGAAGCGCAGGTCCTCGATGTCCTTCTCGGACAGCGCCGGGACGTTGACCGCCGCGCCGGGCAGGTTGATGCCCTTGTGGTCGGAGACGACACCGCCCTCGATGACGATCGTCCGCACCCGCGGACCCTCGACGTCCAGGACCTTCAGCTCGACGTTGCCGTCGTTGATGAGGACCTGGTCACCGCGCGAGACGTCGCCCGGCAGCCCCTTGTACGTCGTACCGCAGATGTGCTTGTCACCCGGCACGTCCTCGGTCGTGATGACGAACTCGTCACCGCGCTCCAGCTCGACCGGACCCTCGGCGAAGGTCTCCAGGCGGATCTTCGGGCCCTGCAGGTCGGCGAGGACACCGATGGCCCGGCCGGTCTCCTTCGAAGCCGCACGGACGCGGTCGTACCGCGCCTGGTGCTCGGTGTGGGTGCCGTGGCTGAAGTTGAAGCGGGCCACATTCATACCCGCCTCGATCATGGCGACGAGCATCTCGTGGGAGTCGACCGCGGGGCCGAGAGTACAGACGATTTTCGAACGGCGCATGGGGCGATCCTATCGGTTTGTTTCGCTGCGGAATATTCCGTCTGGCGGAAGATACAAATGGGCGGACATGCGCTCAGGCGTGTTACTGCCGTGTATTACTCAGTTCTACTGCTCAGCTGTACTGCCTTTTGCTCAACTGCTCTTTCCGACCAGTGCGTAGGTCTGCGTGGCGATCTCCAGTTCCTCGTCGGTCGGCACCACGGCGACCGCGACCCGCGCGGACTCGGGCGAGATCAGTCGCGGCTCGTCGCCGCGTACGGCGTTCAGCTCGCCGTCGACCGCCAGGCCGAGCCCCTCCAGGCCCGCGATCGCAGCCTCCCGCACGGGCGCCGCGTTCTCGCCGACCCCCGCCGTGAACGCGACCGCGTCCACCCGGCCGAGCACCGCGCAATAGGCGCCGATGTACTTCTTGAGCCGGTGAATGTAAATGTCGAAGGCGAGCGCGGCCTCTTCGTCGCCCTCGTCGATCCGGCGGCGGATCTCCCGCATGTCATTGTCCCCGCACAGGCCGAACAGACCGCTCCTCTTGTTGAGAAGAGTGTCGATCTCGTCCATGGACATTCCGCCAACACGCGCCAAATGGAAGATGACGGCGGGATCCAGGTCGCCGGAGCGCGTACCCATGACGAGGCCCTCCAGTGGCGTCAGCCCCATGGAGGTATCCACGCACCGGCCCTTCTCCACCGCCGACGCCGAGGCGCCGTTGCCGAGGTGCAGCACGATCACGTTCACCTCCGACGGGTCCTTGCCCAGCAGCCGCGCGGTCTCGCGGGAGACGTACGCGTGCGAGGTGCCGTGGAAGCCGTAGCGGCGGATGCGGTGCCGGTCCGCGATCTTCGGGTCGATGGCGTAGCGGGCCGCGGACTCCGGCATCGTCGTGTGGAACGCCGTGTCGAACACCGCGACCTGCGGCAGGTCGGGGCGCAGCGCCTGCGCGGTGCGGATTCCCGTGAGGTTGGCCGGGTTGTGCAGCGGCGCGACGGGGATCAGCCGCTCGATCTCGGCGAGCACCTCGTCGTCGATGACGGTGGGCTCGGTGAAGAACATGCCGCCGTGCACCACCCGGTGCCCGATCGCGGCCAGTTCCGGCGAGTCCAGGCCCAGGCCGTCCCGGCCCAGCTCCTCGGCGACCGCCTTGAGGGCCGCGTCGTGGTCGGCGATCGGGCCGGTGTGCTCACGGGTCTCGCCCGTGGTGCGGCAGGTGTGCTTGAGCCGGGAGGTCTGCTCGCCGATCCGCTCGACCAGACCCACCGCCAGCCGGCTGCTGTCCCGCATGTCCAGCAGCTGGTACTTCACCGACGAGGAGCCGGAGTTGAGGACGAGGACACGGGTCGGGGAGGTCACTGCTCGGACGCCTTCTCGCTCGGGTTCTGGGCCTGGATCGCCGTGATGGCGACGGTGGAGACGATGTCCTGGACGAGTGCGCCGCGGGACAGGTCGTTGACCGGCTTGCGCAGGCCCTGCAGGACCGGGCCGACGGCGATCGCGCCGGCCGAGCGCTGCACGGCCTTGTAGGTGTTGTTGCCGGTGTTGAGGTCGGGGAAGATCAGCACGCTGGCCTGCCCGGCGACATCGGAGTCCGGCAGCTTGGTCGCGGCGATGGACGGCTCGACGGCGGCGTCGTACTGGATCGGACCCTCGATCTTCAGGTCGGGCCGGCGCGAGCGCGCCAGCTCGGTGGCCTCGCGCACCTTGTCGACGTCGGCGCCCGAGCCCGACGTACCGGTCGAGTACGACAGCATCGCGATCCGCGGCTCCACGCCGAACTGCGCCGCCGTGGCCGCCGACTGGATGGCGATGTCCGCCAGCTGCTCGGCGTTCGGGTCCGGGTTGACCGCGCAGTCGCCGTAGACCAGCACCTTGTCGGCCAGGCACATGAAGAAGACGGACGACACGATCGAGGAGTCCGGCTTGGTCTTGATGATCTCGAAAGCGGGCCGGATGGTGGCCGCCGTGGAGTGCACCGAGCCCGACACCATGCCGTCGGCCAGCCCCTCCTGGACCATCAGGGTGCCGAAGTAGTTCGCGTCGGAGACGACGTCGTAGGCCAGCTCCACCGTCACGCCCTTGTGGGCGCGCAGCAGGGCGTACTGCTCGGCGAAGGCGTCGCGCAGCTCGCTGGTGGCCGGGTCGATCAGCTGGGTGTCGCCGAGGTCGATGCCCAGGTCGGCGGCCTTCTTGCGGATCCGGTCGACCGGGCCGAGCAGGGTCAGGTCGCACACACCCCGGCGCAGCAGCACCTCGGCCGCGTGCAGCACCCGCTCCTCGGTGCCCTCCGGGAGAACGACCCGTCGCCTGTCGGAACGGGCCTGTTCGAGCAGCTTGTGCTCGAACATCATCGGGGTGACCCGGTCGCTGCTCGGAGCCGAGACCCGGCGGGCCAGCTCGGCGGTGTCGGCGTACCGCTCGAACAGGCCGAGCGCGGTCTCCGCCTTGCGCGGGGTGGCCGCGGTCATCTTCCCCTCCAGGGAGAAGAGGTGCTCGGCGGTGGGGAAACTGGTGCCGGACACCGAGAGCACCGGGGTGCCCGGGGCGAGCCGGGCGGCCAGCGTGAGGATCCCCTCGCTCGGCACCTCGTCCAGCGTGAGCAGCACGCCGGCTATCGGCGGGGTGCCGGCGCTGTGCGCGGCCAGCGAGCCGACGACCAGATCGGCGCGGTCGCCCGGGGTCACGACCAGACAGCCCGGGGTCAGGGCACCCAGGAAGTTCGGCAGCATCGCACCGCCGAAGACGAAGCCCAGCGCGTCCCGGGCGAGCCCGGAGTCGTCCCCGAGCAGCACCTTGGCGCCGAGGGTCTGGGCGATCTGCGCGACGGTCGGCGCGGACAGCGCGGGCTCGTCGGGCACCACGTAGCAGGGCACCGGCAGACGGTCCGCGAGCCGCTCGGCGATCGCGTCGCGGTCCTCACGCGCCACCCGGTTGGTGACCATGGCGAGGACGTCGCAGCCCAGCCCGTCGTACGCGCGGTAGGCGTTGCGGGTCTCGGCCAGCACGGACTCGGCCGTCTGCCTGCGGCCGCCGACCACCGGGATCACGGACGCGCCGAACTCGTTGGCGAGACGGGCGTTCAGCGACAGCTCGTCCGGCAGCTGGGTGTCGGCGAAGTCGGTGCCGAGGACGAGGACGACGTCGTAGTCCCGGGCCACCAGGTGGAAACGGTCGACCAGCGCGGAGACCAGCTCGTCCGTGCCCTGTTCGGCCTGGAGCGCGGACGCCTCCAGATAGTCCATGCCGTAGACGGTCGCCGGGTCCTGGGAGAGGCGGTACCGCGACCGCAGCAGCTCGAACATCCGGTCGGGCCGGTCATGCACGAGCGGGCGGAACACACCCACCCGGTCGACCTGCCGGGTCAGGAGCTCCATGACCCCCAGCTCCACGACCTGGCGGCCGTCGCCGCGGTCGATCCCGGTCACGTACACGCTGCGCGTCACGTGTGCACTCCGTTCCCTGTGGCTCGTCGGTGATGTCTCGGCGGTGCTGTCTTGTTCTACGGCATAAAAATCGCCCACCAAGGTGAGCAGAACCCTCTTGACAATACCCCCGGTGCCGGATAAGGCGCCCGTCAGGACTTCACTGCTCCGGCGGACGTGAAAGAATCGGCACTGGCTCACCGGCACCGAAAGCGAGCAGGAGACACAGCACGATGCGCATCGGAGTTCTCACCGCAGGCGGCGACTGCCCCGGCCTGAACGCCGTGATCCGTTCGGTCGTGCACCGGGCGGTGGCGCAGTACGGCGACGAGGTCATCGGCTTCGAGGACGGCTACCGGGGTCTGCTCGACCGCCACTACCGCACCCTCGACCTGGACGCGGTCAGCGGCATCCTGGCCCGCGGCGGCACCATCCTCGGCTCCTCCCGCCTGGAGCGCGACCGGCTGCGCGAGGCCTGCGAGCGCGCCACCGACATGGCCGAGGAGTTCGGCATCGACGCGCTGATCCCGATCGGCGGCGAGGGCACGCTGACCGCGGCCCGCATGCTCTCCGACGCGGGCCTGCCGGTCGTCGGCGTCCCCAAGACCATCGACAACGACATCTCCTCCACGGACCGCACCTTCGGCTTCGACACCGCCGTCGGCGTCGCCACCGAGGCCATGGACCGCCTGAAGACCACGGCCGAGTCCCACCAGCGCGTGATGGTCGTCGAGGTCATGGGCCGGCATGCCGGCTGGATCGCCCTGGAGTCCGGCATGGCCGCCGGCGCCCACGGCATCTGCCTGCCCGAGCGCCCCTTCGACCCCGCCGACCTGATCAAGATGGTCGAGGAGCGGTTCTCCCGCGGCAAGAAGTTCGCGGTCGTCTGCGTCGCCGAGGGCGCCCACCCCGTCGACGGCACCATGGACTACGGCAAGGGCGAGATCGACCAGTACGGCCACGAGCGCTTCCTGGGCATCGGCACCGCGCTCG
Source organism: Streptomyces sp. NPDC101165 (assembly GCF_044768135.1). Lineage (NCBI taxonomy): Bacteria > Bacillati > Actinomycetota > Actinomycetes > Kitasatosporales > Streptomycetaceae > Streptomyces > Streptomyces sp. NPDC101165. The sequence continues at coordinate 28,474 of NZ_JBIWPG010000023.1, read as the reverse complement.
CCTACGAGCTGGAGCGACGCCTCGGCAAGGAGGCCAAGCCGGTCATCCTCGGCCACGTCCAGCGCGGCGGCGTCCCGACCGCGTACGACCGCGTCCTCGCCACCCGCTTCGGCTGGCACGCCGTCGAGGCCGCACACCGCGGCGACTTCGGCAAGATGACCGCGCTCCGCGGCACCGACGTCCGGATGGTGCCGCTCGCGGAGGCGGTCACCGAGCTGAAGACGGTCCCGAAGGACCGCATGGACGAGGCGGAGTCGGTCTTCTGAGACTTGATCCGCAATTCACCAGAGGGTGAGCTGTGGACTGCACGCAGGGCGGGGTCCGGGCTTTCCGGCGTGGTCGCGCACGGGGCGCGGCTCATCCGGGGTCGCTCGGTCCCGCCGTCCGGCGGTTTGGTGAGCAGAGGTCACCCGCTGGCGGGGGACTGCCACGCGACCAGCACCCCGAAGGGTGTTCTGGCGCGGTGTGGTTGACTCACGCAGGGCTTCTTCCAGCCCTTCAGAGAAGATGATCTGTGCGTGCCGCGACCGGGCCCTGTCCAGGGTCGCGGTGTTCGGGTCGTCGGGGTCGGTCAGGTCCACGAAGGCGGCGAGCGCGGCGGACACGAGGTCGCGCCGGCCGACGAGACCGCAGGCGATGCACTTGTGCCTCCCGGGACAGGCCGAGGCGCTGCCGCACGGCCTTTCCCCCGGTGCGGTGGCGCTCATGCTTGGCGGCTCAGTACGCACCGATCTTGGCGCGAGCGTCGTGCTGGACGGCACGCTTGATCGACCACATCGCGCCGAACAGCTTTTCCAGCCGGGCCAGGTCGGCGGGGTCGGTGACGGCCAGCGGCAGCACCATCACCGATACGATCCCGTCGTCCGGCTTGGTCCACATGCGAGCCTTGTTCTTGCCCCGGGACCTCCGCTGCGGCTGGGCAGCCTGCATGATCACCCCTCCCCAGCGCAATGGTCAGCCCGCGCGGCACTGCACGTTCCCGCTCGCGGTGCCAGCACTCGATCAACGAAACCCTCCTGAAAAGGTCACGCATTCGAGTTCCGTATAGCTGTGCGGCCGCCCAACATGACCTCCTGAGCCGGTAATCGCAACGACACCGTCGTCTTCCGTGCCACCAAGGCAGGTCAGATTGCCGGGCGCCGGTTGTTGATCGGAGATGACGCCTGCCACAGAGCCCTCGAGGTCATCACCAGTCGGAACTCGCCGTGCTCTACAAGCTCAAGACCGACTGGGCATGGTTTGCGGACGCACTCAGCCGTTCCTGTTCTCGACGGCCGTCCAGAAGATCTCCACGATCCGGCCGACGAAGTCCTGGCCGGACTCGCTGGCATCGCTGCTGCCGCCGCCCCAGCTGAGGGTGGCGGCCATGTGCCCCTGGTAGTCCTGGTGCAGCTCCTGCAGCACGTCCTCCAGGACTGCCCGGTCCAGGGGCGCGACCTTCGCCACCGGGCGCACATAGGCCTGCCAGCGGGTGGTCACCGCGCTGTGCAGCAGCTCGGCGAGCTTCCTCTCGCGGCCCGTGACGGTCACGAAGTCGGGCAAGGCCAGCTGAAGCACCTCCGCGAGCACCGCCGACTGGCGCTCGTTGCCCTGCCACGCCCCGCTCTCCTCCATCCGCAGATACCCGGACAGATCCAGGCCGACGGCACGGGCGACGTCCTCCGGCGCGATCCCACGCGCGACGCGGTGCTCGCGCAGGGTCCGAGGCCTGCCGATGAGTTCACCCGGAGAGCACCACAGCACGCCCGCGAGGGCCGTGAGTTCGGGATTGCCGGGGGAGGCGATCCCGCGCTCCCAGGCGGTCACCAGGTCGGGTGTGACGTACGGCAGCCCGTACGAGGCCCGCATGCCGTAGGCGACGTGCTCGGGCCCCATGCCGAGGGCGGCACGGAGCCTGCGGGCGGCCGGGGCGTTGAACGGGGGAGTCGAGAGGTTGGGTTGGGGTGAGGGTTGGCGCACCCCGCACAAGCTAGGGGCGCACCGGGGCGGTGACTACGGGCCGTTCCGACAGGATTACTAGTTGTAGGAACGTACGGTTCCGGCCGTTCGGTACGTTCCGGCCGTTCGGTAGGTAACGGGCGGATCACCCCTGCCCGCTATCCCTTGACCGCGCCACCGAGTGCGAAGCCACCCCCCAGCCGCCGTGCCACGAGCACGTACAGAAGGATCACCGGCGTCGAGTAGATCACGGAGAACGCGGCGAGCTGCCCGTACGCCACCATGCCCCGGTTGCCGAAGAAGTCGTTGATGCTGACCGAGGCCGGCATCTGGTCCGGGGTGAGCAGGAGCATGAAGGGGACGAAGAAGTTTCCCCACATCATCACGAACGAGAAGACGGTCACGACGGCCAGCCCCGGCCCCATCAACGGCAGCACGATCCGGACGAGGGACTGCAACGACGACGCCCCGTCCGTCCAGGCCGCCTCCTCCAGCTCCTTCGGCACCCCGTCCATGAAGTTCTTCATCAGCCAGATGGCGAACGGGAGTTGGGAGGCGGCGAAGAAGAAGATCGTCCCCTGCAGGGTGTCGATCAGGTTCACCCGCACGAACAGCGCGTACACCGGCACCATGATCGCGGTGATCGGCAGACTCGTCGCGAACAGGATCGTCAGTAGGAACGGCCGATTGAGCCGAGATCGGAACCGGGAGAGCGGATAGGCGGCGAGGGCCGCGCAGACGACGGTCAGCGCGGTGGCCCCGCCGCACAGGATCAGGCTGTTGAGCAGCGGGGTGTAGGTGATGTCCGGGGTGAGGATCGCGTCGAAGTTGCCGAGCGTGAGCCCGTCGGGCACCTTGACCTTCAAGTCCGCGTGCGGGTCCACGGAGGACAGCAGCACCCAGGCGAGCGGCAGCGCGAAGGCGAGGGCGACGACGAGCAGCCCGGCGTCGGCGGCGAGGCGACGCGAGGGACGATGTCGGGGCATGACCGGTCCTACACCTCCGTCCGCAGCAGACGCAGATAGACGACGGAGAACAGGGAGCCCACGAGCAGCAGGAGCAGGGCGACGGCGGTGCCGTACCCGATCATGCTGTTCTGGAAGGCCTGTTCGTACATGAACAGCGGCAGGGTCTGGCTCTTGTCGCCGGGCCCGCCCCGGGTCATCACCCAGATCAGCCCGAAGACGGAGAGCGTCTGCAGGGTGTTGAGCATGAGGTTGGTGCCGATGGAACGCCGGATCATCGGCAGGGTGATGTGCCACATCCGCCGCCAACCGCCCGCACCGTCCACTTCCGCGGCCTCGCCGATCTCGCTCGGTATCTCGTCGAGCGCGGCCGAGTAGACGAGCATCGAGAACGCCGTACCGCGCCAGACGTTGGCGAAGGAGACGGCGAGGATGGGCAGGGTGAACAGCCAGTTCTGCGCCGGCAGATGGAGGTGCTGGAGGATGGCGTTCAGGGTGCCCTCGCGCCGGAAGAAGGCGTAGAGCAGGAACCCGGCGACGACCTCGGGCAGCACCCAGGCGGTGATCACGACCGTGCCGGTGATGGTGCGCACGGGTCTGGAGGCTCGTTTCATCAGCGCCGCGAGGGCGAGACCCAGGGTGTTCTGCCCGACGAGCGAGGACAGCACGGTGAACACCAGCGTCAGCCACACCGCGTTGAGGAACGCGTCGTCGTGGAAGGCCCTGCGGAAGTTGTCGAGGCCGACGAAGGAGGAGTGGGCCTGGCCGGTCAGCTGGAGGTCGGTGAAGGCGATGTAGACGCAGTAGGCGATGGGGCCGGCGAGGAAGAGAAGCAGGAGGACCAGACCGGGGACGAGGGGGAGAGCACGGGTGACCCCCTGACAGCGCCTCACTTCCGGACGACTTCGTCGCCGGTGACGTCCTTGAGGGCGGAGTCGTAGCCATGTGCCGCCTCGTCCACGGATCGGTCACCGGTGCTGACACCCTCCATGGCGTCCTGGACTGCGGTCGACACCTTCGGGTACGCGGGGTAGGCGGGCCGGTAGTGGGTGCTGGCGACGAGGTCGGTGAAGAACTTGATGCCGGGCTGGGCGGTGGCGTACGCCGGGTCGCTCGCCACGTCCTTCCGCACCGCGATACCGGAGTTGGCGATGTACCACTTCCGGGCGTTGTCCTTCGTCTGCATGGTCCTGATGAAGTCGAAGGCGAGGTCCGGATGGGCGGCCTTGGCCGGGACGGCCCAGGTCCAGCCGCCGGACATGCTCACCTTCCCCGGGGCCTGGCCGTGCTGGGTGGGCATGTGGGCGAGCCCCAGCCGCTCGGACCAGTCCTTCCACTCGTGCCCGCTGCCCGGCAGCCAGGCCTGCGGGAGCCAGGAGCCGTCGAGGTCGATGCCGAGCTTGCCCTGGGGGAGAAGCTCGCCGTTGACGGTGGTGGCGAAGTTGGGATCGAGGGCGTCGGAGACGTCGGGGCCGAGCTTCTCCTCGTACACGGTCTCGACGAACTTCAGCGAGTCCCTGAACCCCTGGCTCCCGGCGATCCACTTCTTGCTGCCGCTGTCGTACAGGGGGTCCGACGTCCCGTCGCCGGTGCCGTACAGAAGCATCTCGAACCCCTGCATGGTGGCCCGCTCACCCGCCGGCTTGCCGGTGTAGACGTTGAGCGGGGTGACGCCGGGGACCTTCTGCTTGATGGTGCGCGCGGCGGCGAGGACGTCGTCCCAGTTCTTCGGCTGCCAGTCGGCGGGCAGACCGGCCTTCTTGAAGACGCGCTTGTCGAACCAGAGACCCCGCGTGTCGGTGCCGTCCGGGACGCCGTACGTCTTCCCGTCCTCGCCCCTCGCCGCGCTCTTGGCGGTGTCGATGAACTGCTGCCAGTCCGGCCACTTGGCGAGATACGGGTCGAGGGGCTTCAAGTACCCGCTCGTGATGTCCGAGTTGATCAGGAAGGTGTCCTCGTACACCAGGTCCGGGGCGGTCCTGGGGGAGCGGAGCATCTGCTGCAGCTTGGTGTAGTACTCCGAGTCCGGAGCCTTGATGGGGACCAGCTCCACCTTCTTGCCGGGGTACTTCTTCTCGAACTGCTTCTTGATGTCGGCGAGGTAGGTGTCCATCACCTTGATGGAGTTGTCCGTCGACTGCTTGAAGGAGACCTTGACGGTGTTGGGGCTGCTGCCGGAACCGTTGCCGCAGGCGGTGAGGGTGGTTGCGGCGAGGGTGAGTGCTACGAGGGCGGTGGCGGTGGGGCGCACGGGCATGACCTCCTGCGAACTCACTGGGTGGTGGCGCGGGAATGGCTGCCGTGTGAACGTAAGAGGAGTGGTCTAGTCAGGTCAATGCGTCTGCGTGGGATTGGGCCCCTGCTTCACCTGTCGGCGCCTGGCGCCTCCGGCCCGCGTACCACTTTGCCGGTGACCGGCCCGTAGAAGGTCCCGCCGCGGAAGTCGATGTGGTCGCCCCCGTACCGGACGCTCGGCGCGGAGGGCTCGCGCTGGGCCGATGCGTGCGGCCGGACCGTGGGCTCCAGCTCGGCGATGATGGCCATGACCGCCCGAGCGGCGGTCGCAGCGGCCAGCGGCTGCGAGCCGGACGCGTCGGCCAGGTGTTTCGCCCCGTCGGCCTTGTCGCTGATGCCGCGTACGGTGAGGGTGTCCAGGCCACCGACGAGATGGGCGGCGTGGGCGACGCCAGCGCTCTCCATCTCGATGGCAACGGCGTCGTTGTAGTGACGGTGGAGTTGGTCGGCCAGGTCCGACTCGGCATGGTTGAGGACCACTTCACCGGCGGCGATCGGCTTGAAGTGCACTCTGTCCCGCCAGCGTGGCCCGCGCAGTGCGTATCTGGCGGCCTGCTCCAGGCGGTGTGAGGCGTCCCAGGCGCGCGGGCGGGCGTAGAAGCCTTCCGGTGTCTGCTTGCCGCCGTGATAGGCGTACACGCGCGTGCCCACCACGACGTCACCGATCCGGATCTCCTCCTTGAGGCCGCCCGCGACTCCCACGAAGAACAGCGCCTGGGGGCTCAGCCATGTGCTGAGGCGTTCGGTGACGATCGCGGCGGTCTGATTGCCCTCTCCGATCTGGGCGAGCGCCACGTGCCATTCGGTACCTGCCAGCCGGCCCCGCTCGACCCTCGTACCGGAGGGGTGCACCAGCGGCTCGCAACCGGTGAGTCGTTCTCGGACGGCCTCGTACTCGACGGGGAGCGCCGTGAGGATCACCAATGTGGGGAGTACGTCTTCCACCGTTCCGCCCATCCCAACTCGCCTGAGTATGTTCACCCCTGAGGCAGGGACTGCCGCGGGTCCGAATACTTCAAGTTACGGCATGCACCGGCACGGCGGGCCCTCCCGCGACATGCCGCCCGGGAGCGGTGCAGCGGGCAGCCGGCCGTCGAACGGCACCGGCCGGTCTGGTTGCCACGGCTCTCGCGGAATGGCTGTCCGGCCGGCCCATGGCCCAGTAACTTGAATGCACACCAGGTGACATCGGATGACCGGTTCACCGGACCGTCCGGTCACTGGTGCACCGGTCACGGGACGTTGCGGACGTCTGGACGTCACGGGGGAAGCACATGGAAGCGGCCTTGACGGTACTGCTGACGGCACTCGCCGACGGCGAGGTCGGCTCCCTCGGGCGTGAGGCGCTGAAGGCCCTGGCCGAACTGGTGCACGGAACAGACGATGCGCCCGGCGACGTCGGACGCGTCGATCCCGTCGGTCTTGCCGCGACCACCCATACGCGCGGAGGGCAGGAGCCCGCACTGCGGGCGGAGTTGGTGACCTGGGCCAAGCGGGTTCAACACACGCTCGCGGACGATCTCGAGACGGCATCCGCGGTCGCTGCCGCGATGGACCGGCAGGCGCCCGGTACCGGCGCCTGGTACCAGGGCGATCACCTCGACTTCGGTCAGGGCATGTTCCTCGGCAGTGTCGTCGGCGCGCAGGTCGTGTACAACAACCTCGGCCCCGTACCGCCCGCCATGGCCCAGCTCCCGCCCACCCAACCGGGTTTCACCGGCCGGCAGGGCGACCTGCGCAAGCTCCTGGCCGCCCTCGCACCGACATCTGACCGCGCACCGGGCCGGTCCGCGGTCGCAGCTGTGACCGGCCTGGCCGGAGCGGGCAAGACCGCCCTCGCTGTGGAGGCCGCGCACGCTGCGGACGGCGAGGGGTGGTTTCTGGGCGGAACACTCTTCGTCGACCTGCACGGATACGATGCGGTACCAGTCACCGCGGGGCGCGCCCTGCACTCGCTCCTGCGTGCGCTGGGGATGCCGTCCGAGCACATTCCGTCCGGGGAGGAAGAGCGAGCCGCCCACTACCGCACGCGGCTCGCGGAACGCACCGATCGCGTGCTGATCCTGGTGGACAACGCCTCGTCACCCGCTCAGGTGCGACCGCTGATCCCTGGTGACGTGCGTCATCGGGTTCTGGTCACCTCGCGCACCCGGCTGCCCGCATCGCTGGGCGCCTTCTCGCTCTCCCTCGGAGAGCTGGCACCCGATGCGTCCGTCGAGCTGCTCGACGAAGCGCTCCGTACGGCCGTACCCGATGACGCGCGGATCTCCGACGACCCGAGTGCGGCACACGAACTCGCCGCACTCTGCGGCCACTTACCTCTTGCTCTGCAGATCGCTGCCGCACTGCTCGCCTATGACCCGGGGATGCCGGTCGTCGAGTTCGTCGCGGCCCTCAAGAAGCAGTACAGCATGCGGGTCACGCTCCTTGACGACGGTGAGCGCAGCATCTGTGCCGCCTTTGCTCTCTCCTATGACCGGTTGCCCGAGGACCAGGCCCGGCTGCTGCGACTGCTGGCGCTGGCGTCGGGTTCGGAGATCAGCGCGCACACGATCTGCGCCCTGGTGGGCGAAGACACGCCGCCGGCAGGGACTCTGGCCGGACTGGAGCGGGCGTACCTCGTCGACCGAGGCAGCAGCCGTACGGAATGGCGGCTCCATGACCTCGTGCGGGAGTACGCGATGAGCGTCACCGTGGCCGACCCTGTGCTTCGTTCGGAGGCCGAGGCGGCTCGTTCGCGCCTACTGCGTTTCTACCGGAGGTGGGCCAACGCGGCGGACGACCTGTTGCGAGATCTGCCGGTGGATCCGAGCACCGCCGTCTTCGAGAGCCGGGAAGCGGCATTGGACTGGCTGGACAAGGAGCGGGTGGGACTGGTCGCGGCCGTGCAGTGGGGCGCCGCCGACCTGCAGCACGCCACCAGCGCCGTTGACCTGGCCCTGTGCCTGGGTGAGTACCTGTGCTGGCGCGGCTTTTCGGACGACGCCATCCTCGTCGGCCGGACCGCCCGCGACCTCGCGGGCAGAGTGGGGGACGCCATCGGTGAAGCAATGGCGTCCAACAACCTCGGCAGAGCACTCCAGCTCGCTGGAAGACCGGAGGAGGCGTTCGCCGCCTTCTCCAGGGCTGCGGAGATCCACAGGCAGAGCGATGACAGCCGGTCCGTGGCAGAGCAGCTCAACAACATGGCTGTCCTTCTCACCCAGATGGGACGATACGAGGAGGCGATCGACGCCCTGAACGAGGCACGCGCCGCCTATACCGATGCCGACGACCCGGACGGTGCGGGGAGGGCGTGGAACAACCTGGGCCTGGCACTGCTGGAGACCGGCCGGCCCCGTGAAGCCGCCGACGCCCTCACCCTGGCACTCAACGCCTTCCAACGAGCCGGTGACCGAGTGCGTGAGATGGGGGCATGGAACAACCTGCGCCTGGCCATGGAGGGATTGGGCGGGCCGGCAGTGGAATGAAGAGGCAGCGAGTACCCGATAGGGGGGGTGGAGTGGCCGAACGTGATGTGACCGCAGGGCAGTTGCTGCTCACCGAGTATCAGGCGATCAAGGACGAGCAGAAGACGCGGATCGGGTTCCGGGACAATCTGCTGTATGTGACCTTGACCGTGGTGGCTGCCGTGATCGCCGCCGCGGCACAGGCCAAGCAGACCGCGATGCTGTTGGCGTTGCCGCCGGTGTGCGTCGTGCTCGGGTGGACGTATCTCGTCAATGACCAGAAGATCTCGGCAATCGGGGCCTATGTGCGGGGGGAGTTGGGGCCTCGGCTTGCCGAGATGGTGCAGGTGCAGGGGACCGAGGTCTTCAAGTGGGAGGTCGCCCATCGGGGAGACGCCCGCCGGTTCTCCCGGAAGGTCATGCAGTGCGTGATCGACCTGCTGGCCTTCTGCGTCGTGCCGTTGAGTGCGCTGGTCGTGTACTGGGTGGGGGATGACGCCTCGACCGGGTTGGTGATTCTCTCCGTTCCGGAGGCGGTTTCGGTGGTCGGGCTGGGGGTGTACATCGTTCAGTACGCCCTGCCGTTCGGGAGCGGAGGCCGGGCGGGGTGAGCGATCACATCCACTTCCAGGACGGGGAGTTCAGAGGGACGGTCATCGGGAAGGCGGAGTACCGGCAGCCAGCGCCGGCGCCTACGGCGTTGGACGCGTTGCCTCCCAGAACGGCGGGATTCACCGGGCGCGAAGGGGACTTGGGCCGACTGCGCGATGTGCTGAACCCGGCGGCCGGTCCGGGTGAGCCCCAAGCCGTGCTCGTCACCGCAGTGTCAGGGCTGGGCGGCATCGGCAAGACCGCGCTGGCGGTGGAGGCGGCGTACGCGGCCAGGGAAGCGGGGTGGTTTCCGGGTGGTGTGCTCTTCGTGGATCTGCACGGGTACGACGACGCACCGGTGACGGCAGACCAGGCACTTCAGTCGTTGCTTCGGGCGCTCGGCGTCGAGCCCGAGCACATTCCGGCCAGCGCGGACGAGCGGTCGGGGCTTTATCGGTCGCTGCTCAACGAGCGGGAGGCCATGCTGATCCTCACGGACAACGTGTCCTCGCCGGATCAGGCACTACCTCTGCTGCCCGGCGGCAACCGGCACCGGGTTCTCGTCACATCCAGAGATCGTCTGCCTCAACTCGGAGTCAGGCGGGTCCCCTTGGAACAGCTCGAGCCCGACGAATCGTACGACCTTCTCGACCTTGCTCTGAAAACCGCCGATCCCGACGACAGCCGCGTCACTGATGACCCCGAGGGGGCCGGGCGGTTGGCCGACCTGTGCGGACATCTGCCGCTGGCCTTGCAGATCGCGGCGGCGCTGTTGGCGGAGGACCCGGATCAGCCGGTGGCGGAACTCGTCGATGAGTTCGCTGCCGCGCGCGACCGTCTCGGTCTCCTCGACGACGGCGCGCGCACCGTCCGCGCCGCCTTCGACCTCTCCTACCGGCGACTGCCTTCTGACCAGGCCCGTCTGCTACGTCTGCTTGCCCTCGCGCCGGGCCCCGAGGCGAGCGATGAGGTCGCCGCCGTGCTCGTCGGCACCGAGGCTCCTCCGCTGAGGGACCTGAGGTCGCTGGCACGTGCGCATCTCGTGGAGCGGGGGAGTGCGCGTGGGCGGTGGAGGTCGCATGACCTGGTCCGGGCGTTCGGGGCCGGTGTCGTGGCACAGGGCGTGCACTTGCAGGCGGAGGGCGGGGCGGCGCGGGATCGGGTGATGGGGTTTTACCGTCGGCCTTTGGACGTCGTCACAGGGAGGGCCCTGCCTTGTTCAACCTCGGTAAGGCTCTGCAGGAAGCAGGCCGGACGGAGGAGGCCGTCGAAGCGTACAAGGAGGCGCTGGACATCTACAGAGGGTTCGAGGACTGGTACAGAGAAGGGCAGACCCTTGCGAATCTCACCCTCATCCAGGTGGCCAGTAGCGGCCCCGCCCAAGCCCGTGCCGTGTGGCTTCAAGCCGCTGGAGCCTTCGCTCGGGCCAACTCCCTCGCCCAAGCCGCCCAAGCCCGCGCCCAGGCCGCCGCCCTCACCGCCCCTGAGAAACCCACCGATAAACCAACTCCGGCCTCCCCACCTGCCCATAAACCGGCTCCCGCCCAGCCCGCCCCGCCTCCACCAGATGCTCCAGATACCGCCGAGCAGTAATCCGCGAAATCCCCACAGCCTCAGCCACCCCCGCAGCCGTAAGCCCCTCCGACGCCTCCCGAAGCACCCCCGTGACCCGTTCCAGCGTCGGCGCGCTCAACCCCTTCGGAAGCGCCGCAGGCCCAGGCGCCCGGAGCACCGCCAACGCCCGGTCCACCTCGTCCTGACCGCTCGCTTCCCCCACGGCCGCATGGAACTCGGCATACCGCACCAGCCGATCCCGCAGCGTCGCGAACGTGAACGGCTTCAGGACGTACTGGACGACCCCGAGCGAGACCCCTTCCCGCACCACCGCCAGGTCCCGCGCCGACGTCACCGCTATCACGTCCGCGTGATGCCCGGCCGCCCGCAGTGACCGTGCCAGCTGCAGCCCGTGCACATCCGGCAGATGCAGGTCCAGCAACAGCAGGTCCACGGGCGTACGGTCCAGGAAGCGGCGCGCCTCGGCGCCCGTGTGCGCCTTGCCCACCGCCACGAATCCCGGCACCCGGCCGACGTACATCACATGCGCGTCGGCGGCCACCGGGTCGTCCTCGACGACGAGGACCCGAATGGGTTGCGACACCGAACCCGTCATCTGCTGTCACCCACCGATGTGCGCAACGGCAACCGCACCTCGAACACCGCTCCGCCCTCCCCTTCCTCGTCGGACTCCGCCACCGTCAACGTCCCGTCGAGCCGGGTCACCGCCTGCCGGACCAGGGCCAGACCCAGGCCCCGCCCGCCGGGTCCCGCCGGCTTCGTCGTGAACCCCCGTTGGAATACCAGGTCGGCATGGGCGGGGTCGACACCAGGTCCCGTGTCGGACACGCGCAGCACCAGTTCGGCGGCCGAGGCGTACGCCGTCACGGTCACCCGCGCCCGTGCACTGCCCTGGGCCGCGTCGACGGCGTTGTCGATCAGATTGCCGAGGACCGTGACCAGGTCCCGCGGGGACAGCTCGGCGGGGAGCACGCCGTCGTCCAGCCGGCTGTCCGGCGACACCACCAGCTCGACGCCCCGCTCGTTCGCCTGGGCCGTCTTGCCCAGCAGCAGGGCGGCCAGCACCGGCTCGCTCACGGCGGCCACCACCTGGTCGGTGAGGGCCTGGGCCAGCTCCAGTTCCGCCGTGGCGAAGTCCACGGCCTCCTGCGCCCGGCCCAGCTCGATCAGCGAGACGACCGTGTGGAGGCGGTTCGCCGCCTCGTGAGCCTGCGAGCGCAGGGCCTGTGTGAAGCCCCGCTCCGAGTCCAACTCACCCATGAGGGACTGGAGTTCGGTGACGTCTCGCAGGGTCGCCACGGTGCCGCGGCGTTCGCCCCCGGACACCGGTGAGGTGTTCACCACCAGCACCCGGGACGCCGTCAGGTGCACCTCGTCCACGCGCGGCTCCGAGGACAGCAGCGCCCCGGTCAGCGGAGTCGGCAGGCCGAGGTCGGCCACCGACCTGCCGATCACGTCCTCCTCCTCGCCGACCCCCAGCAGCTCCCGGCCGCCGTCGTTGATCAGCGCCACCCTGAACTGCCCGTCCAGCATCAGCAGCCCCTCGCGGACCGCGTGCAGCGCCGCCTGGTGGTAGTCGTGCATCCGGCTCAGCTCGGCCGCGTTCATGCCGTGGGTGTGGCGGCGCAGACGGGCGTTGACCACGTACGTGCCGACGGCGCCCAGCAGCAGTGCGACGCCGGCCACGCCGAGCAGGGCCGTGACCTGGCCCCGGACCCGTGCGCTGATCGCCTCGACCTTGATGCCGGCGCTGACCAGGCCGATGACCCTGCCGTTCTCCTCCACCGGGGTGACCGCGCGGACGGACGCGCCGAGGGTGCCGGTGTAGGTCTCGGTGAAGGTGCGGCCGTGCTGCGCGGGGCCGATGCGGCCGAGGAAGTGCTTGCCGATCTGATTCTCGTCGGGGTGGGTCCAGCGGATCCCGGCCGGGGTCATGATCGTCACGAAGTCGACGTTCGCGTCCCGCATGACCTGCATCGCGTAGGGCTGGAGCCGCTCGGTCGGATCGGGGGTGTGGATCGCCGAGCGGACCGAGGGGGAGTCCGCGATCGAGCGGGCCACGGCCGTCGCGTGCCGGGCGGCCGCGTCCTCGGCCTGCCGTTCGTCGCTGACGTAGGTGAACAGCGCGTACCCGGCCACGACCACCGCTATCAGCACGGCCTGCATGGCGAACAGCTGGCCGGCCAGGCTGCGGGGGCGGGGGAGGGACGGGAAGCGCATGTCAGCAGTGTGCCTCTCGGGTTAAGCATGAACTAAATGAACGGAAGGGTGACCGCCCTCACAGACCGGGAGATAGTCCAGGCATCCCCCACAACCCCCGGACGTGAGCCGCACGCCGGTGATGCCGACGAAGACGTCAAGGAGGGCAGCCGTGGCCGCCAGTTCCCCCGATACGGCACCTGCCGCACCCCGCGTGAAGCGGGACCGGACCCACTACCTGTACATCGCCGTCATTGTGGCGGTCGCGCTCGGCATCGCTGTGGGGCTCATCTGGCCCGATGCCGGAGTCGAGCTGAAGCCGCTGGGCACCGGCTTCGTGAACCTGATCAAGATGATGATCTCGCCGATCATCTTCTGCACGATCGTGCTCGGCATCGGCTCCGTACGGAAGGCCGCGAAGGTCGGTGCCGTCGGCGGTATCGCGCTCGGCTACTTCCTGGTGATGTCGCTCGTCGCGCTCGCCATCGGCCTCGTCGTCGGCAACGTCCTGCACCCGGGGGACGGGCTGCACATCACCAACGCCATCAAGGCGACCGGGCACGACCAGGTGTCCCCCGACGCGCTGCCGCCGGTCGACTTCGTCCTGTCGATCATCCCGCTCACCTTCGTGTCCGCGTTCACCGAGGGCCAGGTGCTGCAGACCCTGCTGGTCGCGCTGCTCGCCGGGTTCGCGCTGCAGGCCATGGGGCCGGCCGGGCAGCCGGTGCTGCGGGGCGTCGAGCACATCCAGCGGCTGGTCTTCCGCATCCTGTCCATGGTCATGTGGGCCGCGCCGATCGGCGCCTTCGGTGCCATCGCGGCCGTCGTCGGCTCCGCGGGCCTGGACGCGCTGAAGAGCCTCGCCGTGCTGATGCTCGGGTTCTACGTGACCTGCTTCCTGTTCGTCTTCATCGTGCTCGGCGCGCTGCTGCGGATCGTCGCGGGGCTGAACATCTTCACGCTCTTCAAGTACCTGGCCCGCGAGTTCCTGCTGATCCTGTCGACCTCCTCCTCCGAGTCCGCGCTGCCGCGGCTCATCGCGAAGATGGAGCACCTGGGCATCAGCAAGCCGGTCGTCGGCATCACCGTGCCGACCGGCTACTCCTTCAACCTCGACGGCACCATGATCTACATGACCATGGCGTCCCTCTACATCGCCGACGCCCTGGGCACCCCGATGTCCATCGGCGAGCAGATCCCGCTGCTGCTCTTCCTGCTGCTGGCCTCCAAGGGCGCGGCGGGCGTCAGCGGTGCGGGTCTGGCGACGCTGGCCGGCGGCCTTCAGTCGCACAAGCCCGCGCTGGTCGACGGTGTCGGTCTGATCGTCGGCATCGACCGCTTCATGAGCGAGGCGCGTGCGCTGACCAACTTCGCGGGCAACGCGGTCGCCACCGTCCTGGTCGGCACCTGGACGAAGGAGATCGACAAGAGCCGGGTCAGGCAGGTCCTCGCCGGTGAGCTGCCGTTCGACGAGACGACCCTGCTGGACGAGCACGAGGCCGCGGTCAAGGAGCTTCCCGAGCCTCGCGAGGACGGGGAGAAGGAGCTGGCCAAGGCCTGACTCCTGAGAAAGCTCCGGACGTCCGGCCCCGCCTGAACCCGGGCCGGGCGTCCGGGAACCACCGCCGGGCGGCTGGGTCTCCCCCCGTTCACCCAGCCGCCCGGCTTCCATGTCTTTAGGGGTCTACGACTCCGCGCTCACCTTGGCCACCAGCTCGGTGGCCGTGGAGGCGGGTACGCCCGCCGCGGTCAGTACGGTGACCGTGGCCGAGCGGCCCGCCTCCTCCGCTGTCACCAGGCCGTCGTTCACCGCCTCCGTCACCGCGAACAGCAGCTGCTCGTGCACGTACGCGAGGGCCGGCGCGGGCAGCGGGGAGCTGAAGACGCCCTCGTCCAGGCCGTGTTGGAGCAGCTGGACCTTGTTCTCGCGCAGGGGTGCGAGGCGTTCGCGGATGCCCTGCACGGTGACCGTGCGCTGGGCCAGGGCGACCAGCAGCCGGTAGCGGTCGGCGATCTGCCAGATCGCGAGTACCGACCGGGCCACCGCCTCCGCCGGGTCGGCCACCCCCGCACGAGCCCCCGCGTCCGCCTGCGCCAGCGCCTCCACCGCTCCGTCGACGAGCGTGCTGATCAGCGCCTCACGGCTCGGGAAGTGCCCGTACACCGTCCGCCGTACGACCCCCGCGGCGCGGGCGATCTGGTCCATGGAGGCGTCGGGGTCGCGCAGCAGCTCGGCGAGGGCGACGTCGAGGATGCGGCGCCGGTTGGCGTCGGCGCGGCTGGAGCTACCCGTGGTCATGGCAGTCATTCTGCACGCCCCTCCGCGACTTGCACAGTGCTGTGCAACGGCGTACATTGCACATGGTTGTGCAATTGCACGCCGCTGTGCAAGTCCCGTCGCGTAACCGAGGAAGGCGACCCCTGCCATGCGACTCGTCATGAACGAACCGGTCGAAAGGACGGACCGGCCCTATGCCCGGCGCTGGTGGGCGCTCCTGGTGCTCTGCCTGAGCCTGCTGATCATCGTGATGGCCAACACCGCCCTCACGGTCGCGGCGCCCGACATGACCCGGGACCTCGGTCTGTCCAGCGCCGACCTGCAGTGGGTGATCGACGGCTACACCGTCCCGTACGCGGCGCTGATGCTGCTGCTCGGCGCGATCGGCGACAAGTACAGCCGCCGCGGCGCCCTCGTCCTCGGCCTCGTCGTCTTCGGCGGCGGAGCGATCGCCGGCTACCTCGCCGACAGCTCCACGGCGGTCATCGCGGCCCGCGCCGTGATGGGTGTCGGTGCCGCGCTGATCATGCCCGCCACGCTCTCCCTCCTCGCCGCGACCTTCCCGCGCGCCGAGCGGGCCAAGGCCATCACGCTCTGGACCGCCACCGCCGGGCTCGCCATCGCCGCCGGACCCGTGGTCGCGGGCGCCCTGCTGCGCGACCACGGCTGGTCCTCGACCTTCCTGATCAATGTGCCCATCGCCGCGCTGGCGATCATCGGCGCCCTCGTCCTCGTACCGCCGTCCAAGGCCGGGCACCACGACCGCATCGACTACGTCGGCGGACTGCTGTCGGTGATCTGGACCGGCTCGCTGGTCTACATGATCATCGAGGGGCCGCACTTCGGCTGGGGCACCAAGGCCGTCACCGCCGCCGTCGTCGCGGGCCTGGGCCTGGTCGCCTTCGTCGTCCGGGAGCTGCGCCACCCCCGCCCGATCCTGGACGTGCGCCGCTTCACCGACCGCCGCTTCGCCGGCTCCAACCTCGCCGTCGCCCTGTTCTTCCTCGCGGTCTTCGGTGCCTTCTACTATCTCACCCAGCACCTGCAGTTCGTCCTCGGCTACGACGCCCTGGAGACCGGCGTCCGCATGCTGCCGCTGGCCGGCGCGGTCTTCGTCGGCTCGGCCCTCACCGGCTGGCTCACCCCGCGCGTCGGCATGAAGCTCACCGTCACCGCGGGCATGGTCGGCGGCACGACGGCACTGGCACTGCTCACCCGGGTCGACGCCGGCTCGACGTACACCGACTTCCTGGCCCCCCTGATCATCCTGGGCCTCGCCATCGGCCTCGCCCTCTCGCCCTGCACCGACGCGATCATGGGCGCCTTCCCGGAGTCCGAGCTGGGCGTCGGCGGCGCGGTCAACGACACCTCGCTGGAGCTGGGCGGCTCGCTCGGCATCGCGATCCTCGGCTCCCTGCTCGCCACCTCGTACGGCGACCACCTCACCGACGCCACCGCAGGCAGCAAGCTCCCGGCGAGCGCCCTCGAGACCGCACAGGACTCCGTCGGCGCCGGATACGCCGTCGCTCAGGGCATCGGCGACAAGGCGCACCAGCTGGCCGTACAGGCCGCGCGGACGAGCGACCCGCAGCAGGCCGCCCAGCTCAAGCAGCAGGCCACACAGCTCGCCTCCGGCGCCCACCGGATGGCCGAAGCGGTCGGCTCCGCCTTCTCCGACGCCGTCGCCCACACCAGCCTGATCGGCGCGGTGGTCCTGGGCATCGGCACGATTCTGGTGGCCGTGCTGCTGCCGCGCCGCGAGGCCGCCGTAGAGGACGAGGCCGCCGTGGCGGAGCAGAAGGCCGAGGAAAGGGAACTCGCGGAGAGCGCAGCCGGCTGATCCCCCACGACGTCTTCTCACCCGCGTCCACTAACGTGCCGATCCGGAACCGGAACGGCACGTTCGTGCGTGTTCCCGAACGAGCATGGAGGCACGGGGGATGAAGATCGACTGGGACCGGCGGACCTGCGCGCGGAAGGGGCACGTGACCTACGCGCCCGATGATCCCCGGCTGCGGGTACCGCTGCACGCGCAGACCGCGCTCGGTGACGTGTGGCGCTGTCTGCGCTGCGGGGACTTCGTGCTGGGTGAGCCGCACGGCTCGGGGCCGGCCGACGAGGCGCCGCTGGTGGCGCGCGGGAAGGTGCTGCGGGACCTGTTCATCCTGCGCTTCCTGGCGATCGAGCGGGCGGTGCGCGGAGTGTTCATCGTGCTGGTCGCGGTCGCGGTGTGGAAGTTCAGCAACAGCCAGGACGCGGTACGGAAGCTCTTCAACGACTACCTGGACGCCTTCCGGCCCGTGTTCCGGCACTTCCACTACGACCTCGACCACTCACCCGTCGTCGGCTCCATCCAGAAGGCCTTCGGCTACAAGCACGACACGCTGCTGCTGGTCGCGGCCCTGCTCCTCGCATACGCGCTGATCGAGCTGGTGGAGGCGGTCGGCCTCTGGTACGCCAAGCGCTGGGCGGAGTACCTGACGGTGGTGGCCACCGCCGCCTTCCTCCCGCTGGAGATCTACGAACTCACCGAGCACATCAGCTGGTTGAAGATCGCGACCCTGGTCCTCAACATCCTCGCGGTGCTCTACATCGCCCTGACCAAGCGCCTGTTCGGCCTGCGCGGCGGCCGCCGGAAGTTCGAGGAGGAGCGGCACAGTGCCTCCCTGATGGAGGTCGAGGAGTCGGCCGGGGTGGCCGTCGGCTGAGCCGACCCCCACCCCGGGCCGGATCAGGCTGTCAGGAGCCCGATTCCCACGCTGACCACGCCTACGGCGAGCGCGACGGCCCCGGCCCACACCAGAGCGAACATCCCGTTCGGGCGGTCGATGTCGCCGGGGCCCATGGCGGAGGCGAAGAAGCCGCCGGGCAGCAGGATCGCCGCGGCCGGGACCCCGAGGCGCGCGATCCAGCCGACCGCGCCGGACAGGCCGGCCGCGTCGGCGTACAGCAGACACACCAGGCTGAGGATGACGAGCACACCGGCGTGCGCGTGGCCCGCTCGGGCGAACGACTTCTGGAACGGTGTCATCGGCACCATGCCGCGCACGATGCGGGTCATGAACCAGCCGCCGATCTCGATGGTCGGAACGGTGAGCAGGACGACGCCGGCGAGGATGCGGCTGGCGTCGGTGAGGTGCAGGGCGTCCATGCGAATCTCCAGGCTTCATGGGGCGATGGCGTGGTTCTTCGGACCGTGCGGGTGACGGGGGAGGGGATTCACGGCGTCCGCGTGGACCGCGTCAGCCGGGTCAGCTCCTCCTCGCTCAGCACCAGGTTCGCTGCCCCGGCCGAGTTCTGGACAGTCTCCGGACGGCTCGCGCCCGGGATCGGGACCACGGTCGGGGAGAGGGACAACAGCCAGGCGAGGCACACCTGTTGGGGGCTCACCCCGCGTTCCCGGGCCACCTCGTGGAACGCCGCGAACCGGGCGCTGCCCGCCGGCCTCGACGGGCCGTCCAGTGAGCTGCGTGAGATCCCGCCCAGCGGGCTCCAGGGCAGGAACGCCAGCCCCAGCTCCGCGCACAGCCGCAACTCGGGCTCGCTGTCGCGGACCTCGGGGGAGTAGCGGTTCTGGACCGACGCCAGCCGGTCGCCGAGGACGGCGCGGGCGCGGTGGATCTGCTCCGTGGTCACGTTGGAGAGGCCCACAAGGCGGATCTTGCCCTCGTCCAGCAGGTCGCGCAGTGCGCCGACGGAGTCCTCGAAGGGCACGGCCGGGTCGGGCTTGTGCAGCTGGTAGAGGCCGATCGCCTCGACGCGGAGCCGCTTCAGGGAGGCCTCGGCGGCCGTCCTGAGGTGCCGGGGTGAGCCCGTCACCGTCCAGCTGCCGTCGGCGGGGCGGCCCCGGCCGCCCTTCGTGGCCACGAGCACGGCATCGGTGTCACCGCCGTAGGCCGCGAGGGCGCGGGCGAGGAGGAGTTCGTTGTGGCCGGGGTCCTGGCCCGGCAGATGGTAGGAGTCGGCCGTGTCCAGCAGGGTCACGCCGGCGTCGAGGGCCGCGTGCACCGTGGCCAGGGCGCGTCGTTCGTCGGGCCGGCCCTCGATCGACAGCGGCATGGCGCCGAGCCCGACCGCGCTCACCTTCAGTCCGCCAAGGGTGCGGTACCGCACGTCAGTCGTCCTTTCCGAGGGTCTCGGCGACGGCCTTCGGCAGCCACTGCCGTACGTCACCGAAGGTGAAACCGAGCCGCGTGGCCCGGGAGTTGTCCATGCCGTAGCGGCGGCGGAAGGCGAAGGGGGAGACCTCGCCGGACTCGGTCACCTCGAACACCACTGCCCCGTCGGGGAGTTGGGACGCCACGGCCGTACCCAGCTCGTCCAGTGCCAGGAGGCCGTGGGAGGCGGCGTTCACCGGGCCCGTGAAGTCCTCGCCGGCCGCCCAGAACAGGAAGTCGGCGATCTCCTCGACGTGGACGTACGTCGCCGGGTGCGTGACCGGTGGTACGGCGACGGGGGCGCCGGTGCGGATGCGGTCGGCGTAGTGCTGGAGGCGGCCCGTGAAGTCGTCGTCGCCGCCGAGCACGTGGGCCACCCGGACGGACACGAACGGGAACGCGGGGTCGGTCGTGAACACCGCCTCCGCCTGCCGCTTGCCCTCGCCGTAGTGGGACTCCAGGAACTCGGGTTCGTCCCAGGGCAGTTCCAGGTCCACGGCGACCGTGGCGGGGTCCACGGCACCCTCCGGCACCAGTTCCCCGGAGTCCTCGTGTTCGTACACCTCGACCGTCGAGGTCAGCACATAGCGGCCGGTGCGTCCGGCGAAGACGCGGCGGGCGACGGCCGCCTGGCGCGGGGTGTAGCAGACCTGGTCGAGGACGACGTCGAACACGCGGGTGCCGACGGCTTCGGCCAGGGCCTTTTCGTCGTCGCGGTCGGCCACCAGATGCACCACTCCCGGCGGGGGTGCGGACGAACCGCGATTCAGGACCGTGACCCGGTCGCCGGCCGCCATCAGACGGGCGATCAGCCGCTTGCCGAAATAGCGGTTGCCGCCGATGACCAGTACCTCTCGCGCCTTTTCCATGACCATAATTCTCCGGGCGTCACACGGGTTCCTGAAGGGGGAGACATGGGAGATGCGGTCACCGCACCGAAAGAACAACGGCATCTGCGGGCCGTCACCAACGAAACACCAGTGGCCTTCGACGCGGTGGACCGGCACCTCCTCGAACTGCTGCAGACCGACGGGCGGATCAAGCTCAGCGAGCTGGGGCGGCGGGTCAGTCTGAGCCCGGCGGCCGTCGCCGAGCGGGTGCGCCGGCTGGAGGCGGCGGGGGTGGTCGAGGGGTACGGCGCGCAGGTCGCGCCCGCCCGCCTCGGCTACGGCATCCAGGCCTTCATCCGGGTCAACCCGCACGGCGGCTACACCCTCAAGCACCCGAGGACCCTGGAGCTGCTCGACCGCCCGGAGATCACCGAGGTGCACCACGTCGTCGGGGAGGACTGCTGGATCGTCAAGGTCGCCGTCACCGACACCGTGCACCTGGAGGAGATCCTGGAGCAGACCTCGGCGCTGGGCCGTACGACGACCTCGATCGTGCTGTCCTCACCGGTGCGCCGCAAGCCGCTGCTGCCGCCCGTCTTGCCTTGACGCCGACGTCAACACCTACGGTCGTGGGTATGCGAATCGGCGAGCTGGCCGCACGGGCCGGGACCACCACCCGCACCCTGCGCTACTACGAGGCACGGGGGCTGCTGCCCGCCCGGCGCGACGACAAGGGACACCGCACGTACGACGAGGCGGACGTCAGGCTGCTCCGGCAGATCCGGACGCTGCAGGACTTCGGGTTCGACCTGGAGGAGACGCGGCCGTTCGTGGAGTGCCTGCGGGCCGGGCACCCGGAGGGCGACTCCTGCCCGGCGTCCCTCGTGGTCTACCGGCGCAAGCTGGACGAACTGGACGCGCTGATCGGGCAGCTGACGGCGGTGCGGGAGACGGTCGCGGGGCAGTTGCGGCGGGCGGAGGAGGCCCGGAACGAGCTGGCCGCCGAGGCGCTGGTTCCGGGAGGTCCGGATCCCCTGTGCGAGCTGGGAGGGCAGCAGTGGTGAGCTTGGTGAGCGGACTGGCCGAGGTGACGGACGCGGACTTCGAGGCGGAGGTGATCGGCGCGGACCTTCCGGTGCTGGTGCAGTTCACCGCCGACTGGTGCGGGCCGTGCCGGCAGCTGGCGCCCGTGCTGAAGGACATCGCCTTCGAGGAGGGCGACCGGCTGAAAATCGTCCAGATCGACGTGGACCGCAATCCCTCCACGACGGTCGCCCACGGGGTGCTGTCGACCCCGACCCTCATGCTCTTCCGGAACGGCGAGCCCGTGCGGTCGATGGTGGGCGCACGGCCCAAGCGCCGACTGCTGGACGAGCTGGCCGACGTGCTGTAGCGCCCCCAGCACACTGAAGCGCCTGAGCGTCGCCTGACACGAGAAATCCCCCGAGCAATTGCGCTCGGGGGATTTCTCTGCGTATATTCAGTGATTCGCGACTTCAATTCGGAGCGGTCGCGGAGAAGTTCACTGGGCACAGTATATCCGGGCGGGAGCGGAATTGTCAAACACCGAATTTCCAGATGATGAATTGCGCCACGAACAGGAATTCATCGACGGACTGTACGCGCGCGTGGACGTGCTGCGCGGTGAGGCCGAGACCTCGGTCGCGGATGCGCTCGCCCAGGGCGACAAGCCCATGCAGGCCCGGCTGGAGCGGGACATCCTGGTCGCCGAGCGCTCGGGGCTGCTCGCCGCGCTGAACGCCGTCGACGGCTCGCTCTGCTTCGGCCGGATCGACCTGTCCCCCAAGCTCTCGACTTCGCTCGAGCAGGGGGGACCCCCATCGGCCACGGTCCACCACATCGGCCGGATCGGGCTGCGCGAGGACGACACCGAACACACACCCGTCCTCGTCGACTGGCGGGCCGACGTCGCCCGTCCCTTCTACCTGGCCACCGGTCACACCCCGATGGGCCTGCGCCGCCGCCGGCACATCGCCACCCAGGGCCGGACGGTGACCTCGCTGCACGACGAGATCCTGGACCTCGGCGACGCCACCCGCACCGGTCACGAGGACCCGACCGGGGACGCCGTGCTGCTGGCCGCGCTCAACTCGGCCCGCACCGGCCGGATGGGCGACATCGTGCAGACCATCCAGGCCGACCAGGACCGCATCATCCGGGCACCGCACCGCGGGGTGCTGGTCGTCGAGGGCGGCCCCGGCACCGGCAAGACGGCGGTGGCGCTGCACCGGGCGGCGTATCTCCTCTACGAACACCGGGAGCTGCTGGCCCGCCGTGCGGTCCTCATCGTCGGCCCCAACCCGGCCTTCCTCGGCTACATCGGCGAGGTGCTGCCCTCCCTCGGTGAGACCGGAGTGCTGCTGGCCACGGTCGGTGAGCTGTTCCCCGGTGTGAAGGCGACGGTGACCGACGGCCGGGAGGCGGCCGCGGTGAAGGGCCGCGCCGACATGGCGGCCGTACTCGCCGAGGTCGTACAGGACTGGCAGTCGCTGCCCGATCCGGTGATCGCGATCGAGCACGACCGCGAGATCCTGATGCTCGACGACGGCCTGGTGAAGGTCGCCCGCGAACGCACCCGCGCCGCCAAGCTGCCGCACAACGTGGCCCGGGAGTACTTCGAGGGCCACATCCTCAACACGCTCACCGAGCTGTACGCCGAGCGCGTGGGCACCGACCCGTACGACGGCAGCAGCCTGCTGGACGCCTCCGACATCACCCAGATCCGCGACGAGCTGGCCGAGAACCCCGAGGTCTGGGCGGCCATCGACCAGTTGTGGCCGCGCCTGACACCGCAGCGCCTGGTCGCGGACTTCCTCGCCGACCCCGTGGGCTACGTCTCCGACGAGGACGCGGCGGTCATCCGCCGGCCGGTGACCCGGGAGTGGACCGTGGCGGACGTACCGCTGCTGGACGAGGCGGCCGAGCTGCTCGGCGTGGACGAGCGGTGGGCGCGGGCGCGGGCGGAGCGGGAGCGGGAGACGCAGGTGGCCTATGCACAGGGCGTGCTCGACGTCTCCTACGCCTCCCGCACCTACGAGTTCGAGGACAAGGAGGACGGTGACCCCGACGCCTCCGAGGTCCTGTCCGCCCACGACATCATCGACGCCGAGCGGTTCGCCGAGCGCCAGGAGGAGGCGGACCACCGCAGCGCCGCCGAGCGGGCCGCGGCCGACCGGACCTGGGCGTTCGGGCACATCATCGTCGACGAGGCGCAGGAGCTGTCGCCGATGGCGTGGCGGCTGCTCATGCGGCGCAGTCCGACCCGCTCGATGACCCTGGTCGGCGATCCGGCCCAGACGGCGGAGGCGGCGGGCGTCGGCTCCTGGTCGAAGATCCTCCGTCCGTACGTCGAGGACCGCTGGGAGCACACGCGCCTCGGCGTCAACTACCGCACGCCGGCCGAGATCATGGAACTCGCGGCTGCCGTCGTCCGCGCCGAGAACCCCGGCTTCGAACCCCCGAGTTCGGTCCGTTCGACCGGCGTACGGCCCTGGGTGCGCGCCACCGACGACCTGCCCGGCGCCGTAGCCAAGGCCGTCGCGGAACTGACCCCCACCGAGGGCCGCCTCGCGGTCATCGCCCCGCGCCACCTGCACCGCAAGCTGGCCGCACGGCTGGACGGGGTGACGGCGGGCGCGGAGCCCGACCTGACCCGCACCGTCGTCCTCCTCGACCCCCGCCAGTCCAAGGGCCTGGAGTTCGACTCGGTGCTGGTCGTCGAGCCGGGCCGGTACGGCACCAGCGACCTGTACGTGGCACTGACCCGGGCGACCCAGCGACTCGGCGTGCTGCACACGGGACCGCTGCCGCGGGCCCTGGCCGAGGCGGTGGCGGACCGGCCTTGATCGCTAGGCCGGCCGCAGCCATACCGTGGCCAGCGGAGGCAGGGTCAGCCGGATGCTCGCCGGACGCCCATGGGCGCCCGGCGGCTCCGGTTTGACCGGGTCGGGGTGGACCACGTCGCTGCCCCCGTAGCGGGCCGCGTCGGTGTTCAGGACCTCCAGCCAGGCCGGGACGTCCTCGGGGACGCCGATGCGGTAGTCGTGGCGGACCACGGGGGCCAGGTGGGAGACCGCCAGCAGCGGGGTGCCGTCGGCGGAGTGACGCAGGAACGCGAAGACGTTGTCGTCCGCCGCGTCCCCCGTGATCCACTGGAAGCCCGCCGGATCGGTGTCGCGCTGCCACAGGGCCGGAGCGGCGCGGTAGCCGGCGTTCAGGTCGCGGACCAGGTCCCGGACGCCCCGGTGGTCCGCCTCCGCGCCGTACGACGGGTCGAGCAGCCACCAGTCCGGGCCGTGCGCCTCGGACCACTCGGCGCCCTGGGCGAACTCATGGCCCATGAAGAGCAGTTGTTTGCCGGGGTGGGCCCACATGAAGCCGAGGTAGGCGCGGTGGTTGGCCCGCTGCTGCCACCAGTCGCCCGGCATCTTCGAGACGAGGGACCGCTTGCCGTGCACGACCTCGTCGTGGGAGATCGGCAGCACGTAGTTCTCGCTGTACGCGTACACCATCGAGAAGGTCATCTCGTGGTGGTGGTACTTGCGGTGGACGGGGTCGTGGGTCATGTACTGGAGCGAGTCGTGCATCCAGCCCATGTTCCACTTCAGGCCGAAGCCCAGACCGCCGAAGCCGCTGGGGCCCCTGTGATGGGTGGGGCGGGTGACACCGTCCCAGGCGGTGGACTCCTCCGCGATGGTCACCACCCCGGGGCAGCGGCGGTACACGGTGGCGTTCATCTCCTGCAGGAAGGCCACCGCGTCCAGGTTCTCCCGGCCGCCGTGTTCGTTCGGCGTCCACTGGCCGGGCTCGCGTGAGTAGTCGAGGTAGAGCATGGAGGCGACGGCGTCCACCCGCAGCCCGTCGATGTGGAACTCCTCGCACCAGTACACGGCGTTGGCGACGAGGAAGTTGCGCACCTCGCGGCGGCCGAAGTCGAACTCCAGGGTGCCCCAGTCGGGGTGCGCGGCCCGCAGCGGGTCGTGGTGCTCGTACAGCGGGCGCCCGTCGAACTCGGCCAGCGCCCAGTCGTCGCGCGGGAAGTGCGCCGGCACCCAGTCCATCAGGACGCCGATACCGGCCTGGTGCAGCCGGTCCACCAGGTGCTTGAAGTCGTCCGGGGTGCCGAGCCGGGCCGTCGGGGCGTAGAAGCCGGTGACCTGGTAACCCCAGGAGCCGCCGAAGGGATGCTCGGCGACCGGCATCATCTCCACGTGGGTGAAGCCCATCTCCGTGACGTAAGCGGGGAGTTGGTCGGCCAGTTGGCGGTACGTCAAGCCGGGACGCCAGGAGGGCAGATGGACCTCGTACACGGAGAGCGGCGCCTCGTGCACGGGCGTGTCGGCGCGATGGGCCATCCACTCCGCGTCGCCCCACTCGTGGTGCGAGGAGTGCACGATCGACGAGGTGGCCGGCGGGACCTCGGTACGGCGGGCCATCGGGTCGGCGCGCAGGGTGCGCGAGCCGTCCGGGCGGGTGATCTCGAACTTGTACAGCTCGCCCTCGCCGATGCCCGGCACGAACAGCTCCCACACCCCCGAGGAGCCGAGCGAGCGCATCGGGTGTCCGCCGGCGTCCCAGAAGTTGAAGTTCCCCGCGACGCGCACTCCCCGCGCGTTCGGTGCCCACACCGAGAACCGGGTGCCGGTCACGCCCTGGTGGGTCAGGACGTGGGCGCCGAGCACCCCCCACAGCTGCTCGTGCCGGCCCTCGCCGATCAGGTGCAGGTCCAGTTCGCCGAGCGCGGGCAGGAAGCGGTAGGCGTCCTCGGTCTCGTGGACGGTGCCGTCGTACGTCACCAGCAGCCGGTAGGCGGGGACTTCGGTGAGCGGGAGGAGCCCGGAGAAGAAGCCGTCCCCGTCGTCGTGCAGGTTTGCCCGCAGGCCGCCGGAGACCACGGTCACCGCCTGCGCGTAGGGACGGAAGGCGCGGAAGGCGACCCCGCCCGGCACCGGGTGGGCGCCGAGGACGGCGTGCGGGGCGTGGTGGGCGCCGTGCAGCAGCCGCTCGCGGTCGCCGGCGTCGAGCGCGGGGGAGACGGCGACCTCGGCAGGGCGCTCCCGGGCGGGCGGTTCGGGCTTGCGGGCGCCCGGGATCCTGGCGGCACCGGTCTTTGCGGCAGAACCGGATTTCGCGGCGGCACCGGCCTTCCTGGCAGTGGCCTTCTTGGCAGCGACGTTCTTGGCCGTGGTCTTCTTGGCCGTGGCCTTCTTGGCGGCGGTCTTCTTGGCCGCGGCCTTCTTCCCGGCCCCGGCCTGCTCGGCTGTGCTCGTCTCCTCTCTGCTCTGCTCGGCCTTGCTCTTGCCGGACTTGTCGTTCTTCGAGGTGGCAGGCTTCTTGGACGTCACGGACGGGTCTCCCGGGCGAGGGTCGGGTCGGACGTGGCGAGGCGGCGTACCGCGGCAAGGGGTACAGGCAGCCAGTCGGGGCGGTGGCGGGCCTCGTAGACGACTTCGTAGACGGCCTTGTCCGTCTCGTAGGCCCGCAGCAGTACGGGATCGGTGCGCGGGTCGCGGCCGGCCGCCTCCGCGTACCCGGAGCAGTACGCGGCCCGGCAGCGCTCGGCCCAGCCCGGCGCGGGCGGGCTGACCGAGTGTGCGGCGTAGTCGAAGGAGCGCAGCATCCCGGCGATGTCCCGCACCGGCGGCTGCGGCAGGCGCCGTTCGGCCAGCGGCCGGGCCGGCTCGCCCTCGAAGTCGATCAGCGACCAGGTGCCGGACGGTGAGCGCAGACACTGGCCGAGATGCAGGTCGCCGTGGATGCGCTGGGCGGTCCAGGTGCGCCCCTCGGCGGCCAGGTCGTCCAGCGCCGCATAGGCCGAGCGCAGCCCCTGCTCGTACGGCCTGAGCGCCGGCACCGCCTGGACGGCCGCCGTCAGCCGCTCGGTCATGCCGTCCACCAGCAGCCGCAGCTGGGCATGGCCCAGGGTGACCGTCGGCAGGGCGTGGGCGAGGGCGGTGTGCACCTCGGCGGTGGCCCGGCCCAGCGCCCGGGCCTCGGCGACGAAGTCCTCGCCCTTGGCCAGTTCGCGCAGTGCCAGCTCCCAGCCGTCGGCGGCGCCGCTCACGAACGGCTGGAGCACGGCCAGGACGTACGACGCGTCGGCCTCGTCGGCAGGCTCGGTCCGCAGCCACGCCGTCGGCGCGGGCACCCGGGCGCAGCCCTCGCGGGCCAGGGCGCGCGGTATCTCCAGATCGGGGTTGACGCCGGGGACCACCCGGCGCAACAGCTTCAGGATGAACGTATCGCCGTAGACGATCGAGGAGTTGGACTGCTCGCCGGTCATCAGACGGGCCACCAGTCCCTCCCGGATCTCCTGGTCCAGGTCCCGTTCGAACCGAAGCCCGCCGACGCGCGCCCGGGTGCGCAGGGCCTCCAGGAGAACGTCGGCGGGCCGGGGGTCGTACAGGGCCTCGTACACCGTGCGGCCGGCGAGCGGGCCCTCGGTGACATGTCCGATGAGCGCGGGCGCCAGCCGGGGCGGCAGCGCCTCGCGCACGCCTATCAGCAGCTGGTAGCAGTCACCGGGGTGCGCCGGGGCGCCGAGCACGGGCGGCTGGTGCACGCGCAGGAGCAGGTGGTGGAGCCCCAGCCGACGGTCGTGGGGCAGTAGTTCGGTGGCCGCCACCTGGGTGAACCCGGTGATCGGGCGGCCTTTGCCCGCGAACCAGCGCTGTCTGGGCAGCCACTCGCGCAACAGGGGTTCGAGCGAGGTGAGGAGGCGACCGGAAGTGGGAGTCGTACCGGAAGGGGTGACCGTATCCGCCATGGGCGTCACGTCCTTTCCCCGGGTCGTCGGGGTGTGACTGATGGGTGCCCCGGGCGGGACGGCGGAAACCGGTCGCCGTCCCGCCCGGCCGGACTACGCGGCGTCCCGGCGCAGCCGGAACCAGTAGAAGCCGTGGCCCGCCAGGGTCAGCAGGTACGGCAGCTCGCCGATCGCCGGGAACCGCACCCCGCCGAACAGCTCGACCGGATGCCGCCCCCCGAACCGCCTCAGATCCAGCTCCGTGGGCTGTGCGAACCGGGAGAAGTTGTGGACGCAGAGCACCAGGTCGTCCCCTCCCTCCTCGGACAAGGGGGCCTCGCGGAGGAAGGCGAGGACGGCGGGGTTGGAGGACTGGAGTTCGGTGTAGGTGCCGAGTCCGAAGGCGGGGTTCTGTTTGCGGATCTCGATCAT
>NZ_JBIWPG010000022.1:0-174110 GCF_044768135.1 Streptomyces sp. NPDC101165 | reverse complement strand
GCCCGGGAAAGAGAACACGAGCCGTCAATCAGCCCACTACACTCACCCAAACCACCCCTGAACAGGGAAAACGTCAAAGCGCTGCTGGAGTACTATCTCGAGCGGCCCTCGTACCTGTCACTTGCTGTGGTTACCTGCTCTCCGAATCGTTCGAAGCCTGAACTGACGTGCCCGTGTTAGTACGTCAAGACGGTGTGAGGTCTACTCGGGCGTGATCCTCCTAGGGGTCACCGTCCGCCACAGCTCCGACATCTCCCCCACCACACCAGGCGCCATCAGGAACAACGGCTCGTCGTACACAGGCACCTCCGGAAGTGCCACCGCCCCCGCCTCCGTAGCAATCAGGTACGCCGGAAGCCCGTCCACCGCATGGAACTCGCCGATGGCTGCGACGGTGGCCCGACCTGCGGCCACCTGGACCAGGGACAGTGCCGTCGAGCCCATCACCCGTGCCGTGCAGTGGCGGGCCGACAACGCGGCAAGGAGAGCGTCCAGCCTCGGCCAGTGCGCATGGGCTGCCCATTCCGTCAGGAAGAGGTGGCCCGTGAGGGTGGTGTGGGGCGCTGCGCGGGTCGGGGTGCCGTTCAAGTGGGCGCCCCGACCTCGGATCGCCGTGAAGGTCTCTCCACGCCAAGGGTCGGCCACCAGGCCGAGTAGCGGGGTGCCGTCGGCGGCCGCCAAGCCCAGGGAGAAGGAGCACCAGCCGATGCCGTGGGCGTAGTTCGTCGTGCCGTCCACCGGGTCTACGACCCAGTAGGGGGTGTTCGGGGTTGCCGCCTTGTCGGTGCCGTATTCCTCGCCCTCGACGCCGTGGGCCGGGAAGGCCGACCGCAGGACCGAGCGGACGTGGGCCTCGATGGTCTCGTCCGTCTGCGTGACGATGTCTGCCGGGCTCGCCTTCTCCCGCACCCCGCCGTCACGCGGGCGGCGGATCGCCTCCGACGCCCAGGCTGCCAGGTCGGTCGCGACCGCCAAAGCCCGGTCCAGGTCCAGGTCCAGGTCGTGGTCGTGGTTGCTCACAGGGGTCACCGCCTGCCGGGTCAGGGACGGTCCCCCGGAAGGATGCCATGACCCATCGCTGGTGCCGGCCGCAGGCGTCTGTGGACGGCAGCGTCAAATTCCGTCCAACGATCACGAGCCCTGCGTGTCGCTTATGTATGCATATGCGCTCACATGAGATTACTGCTATCAGTTTGCCCGTCCTTGAACAGGAGTAATCCGCATGGCATCACAGGCACCCGCCCGTAGACCCCGCCCCAGCCTGCAGCGGCTGACCACGGTCACGCTCGCCCTCGGCACGCTCGGCGCGCTCGTCGCCGCGACGCCGGCAGGTGCCACGGGCTCGCCGCGCAGGGCCGATCACGGGTTCCGGGAGCGCGACCTGGTGTCCGACATCCCGGGCAGGGCGGAGAAGACCGATCCGAACCTGGTCAACCCTTGGGGTCTGGTCCGTACGCCCGCCGGCAACATCTTCGTCTCGGACAACGGCTCGGACCTGGCCACGACGTACTCGGGCGCCCAGGACAACCGGCCGGTCAACATCCTCTCCCAGGTCGTGTCGATCCCCGAGGGCGGCGCCCCGACCGGGGTCGTACGCAACGACACCGACGCGTTCCGCTTCAAGGACCCCAAGTCGAAGAAGTCCGGGGTCGCCCGCTACCTCTTCGCGGGGGAGGACGGTGACATCTTCGCCTTCAACAAGAACGTGAACCCGACGAGCGCGGTCCGGGTGGCGCACGAGAACAGTGACGACGAGAACGCGGTCTTCAAGGGCCTGGCGCTCGTGCCGGGCAAGAAGGACCACGGGGGCGACAAGAAGCGCGGGGAGGACTGCAAGAAGGGCGGCAAGTGCGACGAGCCGCGCCTGCTCGTCGCGAACTTCCGTGACGCCCGCATCGACAGCTTCGACACGAAGTTCCACCTTCTGCAGCCGGACGGCCGATTCCAGGACCCGGACATCGAGAGCGGCTTCGCGCCGTTCGACGTCAAGCTGATCGGCGACAGGGTCTTCGTGACCTACGCCAAGCAGGACGAGGAGAAGAAGGACGACGTCCCCGGTCCCGGCAACGGCTTCATCGACGTGTTCAGTACCGAGGGCAAGCTGCTCAAGCGCTTCGCGAGCCACGGCCCGCTCAACTCGCCCTGGGGTCTGGAGACAGCACCCGAGAAGTTCGGGAAGTTCTCCGGTGACCTGCTCGTCGGCAACTTCGGAGACGGCAGGATCAACGCCTTCGACCTGCGGACCGGCCACTTCGAGGGAACCCTTCGGGACCGCAACGGGGACCCGATCGTGATCGAGGGGCTGTGGGGGCTGCAGCGCGGCACCGACAAGTCGGGCGGCCGTAACAGCGTCTGGTTCGCTGCGGGCATCAACGAGGAGAACAACGGACTTCTCGGCACCCTCCGCGCCGAGAAGTAGTACGAGAAGCAGAGCAAGAAGTAGGGCGAGGGGTAGGGCGAGGAGTACTGCGTCGCCGTACCTTCGGGTGCTCGGCCGGCGGATTCAGTCGTCGGGCGAGCACCCGCCCCCCACCCCACCGCCGTCAGCGACGCATCCAGGGCGGGTTAGGCTCTCGGCTGATCTTGGAGCCGAGAGCGGACAAGCGGAAGCGGGGGTTGCGACATGGGTGGGACTGTCACTGCCGTGAGCAGTAACGGGGAGTACTCCTTCACCAAGCCGAACCGGGAGAGCATCACGCTGCTTGCCGGGCTCGGGGTCGAGGGGGATGTGCATGCCGGCGTCACCGTCAAGCATCGGTTCCGCGTTGCCCAGGATCCGACTCAGCCCAACCTGCGCCAGGTGCACCTCATTCATGAGGAGCTCTTCGAGGAGGTCGCGGGGAACGGGTTCCGGGTGGCGGCCGGGGAGCTCGGGGAGAACATCACCACCCGGGGGATCGATCTGCTGGGGCTGCCCACCGGGGCGTTGCTGCGGATCGGGGACGACGCCGTCGTCGAGGTGACCGGGCTGCGTAATCCCTGTGCTCAGATCGACACCTTTCAGAAGGGGCTCCTGAAGGAGGTCGTGGGGCGCGGTGAGGACGGGCGCGTCGTGTACAAGTCCGGGGTCATGGGTGTGGTGAAGGTCGGGGGCGTGGTGCGGCCCGGAGATCCCATCGCCGTGGAGCTGCCTGATCGCCCGCATCGGGCGCTTGAGCGGGTCTGAGAGGCGCCCTGTCGGGGGGGAAGGGCGTTCAGGTGGTGGACAGGAACGCCCTCGTCGCCTCGCACAGCCCCTTCGGGCAGCCCAGGTGGATGTCGCAGCCCGCGACCGTGTGTCCGCCGCGCTCATGCTGGGCCGCGCGCCGCATGGCCGACGGCCCGTCCTCTTCGTGGCTCCCTCCGTCTTCGTGGCCCCCTCCGTCTCCAAATGCGGAAAATTTTACCTAATATCTATTGACTCGTGGCATATCGCACACTAAGCCATTACTAGACCACAACACCGAAAGAGCCACAAAGTCGATGAGGACGCCTAATCGACGGAGCGACTTGGACAGGATGTGGTTCAGGCCCCCGGCAAGCCGGCGCGATACCGAGGCGACAGTGACGACTGAAGCTTCAGGACACGCGCAGCACTACCGGGGACTGTTTTTGTACCCGGAGTGCCCCCGGACGCACCGTATGCGACCAGCCGGTCATCCTGCGTCGATGTCGGGCTGGATCTCCACGGTGAAGACCGCGTCCTCGGGGCCGACGCCCTCCTCGTCCTCCCAGACGATCACGCGCACATGCCTCTCCCCGATGCCGCGCACATCCCACTCGGTCACCAGGTCGGTGACGACGAGCGCGGCGACGTACTTCGCGCCATGGGCCGGGTCGTCGGTGGTGACGGTCCCCCGCCGTCGCCCGGGGTGGCCGCCATAGGGGCGCCAGCCCTCCGAACCGTGCGGCTCGTCGACCCGGTACACCCAGCGCTTCTCGGTGCCACCCATGGCACCGATCCTTCCACGGCTCGAAAGCCACGCCCGTCATGCGGTCATGCGCCTCGACGATGAAGGGCCCGGAGCACCCGTCGGGCCCAACGAGGCCGCGCTGAGGGTGCCGTGTCGCTGCCGTACGCGTGAGCGAATCTCGTGCCGCCCTTCTGCTGCCTCCGTCGCCACACCATGCGGCGCCGGGCGTCAACGGCTGCTTGTGCGGCCGAAGTTGAGGCAGGAGCAAGGCTGTCACCAGGGCAGAAGCCGGCCCGGAGCACGCCGGAAAAATCTCTCCCCGATTCCTGTCACATCTCCGTGCGCCCGTCCGTCAGTGCTGTGAAGACGCCGAACAGGCCCTCACCAAGGAGAGCAGCCATGACGAACAACTCGATCTCCCGTATGCCCAACCCGGCCGAGTTCGTCCCCGAGCTGAACGACATCAGCGCCGCCCTCTTCCGGGCCACGGGCAACCGCTCGGTGCCGCGCGCCACGATGAGCCTCGTCCACCTGCGCGCCGGTCAGATCGTCGGCAACACCTACCTGACGGTCCTGAACACCGGCTTCCTGCGCAAGGCCGGGGAGTCCGAGGAGCGCATCACGGCCGTGTCCTCCTGGATGGACGCCCCGTACTTCACCGACGCCGAGCGTGCCGCCCTCGCCTTGGTGGATGCCACCCTCCAGCCCGCCCCGCACGGCCAGGAGCGCGTCTCCGACGAGCTGTACGCCGAGGTCGCGAAGCACTACGACAAGAAGGCGCTGGCCACCCTCACCATCGCGATCGGCCAGATCAACTTCTTCATCGCCCTGGCGGTCATCGGCAAGCCGCAGCCGGTCAGCTCCCTCGCGGCCGAGCAGTGGGACTGACTTCACCGGGAGCTCGCCGATGTCAGGAGCTCGCCGACATCAGGAGCTCATCTCCCTCGGCTCCCCCCGGGGTCATCATGCCTCCGTCCCGTGGCCCGAGTTGCGGTGCACCACCGGCGGGGTGACGGTGGATGAGGGGTGTTGACGGTGCCGATGGCACCGGGGGGCGAGGGGCATCGCGTTCGTACTCGGCAGACCCGCCCGATTGTTGAATCGTTGAGTTGAGCCTGGCCGGGCGTCGGCGCATGTCCGCGTTCTGAACATGCACAGTGACAGCGCATGGGCGCGGGAGCGGAGAAGGCAATGGCGAACAACTTCGGGATGCGCCCCGGCAGTGAGCCCCCTGAGCGGGCGGGTGCCGGGCTGCAGCGGGGCGCGGAGTACACCGGACGGTACGTGGTGCTGCTGGACCGGGCGGACCCGGAGCGCGGGATGAACGCGCTGCGGTCCGCCGCCGGTGTCGCGGCCGTGGAGCGGGTCAGAGGGGCCGAGCCCGAGAGCGCGGTCGCGATGCTCGCCCGGCCCAACGCCTCGGTGCTGTTCGACGAGCTCGCCGTCGCCGTGGTCGACGCGCAGCCGGATCAGCGGCACGCGCTGGTCACCACGGCCGAGGCCGAGCCCACCATCATCGCGGCCGAACCGGAGCGGGTCGTGTACGCCACGGTGATCACCGAGGCCCGGCAGGCGGTGACGGGGTTCTTCCCGGCCTACCGCAGCGACGAGCGCGCGCTGCAGCGGTTCACGCAGTCCCAGATGGCCGCGCAGATGGGCCCGGCGTGGGACGAGACGACCACGACGTGGGGCATCCAGGCCATCCGCGCGAACCTGTCCGGGCAGACCGGGCGGGGTGTGAAGGTCGCCGTTCTGGACACGGGTGTGGACACCGACCATCCGGATCTGACCGGGTGTCTGGAAGAGACCGCCTCCTTCGTGGAGGGTCAGACCGTGGAGGACGGGAAGGGGCACGGCACGCACTGCATCGGGACCGTGGCCGGTCCGGCCAGGCCCGCGCAGGGGCCCCGCTACGGCGTCGCCAACGAGGCCCGGGTGCTCGCGGGCAAGGTGCTCAACAACGCCGGCAGAGGCACCGACGGCCAGATCCTGGCGGGCATCGCCTGGGCGGTCTCGCACGGGGCGCGAGTGATCTCCATGTCGTTCGGTTCCCCGGTCGCGCGAGGTGAACTCTTCTCGCAGACCTACGAGAACGTGGCTCAGCGTGCCCTCGACGCGGGCGTCCTGCTGGTCGCTGCGGCCGGCAACGAGAGCCAGCGGCCGGGTGACGTCGAGGCCGTCGACAGTCCCGCCAACTGCCCGTCCATCATCGCCGTGGCGGCAGTCGACCGGGCGCTGGCGACCGCCTGGTTCTCCTGCGGAGCCCTCAACGGCCAGGGCGGCGAGATCAACATCGCCGGGCCCGGCGTGGACGTCCTCTCGGCCGTCCCGAACGGCGGGCTCGGCCTGAAGTCCGGCACCAGCATGGCCACACCCCATGTCGCCGGCACCCTCGCCCTCATCGCCCAGGCACACCCCGAGGCCTCGGCGGCCGACCTGAGAAACCTGCTGCTGTCCGGGGCGTCTCCGCTGTCGCAGGGCGCCGACGAGGTCGGCGCGGGTCTGCTCCAGGCCCCGTGAACAGCCCGTCACCGGGTGCGGAACCGGTCGGGGTCATTCTCTCCGTCGACCCCGGCCGGTTCGCCGACGTGGTGGAGGCGCTGCGGCGGACCGGGCTGACCGTCACCGGCGAGCAGCCGGTCCTCGGGACGCTGTCGGGCACCATCGCCGCGGACCGGATCCCGGAACTGGCACGCCTCGACGGCGTCGAGACCGTCGACCGCGAGCGTACGTACCGTCTCCCGCCGCCGGACTCGCCCGTCGAGTAGCAGGCCGAAACTTGACAAGCCTCGACGCAGGTTCAGCACGTCCGCCGACCCCGGCGTTAGCCTCAGGGCACAGACAAAGGGAGGCAGACATGGCGAAGGTTCCCAGCTCGGTGATCGCCGCGACCGGGCTCGTCGGTGGGTACGGCGTCGCCCGCTGGACCAAGAAGCGACAGCTCGGCGGGGCCGTCCTGGCCGTCGCCGGTGCCGCCGCCGCGCAGCAGTGGCGGCAGCAGGCGGGCGGTAGGGCCGCCGGTGCGCTGACCGCCGCGTACGTCGCCGCGTTCGCCGGATCCCACCCGCTGGCGAAGAAGGTCGGCGCCTGGCCGTCGGTGTTCGGCGTCGCGGGCGCCGTGGCTCTGGCCTCCTGGGCCGTCGCCGACCGCCGGGGCTGAAACATCCCCACGTCGTTCGCCGGCCGCCGGGGCCGAGTCGGCCCGGATCCGAATCAGCCCACCCCGTTCGCCGGACCGCCGGAGCCGGGTCACCCCACCCCGTTCGCCGACCGGAACGACCGCCGGTAAGCCTGCGGACTCGTACCCACCACCCGGCGGAACCGTTCCCGGAAGGCCGTCGGCGACCCGAAGCCCGCCTGGGCCGCGATCCGTTCCACCGGGTACGGCGTCGTCTCCAGCAGGTACTGCGCCCGCCGCACCCGCGCCCGGTGCAGCCACTGCAGCGGTGTCGTACCGGTCTGCTCGCGGAAGCGGCGGTTGAGGGTACGGCTGCTCATGCGGGCCTGTACCGCGATCTCGTCCAGGGTGAGGTCGCGGTCGCAGTTGTCCTCCAGCCAGGCCAGGAGCGGCTCCAGGGTCGCGCCGGCCGGGGCCGGAGGCAGGTCGTGGACGATGAACTGGGCCTGGCCGCCCTCCCGTTCCAGCGGCATCACGGCCGACCGAGCCGCATGCGCGGCGACCGCCGAGCCGTGGTCCCTGCGGATCATGTGCAGGCACATGTCCATCGCCGCGGCCGCGCCCGCCGAGGTGAGGAACTGGCCGTTGTCGACGTAGAGGACGTTCGGGTCGACGGTGATCTTCGGGTACATCGCGGCGAGGTCCCCGGCCGCCCGCCAGTGCGTCGTCGCCCGCCACCCGTCCAGCAGCCCCGTCGCCGCGAACACGAACGCGCCCACGCAGATCGATGCGACGCGTGTCCCGTTCGCCGCCGCCGCGCACACCGCCTGCGCGACCCCCGGCGGCAGCGGCACGGTCGGGTCGGCGACGCCCGGCAGCATGATCGTGTCCGCCTCCGCCAGCGCCTCCAGGCCGTATGGCGCCCGCACCGTGAAGACCCCCGCGCCCGCGCTCACCTCCCCCGCCGGGGAGCAGACCCGCACCCGGTAGGCGGGCCGCCCGTCCGGCAGCCGGGCCCAGCCGAAGGTGTCGATCGGGACGGACAGGTCGAACGGGATCACCTGGTCCAGCGCCAGGACGGCCACGGTGTGCATGGCAGGAAACTAGCCGCACGACGGATTGCCGCCAACCTGGCCGGGCAGGCCCGTCTCCCCTGATACCCGTGAACAGAGAACTGGCGAGAATCCGTCGCCGGGTGGCAATCCCGCCACTTTTCCCGTGATCCGCCGCCCGCCTAGCCTCCCCCCGTGACCAAGTTCCTCCTCGCCGTCCACGTCCTCGCCGCGATCGTCGCCATCGGGCCCGTCACCGTCGCCGCCAGCATGTTCCCGCCCGCCGCCCGCCGGGCCCTGGCCGCCCCGGACGACACCCGGGCCGCGGAGACGGTGCAGCTGCTGCACCGGATCTGCAAGGTCTACGCCGTCGCCGGTGTCGTCGTCCCGGTCTTCGGGTTCGCCACCGCCAGCAACATGGGCGTGCTCGGCAGCGCCTGGCTGATCGTGTCCATCGGACTCACGGCGCTGGCCGCCCTCGTGCTCGCCGCTCTGGTGCTGCCCGCCCAGACCGCGCTCGTGGAGGGCGAGGGGACGCGCGAGAAGACCGTACGACTGGCCATGTTCACAGGGGTGTTCAACCTGCTGTGGGCGGCCGTGACGATCCTGATGATCGTGCGGCCGGGGTCGACGACCGGAGCCTGAGCGGAACAGTGACGGCAGTCCCGGTTCCTACAGCTCCGCCTGCCCCGCGCCCTTGAGCGCGTTCAGGTCGAAGACCTCGCCCATCCTGCCGAAGCCCAGGTCGCTGGGGTGCAGATGGTCCCCGGAGTCGTACTCGTGGCGCAGGCGGCGCGGGTCGTAGGGGTCCCTGAGGGACTTGTCGAAGTCGACGACGGCGTCGTACACCCGGCCCGCCCGGATCTGCGCGTTGACCTGCTGACGCACCGCCTCCCGGGCCGGGGTCCAGCCTTGGTGGCCCTTGAACGGCATGAGCGTGGCGCCGACCACCTTCAGGCCGCGGGCGTGGGCCTGGCGGACCAGGGTGCGCAGGCCGTCGGCGATCCGGTTCGGGTCGGCGAGCTCCGGGTTGCGCAGGATGTCGTTGATGCCGAGGTCGATGACGACGACCTTGACGTTGGTCCGGGAGAGCGCGTCCCGGCCGAAACGGCCTAGGCCGCTCTCGTTCTCGGCGATGGGGGTCCCCCCTGCTCGAGTTTGTTCGAGAGCTTGGGGGAGGCCGAGGCCGTCCGCGAGGACCTGGTTGCCGCTGATGCCCTCGTTGACGATGCCGTAGCGAGGCAGCGCGTCGCCGCTCTCGACGGCCGCGCGCAAGCGGCCGGAGAGGACGTCGGTCCAACGGTGGTTGGCGCCGACGGTGGAGGTTATGCCGTCGGTGATGGAGTCGCCGAACACGACCACCGTGCCGGTGGCCTCGTTGCTCAGGACGTCGAGAGCCGTCAGATAACGCCAGTACGGGGTCTGTTCGGTGTACGGGGTACCGGTCGCGTCCTCCGTGCGGTCGCCCTGGGCGACGTACGACAGCTGCCGCGCGTGCGGATGGTACGTCACCGGGCCGGACGGAGTGGGCGAGTACGTGGTGACCAGGACGTCCGTGCCGTGCGGGATGGCCAGGCGCACGGCGTCGCTGAGCACCTGGCCGCCGGCCGGTATGACGACGCCGGTGCCGCCGTTGAAAGTGAGGCGCCGCATCGTTTCCGCGTCGGCCGCGGCGGTACCGTCACCCGCCGAGAGGGCGAGGGAGGCGTGCGAGATGGTCAGCGGGGACTGGCCGTACAGGTTGGACAGCGTGATCCGGGCGCTCGTCCCTCCGGTGCTCGCATGCACCACGTTCCGCACCGAGCGGCCGGCCAGACCCTCCGCCTCCGTGCCCGGCTCACCGCCCATGGGCGCCGTGGACCAGGCACCGACCCAGGTACCGGTCGAGGCGGGAGCGACGGACGAGTCGTGGTGCGGACGGCCGCCCGCGAAAGTGCCGCGAGAGGTGCCGTCGTCGGCCGCCACGCTGACGTAGATGGCGGCGCACACGACCACGACCAGCGCGACGAGCGCGCTGAGAACGGCATAACCACGACGCTTGGCCACGCTGCTGTTGTTCTCCCCCGGGAAATGGGAGCCCGAGGCTCCGGTCCGAAGAGCCCATGATCGCCCATGGACCCGGGAGAGCTGACAGGGCCCTGCCCAAAACCCCCTTCCAGACAGACGCCGGGAACTCCTGTTCCGTTCCGGGAGTCGGTCAGGAAGGGACAATTGTGTGCGGGATCACCGAACGGGTGGAGCTGATGGAACACACGGAGACGGAAACACCGAGCCGGACCACGTCGTACCGGACCATGACCGCCTTCACCCCGGCCGACGAGGAGCGCCGGCGCGGGGTACGGCGCATGAAGCTGACGGCGGCCGGACTACTGCTGTTCGTCGCGGTCGTCTACGTGCTGGCCACCTGGGCCTCGCACGAGGGCGCCGGCCCCTGGGCGGGCTACGTGGCCGCCGCCGCCGAAGCCGGCATGGTCGGCGCCCTGGCCGACTGGTTCGCGGTCACCGCCCTCTTCCGGCACCCGCTCGGACTGCCCATCCCACACACCGCGATCATCCCGACCAAGAAGGACCAGCTCGGCGTCTCCCTCGGCGAGTTCGTCGGCGAGAACTTCCTCTCCGAGGACGTCGTACGACAGCGACTGCGCGCCGTCGGCATCGGCAGCCGGCTCGGCGCCTGGCTCGCCGAGCCCGCCCACGCCGACCGAGTCACCGCGGAACTGGCCACCGCCGTCAGAGGCGCCCTCACCGTGCTGCGCGACTCCGACGTACAGGCGGTCGTCGGAGAAGCCATCACCCGGCGCGCCGACGCCCAGGAGATCGCACCCGGCATCGGCAAGATGCTGGAGAAGATCGTCGCCGACGGCGGCCACAAACGGGTGGTCGACCTCGTGGTCGCCCGCGCCCACGACTGGCTCGTCATCCACCGGGACGACGTGATGGTCGCCGTCGAAGGCGGCGCACCCGGCTGGACCCCGCGATTCGTGGACCGGAAGGTCGGCGAACGCGTCTACAAGGAGCTGCTGCGCTTCGCCACCGAGATGCGCGACATGCCCTCCCACCCCGCACGCGGCGCCCTCGACCGCTTCCTCACCGACTTCGCCTCCGACCTCCAGTCCGACACGGACACCCGCGCCCGGGTCGAGCGGCTCAAGGGCGAGGTGCTGGGCCGCGGCGAGGTACAGGACCTGATCGCCTCCGCCTGGACGGCCGTCCGCTCCATGATCGTCGCCGCGGCCGAGGACGAACGCAGCGAGCTGCGACTGCGGGTACGGGCCGCCCTGCTCTCCCTGGGCTCCCGGATGGCCGCCGAACCCAAGGTCCAGGAGAAGGTCGACAGCTGGGTCGAGGGCGTGGCCGTGCACATCGTCACGACCTACCGCAAGGAGATCACCTCCCTGATCACCGACACCGTGGCCGGCTGGGACGCCGAACACACCACCCGCAAGATCGAGGCCCACATCGGCCGCGACCTGCAGTTCATCCGGATCAACGGCACCGTGGTCGGCTCACTCGCGGGCCTGCTGATCTACGTGATCTCCCGCAGCCTCGGAGCCTGACCCCCGCCCCCCGAACCCCGGCCACCCAGGAATACTGACCCCCATGACCCGCCTGATCCTCGCCACCCGCAACGCCGGAAAGATCACCGAGCTGAGGGCCATCCTCGCCGAAGCCGGACTCCCCCACGAACTCGTCGGCGCGGACGCCTACCCCGACATCCCCGACGTCAAGGAAACCGGCGTCACCTTCGCCGAGAACGCCCTCCTCAAGGCCCACGCCCTGGCCCGGGCCACCGGCCTCCCCGCCGTCGCCGACGACTCCGGCCTCTGCGTCGACGTCCTGAACGGCGCCCCCGGCATCTTCTCCGCCCGCTGGGCAGGCAGCCACGGCAACGACAAGGCCAACCTGGACCTGCTGCTCGCTCAGCTCGCGGACATCGCGGAGGAACACCGGGGCGCCCACTTCGCCTGCGCGGCGGCACTGGCCCTGCCGGACGGCACGGAGCGGGTCGTCGAGGGCCAGCTGCGGGGTGTACTGCGGCATGCTCCGTCGGGGACGAACGGCTTCGGCTACGACCCGATCCTGCAGCCTGAAGGCGAGACTCGGACTTGCGCCGAGCTGAGCCCGGAGGAGAAGAACGCGATCAGCCATCGGGGGAAGGCGTTCCGGGCGTTGGTGCCGGTTGTGCGGGAGTTGTTGGGCTGAGACAAGGGAGAGGGGCCACCCAGATGGGTGGCCCCTCTCAGCGTGCGGCCGGTGGGACTCGAACCCACACGGGTGTTAACCCACTGGGACCTAAACCCAGCATGACTGCCAAATTCCATCACGGCCGCTCAAAAACGGTCATCCTGCCTGACCGAAGACGTTCAGTGTACGGGGGAACAGGTCACCCCGCGAGAGGCGCCCTCCCCTTCTGGCGACACCACGTCTCCGTCAGAGCATGGCAGTTGGGACACAGGTACCGCAGGTTCTCGCGACGATTGTCGCGCCAGTCTCCGTTGACGTGGTCGATCTGCAAGGTGATCGACTGCCCCAGCCATTCGCCAGTGTTGCCGCAACTTTCACACGCGTACGGCACTCCGATCTCGGCCAGGGCTCGGTGGAGCTGAGTCCTGTTGGCCCGCCCTGCATGGTCGGGTAGGACAATCAGTACTCGGTGGGCGGTGGGTGCGGGTGCCGGGCGCTCCGGTCGCCCCCAACTTCGGCGCTTGAAGTGGCTTGTGTCGAGGTCGAGGCGGGCTGCCGCACGCCGAACGCGCCGATGATTGGTGTCGTTCACCTCCAGGCCGAGGCCACGCATCACGTCGGCGTAACTCATGGAATCTCGTACAAGTTCTCGGATCCTGTCCTCGGGAATCGGTACACGCCGGTGAGAGAAGTGCCCCACGTCGATACCCCGAGCGTGAAGCATTCGACCCAGCGTCGCGCGTGAGCGGCTGTCGTCCGGTACACCCAGCGCGCGGGCCACGCCGCGCACGCCGGTCGCTGACGCCGCAGCTTCCTTCAGCTCCTCGGTTGTGAAGGGCAGGTCCAACTCGGCGCGATCCATACCGGGAAAGTGGCTGACGTCGATGCCCGCCGCATCGATGCGACGTCGAATGTGGGACAGAGTTCCGGTTGCCGGGGTGGCACCTAGCTTCAGAGCTACTTCGCGCAGCGACGACGACGAGGCGGCAGCCTCAGCGATGGCGGCATCCGAGTACTTGCGCCAAGGGCTGCGCTTCACGAAGTGGCTCGTGTCCAGTCCGTGTCCGGCGACTTTGTCCTGAAGCACTCGCCGCTGCCCCCCGCTCGCCTTGAGGCCGAGCCGTCGCATCAGGTCTGTCCAGTTACGGGCTTCAGGGATGATCGACGCGAGTCGTTCCCTGCTGTACGGATCCGGTAGATCCCGCTCTACCGCGCCGTGCTCATGCGTGACTCCCTGTGGCGGGTTCGATACCTGCCGCATACTCACACGCCCCTCCCCTTGCGTTCGCACGTTCGTGACCTCGTACGGAGTAACGAACCGTTTATCGGACAGTCACGCGCGGAATGAGAACGGCCCACGCCGGGGTATCCCGGGGCGGGCCGTTGGGCGGCAGAAGTGTGCCGGCTGGGGCTCAGATCGCCAGGTCCTTGATGATCTTGGCTACGTGGCCGGTCGCCTTGACGTTGTAGAGGGCTCGTTCGACCTTGCCCTCCTCGTCGACGATCACGGTGGAGCGGATGACGCCGACGACGGTCTTGCCGTAGAGCTTCTTCTCGCCGAAGGCGCCGTACGCCTCCAGGACCTTCTTGTCGGGGTCGGCGACCAGCGTGACCTTCAGGGACTCCTTCTCGCGGAACTTGGCCAGCTTCTCCGGCTTGTCGGGGGAGACGCCGATGACGTCGTAGCCGGCGGAGGCCAGGACCTCGAGGTTGTCCGTGAAGTCGCAGGCCTGCTTGGTGCAGCCGGGAGTCAGGGCCGCGGGGTAGAAGTAGACGATGACCTTGCGGCCCTTGTGGTCCGACAGGGACACCTCGTTGCCGTCGGCGTCGGGCAGGGTGAAGGCGGGGGCCACGTCACCGGGCTGGAGTCGCTCGCTCATCGGTCCAGCGTAACGGGGGGCGTTGCGGCGCGGTGGCGGCTGGAGCTGACAGACTGTCCGGGACAGTATCAGGAGACTTCGGAGGCCGTACGGTGGCGGACACGTCGGACACCAGAACCCCGGCGCAGATCGAGGCGGACATCAAGCGCCGTCGCGACGTGCTGGCCGAGACGCTCGACGAGATCGGGGTGCGGGTGCATCCGCAGACGATCGTCGCGGACGCCAGGGCCAAGGTCGTCGCCAATATCGATCACACGGTCGGGCGGGCCTACGTCCAGGTCAACCGGGTGGTGAGTGAGGTGCGGGCGCAGTTCGTGGACGAGGAGGGCGCGGCGCGGCTGGAGCGGGTCGTGCCGGTCGCGCTGGTCGTCGTCGGGGTCGTGGGGCTGCTCGCGGTGGGGTCGCGGCGGCGTAAGCGCTGACCACCCGGGGTCGTACGAGTCCGTCCGAGGCAGGTAGGTTCGAGGCGTGAGCGCCAACAGAAACAGCAACCCTCAGCACGACAAGCTGCCCATCCGGATGCTGCACGACCGGGTTCTCGTGCGGCAGGACGCCGGTGAGGGCGAGCGGCGGTCGGGTGGCGGCATCCTGATTCCCGCGACCGCGGCGGTCGGGCGGCGGCTGGCCTGGGCCGAGGTCGTCGCGGTGGGGCAGAACGTACGGACCGTGGAGCCGGGTGACCGGGTTCTGTTCGATCCGGAGGACCGGGCCGAGGTCGAGGTGCGGGGCGTGGCGTACGTGCTCATGCGGGAGCGTGATCTGCACGCGGTGGCCGCCGACCGGTTCGAGGGCGGCGAGGACTCCACCGGCCTGTACCTCTGATCAGAAGCCGAGAAGGGGCTGGTGACCGTTGTCACCAGCCCCTTTGTCGTTCCTTTGCTATGTTCGAAGGAGCCCGACGAGACGCGCCGTACCGGGATGCAGGCAAAGACGACGCACCGCAGAGAGTCGTCCGTTCGTCTCGGAGGTGTGTTGTCGTGGCCTGGGTGCTGCTTGTCGTGGCCGGTCTGCTCGAGGTCGGCTGGTCGATCGGGATGAAGTACACCGACGGGTTCACGCGGGTCGTGCCCAGTGTGCTCACCGGTGCCGGGATCGTGGCCAGCATGGTGCTGCTGTCGTACGCCGCCAGGTCGCTGCCGATCGGTACCGCCTACGGGGTGTGGGTGGGGATCGGGGCGGCCGGGGCGGCGGTGCTCGGCATGGTGGTGCTGGGTGA
Source organism: Streptomyces sp. NPDC101165 (assembly GCF_044768135.1). Classification (NCBI taxonomy): domain Bacteria; kingdom Bacillati; phylum Actinomycetota; class Actinomycetes; order Kitasatosporales; family Streptomycetaceae; genus Streptomyces; species Streptomyces sp. NPDC101165. The sequence continues at coordinate 158,766 of NZ_JBIWPG010000022.1, read as the reverse complement.
GCCGGTCACCGCCGCCCGGATCTTCTTCGTCTGTCTGCTGCTGGTCGCCGTCGTGGGGCTGAAGGCGACCAGCGGTCACTGACCCTTCCTAAGGTTGGCCTCCGGCGTCGCCGGTGGTGCCTGTGGTGCCACCGGGGGTTCCTCCGCCCGTGGTCGTCGTGCCGCCGCCGGGGGTGCCTCCGCCGGTGGTCGTGCCCCCGGCCGTGGTGCCGCCGGCCGTGTCGCCGCCGGTGGTGTCGCCGCCGGTGGTGGTCGTACCGCCGCCGTCCGTGGTGGTGCCGCCGCCGGGGGTGCCGCCGGTGTCCTGGCCGGCCGTGTCCTGGCCGCCGGTGGTGGTGCCGGTGGTCGGGGTCCCGGTCGGGCCGCCGTTGTCCTGGCCGCCGGTGGTGGTGGCGCCGCCGGTGTCCTGGCCGCCGGTGGTGGTGGTGCCGTCGGTCGGGGCCTGCGTGCCGGGTGCCTGGACGTCGGCGCCCTGCTGCAGCTGGAGGTCGAAGTCGGTGGCCGGCTTGCCCTTGAGGGCGTCCTTGGTGAACTGGGCCCAGATCTGGGTGGGTGCGCCGCCGCCGTTGATGCGCGGCAGACCCATCGCGCCGTACAGCGGCTTGTGGGCCGCGGTGACCGGGTCCTGGCCCATGACGGAGACGACGGTGGCGAGGTCGGGGGTGTAGCCCGCGAACCAGGCTGCGGTGTCCTCCTCGGCGGTGCCGGTCTTGCCGGCGGCGGGGCGGCCGGCGGCCTGGGCGGCGGTGGCGGTGCCGGACTGGACCACGCTCTGCAGGACGGAGGTGGTGGTGTCGGCGGCCTCGCGGCTGACGGCCTGCTTGACGGGCTCGTCGGGGAGCTTGATCTCGTCGGTGCCGGCGTTGGTGATCTTCTCGACCATCGTGTACGTGCCGTGCTTGCCGTGGTTGGCGAGGGTCGCGTACGACTCCGCCATGTCCAGGACGCTGGCGGTGGCGGTGCCGAGGGCGATGGACGGGTAGGGCTGGAGGTCCTTGGTGTCGGCGGGGACGCCGAGGGCCACGGCGGTCTGCTTGACCTTGGACGGGCCGACGTCGACGGCCATCTGCGCGTACACGGAGTTCACCGACAGGTCGGTGGCCTTGCGGACGGTGATGTCGCCGTAGGACTTGGAGTCCTCGTTCTCGGGGGCGTAGGGGCCGCCGCTCCAGCCCTGGACGGGCCGCTTGTTGGTGCCGTCGTAGTAGGTGTTCGGGGTGATGGTCTGGCCGTCCTGGGTGGTCGAGCCGTTCTGGACCGCGGAGGTGAACACGAACGGCTTGAAGGTGGAGCCGACCTGGAAGTCACCGCGGGTGGCGCCGTTGGTGTACTGCTTCACGTAGTCGACGCCGCCGTACATGGCGACGACCTTGCCGGTCTTGGGGTCGACGGAGGCGCCGCCGGCGCGGACGGCGTTGTCGACCTTGTTCTTCTTGTTCAGCTTGGACATCAGCTGGTCGTCGACGGCCTTGACGAAGGCGTCCTGCTTGTCCTTCTGGATGGTGGTGGTGATGCGGTAGCCGCCGAGGGCCAGCTTGTCGGGGTCGATGATGTTGTTGGTGGTCAGGTAGTGCTTGACCGCCTCGACGAGGTAGCCGCGCTGGCCGGAGAGGCCGGTGGAGATGGTCTGTTCCTTCGGCATGGGGAACTTCATGCCGGCGCGCTTGGTCTCGCTGAGCCAGCCCTTCGTGACCATGCCGTCCAGGACGTAGTTCCAGCGGGCGAGGGCGGCGGACTTGTTCTCGGGGTGGGCCACGACGTCGTACTCGCTCGGTGCGTTGACGAGCGCGGCGAGGTAGGCGGCGCGGGCCGGGTCGAGGTCGGCGGCGTCCACGCCGTAGTAGGCCTGGGCGGCGGCCTGGATGCCGTAGGCGTTGCGGCCGAAGTAACTGGTGTTGAGGTAGCCCTCGAGGATCTCGGCCTTGGACTTGTTGCGGTCCAGCTTCATCGAGATGAAGAACTCCTTGGCCTTACGGGTGACCGTCTGTTCCTGGGCCAGGTAGTAGTTCTTCACGTACTGCTGGGTGATCGTCGAGCCGGACTGCCTGCCCTTGCCGGTGGCGGTGTTCCAGGCGGCGCGGAGCATGGCCTTGGGGTCGACGGCGGACTCGGTGTAGAAGTCGCGGTCCTCGGCGGCCAGGACGGCGTGCTGGGCGTCCTTGGAGACCTGGGCGAGGTTGACGTTCTCGCGGTTGATCGTGCCGTCGCGGGCGAGCTGGGAGCCGTCGGCGTAGAGGTAGACGTTGCTCTGCTTGGTGGCGAGGGCGTTGGCGGGCGGGATCTTCACGAGCGAGTAGCCGAGGAAGAAGAGGCCGATGAGCAGCAGGACGCCGATCACGAAGGTGCTGAGCACCATCCGCCAGGTGGGGATGATCCGCCGCCAGCCGGTCCGCTTGGGCCGCTTGGGCTTCTTGCCCTTGCCGCCGCCGGGGCCGCCGGGACCGCCGCTGTCCGGGAGGGGGGTGGGGAGCTCGTCGGGGGTCCGGGTGGTGGAGGTGGCGCGGGCGGCGGCTGCGGCGCCGCCGGCAGATGCAGCGCCGGACGCGGCTGCGGCTCCGGCCGCGGCGGCAGCGCCTGCCGCGCCGGCGGGGGACTTCGGGGCAGCGGCGGCGGAGGCCGCGGCGGCCATGGCGGCACCGCTCGCGGAGGCGGCCGTAGCGGCGGCGCTCCCCTTGCCGGGCCGGTTCGACTGGCTCGGCCGGTTCGGCCGGCCTGCCTGGTTCGGCTGGCTCGGCCGGCGCGGCTGGGCCGACTCGGCCGACTGGCTCTGCTGGGTCGACTCGCCGCCGGGAGCCTTGACCCGGCGGAGGACCTGCGTGGTCTCGGCGGGAGCCGGAGCCTCGCCGGAGGCCTGGGAGGTGGCGGCCGCCTGGTTCCCCTCCTGGGAGGCCCGGGGTGCCTTGATACGCCGGAGAACCTGAGTGCTCTCCGCCGCGTTGGGCTGCTCGGACTTCTGAGGCCTGTCGCCCGCCTGGGCCGGCCCGGACTGCTGGGGCACTCCGGCGCGCTGGGACGTCGTGGCCGGGTCGGACTGCTTCTGGGACTCGCCGGACTTCGCCGAGCCCTGCGACTGCCCGGGGAGCCGGGAGCCCACGGACGCCTGGGCTCCCTGGGGCTTGTCGAAGGGACGCGGATCGGCGGAACCCTTGGCCTTACCGGACGCCTGCGCCCTGTCGGACGCCGAAGGCCTCTCGGGCCGACGGGACTCGGCAGAACCCTGCGGCTCCGCGGACGACCGGGGCTTCTCGGGCTTCTGGGCTTCCTCCGCCCCCGTGCCCACTTGGATTCCCCGGCCTTCCGTCCTCCCCGCACGGCTCGCCTGAGCAGCGCGACGAGCCCGCGCGGCCTGGTCGGCACCGGCACCAGCACCGACGTCCGGAAGCGACTCGCCCCCGGACGTCCGGTCCGACCTGCCCGCCTGTCCCTGGGCCGACCCGGCGGCCGAACCCGGACGGTTCTCCCCCGGGCTGCCCTGCTCCCGGTCCGCGCGCTGATCGGCCCGCGCCCCGTCCCCACCCTTCCGGTCCCCGGACCCGCCCTTCTCGGCGGGGGTGTCGCTGTCGGGCGTATTCGGAGTCCGCTCCTCGCGGCTCCGGGCGGTGGACCCCGGCTCTGCGGGCCCTTCAGCCGGCAGCGGTTCTTCTGGTGCCCCGCCCTTGGTGTGCTGCTGCGGCTGCGGCTCGTCGCTCATCTCGTGCACGGACTCCTGTTTCGCGTCGTACGTTTCCCGTACGCCTCGTACGCCTTCTGCGCCCCCAGTTTGAAGACTCTCGCACCTGGCGTTCCGTTCCCGGATTCCGGCACGCTTCCGGGGCGGAAAATGCGTGGCCGGTCGCCGGGCCTCCGGACTAGGCTCCTGCGCTTCGGTGTCGAGCGGTCCAGGGAGGTCGACTGGCGTGGGCGCGGGACGGTTGTACGTGGCCGTCGCGGCGGGGGGATTCAGACGGTACGCGACGTATCGGGCGGCCACTGCGGCAGGGGTGTTCACCAACACGGTCTTCGGACTGATTCTCGTCTACACCTATCTGGCGCTGTGGGACGAGAAACCGCACCTCGGAGGCTATGACCAGGCGCAGGCGGTCACCTTCGTGTGGCTGGGCCAGGCGCTGTACGCGACTTTGGCGATTCAGGGGGGCGGCTTCGAGACCGAGTTCATGGAACGCATCCGTACGGGTGAGGTGGCGATCGATCTGTACCGGCCGGCGGATCTCCAAGTGTGGTGGCTCGCGAACGATTTGGGGCGGGCGCTGTTCCAGCTGCTCGGGCGTGGAGTGATTCCGTTCGCCTTCGGGGCGCTCGTCTTCCCGACGGCACTCCCGGACGATCCGGGCCGGTGGCTGGCGTTCCTGGTGTCCGTCGCGCTCGCGATGATCGTCAGCTTCGGGATCCGCTACCTGGTGGCGCTGACCGGGTTCTGGCTGCTGGACGGCACGGGGGCGCTGCAGACGCTGATGGTCACGGGGATCTTCTGTTCGGGGATGGCCCTGCCGCTGAACGCCTTTCCGGGGACGCTCGGTGAGGTCGTACGGGTGCTGCCGTGGGCGGCGCAGCTCCAGGTGCCCGCGGACGTGCTGATGGGCGAGGCGGACCCGCTGCCCGCCTTCGTCTTCCAGGCTGCGTGGGCGGTGGTGCTGCTGGCGGCCGGGCGGCTGGTGCAGACGGCGGCGGCGCGACGGGTGGTGGTGCAGGGTGGCTGAGTACAACGCCCTGGCCGAGGGGGTGCGCGCCTACCGGCTGATCTCGGGGATGTGGATCCGCTCCACGCTGACCTACCGGGTGTCCTTCGCGATGACCGTGGTCGGCGGTCTGCTGGTGACCGGTCTCGACTTCGTCTCGATCCTGCTGATGTTCTCCCGGGTCGACGTGCTCGGCGGCTGGTCGCTGCCCGAGGTCGCGTTCCTGTACGGGCTGTCGGCGACCTCGTTCGGGTTCGCGGACCTGGCGATCGGCTCGGCGGGCCGGCTGGGCACCCGGGTGCGCGACGGCACGCTCGACACCCTGCTGGTGCGGCCCGCGCCGGTGCTGGCGCAGGTCGCGGCCGACCGGTTCGCGCTGCGCCGGATCAGCCGGATCATGCAGGGGTCGCTGGTGCTGGGCTACGCGCTGGTCGCGTCGGACATCGGCTGGACGCCGGTCAAGGTGCTGATGGTGCCGGGGATGCTGGTCTGCGGCGGGGTGATCTTCGCGGCGGTGTTCGTGGCGGGGGCGGCGTTCCAGTTCGTGGCGCAGGACGCGTCCGAGGTGCAGAACGCGTTCACGTACGGCGGTCAGACGCTGTTGCAGTACCCGCCGACCGTGTTCGGCAAGGAGTTGGTGCGCGGGGTGACGTTCATGCTCCCGCTGGCCTTCGTCAACTGGGTGCCGGCGGCCTACGTGCTGGGGCAGCCCTATCCGCTGGACGGCGTGCCGGAGTGGGCGGCCTTCGCGCCGCCGCTGGTGGCGGTGGTGTGCTGCGCGGCGGCGGGGCTGGTGTGGCGGGTGGGCCTTCGGTCGTATCGGAGTACAGGGAGTTAGCGGTGGACGCGTTCATCGAGGTGGACGGGGTCGAGAAGGTCTTCGAGGTGCGCCGGAAGACGGGGTTCCTGAAGCGGGAGCGGCGCGAGGTGCGGGCGGTGGACTCGATCTCCTTCACCGTGGCGCGCGGTGAGATGGTCGGCTACATCGGCCCGAACGGTGCCGGGAAGTCGACGACGATCAAGATGCTGACCGGCATCCTGATGCCGAGCGCGGGCCGGCTGCGGGTGGCGGGGATCGATCCCTCGCGGGAGCGCACGCGGCTGGCGCACCGGATAGGGGTGGTGTTCGGGCAGCGGACGACGCTGTGGTGGGACCTGCCGCTGATCGACTCCTACCGGCTGGCGCACCGCATGTACCGCATCCCGGACGTCCGTTACCGGGAGAACCTGGACCGCTGCGTGGAACTGCTGCAGCTGGAGGCCCTGTTGGACGTGCCGGTGCGGCAGCTGTCGCTGGGCCAGCGGATGCGCGGGGACATCGCGGCGGCCCTGCTGCACGATCCGGAGGTGCTGTACCTGGACGAGCCGACGATCGGCCTGGATGTGGTGTCGAAGGCGAAGGTGCGGGGTTTCCTGCGGGAGTTGAACGCCGAGCGCGGGACGACGGTGCTGCTGACGACGCACGATCTGCAGGACATCGAGCAGGTGTGCTCGCGGGTGATGGTGATCGACCACGGGCGGCTGATGTACGACGGTCCGCTCGCGGGGCTGCACGAGGCCGGGGAGGGCGAGCGGACGCTGGTGGTGGACCTGGAGCGGGAGCTGCCGCCGATCGAGGTGCCGTCGTGCCGGGTGGTGCGGGTGGAGGGGCCGCGGCAGTGGCTGGCGTTCCCTGCGGGGCAGTCGGCGGCGCCGCTGGTGGCGGCCGTCGCGGCCGAGTATCCGCTGGTGGACCTGTCGGTGCGGGAGCCGGACATCGAGGCCGTCATCGCGAAGATGTACGCCGAGAAGGCGGTCTCGTAGGTGTCTTGTCGTGGGCATCTCTTGGGCATCTCTTCGCGGGCATCTTCTCGTAGGCTTCTGCCATGACCGACGACGCAGTGCCGGAACTCCGTGCCTCCGACGCCGACCGTGAGCGGGTCGCCGAGGTCCTGCGGGACGCCCTCGCCGAGGGGCGGCTGGACATGGAGGAGTTCGAGGAGCGGCTGGAGGCGACGTACAAGGCGCGTACGTACACCGAGCTGACGCCGATCACCCGTGACCTGCCGACCGGCGGGGCCGTGGCGCCCGCTCCGGTCTCCTTCACCAAGGAGCCGGTGGAGAGCGGGAGTTGGGCGGGCCAGGTCGTCGGGGGTGAGGGGTCGTCCACGGGGGCGGTCGCCGTCCTGTCCGGCTTCCAGCGCAAGGGCCGCTGGACGGTGCCGAAGAAGTTCACCGCCTTCGCCTTCTGGGGCGGCGGCGAGATCGATCTGCGGGAGGCGGACTTCGCGGACCGCGAGGTCCACATCAACTGTGTGGCGATCATGGGCGGGATGCAGGTGACCGTGCCGCCGGGCGTCGAGGTCGTCGTGCGCGGGGTCGGCATCATGGGCGGCTTCGAGCACCCGAGGGGCGACGAGCGGGCCGAGCCGGGCGCGCCGCGGGTGGTCATCGGCGGCTTCGCCTTCTGGGGCGGGGTCGGCGTGGAGCGCAAGGTGACCCGGGCGGAGCGGCAGCGGCTGAAGGAGCAGCGGCGTCAGGAGCGGCTGGATCGCAGGGAGCGGCGCAGGCTCGGGGAGTAAGACGCCCGGTGGGTGGGGGCTGAGGTCCCTGGGGCTCCGCCCCGGACCCGGTCCTTGCCCACCCTCCCCCACGCTCGGCTGCGCTCGCGCGGGGGACCCCCATCCCGACTCGGTCGGCTGAGAAGGCGCCTACGACGTGCAGACCTTCGTCAGTTCGCCCGCCGCGTCCGTCACCGGGCTGACGTCCGGCGTGTTGTCGCCGTTCTTGATGGCCGTACGGACGTTGTCCACGGCCTTGTTCAGGTTGTCGACCGCCTTGTTGACGTCGGCGTTGTCGGTCTTGTCGCCGATCTTTTCGAGGTTCTTGTCGATCGAGGCGAGGGACTGGTCGAGCTGCGTCGGGTCGTTCGAGGCGTTCTCCACGGCCTGCTGGAGGTCGGTGACGCTGTCGGCGATGGAGTCGGCGGTCTGCACGCAGTCCAGGGCCTTGTTCACGGCGTCGCAGCCGGTGGTGAGGCCGGCGGTGAGCGCGGCGGTCGCTATGACGGCGGCGACGGCGGTGAGACGGCCTCGGCGTCGGCTGGCGGCCATGGTGGTGTTCCCTCCCCTGGTACGGCTGGCCGGGCGCACTGTGGTGGTCGTGCGCCCGTACCCATACGGACGTCGGGGAGCGGGCGGGGGTTGCCCGTCCGCACCCCCGAGTGTTGGTGCGTCCTTTACTTTTCGAGCGTGGCGGCCAGCGCGGCCTTCTGGATCGCGGTGAGTTCGGTGCAGCCGGTGACGGCGAGGTCGAGCAGGGCGTTGAGTTCCTCGCGGGCGAAGGGCTCGGCCTCGGCGGTGCCCTGGACCTCGACGAAGCGGCCGTCGCCGGTGCAGACGACGTTCATGTCGGTCTCGGCGCGCACGTCCTCCTCGTAGCAGAGGTCGAGGAGGGGAACGCCGCCGACGATGCCGACCGAGACCGCTGACACCGTGCCGGTCAGCGGCTGCCGGCCGGCCCTGATGAGCTTCCTGCCCTGGGCCCAGGAGATCGCGTCGGCGAGGGCGACGTACGCGCCGGTGATGGCCGCCGTGCGCGTGCCGCCGTCGGCCTGGAGGACGTCGCAGTCGAGGACGATGGTGTTCTCGCCGAGCGCCTTGTAGTCGATGACGGCGCGCAGGGAGCGGCCGATGAGCCGGGAGATCTCGTGGGTACGGCCGCCGATCTTGCCCTTGACGGACTCTCGGTCGCCGCGGGTGTTGGTGGCGCGGGGCAGCATGGCGTACTCCGCGGTGACCCAGCCCTCGCCGCTGCCCTTGCGCCAGCGCGGGACGCCTTCGGTGACCGAGGCGGTGCAGAAGACCTTGGTGTCGCCGAAGGAGACGAGGACGGAGCCCTCGGCGTGCTTGCTCCAGCCGCGTTCGATGGTGACCGGGCGGAGCTGTTCGGGGGTGCGGCCGTCGATTCGAGACATGGCCACGAGCCTATCCGGAGTGACGGAAGGGGCTCCTCCCGCGGTGGGAAGAGCCCCTTACAGGTGACCCCGGCTCGAACGGGGTCTCACATCATGTCTTCGATCTCCGCGGCGATCGGGTCGGCGTCGGTGCCGATGACGACCTGGATGGCGGTGCCCATCTTGACGACGCCGTGGGCGCCGGCGGCCTTCAGGGCGGCCTCGTCGACCAGCGAGGGGTCCGTGACCTCGGTGCGCAGCCGGGTGATGCAGCCCTCGATCTCCTCGATGTTGTCGATTCCGCCGAGGCCGGCGACGATCTTCTCAGCCTTGCTGGCCATGTTCCTTCTCCCTGATCCGAACCGCTTTGTCGCAGTAACCCACAGTTGGCCCATCTTTGCGAGCGGTCATGCCGTGCGTGCCGAATGATGGCGATCACGACAGCGGAACCGTCCGTCAACTGGTCTACACCACAGGCGGTACGGTCGCCAAACCGCGTCCGAGTCGAGCGGTCCGGGAGGACGTCCATGAGCGCCGACAGCACGGTCAGCCCCGCGCGCGTCCGCTGGAACACCCTCTTTCAGGGCCTGCAGAAGATGGGCCGCAGTCTCCAACTGCCGATCGCGGTGCTGCCGGCGGCGGGCATCCTCAACCGGCTGGGGCAGCCGGACGTGTTCGGGGCCTACGGCCTGGGCTGGACGAACGTCTCGAAGGTGATGAAGGGCGCGGGCGGCGCGCTGCTCGACGGCTCGATCGGCCTTCCGCTGCTGTTCTGCGTGGGCGTCGCGATCGGCATGGCCCGCAAGTCGGACGGCTCGACGGCGCTCGCGGCGGTGGCGGGCTTCCTCGTCTACTACGGCGTGCTGCACCAGTTCCCGGAACAGTGCCCGGCCGGCTCGAAGACGATCCCGGACGTCGGCTGCCAGGTCGAGGCAGGGACGGTGACCACCTTCACGTTCCAGAACCCGGGTGTCTTCGGCGGCATCGTCCTGGGCCTGCTGACCGCGTTCTTCTGGGCCCGCTTCCACCGCACCAAACTGGTGGACTGGCTGGGCTTCTTCAACGGCCGCCGCCTGGTCCCGATCATCATGTCGTTCGTCGCCATCTTCTTCGCGGCGGTGTGCCTGTGGGTCTGGCCGCCGATCGGCGACGCCCTGGAGAGCTTCAGTCACTGGCTGCGGAACGCGGGGTCGTGGGGTGCGGGCGTCTTCGGCGTCGCGAACCGGGGGCTGCTCGTCATCGGCCTGCACCAGTTCCTGAACGTGCCCATCTGGTTCCAGTTCGGCAGTTACACGACGCCCGACGGCAGGGTCGTGCACGGCGACATCAACATGTTCCTGGCGGGCGACCCGAACGCGGGCCAGTTCACCTCGGGCTTCTTCCCGATCATGATGTTCGCGCTGCCGGCGGCCGCGCTGGCGATGACCCACTGCGCGCGGCCGAACCGCCGCAAGGAGGTGGGCGGTCTGATGCTCTCGGTGGCGCTGACCTCGTTCGTGACCGGCATCACCGAACCGATCGAGTACTCGTTCATGTTCATCGCGCCCCTGCTGTACGTGGTCCACGCGGTGCTCACGGGGGTGTCGATGGCGGTGACCTGGGGGCTCGGGGTGCACGACGGCTTCAGCTTCTCGGCCGGTCTCATCGACTACATCATCAACTGGAACCTGGCCACCAAACCGTGGCTGATCATCCCGATCGGCCTGTGCTTCGCGGCCGTCTACTACGTCATCTTCCGGTTCGCCATCACGAAGTTCGACCTCAGAACGCCCGGCCGCGAACCCGAGGACCAGGTCGAGGACGTCACAAAGGCCTGACGCCCCGTCCGAGTCGGGCCCCCGGAACAGCCGTTCCGGGGGCCTTTCGACGTCCCCGCCGACGGGCCCTGTGACCAGCACAGCGTGTAACCCCACGACAGCGGATTCACGGGTTCCTTATACCGCCTTCATCGTGTACAACAGGTCTACACCACTAAGTGGTGTAGACCACAGACGCTGCCGTCCCCTTCCATGGTTCCCGGGCGGCGCCTTGCCCTCCTGGAGGAACTTGTGACCACGGCCAGCGCCGCTCCCGCGGCGGAGAAGAAGAAGGGTGTCGGGGCGATGGCTGTGCTGCAGCGCATCGGCCGCTCCCTGATGCTGCCGGTGGCGGTCCTGCCCGCCGCCGCCCTCCTGGTGCGTCTGGGCAACACGGACATGCTGGGCGACCCGAACTACCCGGCATTCCTCACGAAGATCGCCTCCTTCATGGCGGCCGGCGGCAACGCGATCCTCGACAACATGGCACTGCTGTTCGCCGTGGGCATCGCGATCGGCTTCGCGAAGAAGTCGGACGGCTCGACGGCGCTCGCCGCGGTGGTCGGCTACCTGGTCTTCAAGAACGTGCTCGGCACGTTCACCGACAAGAACCTGCCGAAGATCGCGACGGTCGTCGACGGCAAGGTCCAGATGGTGAACGCCCCGGTCGACGCGAAGGTCCTCGGCGGCGTGGTGATGGGCATCGTCGTGGCCCTGCTGTACCAGCGCTTCTACCGCACCAAGCTGCCCGACTGGGCGGGCTTCTTCGGCGGCCGCCGCCTCGTCCCGATCCTGTCCGCCTTCGCGGGCCTGCTCATCGGCATCGTCTTCGGCTACATCTGGCCGGTCCTCGGCACGGGCCTGCACAACTTCGGTGAGTGGCTGGTGGGCTCGGGCGCGGTCGGCGCGGGCATCTTCGGTGTCGCCAACCGTGCGCTGATCCCGATCGGCATGCACCACCTGCTGAACTCCTTCCCGTGGTTCCAGGCGGGCGACTACCACGGCAAGAGCGGCGACATCGCGCGCTTCCTGGCCGGTGACCCGCACGCGGGCCAGTTCATGACCGGCTTCTTCCCGATCATGATGTTCGGCCTCCCGGCCGCCTGCCTCGCCATCGTGCACTGCGCCCGCCCGGAGCGCCGCAAGGTGGTCGGCGGCATGATGTTCTCGCTCGCGCTGACCAGCTTCGTCACCGGCGTCACCGAGCCGATCGAGTTCACCTTCATGTTCATCGCGCCGGTCCTGTACGCCATCCACGCGGTTCTCACCGGCGTCTCCATGGCGCTCACCTGGTCGCTGGGCATGCGGGACGGCTTCGGCTTCTCGGCCGGCGCGGTCGACTTCGGTCTGAACTTCGGCATCGCGAGCAACCCCCTGGGGCTGGTCGTGGTCGGCCTGTGCTTCGCGGCCGTCTACTACGTGGTCTTCCGCTTCGCGATCATCAAGTTCAACCTGCCCACGCCGGGCCGCGAGTCCGACGAGGAACTCGCCGAACTGCAGAAGGCCGAGGCCAAGTAGGCCGGCCCCGCACACGCTGAAGGCCCCCGGAGCCAGTACGGCTCCGGGGGCCTTCCCGTGTGTCCGGGGGTGGGGTCAGATCTCGTACGTGACCCGCGGCGCGGCCAGCTCCACCGGCCCCGCGAAGACCTCGCGCGCGTCCGCGAGGTTGACCTGCGGATCCGTCCACGGCGGGATGTGGGTGAGGACCAGGCGGCGGGCGCCCGCGCGGGCCGCCGCCTCACCCGCCTCACGGCCGTTGAGGTGCAGGTCGGGGATGCTCTCCTTGCCGTGCGTGAACGCTGCCTCGCACAGGAACAGGTCGGTGTCCCGGGCCAGCTCGTCCAGCGCCTCACTGACGCCCGAGTCGCCGGAGTACGTCAGGGACCTTCCGCCGTGCTCGATACGGATGGCGTACGCCTCCACGGGGTGGCGGACCCGCTCGGTGTGCACGGTGAACGGGCCGATCTCGAACGTGGACGGCTTGACCGTGTGGAAGTCGAAGACCTCGCTCATGGAGGAGGCGGAGGGGGTGTCGGCGTACGCCGTGGTCAGACGGTGCTCGGTGCCCTCGGGGCCGTAGACCGGGATCGGGTCGCAGCGGCCGCCGTCGTGACGGTAGTAGCGCGCGACGAAGTACGCGCACATGTCGATGCAGTGATCGGCGTGCAGATGGCTCAGGAAGATGGCGTCGAGGTCGTAGAGACCGCAGTGGCGCTGCAACTCGCCGAGGGCGCCATTGCCCATGTCGAGCAGCAGCCGGAAGCCGTCGGCCTCGACGAGGTAGCTCGAGCAGGCCGATTCCGCGGACGGGAACGACCCCGAGCAGCCGACGACGGTGAGCTTCATGAAGCAGAAACCTCCGTTGGCGGAAACCGATGGGCGGGGTGCGGGGAGAGGGGTCGGGAAGAGGACAGAAGGGTGTCGTGCGGTTTGTTGAGCGTAAGGCGCAAAAGGGCCGGTCGCTCCTCCGCCAGGGGCCGTTGTGGGCGAACTCACCTGTGGTGTCACCGGTTCGGCTGGACCGGGGGCGCAGGTAGCTCACAAGAGGGCGCGCGCCGCCGAGCGCACGCCGGTAACGTCGTCCGTATGGACACGTCATGGTGGCTGGCGCTCGCGGCGGTGGTACTGCTCGCGCTGGTCGCCACGCTCGTCGACGGCTGGGGCCGGGGCCGCCGGCCCGGCGGGCGCCGGCTGCGGCCGCCCGGGCGCCCCGGCGGCCGGGCCCGGGTGACGACGCGTCCGCACCCGGGGGACATCTGGTGGGCGAACGTGCCCTACGAGGACCGCGCAGAGTCAAAAGGGGCCGCGCGCAGCGCGTCGGACAGGGCGGTGGCGGGCGACGGGAGGGCGAAGGACCGGCCCTGTCTGGTGCTGTCCGTGCGCGGCAACCGGGCCACGGTCGCGAAGATCACCAGCAAGTACCACGACGAGCGCGCCGGAGTGATCCCGCTGCCGCCCGGCTCGGTCGGCGACGCCCACGGCCGGCCCAGCTTCCTGCAGACGGACGAGCTGCGGGAGGTCCCGGTGTGGGACTTCCGCCGCCGGGTGGGCGTGGTCGACCCGGTCCTGTGGGACCAGGTCAGGCACCTCGCCGGCTAGCTCACCGTCACAGTCACCTTCCACTCCTCGATGCCCTTGCAGGAGACCTGGCCGGGGGCCGTGGGCTCGGGGCACAGCGGGCGGGAGGACGTCAGTTCGGTCTTTCCGGCCGCCACCGCCTGGTAGGCGGCGCTCGCGTCGCCCGGCTGGAGGACGAAGCCCGCGTTGATCGCCTTCAGGGCGGTGCCGCTCGCCGCGACCGGCTTCCAGGGGCGGCTCCTGGTCCCGTCGAGGGTGAGCCGCAGCTCGCCGCCCTTGGCCAGGCAGACGGCACGGCCGTTGTCGGCGGCGGTCAGCTCCACGTGGGTGACACAGCCACGGCCGGACGACGGGGCGGACGCCGAGGGCGACACCTTGCCGTTGTCGCCGCTGCCGCTGCCGGTGTCCCCGCCGCTCTGGGAGCCGCAGCCCGCGAGCAGCAGCGCTGCCGCCGCGAGGGCGACGGTCGTCGTACGGCGCATGGGGTTCCGCCTTTCTGCCGTGGCCGGCCGGCCTGCCGGTCTCCTGGTGCAGATGAGACGTACCACCGGCACGGACGGATCCCGCACCCGGAACGCTTTCTTCCGGGTACGGGATCCGATTGCCGTACGGATCAGCCGGTCGTCAGGGCGGTGTCGTCCACGACGAAGCTGGTCTGCAGGGAGGAGTCCTCCACCCCGCTGAACTTCAGGGTGACCGTCTGGCCCGCGAACGAGGACAGGTCGAAGGTCTTCTGCGCGTACCCGGAGGCGGCGTTGAGGTTCGAGTAGGTCGCCAGGGTCGTCGAACCGGCGGTCACCGTCAGCTTGTCGTACGCGGTGCTGCTGGTGGTCTCCGCGGTGTCGATGTGCAGGTAGAAGGTGAAGCTGGCCTTGCAGCCGGACGGGACGGTCACCGACTGGGACAGCGTGTCGGTGTGCGAGGAGCCGTAACCGTCGAGCCAGGCCTTGTAGGAACCGCCGTGCGCGGCCTCACCGGAGTCGTTGGTGATGACGCCGCTGCTCGCGGTCCAGGTGGTGTTGCCCGACTCGAAGCCCGCGTTGCCGAGCAGCTGGGCCGAGGTGCAGGTGCCGCCGGAGGAGCCGACCGTCCAGGTGAAGGAGGTCGAGCCGGAGGCGCCGGTGGAGTCGGTCGCGGTGACCGTGACCTGGTAGGTGCCCGCGGTGGACGCCGTACCGGAGATCAGGCCGGAGGAGCTGTTGATGGACAGGCCGGTCGGCAGGCCGGAGGCGCTGTAGGTCAGGGTCGCGCCCGCGCTGTCGGTGGCGTGGATCTGCAGGCTGGCCGAGCCGCCGGTGGTGGTCGACTGGCTGCCCGGGTTGGTGACGGACACCGTGTTGCCGGTGCTGGTGCCGGCGGTGAAGGCGGTGGTGCCGTTCGGGGTGCCCCAGCCGGTCGGGCCGTCGTAGCCGGTGCCCGCGGTGCAGAAGTACGAGGTGGAGCAGGAGCCGTTGCTGCCGCTGGTCACGTCGTACAGGTTGCTCGTGTGGGAGTACGGGTACTTCGCCGGGTAGTCGCTGGAGCCCGGGGTGCCCGCGAGGGCGTAGACGCCGGCGACGATCGGGGCGGAGGCGCTGGTGCCGCCGTAGACCGCCCAGCCGGAGCCGCCGTAGGTGTCGTAGACCGCCACGCCGGTGGCCGGGTCGGCGACCGCGGAGACGTCGGCCTCCATGCGCTTGGAGCAGCCGCTGTCGGTCTGCCAGCTCGGCTTCGGGTCGTACGCCGAGCAGCCGGAGCCGGTGCCCTCGGTGGAGCTGGTGTGCCACACCGACTCGCTCCAGCCACGGGAGTTGGAGGCGGTGGTGAGCGCGGTGCCGCCGACGGCGGTCACGTACTGGGAGGTCGCCGGGTACTCGGCGCCGTAGGCGGAGTCACCGGAGGAGACGGTGATGGCGACGCCCGGGTGCTTGAAGTACTGGGTGTCCTCGCTGGTCTGGGAGGAGGACTCGGATCCGCCCCAGCTGTTGGAGACGACCTTGGCGCCCAGCGTGACGGCCTCGTTCTCGGCGATGCCGAGGTCGGTGTCGTTCGCGGAGTCGGCCTCGACCAGGTCGATGCTGCAGTTCGGGCAGACCGCGCTGACCATGTCGAGGTCGAGCGCCTCTTCACCGGCCCAGCCGGTGTCGTTGGTCGGCAGCGAGGTGGTGGAGCCGGTCTGGCTGACCTGCTTGAAGCAGCCGTTGGCCTTGGTGCACGCGGAGAGGCCGTAGGTGGAGCGGTAAGTGGCCAGGTCCGACTCGGCGTTGGGGTCGTTGTAGGCGTCGACGATGGCAACGGTCAGGCCGGAGCCGCCCGTCGAGGGCAGGTTGTAGGCGCTGTGCAGATTGGCCGGGGAGAGGCCGGAGGGCGCGGCGGCGGCGAGCGCCGAGGCGAGCCGCTGCTTGATGTCGGTGCGGCGCTGGGCGAAGCAGGACGCGAGGCCCGGCTTGGCGGTGGCGCACAGATGGGCCGTGGGGACCTTCTGCCCGGCCTTGCCGGTCGAGTGGAAGATCTGGCGCTCAGGGGCGGTCAGAGCCTTGGCGTTCTGCGCGGCCCTGGAGCTGTGGGGCGCGGGAGCGGCGGTGGCCTGGGCCCCGGCCACCGGCGCCGCGGCCAGTCCGGCGACGGTCAGGGCGAGGGTGGGGAGGGCGACGGAGACGAGTCTTCGCAGACTCCTCCGCCCGCTCGGGCGTGACTCACGCATGGGGTACTGCCTCCATGGGGAAGTGGGGTTTCTCGCACTGGGTGGGCAGGCCCGTGACGCGCGTAGCGGCGGCAGTACCGCGCAGTCATGAGCATGACACTTCAGACGCCCCGCATGTCGAATGAGCGTGACATGACAGGGTGCGGGAGGACCGTAGCCCTGGCCCGAGAGTCACCGGCAGTACCGGAGGGAATTCTTTGCCCCTCCATAGGATGGGATTGGCCCCCTCATAGGAGGGGGCTGGCGTGCGCTTGAGGCGGGTTACGCCCAGAGCTGGCCCTGGAGCGTCTCGATGGCCTCCTCGGTGGTGGCCGCCGTGTAGACGCCGGTGGAGAGGTACTTCCAGCCGCCGTCGGCCACGATGAAGACGATGTCGGCGCTCTCGCCGGCCTTCACCGCCTTCCGGCCGACGCCGATCGCCGCGTGCAGGGCGGCGCCGGTGGAGACGCCCGCGAAGATGCCCTCCTGCTGCAGGAGTTCACGGGTGCGGGTGACCGCGTCGGCGGAGCCGACCGAGAAGCGGGTGGTGAGCACGGAGGCGTCGTACAGCTCCGGTACGAAGCCCTCGTCGAGGTTGCGCAGGCCGTAGACCAGGTCGTCGTAGCGCGGTTCGGCGGCGACGATCTTCACGTCCGGCTTGTGCTCGCGCAGGTAGCGGCCGACGCCCATCAGGGTGCCGGTGGTGCCGAGGCCCGCGACGAAGTGGGTGATGGAGGGGAGGTCGGCGAGGATCTCCGGGCCGGTCGTCGCGTAGTGGGCGCCCGCGTTGTCCGGGTTGCCGTACTGGTAGAGCATCACCCAGTCGGGGTGCTCGGCAGCCAGCTCCTTGGCGACGCGCACGGCGGTGTTGGAGCCGCCGGCGGCCGGCGAGGAGATGATCTCGGCGCCCCACATGCCGAGCAGGTCCCGGCGCTCCTGCGAGGTGTTCTCGGGCATCACGCACACCATGCGGTAGCCCTTGAGCTTCGCCGCCATGGCCAGCGAGATGCCCGTGTTGCCGGAGGTCGGCTCCAGGATCGTGCAGCCCGGGGTGAGCCGGCCGTCCTTCTCCGCCTGCTCGATCATGTGCAGGGCCGGGCGGTCCTTGACCGAGCCGGTCGGGTTGCGGTCCTCCAGCTTGGCCCAGATACGGACGTCCGGGGACGGCGACAACCGCGGCAGGCGCACCAGGGGGGTGTTGCCCACCGCGGCCAGCGGGGAGTCGTAGCGCATGCCGGTCTCAGGCCATGCCGCCGGCCACGGCCGGCAGGATCGTCACGGTGTCGCCGTCGGTCAGCTTGGTGTCGATGCCGTCGACGAAGCGGACGTCCTCGTCGTTCAGGTACACGTTGACGAAGCGGCGCAGCTGGCCGTTGTCCACGATGCGGGCCTGGATGCCCGCGTGCCGGGTCTCCAGGTCGGTGAACAGGTCGGCGAGGGTCTCACCGCTGCCCTCCACCGCCTTCTGACCGTCGGTGTACTGGCGGAGGATGGTCGGGATGCGGACCTCGATGGCCATGGTTGCGGGCTCCTGTCGGAAAGGGTTGGTTCGTCGAATCGGTGTGGGCGCGCCTGGGACCCCCAGGCTTTCGGCACCGGGTGAGCGCCGCGGCACGAGCGTACGGCGGCGGGGAACGTCAACAGATGGCGCTGTTCAGCCTGCACAGGTCGACGTGCAGCCGCGCCACGAGCAGGATGCCCGGCGTCTTCTCGCTCACGTCGTTCAGAACCATGGGCTCATCGTATCGATTCCCGGTCCCGCTCCCGGAGTGTGATCTCGCATGGTGGATGAATTCTGACCGAATCGCGGGATCAGTAGGCCTCCACGACCTTGACCTCCTCCTCCGTGACCTCACCTTCCACGATGCGGTAGGAGCGGAACTGGAAGTCGCCGAGGCCGTCGGTGTCGGCGGTGGACACCAGGACGTAGTGGGCGCCGGGCTCGTTCGCGTACGAGATGTCGGTGCGGGACGGGTACGCCTCGGTCGCCGTGTGCGAGTGGTAGATGACCACCGGCTCCTCGTCCCGGTCGTCCAGCTCGCGGTAGAGCTTGAGGAGGTCGCCGGAGTCGAACTCGTAGAACGTGGGCGACATGGCCGCGTTCAGCATCGGGATGAAGCGCTCGGGGCGGTCCGAACCGGCCGGGCCCGCGACGACGCCGCACGCCTCGTCGGGGTGGTCCTTGCGCGCGTGCGCGACGATCTGGTCGACGAGGGCCTGGGTAAGGGTCAGCATGTTCGTCAGGATAAGCAGATGGGCCGCCCCGTACCGAGGGATGGTACGGGGCGGCCCATATGTCGGACGTCCTGAGCGGCAGCCTCCGGGGGTGCCACGAGTACCCCCGGCGGCCGGACGTCCTGGGGACGGTCTCCCCGGTGGTCAGCCCACCTGCTCCAGCTCCGGCTCGCGCCGGTCGGCGACCTCCGGCGTGCGGTTCTTCAGGAACAGCCAGCCGATGCCGAGCGCGACCGCCCAGACCGCCATCACGTACAGGCAGACGCGGGAGTCGGCGTCGTAGGCGATCAGGCCGGTGACGAAGAGCAGGAACGCGATGGCGATGTACGAGCACACCGCACCGCCCGGCGCCGGGAAGGACGAGGCGGGCAGCCGGCCCGCGTCGACCGCGCGGCGGTACAGGACGTGGCTGACCAGGATCATCAGCCAGGTCCAGATGCCGGCCGCGGTGGCGACGGAGGTGACGTAGCCGAACGCCTTCTCCGGGACGACGTAGTTCAGGACCACGCCGATGCCCATGAACAGCACCGAGACGGTGATGCCGAGCGCCGGGGTCTTGGACGCCGACAGCTTCGAGAAGGCCCGCGGGGCCTCGCCGTTGTCGGCCAGGGTGCGCAGCATGCGGCCGGTGGAGTACATGCCCGAGTTGCAGGACGACAGGGCCGCGGTGAGCACCACGAAGTTGACGATGCCTGCGCCGGCCGGGATGCCGATCATGGCGAAGGCCTTCACGAAGGGGCTGACGCCCTCGGTGAACTCGGTCCACTTCACCACGCACAGGATGACGGTGAGGGCACCGACGTAGAACAGGCCGATGCGCCAGGGCAGCGTGTTGATGGCCTTCGGGAGGGTCTTCTCCGGGTTCTCGGACTCGCCCGCGGTGACGCCGACCAGCTCGACGGCGAGGTAGGCGAACATCACGCCCTGCAGGGTCATCAGCGAGGAGCCGATGCCCTTGGGGAAGAAGCCGTCGAACTGCCACAGGTTGGAGACGGACGCGGTGTCGCCGGCGGCGCTGAAGCCGAAGGTGAGCACACCGAGGCCGATCACGATCATGCCGATCAGGGCGGTGACCTTGACCATCGAGAACCAGAACTCCAGCTCACCGAAGAGCTTCACGGAGATCAGGTTCACCCCGAAGAGGATCACCAGGAAGACGAGTGCCGTCACCCACTGCGGGACGGACGGGAACCAGTAGTTGATGTAGATCGCGGCGGCCGTCAGCTCGGCCATGCCGGTGACCACCCACATCAGCCAGTACGTCCAGGCCGTGAAGTAGCCGAAGAACGGGCCGAGGAACTCGCGGGAGTAGTCCGCGAACGAGCCGGAGACCGGGCGGTAGAGCAGCAGCTCGCCCAGGGCTCGCATGATGAAGAAGATGATCACGCCTGCGAGGGCGTACATCAGGATGAGGCTGGGGCCCGCCTTCTCGATGTTGGCCCCGGCCTTGAGGAACAGACCGACGCCGATGGCGCCGCCGATCGCGATCATCTGGACCTGGCGGCTGCCGAGCCCGCGCTCGTAGCCCTCCTCAGGGGCTTCGGTGACCCTCTCAGAGGTCATGTCGTGGTGCGCCTTTCTCCATTGCCGACCCGGGCCTTTCGTCGGCCTCGGATCGGGTTTCGATCCCCCCGGATTGATGGAGCTGAGCGGGTTTCGCGAGCCCGCTCGTGCCTGGCCGGCGGTCGCCGGCTCGGTGGCGCACCCGGCCGGACATGGGTGGTGTCGGCCGGGCGGTCGTGAAGATTTATCACGGCCGCAATATTGATCACTGAAGCACGATGTGACGCACCGCACAGGAAGAAGCGGACAAAGAACGCCCTAAAGCGGCAAACCAGGCCGCAACGGTGACATGATCGTTATCCGGATTTGAGCGTCCTCTGAGCGAACGCCAAGTCCACTCGAAATCGGGACAAGTTACGGCATAAGAGTGGTCACGAGCGTCTCCTGGAGGCCGCCGAGCCACAGATACGCCATCACCATCGGCTTGCGCGGGTCCTCGTCCGGGAGCCGGTAGAGCAGATCGGTGTCGTCCTCGTCGGTGATCTCCAGCCGGGCGCCGATCGCCAGGCGCAGGTCATTGAGGGCACCGAGCCAGTACCTCGACTCCTCGGGGGACAGCTTGAGGACGCCCCCGCCCTCACCCACCGGGGACAGCGCGTCCAGGCTGCGGATCACCGCGAGGGCGTTCTCCCGCTTGCCGGCCCTGAGGTCGTTCTCGGTGTAGCGGCGGAACTCGGCCGAGTGCGCCAGACACTCCTCGGCCTCGGCCGGGGAGTCGGGCGCCCGCTCCGGGTCGCTGTAGGCGTCCGGGAAGAGCCTGCGCAGGACGGGGTCGCTGGGCGGCTCGCTGGGCCCCTCGGCGAACAGCTCGGCCAGCGGGTCGGCGGGGGCGTCCGCGGCGGGCCCCGGGCCGATGAGCTCCAGGAGCTGGACGGCCAGCGACCGGATGATGGAGATCTCGACGTCGTCGAGTGCGACAGCCGCGCCGCCGCCGGGAATGTGTTCGAAGTGTCCGGACATGAAGAGGATTCGCTACTTCCGGTCCTGCTGGAGGGTGGCCCACAGTCCGTAGCCGTGCATCGCCTGCACGTCGCGTTCCATCTCCTCGCGAGTACCGCTGGAGACGATCGCCCGGCCCTTGTGGTGGACGTCGAGCATGAGCTTGGTGGCCTTGTCCTTCGGATAGCCGAAGTACGCCTGGAAGACGTACGTCACATAGCTCATGAGGTTGACCGGGTCGTTGTGGACGATCGTGACCCAGGGGACGTCGGGCTCGGGTACGGCGAAGACCTCCTCCGCCGATTCGGTGCGTTCGATCTCTACGGGCGCGGGTGACGTCACACACCCCATGCTGCCACGCGCCCTACAAATCGTCACACTGACGAAATGGGGGTACGATCCATTGCCATGAACACAGCGGACCTTGGGCTGCCGGTGGACGTTCCCTCGACGGCACTCTTCACGGACCAGTACGAGCTGACGATGCTGCAGGCCGCGCTGCGGGCCGGTACGGCCGAGCGGCGCAGCGTGTTCGAGGTCTTCACCCGGCGGCTGCCGGAGGGGCGACGCTACGGCGTGGTGGCGGGCACCGGGCGTGTCCTGGATGCGGTCGAGAACTTCCGGTTCGACGAGGGTGTCCTCGGCTTCCTGCGGGAGCGGAAGATCGTGGACGAGGAGACCCTGAAGTGGCTCGCCGACTACCGCTTCAGCGGTGACGTCTGGGGCTACCCCGAGGGCGAGGTGTACTTCCCCGGCTCGCCGATCGTCCGGGTCGAGGGCACCTTCGCCGAGTGTGTGCTGCTGGAGACCGTGATCCTCTCCATCCTCAACCACGACTCGGCGATCGCGGCCGCGGCCTCCCGGATGGCCTCCGCCGCGGGCGACCGCCCGCTGATCGAGATGGGCGCCCGCCGCACCCACGAGCTGGCCGCGGTGGCCGCGTCCCGGGCGGCGTACGTCGGCGGCTTCTCGACCACCTCCGACCTCGCGGCCGGCTTCCGGTACGGCATCCCGACCGTCGGCACCTCCGCGCACGCCTTCACCCTGCTGCACGACCACGAGCGGGACGCCTTCCAGGCCCAGGTGGCCACCCTCGGCCGGGGCACCACCCTGCTGGTCGACACCTACGACGTCGCCGAGGCGGTCCGTACGGCGGTGGAGGTGGCCGGGCCCGGTCTCGGCGCGGTCCGCATCGACTCCGGCGACCTGCTCCTGGTGGCCCACCGGGTCCGTCATCAGCTGGACGAGCTGGGGGCGACCGCCACGAAGATCGTCGTGACCTCCGACCTGGACGAGTACGCCATCGCCTCGCTGGCCGCGGCGCCGGTGGACGCGTACGGCGTCGGCACCCAGCTGGTGACCGGCTCCGGGCATCCGACCTGCTCGATGGTCTACAAGCTGGTCGCCCGCGCCGAGTCCGTCGATCCGGCGGCGCCGCTGGTGCCGGTCGCGAAGAAGTCCACCGGGGGCAAGACCTCCGTCGGCGGACGCAAGTGGGCGGCGCGGCGGCTGGACGACGAGGGGGTGGCCGAGGCCGAGGTGATCGGCACCGGACCGGTGCCGGCCGAGCTGGCCCACCAGCAGCTGCTCGTGCAGCTGGTCAAGGGCGGCGAGGTCGTCGCCCGCGAGCCGCTCGACGCGCCCCGTGCGCGGCACATCGCGGCGCGGGCCAACCTGCCGCTGTCCGCTACACAGCTCTCCCGCGGGGAACCCGTCATCCCGACGGAGTACGTCCAGGGGCGCTCGGGTAGCTAGAGCGCGACCGCCGTCCACCCCCTGTCAATGCCCCCTCCCGAACGGGCCGCAAAGTCTCTAGGCTCAGTTACTTAACCCTCAGTCGAAGGACACCCATCATGCGTCGCGCGTTGATCGTCGTAGATGTGCAGAACGACTTCTGCGAAGGGGGCAGCCTCGCGGTGGCCGGGGGCGCCGACGTGGCCGCCGCGATCACCGAGCTGATCGGCCAGGCGGCGGGTACCGGCTACCGCCACGTGGTCGCCACCCGGGACCACCACATCGCGCCCGGCGGCCACTTCGCGGACAACCCCGACTTCGTCCGCTCCTGGCCCGCGCACTGTGTCGCGGGCACGGAGGGGGTGGGCTTCCACCCGAACTTCGCCCCGGCGGTCGCCTCCGGGGCGGTGGACGCGGTCTTCGAGAAGGGCGCGTACTCCGCGGCCTACAGCGGCTTCGAGGGCACCGACGAGAACGGCGTCCGCCTCGCCGAGTGGCTCCGGGAGCGCCACATCGACGAGGTCGACGTGGTCGGCATAGCGACGGACCACTGCGTACGCGCCACGGCCCTGGACGCCGCCCGGGAGGGCTTCCGCACCCAGGTGCTCCTGGACCTGACCGCAGGGGTGGCCCGGGAGACGACCGACCGCGCCCTGGAGGAGCTGCGCGAGGCCGGCGTGGAACTCACGGGCAAGCCGGTCGTCAGCGGCTAGCCGGCGCCGGGTAAGGGCCGACGCCGGGCAGGGCAGCCGGCGTCGCCCGCCCACCCGGCGGAGCCGTCCTCAGCTCTGCTGCACCACCGCCGACCTGCGAAGCAACGCTCGGATGGGATGCCACAGCTCCGTCACGATGACACCGTTGTCGGGTGCGGTGCGCCATATCAGGCCGTCGGGGTGGTGCAGGACCGCGGTGATCTCGTCCGGGGTCGGGGGCGCGGCGTTGCCCCGGAGGTAGACGGCGCGCAGGCCCAGGTTGCGCAGGCGGGTCAGCGCCCGGGCGCGGTTCTGGGCGTGGACCAGTACGCGCACCCCGGTCGAGCCGCCGGCAGGCCCGGGGCTGGGCAGATTCAGCGCCACCACCACCGTGCCGTTCGGCAGTTTGCAGAAGCCTCCTGCGGCCATGCGGTCACATCCCCGTTTCGGTCGGTGTCAATAAGCGAGCCACAGGACGCACCTAAACACGATCGGCGGCGACCCGCCAGGGGGTCACCGCCGATACGCTTCTGACCTGCGGAAATATCCGCTACTTCACCGCGGGGCCGACTTCCAGCTCGATCGTCGAGCCATCCTTGGCCTGCTTCGTGATCTTGATCTTGGTGTTGGTGTCAGTGATCTTGACGCCGCCGGTCGGGTTCGTCTTGTCGTAGTAGGTGCTCGCGTGGTCGTTGAAGACCGAGACCCCCTTCTGCGACTTGATCTTGGTCGCCTTGTCCGCCTTGTGCAGCGTGAAGGCGTCCGTGGCGTCGAGGCCGAACGGCGAGTCGAAGGCCTGGATGCGGTTGCGCAGCAGCGTGCCGTCGGAGTACTTCAGCGCCTTCCAGTGCGCGTCGACCGGCAGGATCAGACCGGTGCCCGGGTGCTCACTGGCGTTGGTGTTGTTGTCCGCCTGGGAGGTGTCCCACTTCCAGATCAACAGACCGTTCTGGTACGGGTAGTGCTCCACCCAGTCCGGACGCGACGCGAAGCCGAAGTTGTACGGGCCGACCTTCAGGGTCTTGTCGTACGACACGTACTGGCGGTTCTCGGCGAGGTAGTACTGCTTGTAGTCCTTGGTGAAGGACGCGCCGATGCGGGAGAACCCGGTCGCGGTCCAACCGGCGTCCGCCGTCTCGGCGTTGTCGGAGAACAGCGCCGTACCGTCCGCGGTCACCGTGATCTCGTCGGCCGCGAAGCCCTTCTGGGCCACACCGCCGTCGGTCTGATAGCGGAAGCGGACGTCGATCTTCTTGCCCGCGTAGGCGTCCAGCGAGTACGACAGCTTCTTGTAGCCGTCGACCGTGCCGGTCAGGGTCGGCTTGCCCGAGCCGTCGCGCGGGATGGCCTGGCCGTCCACCGTGCCGTCCACCGCGGTCCAGTTGGCGCCACCGTCGGTCGACACCTCGGTGTAGAGGTAGTCGTAGCCGTTCTCGATGTCGTACCAGCCGTCGAGGGTGAGCGCGGCCGACGTCTTCCCGGTCAGGTCCACCGAACGGGTCAGCGTGTTCTTGAGGTTGTCACCGCTGCCGCTCCACCACTGGGTCGCGCCCTGCGCCGGGGTGACGATCTCGGTCTTGACCGCCTTGGTGGGCAGCGTGACGACCAGCGCCTGGCGGTACTTGGTGTTGTACTCGGCGACGCCCAGCTTGTGCCAGGAGGAGACGCCGGCCTTGGCGGAGTCGTAGTTCAGCCAGCCCAGCTGCAGCTTGTCCCAGGCGTTCATGTCGCCGGGCAGGTTGCCGATGGCCTCCTTGCCGGTGCCCAGCCAGGAGCCGGAGGACATCAGCGTCCAGAAGCCGGTGGAGTTGTCGCCACCGTTGGTGTCGTACTCGTCCGGCAGGCCGAGGTCGTGGCCGTACTCGTGGGCGAAGACACCGAGGCCGCCGTTCTCCGGCTGGATGGTGTAGTCGCCGACCCAGACGCCGGTGTCGCCGACCTGCGCACCGCCGAGCTTGTTGTCCGCGGGGCCGGTGGCGCCGGCGTCGGTGCCGAAGGCGTACCAGCGGTGGGCCCAGATCGCGTCCTTGCCCTGCGCGCCGCCGCCCGCGGACTCGTCCTCGCCGGCGTGCACGATCTGGAAGTGGTCGACGTAGCCGTCGGGCTCGTTGAAGTTGCCGTCGCCGTCGTAGTCGTAGCGGTCCCACTGGTCGTACTTGGCCAGGTCCGCCTTGATGGCGGCGTCGGTCTTGCCGGCCGCCTTCTGCTGGGCGACCCAGGCGTTCAGACCGTCGCTGACGACGTTCCACACGCTCGGGCAGTTGGTGGAGCCGCAGGCGTTGTTGCCGTAACGGGCCTCGTTGTAGGGGACCTTGACCCAGTCGGAGACCTCACCGGCGACCGAGTAGCGGCCCGAGGACTGCTTCTCGTAGTACTTCTTCAGCGACTCGGTCTTCTTACCGGTGCCGAAGTAGAGGTTCTGGTAGTGCTTCTGGTTGTAGTCCTTCTGCCAGGCCGTCGAGTTGTCCTTCTTACGGTCCGGCGCGGCGATCTTGTTGTGCAGCGGGCCGGGAGTGCCGCCGAACTTGGGGTCGGTCTGGTCCCCGAACTCCACCAGGATGGTGAAGATCTTGTCGGTCTTCTCGCGGCTCAGCTCGACGTACTTGCTGTCGCCCTTCTTGCTCTTGAGCTGGACGACCTTCGAGCCGTTGCGGTCCTTGGCCTTGACCTTGCCCGATATGAGCTGGTTCAGGGCCTCCTGACGCTGGGCCTTCTGCGTCTTGCTCATGGGGCCGTCGAGGTCGTGCGTCTGCTGCTTCACCGGGGCCGGGTCGTGCCGGTTCGCGGCAGCCGGGCGGGCCGTGGTGCTCGCCTCCGCGACGGCGAACGTCGCGAAGGTGGCGGAGGCCGTGGCGAGTGCCACACCGATGGCGGCAGCTCTGAACGTCCAGGGTCTACTGGTCACTTGAGTTCCTCCCCCGCGCCGCACACACGGACAGGGGGGTCCTCGGTCATGGGAAGGGGTCCGTGCGCGCACGATCAACGCGTGTAATCAAGTGACGACATTTGACTAGAGGTTTAGAAGAAAAGACAGACCTTGACTTGGACAGGACAAGTGCACTATGCGGAGCGGACGTTCGCTTTACGAACAGGTCTGCCTGTCGGTCAACGGGCGCGCGCGCCCGTCCACTTCCCGGACCCCATGACTCCGTGCGCCCCCCGTGCACCGGTACCGTGGGTTAGGTCACGCTTACCACGCGTCCGGCTCGGGCATGCACGCGATGAGAGTCGAATGGCGCCCCCACCTTTCTTCCGAGGACACGATTGCCATGCCTCGTCCGACCGCCGCACAGCTCGCCTACGGTTCGTGCACCGTGATCTTCTCGACGCTCGCCATGCTGCTGCTGTCCCAGACGAGTTCGGGCCTCGGGGTCACCGTCATCGCCCTGGCCGCGCTCGGGCTGGGGCTGCTCGTCGCGATGACGGTGCCACTGCCCAGGCCCCGCACGATCGCGCCGCCGGCCGAGACCGCGCCCGAGAGCGAACGGGTCCCGACCAGGTTGTGAACGACGCGCCCGCACGGCGCACACGAGAGCGGCGGGTCCGTGGGAGCTCGGACCCGCCGCTCTCGTGTGTGCCGTGCGCCGTACCTTTCACACCGCACGTCTCACACCGCACGTTTCACACCGCGGTGCTCACTCGGTGCTGACCTCCACGGTCTTGGCGGCCTTGTCGTGCAGGCCCTGCTTGTAGGGCTTGTCGAAGTAACTCCAGCCACCGCAGATCACCGTCCAGATGCAGGCGCAGCAGAAGGCGAACGGCAGCCACAGCACCAGGGCGCGGATCAGCGAGGTCTGCATCGAGGGCGTGGCACCGTCGTTCAGGTTGGCCACCCGCATCTTGAACCACTTCTTGCCGAGGGTCTGCCCCGTCCTGGCGATCATGATCGTGTCGTAGGCGACGTAGAGGACGGCTGCCACGAAGGACTGCCACAGGGACCGGCTGACCTCGACCCGCTCTCCGTTCATGGAGTACTGGTGGACCCCGAGGGGCCAGGTGACCAGCCAGACGACGATGCCCACGAGGATCATGTCGATGATGCGCGCGATGGTCCGCTTGGCGCTGTCGGCGAGCGGGGGCATGCCGGCGAGCGGGTCGGCCGGGTAGCCCGGACCGCCCGGACCACCGGGACCGCCGGGACCGCCGTACGGGCCGCCGCCGTAGGGTCCGCCACCGCCGTAGGGGGGTGGCTGCTGGCCGCCGTAGGGCGGGGGTTGCCGGCCTCCCCAGGGCGGAGGCTGCTGCCCTCCAGGGGGCGGTTGCTCGCCGCCCGGAGGCGGGGGCGGGCCGCCGGGCGGTGGGGGCTGCTGGGCTCCGGACGGGGTGTCGTACGGCGAGCCCGACCCCTGGTCCGAGGGGGGCCGCTTCCTGAACGGGTCGTCCTCGGGGGGCTGCTCTCCGGAGCCGGGGGGCGGTTCGCTGCTCATGGCCCGAGTTGACCGCGAACACCCCGGCTCCGCATCCGGCGGGCGGCCGTACGGGGTACGGGGCCGCCCGTCGGGTCAGCTCGCGACGAAGGTGTGGGCCGCCTTGTCGTGCCAGCACTGGTGCCAGGGCCGGTCGAACAGGCACCACAGCACTCCGACGATCCCGATGCCGAGCAGGCCCGGGATGCTGTAGACCAGCCAGCGGCGCAGGGCCGCGCCGAACGTCGGGGGCTCGTGCGCCTCGATGTCCCGGACCTCCAGGCCGCACAGCTTCTTGCCGAGGGTGCGGCCCCACTTGGCGGTGGGCAGCACCTCGTACAGGACGCCGAAGACCAGGAGGACGGCGAGGACGATGCCGAGGGCGGTGCCGGTGGTGCCGTCGAGCAGCCAGACCGTGACGGTACGGCCGGACAGCTTGGCCTCGTCGATCTTCTGCTGGACGTGGTCGACCGCCTGTGCGCCGAACGGGACCGCAGCGGCGGCGGTGACGGCGCCGACGACCAGGCTGTCGATCAGACGGGCGGCGAACCGCTTGCCGAGGCCGGCCGGACGGGCCTCGGCCTGCCGGCGGGCGGCCGCCTGGAAGATGTCCTCCACCGGCGGCTTCCACGGCGCGACCTGCTCGTCCGCGCCCCCGGCCAGCCGGTGCACCTGCTGGGCCCAGGAAGCCTGTCCACCGCCCGCCCCCGAGGCCATCGGGGTGCCGGAACCGGCCTGTTGCGGCACCGAGGGGGCCACGGCGGCGGAGGCCTGGGGCGACTGAGGGGGCTGTGCGCCCGTGGCACGAGCGGCGGCGGCCTTCCCGGCACCGAACCCTGGACCGGCGGGCGCCCCCGGCCGTGCGCCGGGCGCCCCGATCGGGCCCTGCGCACCGGGACCGCCAAGTCCGCCCGCAGCACCACCACTTGGGCCACCGGGCCCCGCGTGCGGCGCCCCGACCGGCCCCTGGGCCGCGAAGCCACCGGCAGCCGCCGAGCCGGACGCCTGCGCGGCAGGGCCCGCGGTACCGGACCCACCGGAGGCCGGCGCACCGAAGCCCGCACCCGCACCGGGCCCCGTCGGCCCCGGGCCGAAGCCGGGCGTGCCGGAGGAGCCCGAGGCCGCCGGGCCCGAGGAGCCCGGGCCGGCCTGCCGGCCCCGACCCGGTCCGAACGTCATCGTGCCGTCGTCCGTGACCGCCGCGGGGCCGGGGACCGGGCGGCGGAAGATGAAGGTGCCGGGATCGGGAGCGCCGTCGTCCGCGGGCGGGATCGACGCCGTGCCGTCGGTGCGGGCGGCGTGGCCGGACGGCTGGGAGGGGTTGTCGGCGGGGACGCGGGGGTCGGTGCCCCAGGCGGACGGCTGGTCGTGCCCGGAGGGTTCCGGCTGCGGGTCCTCGTCGAAGAAGTGCGGGCCCGTCTCCTCGACGGACGGCGCCGCCGGGCGGGCGCCTGGCGGCGGGGTGAGCGGTTCGCCGTCCTTCGGCGCAGGCCGGCTGGTGCCCGGCACCCAGGAGGCGCCGTTCCAGTACCGGACGTAGCCGGGGATGGACGGGTCCGGGTAGTAGCCCTCGCGGGGCCTGTCGTCACCGGGGGCCGGGGTTGGGGCGCTCATGTCCGTCGTCCCGTATCTGCTCGGGGGTGGAATCGGGTCCCCCACATCTATCAGACCGGGGCACGCCACACCGCCAGTCCCGCCGTACCCACCCCTTTCCGGGCAACGCCGTGCACCGGTCCCACACCTGAGCCGAAAAAGTTTCCCGAACCCGCGTAATGCCCGCGCCCCTGCCCCCTCTCCCCTGGTACGGGCCCGGTCCGAAGGGCCCCGGCACAGAGGAGGAGCAGGTCATGCATCACACCGAGGTGGAGCGGGAGCTGGAGTTGAGGCTCGTCCTGTCGCCCGAGCGGAGCATCCCGGTCCCGGCCCGGCTCAGCTACCGCTGCGACGACCCGTACGCGATCCACATCACCTTCCACATCAACTCCGAGCACCCCGTCGACTGGACCTTCGCCCGGGAACTCCTGGTGGAGGGGGTGTTCCGGCCGTGCGGGCAGGGGGACGTGCGGGTGTGGCCGACCAAGGTCGACGGGCGCAGCGTGGTCCTCATGGCGCTGAGTTCGCCGGACGGGGACGCCCTGCTGGAGGCGCCGTCCGCCCAGGTGTCGGCGTGGCTGGAGCGGACGCTGCGCGTGGTGCCCCCGGGAACCGAGGGCGGACAGCTGGGCATCGACGACGCGCTCGACCAACTGCTCGCCCGGTGAACGCACGGTCTGAGAAGGCAGGGTCAGAAGAGCTTGCCGGGGTTGAGGATGCCCAGCGGGTCGAAGACCTGTTTCACCGCCCGCTGCATCTCCACGCCGACCGGGCCGATCTCCCGCGCCAGCCACTCCTTCTTCAGGACGCCCACCCCGTGTTCGCCCGTGATGGTGCCGCCGAGCTCCAGGCCGAGGGCCATGATCTCGTCGAAGGACTCGCGGGCCCGCCCGGACTCGTCGGGGTCCTGGGCGTCGAAGCAGACGGTGGGGTGCGTGTTGCCGTCCCCGGCGTGTGCGCAGACCCCGATGGTGAGCCCGTACTTGGCGGCGATCTGCTCGACGCCGGCGAGCATCGCGCCGAGTTTCGAGCGGGGCACGCACACGTCGTCGATCATCGTCGTGCCCTTCACCGCCTCCAGCGCGGTCAGCGAGAGCCGCCGGGCCTGGAGGAGGAGTTCGGACTCGGCGGCGTCCTCGGCCGGGACGACCTGGGTGGCGCCGGCGGCCTCGCACAGCGCGCCCACGGCGGCGAGGTCGGCGGTGGGGTCCGGGGTGTCGAAGGCGGCCAGCAGCAGCGCCTCGGTGGTCTCCGGGAGACCCATGTGGGCAAGGTCGTTGACCGCTTTGACGGTCGTACGGTCCATCAGTTCGAGGAGGGAGGGTACGTGCCCGCCCTCCATGATCCGGCACACGGCTGCGCAGGCGGCGGCCGCCGAGCCGAACTCCGCGGCCAGGACGAGCTGCTGGGGCGGCTTGGGCCGCAGTCCGAGGACCGCGCGGACGACAATGCCGAGCGAGCCCTCGGAGCCGACGAAGAGCCGGGTGAGGTCGTAGCCCGCCACGCCCTTCGCGGTGCGCCGGCCGGTGGACATCAGGCGGCCGTCGGCGAGGACGACCTCCAGGCCGAGGACGTACTCGGCGGTCACGCCGTACTTCACACAGCACAGGCCGCCCGAGCCCGTACCGATGTTGCCGCCGATGGTGCACATCTCCCAGCTGGAGGGGTCGGGCGGGTAGTACAGGCCGTGTTCCTCGACGGCGCGGGAGAGGGTGGCGTTGATGACGCCCGGTTCGACGACGGCGATCCGGTCGACGGGGCTGATCTCCAGGATGCGGTCCATCCTGGTGAGGGACAGCACGATGCAGCCTTCCGTGGCGTTGGCGCCCCCGGACAGACCGGAGCGGGCGCCCTGCGGGACCACCGGGACGCGCAGCTCGGTGGCGGTGCGCATGACGTGCTGGACCTGTTCGACGGTGCGCGGCAGGACGACCACGGCGGGGGCGCCGGCCGGGCAGAAGCTCGCCATGTCGTTGGCGTAGGAGGAGGTGACGTCGGGGTCGGTGAGGACGGCCTCGGCGGGCAGGCCGGCCAGGAGCCGGTCGGTGAGGTTACCGGTGTGTGCTGCGTCTTCGTCGCGACGCGCTTCGATACGGCTCATGATCACAGCGTCGCACCCGGGGCCATCGGTGTGAACCCCGTCCGTGCCGCACTTGGGCCACCCGGACGTGCCGGTCGTACTGCCGCACAGTGAGCGGCATGGAGATCCGACAGTATGGCCACTCCGCCCCCGGTACGTCCCTGGTGGCCGACCCGCCTCCGCCGCGCCGCCCCCGGCGGTGGCTGCGGCGCATGCTGGTCACCGCGTGTGTCTGCGGGGTCGCCGCGGGCACGGCCCTGATCCTGCTGCCGGCCGAGCCGCACCACCGGACCGCACCGGCCGCGCCGGGCCCGCGGGCCCAGGCCCGGGTGCAGACACAGACGCTGGCCGCGGTCACCTCCGGGATGCCGGCCGCGCTACCGGAGCTGGCGGCGCTGATCGGGCAGCAGGAGAGCCGGGTGCGGGCGCAGCCGCGGGACGCCCGGGCCTGGGCGGTGCTGGGCAACGCGTACCTGGAGCAGGGGCGGCACAGCGCCGACGCGGCGAGCTATCCGAAGGCCGAGCGGGCGCTACAGACCTCGATGGAGCTGCGGGGCTCGGGCAACGCCCAGGCGCTCGGCGGGCTGTCCGCGCTGGCGAACGCGCGACGGGACTTCACGACGGCCAAGCGGTACGGCGAGCAGGCGCTGAAGCTGGCGCCGAAGCGGTGGACGTCGTACGCACCGCTGATCGAGGCCGACAACGGGCTCGGCGACTACAAGGCGGCCCGCAGCGCCCTGGACAAGCTGATGGGGCTGCGCACCGGCGCGGCCGAGCGGCCCGCGGTGATGGCGCGGGCCTCGGCGGTCTACCGGGACCGGGGCTGGCGCGAGGACGCCGCGGCCCAGCTGACGGACGCGGCGTCGGCCGCCCGCAGCCCCGCCGAGCAGGCCGCCTATCTGACCGGGGTCGGGCAGCTGGCCTGGGAGCGGGGCGACCGTGAGGACGCGCTGCGGCACTTCCAGGCGGCCGTACGCCTGGACCCGGACCAGCGGGCGGCGCTCGCCGGGCAGGGGCGGGCGCTGGCCGCGCTGGGCCGCACCCAAGCGGCACTCGCCGCCTACCGGACGGCCCTGGCCAAGCGGGCGGACCCGCAGGTCGCGCTGGAACTCGGCGAGCTGTACGAGTCGCGGGGACAGTTCGGAGCGGCCCGGGAGCAGTACGGGGTGCTGCACGAGCGGGTAGGGCAGGCGGTCGCGGGCGGGGTCGACGAGGAGCTGCTGATCGGGCAGTTCGAGGCCGACCACGGGGACCCGGAGGACGCGGTGGTGCGGCTGGAGGAGGAGTGGCAGCGCCAGCCCGGGATCGAGGTGGCCGACGCCCTCGGCTGGGCGCTGCACCGGGCCGGCGACGACGACGAGGCGCTGGACTACGCCACGACGGCGACGGACAAGACGAAGGGCGGCGGGGTGCGCAGTGCGCTGTACACGTACCACCGGGGCATGATCGAGCGCGAGCTGGAGCTGTACGGGCCGGCCCGGCGGCACCTCGAGGAGGCGCTGCGGATCAACCCGTACTTCTCGCCGCTGCAGGTCCCGGCGGCACAGACGGCGTTGCAGGGGCTCGACGAATTGCCCGAGGAGCCCCTGCCCGCCGACCTGTCCTAGGGGCGGGCTGCCGGGTTACAGGTTGCCGCGCTTCTCCTGCTCGCGCTCGATCGCCTCGAACAGGGCCTTGAAGTTGCCCTTGCCGAAGCCCATCGAGCCGTGCCGTTCGATGAGTTCGAAGAAGACGGTCGGCTTGTCCTGGACCGGCTTGGTGAAGATCTGCAGCAGGTAGCCGTCCTCGTCGCGGTCGGCGAGGATCTTCAGTTCGCGCAGGGTCTCGATCGGCACGCGGGTGTCGCCCACCCACTCGCCGAGGGTGTCGTAGTACGAGTCCGGGGTGTCGAGGAACTGGACTCCGGCCGCGCGCATGGTGCGGACGGTCGCGACGATGTCGTTGGTGTTCAGCGCGATGTGCTGGACGCCGGCGCCGCCGTAGAACTCCAGGTACTCGTCGATCTGGGACTTCTTCTTGGCGATCGCGGGCTCGTTGATCGGGAACTTCACCTTGAGGGTGCCGTCCGCGACGACCTTCGACATCAGCGCGCTGTACTCGGTGGCGATGTCGTCGCCCACGAACTCCTTCATGTTCGTGAAGCCCATGACCTTGTTGTAGAAGCCGACCCACTCGTTCATGCGGCCGAGCTCGACGTTGCCGACGCAGTGGTCGACGGCCTGGAAGGTGCGCTGGGCGGGCGGCGCGACGATCGGCGTGGCGGCCGCGAACCCGGGCAGGTACGGGCCGTCGTAGCCGGAGCGGTCGACGAGGGTGTGGCGGGTCTCGCCGTAGGTGGCGATCGCCGCGAGGACGACGGTGCCGTGCTCGTCCTTCAGCTCGTACGGCTCGGCGACCGAGCGGGCGCCGTGCTCGATGGCGTAGGCGTAGGCACGGCGGGCGTCCGGGACCTCGATGGCCAGGTCGATGACGCCGTCGCCGTGCTCGGCCACATGCCGGGCGAGGAACTCGCCCCAGGCGGTGCTCGCCTTGATCACCGAGGTGAACACGAAGCGGGCGGAGCCGTTCTCGAGCACGTAGCTCGCGGTCTCGCGGCTGCCGTTCTCCGGTCCGGAGTAGGCGACCAGCTTCATGCCGAAGGCGGTGGAGTAGTAGTGCGCCGCCTGCTTGGCGTTGCCCACGGCGAAGACGACCGCGTCCATTCCCTTGACCGGGAAGGGGTCGGCCTGCCGCGCGGTGTCGGGAGTGTGGTGTGTGGTCTGCGTCATGCCGGAAGGGTGGCCCTGCCCTGCAAGGTGCGCAATAGTTTCTTTGTTCACTGGGCATTATGCCCAGTGGGGTGACCGTTTCTGCGGTCCTTCTGTACAGGATGACCACCCCGGGAGGCGCCGTGGCGATCGATCATCTGGACGGCCGGATCATCGTGCTGCTGGCCCGGGAGCCGCGCATCGGCGTGCTGGAGATGTCCCGGCGGCTGGGGGTCGCCCGGGGGACGGTGCAGGCGCGGCTGGACCGGCTTCAGTCGAATGGAGTGATCCGCGGATTCGGGCCCCAGGTGGACCCGGCGGCCCTCGGCTACCCGGTCACCGCGTTCGCCACGCTGCAGATCCGGCAGGGGCAAGGGCCCGATGTCCGGGCACACTTGGCGACCGTGCCCGAGGTGCTGGAACTGCTCACCACCACCGGCAGCGGGGACATGCTGTGCCGCCTGGTGGCCCGCTCGAACGCCGATCTTCAGCGGGTGATCGACCGGGTCGTCGGTTTTGATGGCATCGTCCGGGCCTCCACTGCGATCGTCATGGAGAACCCCGTTCCGCTGCGGATCATCCCGCTCGTGGAGCAGGCAGCCGAGGACAGTCGGGAAGGGACCTAGCCGACCTGGAGCACCGTTGAGCTTCTGGGAGTACCTGAGCAGCCGCCGCCGACAGCTGCTCACGGACGCCCACGAGCACGGTGTGAGCACCGCCCGGCGCCCCGGCGGCGAACACGAGGTCCGGCCGGCCCGCCGTGACGGGGGCAGGCGTGAGGCCACGGTGACCCGCCGCAGCGAGGGCAAGGCTGAGGCCGGGACCACCCGCCGCGACGAGGGCAAGGCTGAGGCCAGGACCACCCGCCGCGACGAGGACGAGCACGAGGCCGGGATCACGCTCCGCGCCGAGGGCGAGCACGGAGCTGGGTTCTCCCTCCGCGACCAGGGAAAGCACGCGGCCGGGTCCCCCCTCCGCGACCAGGGCAGGCACAAGGCCAGGTCCAGCCTCAGCAACGAGGGCGAGCGCAAGGCGGGAGCCGCCCTGCGCGACGCGGGCGAGCACAAGGCGGGAGCCGCCCTGCGCGACGCGGGCGAGCACAAGGCGGGAGCCGCCCTGCGCGACGCGGGCGAGCGCAAGGCGGGGGCCGCCCTGCGCGACGCGGGCGGCGTGGAGCAGGAGGCCCCGTCGCCCCGGCCGGAGTCGCCCGCGCCCCGCCTGACCTGGCAGCGGCTGACCCTGCTGCCCGCGTTCCTGGTCGCCCTGCTGCTGGGCACCTGGCTGTGGTTCCGGCAGGCCGACCTCGACCCCGTCTCCGCGAACGCGCTGTCCGGTGGGCGGGTCTCCGGGGCGCTGTGGCAGCACGTGCGGCTGACGGCGCTCTCGACCTTCCTCGTCCTGGCCGTCGCGATCCCGCTGGGCGTCCTGCTGACCCGCCGGGCGTTCCGGAGGGTCGCCCCGGTGGCGACGACGGTCGCCGGCCCGGGCCGGGCGACCCCGGCGATCGGTCTGCTCGCCCTGCTGGTGATCACGCTCGGCTCGGGCACGAGGGCGGTCCTGATCGGCATCGCCGTCTACGCGGTCCTGCCCGTCCTCGCCCACACCGTCGCGGGCCTGAAGGCCAACGACCCGAGCCTGCTGGAGGCGGCCCGCGGCATCGGCATGTCCCCGCTCGCCGTCCTCACCCGCGTCGAACTCCCCCTCGCCGCCCCGCTGATCCTCGCGGGCGTCCGTACGGCCCTGGTCCTCAACGTCGGTACGGCCGCCCTGGCGGCGTTCGGCGGAGGCGGCGGCCTGGGCGTGCTGATCACCACGGGCATCGCCGACCACCGGATGCCGGTGCTGGTGCTCGGCTCGGTCCTCACTTTCGCCCTCGCCCTGCTGGTCGACTGGCTGGCCTCGCTGGCGGAGGCGCTGCTACGGCCGCGCGGGCCCGATTCGATGCAAAGAAGTCCTTGCAAAGGACTCTTTGCATAGCTATCTTTGTACGCATGACGGAGCACGAGGAACGGAAACAGCGCCGACTGGATCCGCGCTCGCTGCGGGGGCTCGCACACCCGCTGCGGATGCAGCTGCTGGACACGCTGCGCCAGCGCGGACCCGCCACCGCCTCCCAACTGGCGGAACGGCTCGGCGAGTCCAGCGGCGCAACCAGCTACCACCTGCGCCAGCTCGCCGCCCACGGCTTCGTCGAGGACGCACCCGAGCACGGCAAGGGCCGGGAGCGCTGGTGGCGGGCCGTGGACCAGGGGATCGTCTTCGACACCGACGAGTTCGAGGGCGCCGGCCCCGAGGTCAGAGGACTGGCCGAGGTGTTCCTGCGCGAGGTCGCCGGCACCCACGCCCGCGAGCTGGCCACCTGGCTCAACACCCGGGACCGGTGGTCCACGGACTGGTCCCGCGGCTCCGACATGAGCGACGCGACGCTACGGCTCACACCCGAGCTGGCCGCCGAACTCATCGCGAAGATGCACGCCCTGATCGACGACTACCGCAGCCGCGGCACCGGCACGGACACGCCCGGCTCCGAGCAAGTACGCATCCACACGCACCTGTTCCCCATCGAGACCGACTGAGACGGACTGAGAGGCCCCGCCATGCAGCTCTCCACCCAGCTCGCCCAGCAGCACGTCGCCGACCTGAACGCCGAGGCCGCCGCCCACCGCCTCGCCGCCGCGGCGAAGCCCCCGGTCGAACTGCGCACCCGCGTCGGCTGGACCCTCGTGGAGGTCGGCCTGCGGCTCGCGGCCGCCCCGAAGCCGCGTCCCGCCGTCGTCTGACAGCTCGGAACGACGACCGGCAACCCGGAGTGTCGCCTAACAGCTCGGAACCGAGCCCTTCCCCTTCTCCAGCGCCACCAGGGAGTCCACCGCGCTCTTGAGCGTGGTCACCGGGACCAGCCGCAGCCCCTCGGGCAGCTCGGACTTGGCATCGCGGCACTCGGCCTTCGGCACCAGGAAGACGGTGGCCCCGTCCCGCCGGGCGGCCTGCGTCTTCAGGGCCACCCCGCCGACCGCGCCGACCTGCCCGGCGGCGTCGATCGTCCCCGTACCGGCGATGGTGCGGCCACCCGTGAGGTCGCCGCCGCTGCCGTCGCCGTTCAGCTTGTCGATGATCCCCAGAGTGAACAGCAGCCCCGCGCTGGGCCCGCCCACGTCGGCGAGCTTCAGGTCGACCTTGACCTTGTCGGCGCTCACATTCAGGTACTTCAGCGCCGCCCGGGTCGCCGCGTCCTGGGACTGCTGCATCTGCTCCGCGTTGTGCTTCTCGATCTCCTTGACGCTGTTGCCGCTCGGGTAGACCGAGTCGCGGGGCATCACGGCCCGGTCCGTGCGGAACCAGTTGCCGATCACGTCCTTGAGGGACACCCGGGCGTCCGGGCCGGTCGCCTCGATGGTCGTCATCCGCAGCTGCCCGCCGGTCGTCCGGGTGGGCGCACCGGAGACGGTGATCACCGGGGCGCCCTGGTTCTTCCCGAGCACGTTCGCCGTCATCCCGGGCTGCGCCACCGAGAACGGCAGCGGCGCGAAGACCGCCGTGGCGAGCAGGGCCACGACGGGCACGGCGCAGACGGCGACGGCCTGGGAACGCGTGAGACGTGAGAGCACGTAATCAATCTACGGGACGGCCACCCGCCTCCCCCCGTCTCCTATGCGGCGTACAGGTCCCGGCGCTCCCGGGTGAACCGGCGCAGCGCGTCCGGGAGCGGCTCGACGCCGATGCCGGGCGTCGTCGGCACCGGGAGGTGGCCGTCCGCCAGGACGAACGGCTCGGTGATGTCCTCGGCGAAGTAGCGCGAGGAGGCCGAGGTGTCGCCGGGCAGGGTGAAGCCGGGGAGGGCGGCCAGGGCCAGGTTGGGGGCGCGTCCGATGCCCGTCTCCAGCATCCCGCCGCACCACACCGGGATCCCGTGCGCGTGGGCCACGTCGTGGACGCGGCGGGCCTCCAGGTAGCCGCCGACCCGGGCGGGCTTGACGTTCACCACCCGGCAGGCGTCCATGGCGATCGCGGCGGCGGTGTCCCGGGCGTGGTGCAGGGACTCGTCCAGGCAGACCGGGGTCGCCAGACGCTTCTGGAGCTGCGCGTGGGCGTGGAGGTTGTTCTCCTCCAGCGGCTCCTCGATCAGCAGCAGCCCGAACTCGTCGAGGCGCCGCAGGTGCTCAACGTCCCCCAGGGTGTAGGCGGTGTTGGCGTCGACCTGGAGGGGCAGCCCGGCGCCGAAGCGCTCGCGGACCGCCCGGACCGGCTCGACGTCCCAGCCGGGCTCGATCTTCAGCTTGATGCGGACGTACCCCTCGGCGAGGTAACGCTCGACGTCGTCCAGCAGCTCGGGCACGGAGTTCTTGATGCCGACGGAGACCCCGGCGGGCACCCGGTCCCGTACGGCGCCGAGGTAGGTCGCGAGCGGCATGCCGTACGCCCGCAGCTCGGCGTCGAGCACCGCGGTCTCCAGGGCCGCCTTCGCCAGCTCGTGCCCCTTGATCTTCGCCATGGCGGGGGCCGACGCGGCCGTCGTGAGGTGCGGCAGGGCGGCCACCCGGGGCAGCAGGAAGTCGCGCAGCACGATCTCGGCGCCGGCCACGAACTCCGAGCAGTACAGGGGCTCGGGGTCGGCGGCGAACTCCGACCAGCCCTCGGCCTCGTCCGTGACGACGTGCAGGAGGAAGGTGTCCTTCGTCGTCATCGTGCCGAAGGACGTACGGAAGGGCGTGACCAGCGGGATCGCCACGTGCACGATCTCCACGCGCTCCAGCTTCACGCGGCCTCCTCCGTCCGGGTGAGCGTGTACCAGCCGTCGCGGGACATGCCCGTCGCCCGGAATCCCGCCACGAACGCCTCAAGGAACACCTCGCGCACGGCGTGCCGCCAGCGCAGGGCGAGCGTGGGATCGGCCGCGCGGAGCTCGACGATGTCGTCGGGGACCCGGCACCAGACGTACCGGTCGGCGAGGTCGCGGCGGGCGAGCGGGCCGCCGTCGGGGGCGGTCCGGATGACCGGGCCGTGGGCCTCCGCCTCGTACGGCGGTCTCGGCGCCGTCAGATCCCAGGTGACCGTCAGCCGGTCGCTCTCGTCGCCGTCGTTCACGCCGTCCGTCATGGGGCCGTAGAAGTCGACCAGGTACTCCGTGCCGACGGCGCCCAGCTTGGCCAGGTTGAAGCGGGCGTTGCGGCCGACCAGCGGGTCGAAGGTCCAGCGCATGGTGCGGGCGCCGAGCCCGACGGCCCAGTCGCGCTGCGCCTGCTTCACGGCGTACCCGAGGCCCCGGTCGGCGGCCGCCACCAGCGAGTACGTGCTGCGTTCCGCTCCGAGCACGGCCACGGCGGCCCCGGCCAGCCGCTGCCCGTCGTACACGGCGTGCACGGCGCCACCGGCGTGCACCAGGCTGTGCAGCACCTCGGCCGGGTAGGGCGGGGCGGTACGCGGGGTGTGCCAGACGTCGCTGAAGTGGTCGGACACGGCCGCAAGCCCGGCGACGTCGTGGACCGTGCGGACGGTGACTCCTGTGGTCATGACTCCTGCTGTCATGGGACGAGTCTCGGAGGCCGCGCAGAGCCGTGTGTTGTGCGAGCGGCCAAGGGATGCGTACGTTCGTTTCAGCATCAGCCAAGCCGACCCCGCGAGGACTCCCATGGACGCATGCACCCTCGGCGACCTCCTGGACGTCGTCGGCGGCCCCGCCCTGCACCTGCACACCGCCCCCGCCGGGCAGGGCGTACCGGTCACCGAGGCGGTGCTCCACGACGGACAGGCCCCGCTCCCCCGGCTGCCCGGCGGGCTGCTGCTGGCGGTCGGGGTGCGGGCGGCGCAGGCGGGGCCCCTGGTGCGGGCGGCGGCGGAGGCCGGGATGACCGGGGTGGTGGTGCGGGGCCCGGACGGGCCGGTCGGGGAGGCGGCGGCGCACGGTGTGGCACTGCTGTCGGTCGCCGAGGACGCGGCCTGGCACCAGGTGCATCTGCTGCTGGCCTCGGCCATCGGCGCGCGGCCCGCCACCGCCTCCGACACCGGCCTCGGTGACCTGTTCGCGCTGGCCGACGCGATCGCGGCGGGGACCGGCGGGGCCACGGCGATCGAGGACCCGCGGCAGCGGATCCTGGCCTACTCGACCGTCCCCGGGCAGCCGGTGGACGAGGACCGGCGGCAGGGCATCCTCGGCCTGCAGGTGCCGCCCAGCGCGGAGAACACCGAGCAGTACCGGCGGCTGTTCGCGGCCGACCGGCCGGTGCGGCTGCCCGCACTGACCGGCTCGGGCCTGCCCCGGCTCGCGATGCCGGTGCGGGCCGGCGGGGAGACGCTCGGCTCCGTCTGGGTGATCGACGGCGGCTCGCTCGCCCCCGACGCCGAGGACACCCTCGTCCAGGGCGCCTCCACGGCCGCGCTGCTCCTGCTCCGGGCCCGCGCGGCCCGCGAACTGGCCCGGCACCGGGGCAGCGACCTGCTGCGCCGCCTGCTGGAGGGCACGACGGACGCGCCGACGGCCGCCCAGCGGCTCGGTGTCACGGGTCCGGCCCGGGTGGCCGCGTTCGTGCTGGACTCCGCCGCGAGCATCCCGGACGCCGAACGGACCGCGCTGCGCCTGCTGGACGTCGTACGCCTGCAGTGCGAGGCGCGCTACGGGCGGCACGCGTGCGTGCTGGTGGACGGGGTGGTGTACGCCGTGCTCCCGGCTCCCGGTGAGCGGCATCGGACGCTGGCCGAGGACATCGTCGGGCGGGCCGGGCAGGCGCTGCGGGTGCCGGTGCGGGCGGCGCTGGGCGAGGTGGTGCCGGACGCGGCCGGCCTCGCGGACTCCCGGGCGGACGCG
Organism: Streptomyces sp. NPDC101165; assembly: GCF_044768135.1. Lineage (NCBI taxonomy): Bacteria > Bacillati > Actinomycetota > Actinomycetes > Kitasatosporales > Streptomycetaceae > Streptomyces > Streptomyces sp. NPDC101165. The sequence continues at coordinate 117,829 of NZ_JBIWPG010000022.1, read as the reverse complement.
GACCTGGTGCTGCGGGTGCTGGACGGGGAGTTGCCGGTCGCCACGGTGGACGAGGTGCGCCCGCGCGTGACCCTGCTGCGGCTGGCCGAAGTGATGGGCGAGCGACGGGAGTTGACCGCGGGCGCATGGCAGCGGGTGCTGGCGTACGACGCCGCGAACGGCACGGAGTACGCCCGCACGCTGGTGTGCTGGTTCGACGCGGGCTGCGACATGGCGGGCGCGGCCAAGCTCCTCGCCGTGCACCCCAACACCTGCCGCTACCGGCTCAAGCAACTCCAGCAGCACGCCGGGGTCGACCTGGACGACCCCGACGAACGGCTGGTGCTGTGGCTTCAGTTGAGGGTGCTGGCCGGGCTCACCGGAGCCACCGCCTGAGCCGCTCCTCGCACTGCTGCAGGTGCTCGACGGGCACGTACTCGCCCGCCGTGTGGGCCAGCGACGGGTCGCCGGGGCCGTAGTTGAGCGCGGGCACGCCGAGCGCGGCGAACCGGGCCACGTCCGTCCAGCCGAGCTTGGGCCGGGACTCGGCGCCGAGCGCGGCGATCAGGTCGCCGACCCGGTCCAGGCGGGGCAGGGCCCCCGCGACGACCTCGGTGACCCGGACCTCGTACTCCGGGAACAGCCCGCGCACGTACGCCTCCGCCTCCTCGGGCGAACGACTCGGCGCAAACCGGCAGTTGACGGTCACCACACACTCGTCCGGTACGACGTTTCCGGCGACCCCGGCGCGCACCGCGACCGCGCTCAGGCCCTCCCGGTACTCCAGCCCGTCCACGACGACCCGCTCGGGTGTGTGCTCGTCGAGCCGCTGGAGCACCCGGGCGGCCTTGTGGGCGGCGTTGACGCCCTGCCAGGCGCGGGCGGTGTGGGCGCGGGCGCCCTCGACGACGACGTCGGCGGTGAGGATGCCCTGGCAGCCGGCCTCGACACCGGCGTCGGAGGGTTCCATGAGGATGGCCAGACCGGCCTCCTCCAGCAGCTCCGGGTGCGCGGCGCCGATCCGGGCGAGCCCGTTGCGCTCCCCCTCGACCTCCTCGCACTCGTAGAAGACGTAGGTGAGGTCGCGGACGGGCTCGGTGACGGTCGCCGCGATCCGCAGCGCCACCGCCACCCCGCCCTTCATGTCGCAGGCGCCGAGCCCGTGGACGCGCCCGCCGTCGAGCCGGGAGGGCAGGTTCCCGGCGGCGGGGACGGTGTCCAGGTGACCGGCCAGCAGGGCGCGTTCGGACCGGCCGAGGGTGGTGCGGGCGACGACGGAGTTGCCGATCCGGTCGACGGTGAGGTGGGGCAGGGCGCGCAGGGCCGTCTCCACGGCGTCCGCGATCCGCTGCTCCGCTCCGCTCTCGGAGGGAAGGTCGACGAGGGCCCGGGTGAGCGTGACGACGTCGGTGGTGAGATCGAGGGCGGTCATGCGGGGTCCTCGTACGGTGCGTTGAGCTTGGAGTGCCGGATGCCGTAGAGGCCGTAGATCACGAGCCCGGCCGCCATCCACGCCCCGAAGGCGATCCAGGTGGCGGCGCCCAGGCTGAACAGCATGTAGACGCAGAACCCGACACCGAGCAGGGGCGTGAGGGGCGAGAGCGGGACCCGGAAGGAGCGCGGGGCGCCCGGGCTGCGCCGGCGCAGGATGACGACGGCCAGGTTGACCAGCATGAACGCGAAGAGCGTGCCGATGCTGGTGGCGTCGGCGAGGCTGCCGAGCGGGACGAGGGCGGCGAGTACGGCGATGAAGCCGGAGACGATGACGGTGTTGGCACGCGGCACCCCGGTGCGCGGGTGGACCTTGGCGAACAGCGGGGGCACCAGTCCGTCCCGGGCCATCGCGAACAGGATGCGGATCTGCCCGTACTGCACGGTGAGCACCACGCTGGTGGTGGCGACGACGGCCCCGATCGACAGCAGGATCGGCCACAGGTTCCCGCCCCCGACGGACCGCACGAGGACCTGGCTCAGGGTCGCCTCGGTCCCCGCGAACTGCTTCCACGGCATGGCACCGAGCGCGGCGACGGCGACGAGGACGTAGAGGGCGGTGACGAGGACGAGGGAGAGGATGATCGCGCGCGGCAGGTCCCGCTGGGGGTTCCTGGCCTCCTCACCGGCCGTGGAGGCGGCGTCGAAGCCGATGTAGGAGAAGAAGAGGGAGGCCGCCCCGGCACTCATGCCGGCGGCGCCGAGCGGGAAGAGGGGGTGGAAGTTCCCGGCGCGGAAGGCGGTGAACGCGACGGCGCAGAACATCATCAGCGCGGCGATCTTGACGCCGACCATGACGGTGTTGGCGACCGCGCTCTCCTTGGACCCGCGCAGCAGCACGACCATGGCGAGCAGCACGATGAGGGCGGCCGGAATGTTGAGGGTGCCCCCGAGGCCGGGCGGGGCGCTGAGCGAGTCGGGCAGGGTGACGCCGAAGGCCAGGTCGAGCAGCTCGTTGACGTACTGCCCCCAGCCCACGGCCACGGCGGCCACGGACACCCCGTACTCCAGGATCAGACACCAGCCGCACACCCAGGCGACCAGCTCGCCGAGGGTGGCGTAGGCGTAGCTGTACGACGATCCCGACCCGGGGATCATGCCGGCCAGTTCGGCGTAGGAGAGCGCCGAGAACAGGGCGGTGACTCCGGCGAGCACGAAGGACACGACGATCGCGGGACCGGCCTCCGGCACGGCCTCCCCGAGGACGACGAAGATCCCGGTACCGAGTGTGGCCCCCACGCTGAGCAGCGTGAGCTGGGCGACTCCCATGGTCCGCTTGAGCGGACTGGCAGCGGCCTCGCCGACGAGCGTCCCCACGGCTTGCCGCCGTGTGAGCCTGCCCGTCCCTGTCCGTCCCTCGACTCGTGGCCGAGTCCCGACTCTCTCCACCATGCCGCTCCCTCCGCATCCGGGCTTGTATGGCCCTTGATGATGCGGAGGGGGACCCGGCAGAGGGTGAGGGGAACGGCCAAAGGTTGAGGGGACGGATTGGAGCGACGGCCAAAGCATCTGTGCGTACGATGCCATGGCAGCTAGCGGTGCGCCTAGCAAGGGGCGCGGGTCTGTGCCGATATGCGGCTCCGCCGCGCGGGCGCGGCCAGCCCCCACGCACCGGCACTCGAAAACGGACGCCCCCCGCGGCTAGCGCAGTGCTTCGGCGACTTCCCGCGCCGCATCGACCACCCGCGGCCCCACCCTCTCCGGGACGGAGTCCGCGAGCATCACCACACCCACGCTGCCCTCGACACCCGTCACACCGATGAGCGGCGCGGCGGCCCCGCTGGCACCCGCCTCCAGCTCGCCGTGCGTCAGCGTGTACCCGGGATCGGCGGACGGCGACTGGCGCGCGGAGAGAATCGCCCTGCCCGCGGCTCCCCGGTCCAGCGGATGCCGGAAACCGGCGCGGTATGCCACGTGATAGTCCGTCCACGACGGCTCGACCACGGCGACGGCCAGCGCCTCCGTCCCGTCCACCAGCGTCAGGTGCGCCGTCGCCCCGATGTCCTCGGCGAGCGAGCGCAGTGCGGGCAGCGCGGCCTCCCGTACCAGCGGATGCACCTGCCGGCCGAGCCGCAGCACCCCGAGCCCGACCCGGGCTCGCCCGCCCAGATCACGGCGTACGAGCGCGTGCTGCTCCAGCGTGGCGAGCAACCGGTACACCACGGTCCGGTTCACGCCCAGCTTGTGGGAAAGCTCGGTGACGGTCAGGCCATGGTCCGTGTCGGCCAGCAACTTGAGGACACGTAGTCCCCGGTCGAGCGTCTGGGATGTCTCCGCGGTCACGACGCCCACTCCTTCGGCGGTGAGGTCGGCGACCTCTGGGCGGCAGATGCGTGACCGAGTCCCGTCGGCGACGCGCTTCAGAGGCCGCCGATCGGCAGGACGGTCCGGCGGCTCCGGACCATGTCGCTTCACGGCTGCGCTCCGCGGCGGCGCTGCCACGGGGCGTGTGCGTAGCGGGACAGTAGCGAAGCCGGTTCGCTGAGCGGAAGCCTCCGTCCAGAATCCGGGCAACAGTGGGGATGGACTGCCAGCATTCGTCCGCATACACGCACGGACTCGATACGCACACGGAGGTGGGGTCACCTCATACGGGTGGCCCACTCCTGGACCTTGGCGATCCGCTGCCGCAGCTGTCCCGCGGTCGCCTCCGCACTCGGCGGCCCCCCGCACACCCGCCGCAGCTCGGTGTGGATCACCCCGTGCGGCTTGCCGCTCTGGTGGACGTACGCGCTGACCATCGTGTTGAGCTGCTTGCGCAGCTCCATCATCTCCTTGTGGCTGACCACCGGCCGCCGCTCGGCGGGCAGTTCGAGCAGGTCGGCCTCGGAGTCCGGCTTCTTGCGGCTGTGCGCGATCTGCCGTGCCTGCCGCTTCTGCAGCAGCAGCTGCACCTGCTCAGGCTCCAGCAGTCCGGGAATGCCGAGGTAGTCCTGCTCCTCCTCGCTCCCGGGGTGGGCCTGCATGCCGAACTCTGCGCCGTCGTACAACACCCGGTCGAAGACGGCGTCGGACTCCAGCGCCTCGAAGGGCAGCATGTCCTGCTCGCCGGTGTCCTCGTCCTCCTGCTTGTTCGCCTCGTCCATCTCCTTCTCGGACTCGGCGTACGGGTCCTCCTCACCCTCCTTCTTCGGCTTGTCGAGGGCGTGGTCCCGTTCCACCTCCATCTCATTGGCGAAGGTGAGCAGGTCGGGGATGGTCGGCAGGAACACGGAGGCGGTCTCGCCGCGCCGCCGGGACCGTACGAAACGGCCCACGGCCTGGGCGAAGAACAGGGGCGTGGAGATGGTGGTGGCGTACACCCCGACGGCGAGCCGGGGCACGTCGACGCCCTCGGACACCATGCGTACCGCGACCATCCAGCGGTCGTTGTTGCCGCTGAACTCGTCGATCCGGCCGGACGCGCCGGCGTCGTCGGACAGCACGAGCGTCGCCTTGGTCCCCGTGATCTCGCGGATCAGCTTGGCGTAGGCGCGCGCGGACTCCTGGTCGGAGGCGATGACGAGCGCGCCCGCGTCCGGGATGGCCTTCCTGACCTCGGTCAGCCGCTGGTCGGCGGCGCGCAGCACGCTGGGCATCCACTCGCCGCGCGGGTCGAGGGCGGTGCGCCAGGCCTGGCTGACGGCGTCCTTGGTCATGGGCTCGCCGAGCCGGGCGGCGATCTCGTCACCGGCCTTCGTGCGCCAGCGCATGTTGCCGCTGTAGCTGAGGAAGATCACCGGCCGGACGACGTGGTCGGCGAGCGCGTTGCCGTACCCGTAGGTGTAGTCGGCGGCGGAGCGCCGGATGCCGGCGTTGTCCTCCTCGTACGTGACGAAGGGGATGGGGTTGGTGTCGGACCGGAACGGCGTACCGGTCAGCGCGAGCCGGCGGGTCGCGGGCTCGAACGCCTCCAGGCACGCCTCGCCCCAGGACTTGGAGTCACCGGCGTGGTGGATCTCGTCGAGGATCACGAGCGTCTTGCGCTGCTCGGCCCGGTTGCGGTGCAGCATGGGACGCACGCCGACACCGGCGTAGGTGACGGCGACCCCGTCGTAGTCCTTGCCGAGCGGGCCCGCGCTGTACTCGGGGTCGAGCTTGATCCCTATCCGCGCCGCGGCCTCGGCCCACTGCTTCTTCAGGTGCTCGGTCGGCGCGACCACGGTCACCTGCTGCACCACGTGGTGGTGCAGCAGCCAGGAGGCGAGCGTCAGCGCGAAGGTCGTCTTACCGGCGCCGGGCGTGGCGACCGCGAGGAAGTCACGCGGCTGCTCCTGGATGTACTTCTCCATCGCCCCCTGCTGCCAGGCACGCAGCTTGCTGGCGGTACCCCAGGGCGCGCGGCCCGGGAAGGCGGGCGAGAGGTGGTGGGAGTGCGTCGAGGAAGCGGCGGTGGTAGTCACGGTCTCCGTGGTTGGGGGGGGTTGGGGCGGCTCGGCTACGTATGACAACCGGGCCACCCTACCGGCGCCCCACCCCCGTCAACGCCCGGACGAGGCCGGGTCACCCGTGGGTGGGACCCACGTCACAACTGCCGCAGCCGCCCCGCGATCCGCGTGATGTCACTGAGGTCGCCGGAGGCCACGTCGATGACCAGGTCGTATGCGATGTCCTGGTCGACGTCGGCGAGATCGACCCCGTTGCGGGCGAGGAAGGTGGCCGTGGCCAGCCAGGCGGTGCGCTTGTTGCCGTCGACCAAGGGGTGGTTGGCGGCGAGGCCGTGCAGCAGGGCGGCGGCCTGCTCGTACAGGTCCTCGTAGGCGGCCGTGCCGAACATCCGGGCGCGCGGCCGGTGTACGGCGGAGGCCAGCAGCCCGGGCTCCCGCGCCTCGGGCGGTCGGCCGCCGAACGCGATCTCGGCGATGGCGGTGACGTCGGCGACGGTCAGGTGGCGGCTCATTCGCCCAGCCTCCGCAACAGGTCGGCGTGGCTCAGCGCGAGGCGCTCGGCGTGGGTGCGGACGGCCGCCCCTTCCTCCTCCAGATACCGGCGTACGGCCTCCAGCACCACCTCCTCGGTACGGCGCCCGGACGCGTCCGCGAGATCGTCCAGCGCCTGCCGGAGGGCGGGGTCGAGGGAGAGGGTCAGCTCGTACATGCGCGAAGGCTAGGGCCCGGCGGCACCGCTCGGCGATCGATTTGCCGCCGGTTCAGCGCTCCCGCAGCCGCGTCGTCACCCACGCCCCCACCAGTGCCACGCCCGCCATCGGCAGGAACACGGCGGCGAAGGCGGCGGGGCGGGTGGGGTCGGCTGTCGAGGCCGAGGTGCTGCCACCGCCCAGGGCGGCGAAGGCGGCGCCGGTCGCGGCCAGGAGGACCACGTTGGAGAGGGCGTCGGAGATCTGCAGGGCGGCGGAGTTGGCGCCGGCCTCCTCGGGCGCGGACAGCTTGAGCAGGAGCACGCTGGCGGAGGCGATCACCAGCCCCATGCCGAAGCAGCCGAAGGCCCAGGCGACGGCGACGGTCCAGACGGGCACGGCCTGCACGAGCACACTCGGCGCGGTGACGATCGCGGCGGCGACCAGCACCATCCCGACCGTCATCAGCCGGTCCCGGTACTGCTCCATGCGCGGCCTGGACTGCACCCACGAGCCCAGCGCCCACGTCACCCCGCCCGCGGCCAGGGAGAACCCGGCCAGCGTCGGCGACAACCCCCGCTGGGTGACGAGCATCAGCGGCACGAAGGACTCCGCGGCGATGAAGGACCCGGCGGCCACCCCGCGCAGCAGCACGACGGAGGGCAGCCCGCGGACGGCGCGGTAGGTGCCGCGCGGCAGCAGACCGAGGACGGCGGGCACGAGCAGGGCGGCTCCGGCGAGGCCGGGGAGCACGGAGAGCCAGCGCAGGTCCTGGGCGGCGTACTGGAGGAGTCCCGCGCCGAGGGAGATGGCGAGGGCGAGCCGGATCCGGCGCCGGTCGAAGGAGCCGGAGCCCTCGCTGCCGGCCACCGGGCCCGACGCCCTCCGCCGTATCTGCGGCAGCGCCAGCGCGAGCGGGAAGACGACCAGCACCGGAATGCCGAGGAAGACCCACCGCCAGCCGAGGTGCTCCGTCACGGCACCCGAGGCGAGAGGGCCGACGATGGACGGTACGACCCACCCGGCGGCGAAGGCCGCCATGATCGCGGGCCGCAGCCGCTCGGGGTAGGCGCGGCCGACGACGACGTACAGCGCGACGATGACCAGCCCGCCGCCGAAGCCCTGCACGGCCCGGCCCAGGATGAACACCCACATGCTCTGCGCGGTCCCGGCGACGACGAGCCCCGCCGCGAAGGCCGCGATCCCTGAGGTCAGCGCCCCGAGCGGGCCCGTGCGATCGGACCACTGCCCGGCCAGCACCATCCCGAACAGGCTGGTCGTGAAGTACCCCGAGAAGGCGAACGCGTACAGCGCCACGCCGTCCAGCTCCCGCGCCGCGACGGGCATCGCCGTGCCCACGGCGGTCGCCTCGAAGGCGATGAGCAGCACGACGGACACGATCCCGACACTGAGCGCCCGATGGGCCCGGCTCAGCACACCGCCGTCTCTGCCGGCGGCATCATCCACAACAGCGGTGTCAGGGGACTCGAGGGCACTCATGCTCGCCAGCGTAAGGCCCACAACAGCATGTGACCCCTGTCGGTATTCCCACCCGACCTGCGACCTTGGTCGTACACCCGCCGTTTCATGAACGCGGTGTGGCAGTCACGTTGCAGGGGCGGGGTTTCCCTTGAACCCCTCTCTCGCCGCCCCGTACGTTCATTCCACGAAACACGGCCGTGTGCCCGAGTGGTTTAGGGGCTCGCCTGCAAAGCGAGTTACGTGGGTTCGATTCCCGCCACGGCCTCTACCTGCCTGACCAGGCAAGACGAAAGGGCGGCACCCCTGCAGGGGGCCGCTCTTCGGGTCACACCAACTGCGCTCCCTACTTCCCTCCCAGCAGGAGCGCCACAGTTTCGGCTCCGCGTGCCTTCTTGTAGAGGGTGACCAGAACGATGATGCCTGTCACGGTCGTGAGAGGTCCGGCAACCTCGGCCGGCAGGTGAAGGAGAGCCACTCCAACTGCTGCTGCTGCAATCAGTAGAGCCGCGGCTACGGTTCTCAGCACCTCACGATCACGCACAGGCTCGTACCCTTCCAGCTCGCCTTCGTCCAGCAATGCCCCGACGCGCCCCTCGGCAAGGCGATCTCCAATGCGGACAAGCATGAGCCCCAATTCCCGCAGGCCGGCCTCAGGGTCTGCATCCACCCGCGCCGCTGCTGCACGAAGCGCCGCGATCACCCGCCCCGCATGATTTTTCAGCTCAACCCTTTGATGCCTTAGAGGGGTAGATGTGGCTGGTCGAACCTTTTTCCATGCTTGACGTATCTCCGATTCAGCCAGCGGCATCACACAAGCGCTCCTCGACAGTGAGTCACGAACCCATCCACGCGCCGATAGAGCGCGACCGCATTTGGCCGCATGGGAGTACAAGACCAAAACTGCCCTGGACTGCCTTTCAATCTGCCGTAGAGTTCCACGATGGACGGCAGATTCGGAAGTACCATCGCCTACCAGCGCAGTTAGCGGCTTGAGTGGCCTGACGATATAGATGGCCGCCATCACAAGCAGCCACGCACCAACCAAGAGCACCGCACATTCATACCAGACCGTCACGCCACCCCACCCCCTCTCGACCACCCCTCCCTCCACGGCGCGATAAACCGACTCCCCGAACATGAAGAGGTTGCGAAAAGCGAATCCATAACCATGGATCACGCCGAAAGAAAAAAACGCGAAAAAAATGACCAGCCGAGCAGCGAAAACACTCATGAAAGCAAATGCCCAGCGCTCCGCCACTCTCTTTCTCCAACGTTTCCACTCGACCCCTAATTCGGAGAGACCGCGCAGGGCTGAGGCCTCATATTTCATCGCGATACGTCGTGCTCGACGATGCAGATACCTTGATCGCAGAACAGAGATGGCCACCATCGCATTTTGCCAGCAGCGAGAGTGCAACGGGTGAGTTTTTTGCATTACGGCCGAGAGAGGAGCATCGAGGATGAGTTGGCCGCGCTCGTCCAGGGAAGACCGAGCCGCTTTCCCGGGTCTTCACTTCCTCGGCGATCTTCAGAAAGGTTGTTCGATTCCCGCCACGGCCTCTGACTGGCTGACCAGGCGAATCCCGCGCTCAGGCGGGTCACAGGCGCACGATGACCAGGGCGGTGTCGTCGGTGGCGTCACCGGGTGGGAGCAGGTCGCCGAGCACGGCGTCAGCGAGGTTCTCGCAGTCGTCTGCCTGGTGGCGGGCCAGGGAATCGGCGAGCCGAGCGAGGCCGGTGTCGATGTCCTCGCGGCGGCGTTCGACCAGGCCGTCGGTGTAGAGCACGAGGGTGTCGCCCTCGCGGAAGGCTGCGGCAGCCTGGATCCGCGGGGCGTGTTGAGGGCAGGCGGCCAGTGGGGGGTCGGTGGCCTGGTCCAGGAACTCGACGGCCCCGTCCGTCTGGGCGAGGGCCGGTGGGAGGTGACCGGCGCTGCTGTAGGTGATGGTGTGGGTGTCCCAGTCGATGTATGCCGTGGCCACGGTGGTGTTCTCGGCGCCGTCGATGGTGCGTGCGTACACACCCAGGACCTCCAGGGCCCGGGCGGGTCCTTCGGTGACGAGGCAGACGGCGCTGAGGGCGCTGCGCAGTTGTCCCATGACGCCGGCCGCGGGCAGGCCATGGCCGACGACGTCGCCGACCGCGACGGCGATGCGGTCGCCGGGCCGGTCGATGAGGTCGTACCAGTCGCCGGCCACGTTCAGCGCTGCGGCGGCAGGCCGGTAGCGCACGGCCGCCGGGTGGCGGCCGACCGGGCGAGGAGCGGCCAGCATGGCCTCTTGCAAGCTCAGCGCGACTTCGCGGGCGCGGATGAGTTCGGTGACCTCCTCCACCCGGTGCAGCAGCAGCGCCACCTTCCCGTCCGGACCGAAGACAGGAACATTGATCCAGGTCCAGTACCGCTCGTCCCGTACCCCGGGCCGTTCAGAGTCCTCCACATCGGCGCGCTGCAGCGCCATGCTGTCGCGCTCACCGGTTTCCGCCACCCGGAGCAATGACGCCTGAAGGTTGGGCGTGACGGCCGTGCCAGGGGCGTCCGGGTCGTCGCGGAAGTCGTCGGGCAGGTAGCTGCCGATGACCTGCTCGCGGGTGCGGCCCAAGGTCCGCGGGAACCCCTCGTTGGCGTCCGCGTAGATCAGCTCCGGGGTCAGCAGTGCCACCGCCCCGGGAAGGGCCTGGAACACCGCCGCGTAGTCGATCTCCGATTCCGCCACGTCTTTTCCCGCCTTGACGTCGCCGCAGGTGCTTATCTCCACGATAGGACCCGTGCGGCGGAGCCGGGCAGGTCGCATGGGGCGGCCGGCAGGAAGGGCTGAGGAAGTACCGTTCACCCCCCACCCCCGAGTGACGCGCGTCACACCCGGCTCCTGTCAGCGATCGGGGTGCCATCTCGTTCAAGGGCCACGCGAACGAGACAGGAGCCATGCCATGAAGCACCGCATCGTCGTACTCGGCGCCGGATACGCCGGGGCCTTCGCCGCCGGGAACCTGGCCCGTCGGCTCTCCCCCGCCGACACCGAGATCACCGTCGTCAACGCCGTGCCCGACTTCGTCGAGCGGATGCGGCTCCACCAGCTCGCGATCGGCCAGGACCTCGCGGGGCTCAAGCTCGCCGACGTATTCACGGGCACCGGGGTGCGGCTGCGCCTGGCACGCGTCACCGGTGTCGACCCCGGGCGCAGGACCGTCGCCGTGACCGGCGAGGACGGCGACGGCGAGCTCGCGTACGACACCCTTCTCTACACGCTCGGCAGCTCCGTGGCCCACCATGGCGTCCCCGGCGTGGCCGAGCACGCCTTCGACGTGACCGGCCGGTCCTCAGCGCTGCGTCTGCGCGAGCGCCTGGCCGGCCTGGGCGAGGGCGGCACCGTGCTGGTCGTCGGTGAGGGGCTGACCGGCATCGAGACCGCCACCGAGTTCGCCGAGTCCCGGCCCGACCTCTCGATCGCGCTCGCCGCCCGCGGCGAGCTGGGCGCCTGGCTCTCCCCGAAGGGCCGCCGTCACCTGCGCCAGGCCTTCGACCGGCTCGGCATCACCGTCCACGAGCACACCGGCATAGAAGCCGTCGAGCCGACCCGGGCGATCGCCGCCGACGGTACGTCCGTCCCGGCCGACGTGACCGTGTGGTCGGCCGGGTTCGCCGTGCCCGCCATCGCGGCCGCCGGCGGCCTGGAGGTCGCCGAGACCGGCCAGATCGTCGTCGACCGCACCATGCGCTCGGTCTCGCACCCGGACGTCTACGCCGCCGGTGACTGCGCCTACGCGATCGGCGAGAACGGCCGGCCGCTGCCGATGTCCTGCGCCTCGGCCGGCTACACCAACATGCAGGCGACCGCCGCGATCATCGCGCGCCTGACGGGCAGCAAGGTCCCGACCACCGGGCTGAAGTACTACGGCAACCACATCAGCCTCGGGCGGCAGGACGCGATCTTCCAGATGGTGGACGGGGACGTCCGGTCGAAGTCCTGGTACCTGGGCGGCCGGACCGCCACGCGCCTCAAGTCGGGCGTGCTCAAGGGGGCCAGGTGGAGCATCGTGCACCCGACCTTCGGCATGCCGAAGCGCAAGCGGCGCCTCGCCACCGCACCTGACCGGGGCGGTGTGAGGGCCGCCGCCTAGGCTGCTCCGCATGGACAGTGCGGCCATCGATCGGTTCGAGGCCGGCCGGGACCGGCTGGCCTCGCTCGCGTACCGCCTGCTCGGCTCGGCCGCCGACGCCGAGGACGCCGTGCAGGACACGTTCCTGCGCTGGCAGGCCGCGGACCGGGAACGGATCGAGGTGCCCGAGGCATGGCTGACCAAGGTCGTCACCAATCTCTGCCTCGACCGGCTCCGCTCGGCGCAGGCGCGCCATGAGCGCGCTGTCGGCGACTGGCTGCCCGAGCCACTCCTCGAGGGCGACCCGATGCTCGGCCCTGCCGATACCTTCGAGCAGCGCGAATCGGTGTCCTTGGCCGTACTGACCCTCATGGAGCGCCTCTCGCCCGTCGAGCGGGCCGCCTACGTCCTGCGCGAGGCCTTCTCGTACCCCCACGCCGAGATCGCCGGGATCCTCGACATCACCGAGTCCGCGAGCCAGCAGCATGTCCACCGGGCCCGACGCCGGGTCGCCGCCGAGCGCCGCGCCGGCGACGAGGTGGACCCCGCGTCCGCGCGCCGGATCGTCGAGGAGTTCCTCGCCGCCGCCGTGTCGGGGCGCACCGAGCGGCTGGTGGCGATGCTCACCGCCGACGCGGCCGCGGTCTCGGACGGCGCCGGACTGGCCAGGCGGCTGCTGCGGTACACGACGCGCGAGCGCATCGCCTCGTATGTGCGGGCCGGCTTCAAGCCCACTCCGGCGAAGCGGCGGCTGGCCGGCGGGTCCCCCGCGCTCCACATCGCACGGGTCAACGGTTCCCCGGCCGTCGTCGCCGTGATCGACGGCCGCGTCGTGGGCACCGTGGCGTTCGAAGTCAGCGACGGCAGGGTCGCGTCCCTGCGCGGCATCGCCGCCGCGGACCGGCTCGCGCGCCTCGACGAGGCCTGGCGGCAGCGCGAACCCGACGCGCCGGTCATCAACGCATGGTGACCGGAGCCACCGGAATCCAGTGACCCGAGTCGGAGCAGCCGCAGCTGTTCAGAACCGTGCGCCCCGCCCCGATGAGCCATGGGCCGAAACCCCGCAGAGCCGTATTCGTTTCTCAGTGCGGACCCGAGAAACGCGGTTCGCCCGAGCCGGTGCGGCGGGCGGCGGCGTGCCGAACCCACGGTGGAGGACCACACCATGCTGACGACCGATTACGTGCCGGGCGCTCCGAACTGGCTGGATCTGGGGAGCCCGGACACCGACGCGAGCGCCGCCTTCTACTCCGCCGTCTTCGGCTGGGAGTTCCGGTCGGCGGGACCGGAGGCCGGTGGCTACGGCTTCTTCCAGCAGGACGGGAAGACGGTCGCGGGCCTCGGTCCGCTCACCGAAGAGGGGGCGAGTCCCTCCTGGACGGTGTACTTCCACACGCCGGACGCCGACGCCACCGCCAAGGCCGTGGAGCAGGCGGGTGGCACGGTCCGGGTCGCTCCGGCGGACGTCTTCTCCTTCGGGCGGATGGCTGCCTTCACCGACCCCACGGGAGCGGACTTCGCCGTCTGGCAGCCGGGCGGGACCAGCGGCCTGGAGGCTGTCGGCGTCCCCGACAGTCTGTCCCGGGTCGAGCTCTACACCTCCGACGCCGGCGCGGTGAAAGCGTTCTACGGGTCGGTCTTCTCCTGGCGGATGAACGATGTGCCGATGGGCCCGGAGCTGACGTACACACTGCTGGCCCCGGCCGGTGCCGGCGCAGAGGGGAACCACGGCGGGCTGATGCAGCTGCCCCAGAAGAACCTCGACGCCGGATCGACGGCGGAGTGGCATCCCTACTTCGAGGTGAGTGACTGCGACGCCACGTTCGCCGGAGCCACCGCGGCCGGAGCCACCGTCCTCATCCCGACCACCGACGCGCCGGGGGTCGGCCGCTTCGCCATGTTCCTCGACCCCGTCGGCGCCGCCTTCGCCATCATCAAGAGCGCCAGGGGCTGAGAGTCCGGTCCCGGCACCGCCCGCCTCAGAGCACCCCGCCCGCCTCGTCCTGGAACAGTTCCGTCCAGTAGTGCCAGTCGGTGTTCCGGGACAGGGCCGTGGGGTCGATCGAGGTCAGGGTCCGGATCATCGCCGCGGCCAGTTGGTCGTAGGCGTCCGTCGTCAGTTCGTTGCCCAGGTGCTCGTCGATCGTGCGCTCGTGGTGCAGGAGCCAGAGGGTGAAGGCCAGGGTGGAGACGTCGGTGTTCAGGGGGTAGAGCGTCGCCTCCGGCTCGCTGAAGGTGAGGATCGCGCCCGTTCTGCCGTCGATCACCAGGCTGTTGTCCTCGACCAGGTAACCGAGGCGGATCAGGTGGTCGGAGTGGGCCGGGAGGTCCTCCAGGGGGTATTCGCCGGCTCGCTCTCCGGTGAAGTACTCGGTGAGGGTGGGCAGCGGGACGTCCGTGTCGGCGTGGAAGAGGACGGCCTCCTCCGGCAGGCCCGTCTCGCGCAGGAAGCGGCGGGTCGGCTCGTGGGTGAGCGTGGTGGGGAAGTCCACCTCCTCGAAGCGGGCCACCCGGCCGTGGCCGAACTCCTGGTCCAGGACGCGGCCGGGGACGTCCAGGGTGAGGCCGGACGTCGCGCCGGGGCCGGCGATGAGGGCGAGCGGGCGGATCAGGGCCGCCGCCTTCCAGTACGGCGGGACCTCGCCGTCCGTGCCCTCCGCAAAGAGCGCCAGGAGGCGGCGGGAGGCCTCGGTCACCGTCTTCGGGCCGTACTGGCCCGACAGGGAGGAGAAACGGCCTCGCAGGCCCGCGAGTTCCTCCGTGACGGCGGCGAAGCGCAGGAGGGTGTCGAGGGAGGGCGCGAAGGGGCGGGGGTCGGACGGGGCGAAGAGGTAGGCGGTCGTGAGCTCGCCCGTGTCGCCGTCGAGCAGGATCGACTCGCGCTCCATGCCGGCGGGGTTGAGGAGTTCGCCTATCACCAGGCGGCTGCGCAGCTCCTCCGCCAGGTGGAAGGGGCCGTCCGTGGCGTCACCGAGGGTGCGCAGGCCGTGCGTGCGGAGCGGGGAGAACGTCAACAGGTCGGTGTCCGTGGGCAGTCCGAGGCCCGTGAGCAGACCGCGCGTCGGCGCGTGCGTGACGTACCGGTCCAGCTCCGCCTCGGTCAGCGTGATCGCCGGCACCCCGGCATCGGTCGTGCTCATCGCTCCCCCGCGATCTTCCTCGGTGCGTCGGTCCCTGGGCTGGGCATGCCCGGCCGCCCTCCGGCTTCCCTCGGAAAGCGGCGGTCCCCCACTGCCCAGAACACTACGCCGCACCACTGACAACGCCCGTCGGAAAAGACGCCGGGCGGCCCTCGCCCGTTCCGTCCCGGCCAGGAGTTGTGCGACCGTCGACTCGCCGGACGCCGTCACCCCGGTGATGGCGACGACCCCGTCCCTCAGGTGAAGTAGATGCCGCCCAGGACGACCGCCAGGGCCGCCACGGCGAAGATCAGGATCCACAGGAACAACTTGCCCACGCTCGGCGGGGGTTCGTAGCGCGGTTCCTCGGGGGGCGTGGTCACTGGGGGGTCACCACCGCGGCCTGCGGGCGGATCGGGAGGCGGTTGACCGGGCGGCCCGTCGCCGCGCGGACGGCCGAGGCGATCGCCGCCGGTGACGTCACCACCGGGACCGCGCTGACCGACTTGGCGCCGAAGGGGGCGACCACGTCCCGCTCCTCGACCAGCTTCACGATCCGGACGTCCGGCGCGTCCAGCGCGGTCGGCAGGGCGTATCCGGTCAGGTCGGGGTGGCGGATCAGGCCGCGGGGCGTCCGCAGGTTCTCGGTGAGGGCGATGCCCACGCCCTGGGTGACGCCCGCCTCGATGCGCGAGGCCAGCTGCGCCGGGTTCAGCACCCGGCCCACGTCCTGGGCGACCGCCAGCTCGACCACCCGGACCGAGCCCAGTTCGATGTCCACGTCCACCACCGCGCGGATCGCGCAGAAGGCGAGGCCGACGAAGGCGTCGCCCTGGCCCTCGGCGTCGAGCGGCTCGGTGGGGTGCGGGCGGCACTGGGCGGTGGCCCACAGCTCCTTGCCGTCCAACGCCTCGGTGACGGTCGTCGACAGCACGCCGTCGTACGAGGTGATCTTGCCGTCGGTGATCTGGAGGAGCTCCGTCGACATGCCGAACTTGTGCGCCAGGGGCTGCAGCAGTTGCGTGCGGACCATCTTGGCCGCGCGCTCCACCGCGCCGCCGGAGACCCAGGTGTGGCGGCCGCGGCAGCCCGCGCCCGCCGGGGGCTGGTCGGTGTCGACCGGTGCCACGTGCACCTCGTCGATGCCGAGCGTGTCCTGGACGATCTGGCGGGCGAGGGTGGTGAAGCCCTGTCCCGTCTCGACGGCCGCGCACAGCACGGTCGCGACGCCGTCGTGGACCTTCACGGTCGCCGTGGAGACCTCGTCGGCGCCCTCCGAGCCGAGCATGTGCACCATGCCCAGGCCGTAGCCGACGCCCCGGCGCACCGCGCCCGGCTCGCCCGCTCCCTCGGGGCCGCCGGGCAGCAGCCAATCCTCCTCGGGCGTGTCCTTGGGCAGCGCCGGGAGGGGGTAGTCGCGGACCGCCTGGAGGAGTTCGGCCACCGGCGCCGGGCAGGTGACCGTCTGGCCGATCGGCAGGACGTCCCCGGTCGCGAGCACGTTGCGCAGGCGCAGCTCGGCCGGGTCCTCGCCCAGCTTCTTCGCGAGCTTGTCCATCTGCGCCTCGTAGGCGGCGCACACCTGCATGGCGCCCTCGCCGCGCACATGGCCGGAGGGCGGGTTGTTGGTGCGGACGGCCCAGCCTTCGATGAAGGCGTTCGGGACGACGTACGGGCCGCAGGCGAAGGAGACGGCGGCGGCGAGGGACTCGGCGGAGGTGTCGGCGTAGGGGCCCGCGTCGAGGAGGATCTGCGCCTCGACCTTGACCAGCCTGCCGTCGGCGTCGGCGTGGTGGCGGTAGCGCAGCAGGGTCGGGTGGCGGTGGGCGTGGCCGAGGAAGGACTCCTCGCGGGTGGCCGTGAGCTTCACCGGGCAACCGGTCTTGAGGGCGAGCAGGCCGAGCGGGAGCTGGAAGCCCTGGTCCTCGCGGTCGGCGGTGGCGCCCGGCACCCCGGTGACGACGATCTTCACCCGATCAGGGGACAGGCCGTAGCAGGCCGCGGCGGTGTTGCGGTCGGTGTGCGGGTCGGTGGAAGCCAGGTACAGCTCCACGCCGCCGTCGGGACGCGGCACGGCGAGACCGGCCTCGGCGCCGATCGGGGCCGGGTCCTGGCGGCCGATGCGGTACAGGCCCTCGACGACGACCTCGCCGACCGCGTCCGGGTCGCCGTGGCGCAGCGGGATGTGCCGGATCAGGTTGCCGTCGGGGTGCAGGGGCTCGGCCTCGAAGGCCTGCTCCGGGTCGGTGATCGGGTCGAGCACCTCGTACTCGACGATGATGGCGGCGGCGGCCATCCGCGCGGTGTCCGGGTGGTCGGCGGCGACCGCCGCGATGGGCTCGCCGTGGTGGCGCACGACCTCGGAGGCGAACACCGGGCGGTCGGGCGTGCCCCGGCCGTACCGGGGGGTGCCGGGCACGTCCTCGTGGGTGACGACGGCTCGTACGCCGGGCATCTCGCGCGCGTGGGTGGTGTCGATGGAGACGATGCGCGCGTGTGCGTGCGGGGAGCGCAGGACGGCCGCCCACAGCAGGCCCTCGGCCCACAGGTCGGCCGCGTACGGGAAGGTGCCCTCGGTCTTGGCGCGGGCGTCGGCGTGCGGCAGCGAGGCGCCGAGGCCGTGCGGCAGCGGCTCGGCCGCCGGGGCCGCTTCGGACGCGGTGGTCGCGGTGGCGGCTTCGTTGCTCACGCCTGGCCTCCGTCCTGGCCGTACTGCTGCTCGTGCGGTCCCGGTGGGCCGAAGGTGCCGGGACTGTCGAAGACACCGTGCGCCTCGAACGCCGACGGGTTGACGCCGCCGGAGCCTGGGCCCGCCTGGTGCGGAATACGTGCCTCGTCCCCGTCCGTCTCCGCGTCGGCGGCGGTGTGCGCCTCGCGTTCGGCGACGACTTCCTGGACGGCGTCCAGGACGCCCCGGTAGCCGGAGCAGCGGCACAGGTTGCCGCACAGGGCCTGCCGGGTCTCCAGCTCGTTCGGCGCCGGATTGCCCTCCAGCAGGTCGTGCACGGTCATCGCCATGCCCGGCACGCAGAAACCGCACTGCACGGCACCGCACCGGGCGAGCGCCCGCTGCACGTCGGAGGGCTGCCCGTCGACGGCCAGGCCCTCGACGGTACGGACCTCGGCGCCGGCCGCGGTGACCGCCGGGACCAGGCAGGAGGCGACCAGGCGCCCGTCCACCTGCACGTTGCAGGCGCCGCACTCGCCCTGCGAGCAGCCGTCCTTGGCCCCGGCGAGGCCGAGCCGCTCCCGCAGGACGTACAGCAGGGACTCGCCGATCCAGGCGTCGGTGACGGGCCGTTCGCCGCCGTTGACGCGCAGGACGTACGAGGCGAGGGGGTGGTCGTCCTGCGGCCCCTGGGCGGACTGGTCCGGGTCCTCGGCGGCGTCGTGCTCGGAGGCCTCCGGGTCCTCGGAGGCCGAGGTGTGTGCCGCGGGCTCGACGGGGTCCGCGGTGGTGTCCTCCGGCGGGCCGGCCGGGTCCGCTTCGGCGGCTTCCGGCGCGGTGTCCGCCGTGGCGGCCGGGAGCACGGGGTCCGCCGGGGCCGGCGGTGCGGCCGTGTCCGGCGTTTCCACGGCCTCCTGTGCGGCCGTCGGGGCCGCGGCCTCACCGTGCTGCGCCGGGCCGTCAGCGGGGCCCTCAGGGGCCCGTGCGGGCGCTGTGGCGGCGTACTGCGCCGGGGGCGCGTACTCCGGCGCCGGGGACGCGTCGGCCGTGTGGGGTTCGGCGCCGGGCTCCGGCTGCCCCCAGGGCCCGCCCGCGGTCTCCGTCGCCCAGGGCGCGGGCGCGCCGCCGGGCAGGGTGGCCGGAGGGGTGCCGCCCCACTGCTCGACCAGCGAGGACGTGGTGAACTCGCCCGACTCGTCGGGGAGATCTCCGCCGGCGACCGGGATGGACCACTGCCCGGTGACGTCGTGCCCGGGCCCGGTCGGGGCCGCGGGCTCCTCGAAGGTCCACTGCTGGGTGGCGGCGGGGTGGTACGCGAACCGGTCGTCCGCCGCCTGCTCCTGGGGCACGGCGTTCGGGTCGGGCCACTGGTGGCCGTCGGCGGGCATGGTCCAGCTGCCGGTGCCGGCCGGATCGCTCGGCCCGGGGGTCGCCGTTATCTGCGGCGGCACGTAGCCGTGGCCGGGTGCGGCCAGGGGACTGTCACCGGACAGCAGGGCGTCGATGCCGCCCTCGGGGAGCTTGACGAAGGCGGTGGCGCCGTCGTCGTAGTCGCCCTGGGGCAGCGGGTCCCAGCGGCCGGCGCCCTGGGACGTGCCCTCTCCGTGCTGGTCGTCGGTCACGACAGCGCCCTCCCCAGTGCTCGTCGGGCCAGCGCGGCGACGGTGCGCCGCAGGTGCAGTACGGCGGGCGGAAGCGGGGCCACGGAACCGTCCGGCTCCGGGGCGGGGTCGGGGATGCAGGCCGCGGCGACGTACTCCCCGAAGGCGTTCAGGGCCTCCGGGACGAGCGCGCGGTCGTTGTCCCAGTCGATGAGCCCGGCGACCCACTGCTCGGCCTCCAGGGGCCTGAGCGGCATCGGCGCTATGGCACCGACGGCACACCGCACCCCGCGCCGGGCCGGGTCGAGCACCAGGGCCACGGAGGCCACCGCGCGGCCCGGGCCGGTGCGTCCGGTCGCCTTGAGGAAGACCTGCGGGGCGTGCAGCAGCGGCACGCGCACGTAGCCGATGAGCTCGCCGCCGCGCAGCATCTCCACGCCGGCCAGCAGATGCGACACCGGGATCTCCCGGCGGGCTCCGCCCGGGCCCGCGATGATCAGCGTCGCCTCCAGGGCGGCGAGCACCGGCAGCGCGTCCCCGGTGGGGGCGGCGGTGGCGATGTTGCCGCCCAGGGTGCCCGCGTTGCGGATGTGCGGCGGGCCCGCGGCGCGCGCGGCGGCCGCGAGCGCCGGGATCAGGGCCGCGAAGTCGGGGCGGCCCATGCGCGCGTGGGTGAGGCCCGCGCCGAGCAGCGCGTGGCCGTCCTGGTACTGCCAGCCGCGGATCTCGCTGATCCGCCCGAGGCCCACCAGGGCGGCGGGCCTGAGCTGGCCGGAGTTGACGGCGGCCATCAGGTCGGTGCCGCCCGCCACGGGGACGGCCGCGGGCATGGCGGTGAGGGCCGCCACGGCCTCGTCCAGTGTCGTGGGCAGCGTGACGGCCTGCGCCGCCTGCGGTGCGTGCGTGGTCAAACCGGCTGCCCCTTCCCGCTGCCCCACCTGGTCCCTCCTGTGTGGCCGTACGGTACGTGCTCACAGGGCGGACGTGGCAACTCTGGCACATCTTCGCAAGACCCGAACGCGGGGGTCCGCTAGGAGGCATTCGCCCACCTCATCGGGTAGATGGTCCGTTTTCGCACGGCTTCACCCGTGTATTCCTATTGCCTCTCTTCGGTGATGCCGACAGGTTTTTTCCGTTATCTGTTCGGAGGCGGTCCCTCCAGCGGCCGGCCGAGCACACCGGGGCGCCGCTGCCACGGCCGCGGCCCGGTGAGCGGCCGGTAGGCGACGCCGAGGGCGTCGAGTCGCCCGTAGTGGGCGGCCATACGGCGCTCGAAGTCCGCGAAGTCCCGCTCCTGCGGGGCGGGAAGCCGGCTCCAGGCGACCTCCGCGAAGGCGGCGAGCCTCGGGAAGGCCTGGTAGTCCACGCGCGCGGCGTCCTCCATCACCTCGGTCCAGACGTTGGCCTGGGTGCCCAGCACGTGCCGGGCCTCCACCTCGCTGAGCTGGGACGGAACCGGCTCGAACCGGTAGACGTCCTCCAGGGTGCGCACGAAGCCGATCGGCACGGGCTCGTCCTCGCCCGGGGCCTGACGGTGGTCCAGGTAGACGTACTGCTCCGGGCACATGACGACGTCGTGCCCGGCGCGCGCGGCCGCGACGCCGCCCCCGTAGCCGCGCCAGGAGGACACCGCCGCGCCCGGCGCGAGTCCGCCCTCCAGGATCTCGTCCCAGCCGATGAGCCGACGCCCGCGCGCGGTAAGCCACTTGTCGAAGTGCCCGATGAACCAGGACTGCAACTCGTCCTCGTCGGCGAGCCCGAGTTCCGTGATGCGGGTCTTGGCGGCCACCGACTCGCTCCACTGCTCCTTGCGGCATTCGTCGCCGCCGACGTGAATGAACTCCGAGGGGAACAGCTCCAGGACTTCCTCGAACACCCCCTCGTAGAACCGCAGGGTGGTGTCGGTGGGGGCGAGTACGTTGGCCGAGATCCCCCAGGTGTCCCACACGGTCAGGGCGGTGGTGTCGGTGACGTCGGTGTTGCCCAGTTCCGGATACGCGGCGACGGCGGCCTGCGAGTGGCCCGGCACGTCGATTTCCGGGACGACGGTGATATGCCGCTCGGCGGCGTAGGCGACGATCTCCCGGATGTCGTCCTGGGTGTAGTAACCCCCGTGCGGCTTCTCCTCCCACAGCGGCGAGGCCCGGTGTCCGAATTTCGTCCGCGCACGCCAGGACGCGACCTCGGTCAGCCTGGGATGGCGCCGGATCTCGATCCGCCAGCCCTGGTCGTCCGTCAGGTGGAAGTGGAAGACGTTGAGTTTGTGCGCGGCCATCAGGTCCAGATAGCGCAGGACGCCTTCCTTGGGCATGAAGTGCCGGGCGACGTCGAGCATGAGACCGCGCCAGCGGAAGCGGGGGGAATCCTCGACGGTGACCCTCGGCAGGTCCCACGCCCGCCCCGGCCGCACCGGCGCCCGGCGGAACGCGTCGGGGCCGAGGAGTTGCCGGAAGGTCTGCGCTCCCCAGAAGACACCGGCCGCGCCGCCGCCCTGGATGCGGTACGGGCCGTCGTCGCCGACCAGCCGGTAGCCCTCCGGCGGCAGGTCGGGCTCGATGCTCAGCACGAGCCGGTCGGCACCCTCGCCCTCCTCCGGAAACGGCAGTCCGGTCGCGGCACCGACCGTGGCACGCAGCCACCGCGCGACGCCCTCCGTGCCCGGCCGCGCCTCAAGGGCCGTACCGCTGCCGAGGCTCGTACGGCCGGCGGTGTTCCGGGAACAGCGCGCCGGAGCCGGAATCAGATCCACCTTGTCAGTCACGTCAGTCCTTAACCGCTCCGCCCAGCCCCGAGACCAGGCGTCGCTGTACGAGTACGAAGAAGACCAGCACCGGAATCGTCATCACCGTGGACGCGGCCATGACCCCGCCCCAGTCCGGCTTGTAGAAGACCAGCAGGGTCATCGGCAGGGTCGACTGCGAGGCGTCGCTGATGATGAAGGACTTGGCGAACAGGAAGTCGTTCCGGGCCGAGATGAAGGAAAACACGCTCGTGGCCACCAGGCCCGGGAAGACGAGCGGGAAAAGGATCTGCCAGAGGAATCTCCCGCGGCTCGACCCGTCCAGGTGCGCGGCCTCCTCCAGCGCTTCCGGCACGGCTTTCACGAACCCCCTCAGCATCCAGATCGCGAAGGGCAACGAGAACGCGATGTGGGGCAGGAGCAGCGAGCCGAGCGTGTTCAGCCGGCCGAAGTCCCGCACGAGGAAGAACAGGGGGATGGTGAGGGCTTCCACGGGCACCGTCTGGGCCACCAGAAAGATGATCAGCAAGGTGGTCCGGAAGCGGAAACGGAATCGCGCGACGGCGGTCGCGGCGAGAAACGCGATCACCGCGGAGACGATCACCACACTGCCCGCCACCACCACGCTGTCGGCGAAGTAACGGCCGAATTCCTGCTGCCCGAAGACCCGCCGGAAGGAGTCCGGGGACGGCGACAGCGTCCACGGCCGGGGCCGGTCGGTCTCGATCTCGCCGGCCGGCCTGAAGGCGCTCGGCACCATCCAGTACAGCGGGAAGGCGACGGCGGCCGCGATCAGCAGGGCCGAGACTTCTGCCACGAACCGCCACGGCCGCGCCACACGCACCCGAAGAAGATTCACAGCTCCTCCCCCTCCCGGCGCAGGATCCGCAGGTGACAGGGGCCGTTGACCTGGCCCCGCGTCGCCACAACTCCCACGCGCGGGCGCGGATGTTGCGGGAGCCGTTCCGATCCGCGTGATCAACGAATCCACAGGACCGGCATGCGAACCAGGCCTGAGAGACGCGATTCGCCTTGGCTACGTGCCCGCACTCGGCGCAGGTGCGCGACGGGTACGCCGGATCGACGTACACCACCGGTACCCCGGCCTTGCGGGCCTTGTACGCGATGAACTTCCCCAACTGGGCGAAGGCCCAGGAGCGGAGCGTGACCCGGTGGGGCTTGGCCGGCCGTACCCTCTCGCGGATGCTCGTCAGATCTTCCAGGGCGATGCCGCGCGAGGTGCGTTCCGCCTCGGCCACGATGCGCTTCGCAATCTTGTGACTGATGTCCTTTGCCCGCCGCGCCTCCTTACGGCGGCGCTTCTTCAACCGGCGCTCGGCGGACTTGGTGTTCTTCCTCTGCAGCTTGGACCGCAGCTCCCGCTCCCGCGCCCGGGAGCGATTGGCCTGCAGCCCGGCCATGATCTCGCCGTCGCTGGTGGTGGCGATATTCACGATGCCCAGGTCGACGCCAAGGAAGTCCACCGGATCCGAATTCGGGGACGCCTCGGGCACGTCGCAGGTCGCCGCCAGGAACCACATGCCGTCCCGGTGCGCAAGGTCCGACTCGCCCTGTCGGCAGGAAGCCAGGAGCTTCACCTGCACGACGAGCTCCATATCGTCACGCTGTCCCTCAACTACCCATATGTCAGAGGAACTTAAGAAATGCGATGCCACCGCACGAACCTCCCGGCAGTAGGGCGCGCGTACGCCCGCGGAGTGCGGCGCCCCGTAGCCGTCCCGTCCGCCGCCTCCACCACCCGGCTTCAGGTTGCAACATATGCAACGGCTATTTCGTTCCGCGCAACACCTTGGAGACTATGGACAACATGAACATGGCGACAAGAGGTCTCCACCACTCTGTGACCAGAAAACACAAAGGCCCCCGGGACGCGTCGAGACGCGTCCCGGGGGCCCTGAAGTCCTCAGCCGGGCGGGGAGACCCCTACTTCTTGTCGCCGCCCTTGTCGTCGCCGCCGCTGCCCATGGACTCGTAGATCTCCTTGCACATGGGACACACGGGGTACTTCTTCGGGTCGCGGCCGGGCACCCACACCTTGCCGCACAGCGCCACGACGGGGGTACCGTCGAGGGCGCTCGCCATGATCTTGTCCTTCTGGACGTAGTGGGCGAAGCGCTCGTGGTCGCCGTCGCCGTGGGACACCTGTGGCGTCGGCTCTACGAGGGTCCCCGTACCAGTCCCGCGCTCGGGCTCGAGAGTGCTCATATCAGCAAGAGTACTGAAGCTCACAGGCATCAGTTGAGCGACGGGTCGTCCGGGTACGTGGCCACCATCGCCAGCTCGTTGCGCTGGCGGCGGAGCACCTCGCGCCAGAGTCGCTCGGGGGCCGGCGAGGACACGTCGCCCGGCTCGGACTCGACGACGTACCAGGCGCCCTCCACCAGCTCGTCCTCCAGCTGGCCGGGGCCCCAGCCGGCGTATCCGGCGAAGATTCTCAGTGAGCCGAGGGCCGAGGCGAGCAGCTCCGGCGGGGCCTCCAGGTCGACCAGGCCGATCGCGCCGTGCACCCGCCGCCAGCCGAGCGGGGCGCGGTCCCCGTTGGCGCCGCCCGGGATGACCGCAACGCCGAGCGCCGAGTCCAGCGAGACGGGTCCGCCCTGGAAGACCACGCCGGGCTCACCCGTGAGATCGGCCCAGCCCTCCAGGATGTCGCTCACGTCCACCGGGGTGGGGCGGTTGAGGACGACACCGAGGGAACCCTCCTCGTCGTGGTCGAGAAGGAGCACCACCGCACGGTCGAAGTTCGGGTCCGCCAGGGCGGGCGTGGCCACGAGCAGCCGCCCTGTGAGCGAGGACACCTCGGTCATGCCAGACATGATCCCGCATCTTTCCCCGGTGTGGGGAGCCAATCGGGGTGTGGGAGTGAACGCAGCTTGAATGGGGTGGTGCGGCCCGGCGGGGGCCCGTTCGAGGGGGCGGCGGGAGACGGGCGGGCGCGTGGGCGCGGGCCCCGCGCGCGGTGACCCCATGTGCCCGATGCGGAACGGTTCGTGTTGTGACACAGCTATGACGTGGCTGGGCGGCACTTGGGCCTACGGCAGGGGGGCGATCGGCGATTACCCTGTCTCTCCGGCCCCCGCGCTAAGTGATCGGCCGACCCCTGCCCGACTCATCGGAACGCGAGATACATGACCGTCAACGACGATGTCCTGCTTGTCCACGGCGGAACCCCGCTGGAGGGCGAGATCCGTGTCCGCGGTGCGAAGAATCTCGTACCGAAGGCCATGGTCGCCGCCCTGCTGGGCAGCGCGCCGAGTCGACTGCGCAACGTTCCGGACATCCGTGACGTGCGCGTCGTACGCGGCCTGCTGCAGCTGCACGGGGTGACGGTCCGACCGGGTGAGGAGCCCGGTGAGCTGGTGCTCGATCCGACCCATGTGGAAAGCGCGAACGTCGCTGACATCGATGCCCACGCGGGTTCCAGCCGTATCCCGATCCTCTTCTGCGGTCCGCTGCTGCACCGTCTCGGCCACGCCTTCATCCCGGGCCTCGGCGGCTGCGACATCGGCGGCCGGCCCATCGACTTCCACTTCGACGTGCTGCGGCAGTTCGGCGCGACCATCGAGAAGCGCGCGGACGGCCAGTACCTGGAGGCGCCGCAGCGGCTGCGCGGTACGAAGATCCGGCTGCCGTACCCGTCGGTCGGCGCGACCGAGCAGGTGCTGCTGACGGCCGTACTGGCCGAGGGCGTCACGGAGTTGTCCAACGCGGCCGTCGAGCCGGAGATCGAGGACCTCATCTGCGTTCTGCAGAAGATGGGCGCGATCATCGCGATGGACACCGACCGCACGATCCGCATCACCGGTGTGGACAGCCTCGGCGGCTACACCCACCGCGCCCTGTCGGACCGTCTGGAGGCCGCTTCCTGGGCCTCGGCGGCCCTCGCGACCAACGGCAACATCTACGTCCGCGGCGCCCAGCAGCGCTCGATGATGACGTTCCTGAACACCTACCGGAAGGTGGGCGGTGCCTTCGAGATCGACGACGAGGGCATCCGTTTCTGGCACCCGGGCGGCCAGCTGAAGTCCATCGCGCTGGAGACGGACGTGCACCCCGGCTTCCAGACCGACTGGCAGCAGCCGCTGGTGGTGGCCCTGACGCAGGCCACGGGCCTGTCCATCATCCACGAGACGGTGTACGAGTCCCGGCTCGGCTTCACCTCCGCGCTCAACCAGATGGGCGCGCACATCCAGCTGTACCGCGAGTGCCTGGGCGGCTCCGACTGCCGCTTCGGCCAGCGCAACTTCCTGCACTCCGCGGTCGTCTCGGGACCGACCAAGCTGCAGGGCGCCGACCTGGTCATCCCCGACCTGCGCGGCGGCTTCTCGTACCTGATCGCGGCCCTCGCGGCCGAGGGCACCTCCCGGGTCCACGGCATCGAACTGATCAACCGCGGCTACGAGAACTTCATGGAGAAGCTGATGGAGCTCGGGGCGAAGGTGGAGCTGCCGGGCAAGGCACTCGGCTAGCAGAGGCCGGCCCGGCCTGCGTTCGAGGCCGGGCTTCGAGCGAGAACCGCGATGGGGCGGCACCCGGAAGACCGGGTGCCGCCCCATCGGCGTCTTACTGTCCTGTGCCGTCCCGTTGACACAGGGACGGCAAGGTCACTTGCCCTTGGCCGCTTCCTTGAGCTTCGAGCCCGCGGAGACCTTCACGCTGAAGCCGGCCGGGATGTTGATGGGCTCACCGGTCTGCGGGTTGCGCGCGGTACGAGCGGCACGGTGGGTGCGCTCGAAGGTCAGGAAGCCGGGGATGGTGACCTTCTCGTCGCCCTTGGAGACGATGTCGCCGACGACCTCGGCGAACGCGGCCAGAACGGCGTCGGCGTCCTTGCGGGTCACCTCGGCGCGGTCGGCCAGCGCGGCCACCAGCTCACTGCGGTTCATGTTCTTACTCCCGTGTTCTTCTTGCCGTTGAGGCGTGAGGTGAGATCGATGCCGATGCGCTCGCGCCCAGAGACGCATCCTGCCCCTACCTGCGGCGCGAAAGCCAATCCGGCACCCGTAGGAGTCGTGAGAACACCCTAGGGAGTCACACGAAAAGCGCCTGCTCGGCCGTCACCCTAGAGGGCACCCGCCGGTGGGGGGTTCCACGACGCGCCGATGCGGGGGGGCTGTCGTGTCGATCCTCACAGCCCCTGCACAGTCGGTCCCACAGCATCTGAACCCTACGGTACGAACGGCTAGGACGCCGCTCCGACCGCCTTGGCCGCGTCGCGCACCGCTCCGGCGACCGCGCCCGCGACCTTGTCGTTGAAGACGCTCGGAATGATGTAGTTCGGGTTCAGCTCGTCCTCGGTCACCACGTCGGCGAGGGCCTTCGCGGCGGCGAGCATCATCTCGGTGTTGACGGTGCGGGACTGCGCGTCCAGCAGACCGCGGAAGACACCCGGGAAGACCAGCACATTGTTGATCTGATTCGGGAAGTCGGAGCGGCCGGTGGCCACAACAGCGGCCGTCTGCCGGGCGATTGCGGGGTCGACCTCGGGGTCCGGGTTCGCGAGCGCGAACACGATCGCGCCCTCGGCCATGGCGGCCACGTCGTCGCCGTCGAGGACGTTCGGGGCGGAGACGCCGATGAAGACTTCGGCGCCGCGCACGGCCTCCTTCAGGGTGCCGGTGAGGCCCTCGGGGTTGGTGTTGTCGGCGATCCAGCGCAGCGGGGAGTCGGCCGGGGCGTCCACCAGGTCCGCGCGGCCGGCGTGCACGACGCCCTGGATGTCGGCGACGACGGCGTTCTTCACGCCCGCCGCGATCAGCAGCTTGAGGATGGCCGTACCGGCCGCGCCGGCGCCGGACATGACGACCCGGATGTTCTCGATCGCCTTGCCGGTGACGCGAAGTGCGTTGGTCAGGGCGGCGAGGACGACGATCGCGGTGCCGTGCTGGTCGTCGTGGAAGACGGGGATGTCGAGGGCCTCGCGCAGGCGGGCCTCGATCTCGAAGCAGCGGGGCGCGGAGATGTCCTCGAGGTTGATGCCGGCGAAGCCGGGGGCGATCGCCTTGACGATCTCGACGATGGCGTCGGTGTCCTGGGTGTCCAGGCACAGCGGCCAGGCGTCGATTCCGGCGAAGCGCTTGAAGAGGGCCGCCTTGCCCTCCATGACGGGCAGCGCGGCCTTGGGGCCGATGTTGCCCAGGCCCAGCACGGCGGAACCGTCCGTCACGACCGCAACCGAGTTGCGCTTGATGGTGAGGCGGCGGGCGTCCTCGGGGTTCTCGGCGATCGCCATGCACACGCGGGCCACGCCCGGCGTGTAGATCATCGAGAGGTCGTCACGGTTGCGGATCGGGTGCTTGGACTGCATCTCGATCTTGCCGCCGAGGTGCATCAGGAACGTACGGTCCGAGACCTTGCCGAGCGTGACGCCCTCGATGCCGCGGAGCTTCTCGACGATCTCGTCGGCGTGGGTGGTCGAGGTGGCCGCGATGGTGACGTCGATGCGGAGCTTCTCGTGGCCGGACGCGGTGACGTCGAGGCCCGTGACCGAGCCTCCGGAGGACTCCACGACGTTGGTGAGCTGCGAGACGGCTGTTCCGCTCGCGGGCACCTCCAGCCGGATGGTCATCGAGTAGGAGACGCTGGGCGCCGTTGCCATGGCCGACTTCCTCTGCTTTCACCGTGTCGCGAGTTGTGCCGTCCGATCGTCGCACCTACCGGTGAGTACGTGATAGCCGCCCGGGATTGCGGACGTTTTGTTCACAGCGGGTGCGTAATTTCGGAAAAACACTTCCACCATACGAGAATCGATCAGGCAATGAAAGAGGCCCACATCACAAGGTGATGTGGGCCTCCCACACGTTCATGACACCGACCCGCCATGCTCGCCTCGCGGCAAGTGGTCCCTCTGAGGGACGAAGGTTGGGCCCGGGGGCTTGGATCGGGCCGGTGCCACACCAAGGCTAACAAACGGATCCCGTAAGGCCATTCCCGTCGGCCGACTTCACAGCTTTCAGTCCCGCAGCAGGTCGGGCACCCCCGCCGCGTCCGGTTCGTCCCGCTCTCCCGAGACCACCGTCAGCTGCTGGGTGGCCCTGGTCAGCGCCACGTACAGCACCCGCAGGCCGGCCGGGGACTCGTCGGCGATCTCGGCCGGGGAGACGACGACCGTCGCGTCGTACTCCAGGCCCTTGGCCTCCAGGCTGCCGAGCGCCACCACCCGGTCGCCGAGCCCGGCCAGCCAGCGCCGGGCCTCCTCGCGCCGGTTCATCGCGACGACCACGCCGACCGTGCCGTCCACCAGGCCGAGAAGCTGCTCGGCCGCCGCGCGCACGGTCCGCTCCAGGGAGTCCCGTGCGACGGTGCCGTGTCCGTCGTTCGTTCTCACAAAACGCGGCCGGACCCCGGTGGACCGTACGGCGGACGGCGCCTCGGAGCCGGGCATGGCGAGGGCGAGCACCTTGGCGGCCAGCTCGGCGATCTCGGCCGGGTTGCGGTAGTTCACGGTGAGCTGGAAGCGGCGCCGGGGGCGGGTGCCGAGGGCCTCGTCGCGGGCCTCGCCCGCCTCGTCCGGGTCGGACCAGGAGGACTGCGCCGGGTCGCCGACGACCGTCCAGGTGGCGTGCCGGCCGCGGCGGCCGACCATGCGCCACTGCATCGGCGTGAGGTCCTGCGCCTCGTCCACGATGACGTGCGCGTACTCGGTGCGCTCCTGCGCGAGGCGCTCGGCCCGTTCGCGCTGGGTCTCCTCGCGCACCGGCATCAGCTCCTCCAGGCCGGTGAGCTGGTCCAGCGGATCGAAGTCACGCTTCTTCTTCGGCCGGGCCGGGGCGCCGAGGATCGCCTGCAGCTCGTCGAGCATGGCGACGTCGTGGACGGAGTACCCGTCCCGCTTCAGCGAGCGGGCGACCCTGCGGACCTCGCCGGGGTTGAGGATCCGGCGGGCCCAGCGGCCGAGCCGCCGCTCGTCGGCCATGGCGGCCAGGACCCCCTTCGGGGTCAGCTCCGGCCACCAGGCGTCGAGGAAGGCGATGAAGACGTCCTCGGTCGTGATGTCCTCGTCGAAGGAGGAGCGCAGCTCGGCGGCCAGCTCCGGGTCGGAGTGCCGGCCGGCCGCGCCGGACTTCGCCCACAGGGCGTCCAGCAGCAGCTTGCGGGCGCGCGGGCGGAGCAGGTTGACCGGCGCGGTGCCGCCCAGGGCGGTGCGGCGGATACGTTCCAGCTCGGCGGCCTCCAGTTCGAGGCGGCGCCCGAAGGCCACGACGCGGAGGCGGGACGGGGGACCTTCGAAGACCTGCGGCTCGCTGTCCTCGTCGAGGGCGAGCTGCCCCGCCGGAGCGGTCGGCCCCAGCTCCAGCGCGCCCCGGGCGGCCTTCCGCAGCACCTTCAGCATCCGGTACGAGCCCTTGGCGCGGGCCGCGGACGGGGAGTCGTACAGCGTGGCCTCCACACCGTCGACGAGGGAGCCGATCGCACGGATGGCGACCTGGCCCTCCTCGCCGAGCGAGGGCAGCACGCCTTCGGTGTAGGCCACCAGCAGCGGGGTCGGCGAGACGATCAGGATGCCGCCCGCGTAGCGTCTGCGGTCCTGGTAGAGCAGGTAGGCCGCGCGGTGCAGGGCGACCGCGGTCTTCCCGGTGCCCGGACCGCCCTCGACGTACGTGACGGAGGCCGCGGGGGCGCGGATGACCAGGTCCTGCTCGGCCTGGATGGAGGAGACGATGTCCCGCATGGTGTGACTGCGGGCCTGGCCGAGGGCGGCCATCAGCGCGCCGTCACCGATGACGGGCAGCTCGCGGTCGCCGAGGAACGCCGTCAGCTCCGGGCGCATCAGGTCGTCCTCGACCCCGAGGACGCGGCGGCCCTTGGAGCGGATGACGCGGCGCCGGACGACCCGGCCGGGGTCCTTCGGGGTGGACCGGTAGAAGGGCGCGGCGGCCGGTGCCCGCCAGTCGATGACCAGCGGCGAGTAGTCCTCGTCGAGCACGCCGATCCGGCCGATGTGCAGGGTCTCGGCGATGTCGGCGGTGTTGTCGGGCCGGACCGCGCCCTCGGCGGGCTCCACCGCCGTGTACGCCCCGTCGGGACCCTTCTTGCCGTCCCTGCCGAGCAGCAGGTCGATCCGGCCGAAGAGGAAGTCCTCGAACTCGTTGTTGAGCCGGTTGAGGTGGATACCGGCCCGAAAGACCTGGGCGTCCCGCTCGGCGAGCGCGCCGGGCGTGCCGACCTGGCCGCGCTTGGCCGCGTCGTTCATGAGGAACTCCGCCTCGTGGATCTTTTCCTCGAGGCGTCGGTACACCCGGTCGAGGTGTTCCTGTTCGACGCTGATCTCCCGGTCCCGGACCGAGTCGAGCGCGGTTTCCTGTTGTGCCTGAGCGGCCACCGGGCCCCCTTCTGACGTGCTGGGCAGCCGTCAACCGTACGCGAAGGGGGCCCGCCGAGGCTACGCGTCCACTTGGACGAGCTTCTTCCCGTCGAACGTCACGACCTCGAAGTGGTCGATCTCGTTCGGCTTGAGGGCCGTGCCACCGCCGATGTAGAGCGGGTTCTTGGCCTCCTCCGTCTTGGCGTCCGGAATGCCGTAGCCCCACTTCGGGACGGACCAGGAGCCCAGCGTCTGGCGCTCGCCGTTGCCGGTGACGGCGACCAGGGAGCACTTGAGCGGACCCTTGACGCCCTTGAGCTCCAGGACCGTCGAGGTGCCCCAGTTCTTCTCTCCCATGGCGACGGTCGCGCTGGCGCCCGTCGTGCTGTCCGTGCCCGAGACCTTCTTGGGCAGCTGGTTGAAGGTCGTCTGGGCGGTGGCCGCCAGCGGTGTGGCGGTCTGCCCCGAGTCGCTTCCGCCGCTCGTCGCCATGACGGCCACCGGGCCGGCGATGATCAGCGCGGCCGCGGCCGCGACCAGGTAGAAGCCCTTGCGCCGCTTCAGCGCGCGGCGCTCGGAGACCTCGTCGACCAGCTTCTCGACCAGTCTTGGGCTCGGCTTGGCGGACAGCGAATCGCCGATCGCGGGCGTGCTGCCGGAGTTGGGCAGGTCCGCGAGGGCGGCCAGCATCGGCTCCATCCCGGCCAGCTCGTCCAGCTGCTGGGCGCACCACTCACAGCCCGCGAGGTGGGCTTCGAAAGCGGTTGCCTCGGCGTCGTCGAGGATCCCGAGGGCGTAGGCGCCGACGGTTTCGTGCTCGTTCGGAGCCTGTGATCCCTGCATGGACCCAGACATACCCGAACCACCCGTGCCGAACCCCCCGTACATGCTCATCACGCCGTCACCCCCCGCTCCTCCAGTGCCAGCTTCATGGATCGCAGGGCGTAGAAAACACGAGAACGAACGGTTCCGCTGGGTATGCCCAGGGTTTCGGCCGCCTCGTTGACGGTACGCCCCTTGAAGTACGTCTCGACGAGTACCTCCCGGTGGGCCGGGGTCAGGTCGTCGAGCGCGTCAGACAGCGTCATCAGCCACAGCGCCTTGTCGATCTCGTCCTCCGCGGGGATGACCTCCAGCGGCGACGGATCGACCTCCTGCGGCCGGGCCTGCCGGCTGCGGTGACCGTCGATGACGATGCGGCGCGCGACCGTCACCAGCCAGGGGCGTACCGAACCGGTCGCCCGATTGAGCTGACCGGCGTTCTTCCAGGCACGGATGAGCGTTTCCTGCACGACGTCCTCGGCGCGCTGCCGGTCTCCGGCGACCAGCCTGAGGACATACGCAAGCAGAGGTCCGGCGTGCTCGCGATACAGCGCACGCATCAGCTCCTCATCCGGTTCCGAGGGCTGTGAGGACATGCGATGTCGGGCCCTCGTTCCACGTTCATTGGCCACGGCCGCATCCTTGCGCACGCCCACCTCCGGTGTCCGGGGGTTCCCCCAGTCGGTCGCTCGCCCACCCGTACGGACAGGGGTGACGTGATGTTCAAAGCGAGCTGGGAGTTTTCTCGGAAGTGGTGTGACGAGCAGGACATGCACACACATTCCCACCGCGTGATCTTTACATTTCCGACACATCGCCGGAGGCGGCCGAGCTGCCCGTGGCGGACCGTCAACAAACCAGGCGCCGCGCGATGTTGCGGAAATCACTCCGGCCGCCACAAGGGTGCAATGCGACAGAAGGCCCGTACCGGACACTCAGGCCTGCGCGAGTGCTGCCCGCCGTCGATGCCGGGCGACCCGTTCACGGTTCCCGCAGACCTCGCTGGAGCACCAGCGCCTCCTGCGCCCCCGGGACGTGTCCAGGTACACAATGGGGCAGTTGTCCCCCTCGCACTCGCGCACGGCCGCCCGCGCCACCGGATCGGTG
Organism: Streptomyces sp. NPDC101165; assembly: GCF_044768135.1. Taxonomy (NCBI): domain Bacteria; kingdom Bacillati; phylum Actinomycetota; class Actinomycetes; order Kitasatosporales; family Streptomycetaceae; genus Streptomyces; species Streptomyces sp. NPDC101165. Next base: position 84,341 of record NZ_JBIWPG010000022.1, on the reverse strand, counting down.
AGCAGCTCGACGGCGTCCCGCGCGACGAGCGCGAGCAGCCCCGCGCACCCGGGCGCCTGCGCCAACTCCCGCACCAGTGTGCCGTCCTCGCCGCGCACCGCACGCGGGACCGGAGGTGCGGCACGGGCGGCGACCTCGTTGAGCCGGACGAGAGCGCGCTCGTCCGGCCGTGGGTCCGCCGGGTTCGCGGGCCGCACCAACTGGCCGATGCACCCGCGCAGTTCCCGGAACCCCGCGAGCCACGAGACATCGGCATGGCCCAGCGGGGTGCCGGGCGGCACCAGCCCCGACCCGCCGATCCAGGCGCACAACGGCCCCACGGCGTCCAGCCGTTCGGCCGGGTGGATGGTCGCGAGGAGATCCAGACAGATCCGCCCGGCGTCGAACCGCAGCTCGTACGGGACCGTGGCCGTACCCAGTGCCATGTGCCTGTCACCGCCTAGGACAGGGGAACGTTGCGTCGCTCCTCATCACAGTGCCTGCCCGCACACGACTGCGGAACCCCTCGTACCGCCCGTGGCACGCCTCCTTTCGCCGCGCCGTCCCGTCCGGCCCACGGCGTTCCCCGCCCGACCCGTCCCCGGCGGGGATGCCGGAGCCCGGAGCACGGGTCGGCCCCTTCCGGTCCAGAAACCCGGACAGGGCTCGTGGCCCCTGCCCACGGCCATGACGCTGTGTCCTGCGAAAGCACCGGAGCCGCCCCAGGGGGAACCACGGGGGACGGCGGTTCAGAAAGGAAACGTTCATGAGCATGCGCACCCGGGTCGTCGCGATGGCGACGGCCGCGCTGCTGGGCGCCGGAGCGACCGGTATCGCCCTGGCACCCAGCGCGAGTGCCGCCTCGTACCACGGCATCGACGGCAACGGCGGAGTCACCGACGACTTCCAGGACGAGGAGGACCTCGGCGTCGACAACTACGCGGAGAGCAACGCCACGGCCCTCTGGCAGACCGTCCTGTACGCGGACGGCGCCCAGTGGCAGGACGAGGACGGCGACACCCACACCTTCAAGAAGAACCAGATCGACGGCACCTTCGGCCCCGAGACCGAGTCGGCCACCCAGTGGTGGCAGGAGCACTACAACATCACGGAGAACGACGGCGTCGTCACCGGCCCGAGCTGGGAGTTCGCCCAGCGCTGGCTCACCGGCCCGGCCTCGGGCGGCACCGTGACGTACATCGGTGACGCACGGAACGTCACCCTCAAGCGCGTCAGCGGCAAGTACCGGGTGCGGATCAAGGGCGCCGGCCCCTGGAAGCTCGCCTACTACGACCAGCTCGGCTGAGAACACCCCGGGGGCGGGTGGCCGTTCGGTCGCCCGCCCTGCGGGGCAGCGCCCACAGCAGCCCCGCGACCAGCAGCACGATGACGGCGAACGCGGCCAGCGCCGCCGTCCGCCACCGCCCGTGCGCTCCGCCGGCCGGCTCCGGCCCGGCCTCGGCGTCGCCCACGGCATCGGCTGCGGCGACATCCTCCAGCGGCCCGGCGGGCTCCCACCCGCCGGGCCGCCATGCCTGTTCGGCCAGCTCCCACAGCGCCAGCAGCCGTGCCTGGTCCGCTCCGGCCAGCCGGCCGAGCACCGACGCCGCTCCCCGCGGCGGCAGTTTGGCCCCGCTCAGATACCGCTGCCAGGACGACTTGCTGTACGCGGTGCGCCGGGCCAGTTCGGCAAGGCTGAGGCCGGTACGGCCCTTCAGGACGCGCATCTGCTCGACCAGGTGCCGTGCCTCTCGCGGCAGCGAATCCGGCAGGGGCTGCCAGCGTGTCATCCTCGTCCCCCCGAGTGCTCGCCGCGCCGTCTCCGGGTGCGGCTCCTGCCCACCACAGTCCGGCGTCAGCCTGACGCCCGGCCGAAAACCTCCGGCAGAGCGCACGCCCGGCAACCCGGAGCACGCGTGGTCGCACGGCGTGAGCCGAGCGCCCTCTGCCGCGGGACCTGCCTGCACCGCCGGGCCCGTTGCCGGTGAGCGGTACCCAGAACGGCGTACGGCCGTGCAGGCGTCGGCGTAGCTGGACGCCCGCGTATGCGGGTGCGCGCTTCGGCCATGTCCGGGGCCGGGGCCGCTCCGGTTGGCTGGAAGGCATGACGCATACGAGGGAAGCACGAACCAGCAAAGTCGTCCTGAGCGCGGCCACGGTCGCGATGGGCCTGATCGCCGGGGTCTTCTACATCTTCGCCTGCGCGGTCATGCCGGCCCTGGCGCGCAGCGACGACCGCACGTACATCGAGGTCATGCGCAACATCAACGACGTGATCCAGAACCCGGTGTTCTTCCTGAGCTTCATGGGGGCGCTGGCACTGACGGGTTGGTCGGCGTGGCAACTCCGCGCCACCCCCGCCGCCCGCTGGACCTGGGCGGCCCTGGCGGCCTACGCCCTGGTCTTCTTCATCACGGTGGCCTTCAACATCCCCCTGAACAACGCCCTTGCGGCGAAGGGGGATCCGGCCGCCCTCCGCGAACACTTCGAAGGACCGTGGGTGGCGTGGAACGTGGCCCGGGCGGTGGGGTCGACGGCGGCGGTGGCACTCCTGACGCGGGCACTGCTGGTGCACGGGCGCTCCAGGCAGAACCCGAGCGAGGCATCGCAGCCGTCCGCGCCGCTCACCCCCCGTCGCAGTGCACCGGGATCGCGTGCGGCGTCGTGAGGCCGACCCCGTGCGAGCGTGGGCGTGGAGGGGGTGTGCGAAGAAGCCCCCGCTCCGCCCGGCGCAACGGCGACCACCGCACCGAGCCGTCTCTCAGGCGTCCGCGTACTTCGCGTCCGCCGCCGGATCCAGCGCCAGCCGGTACCCCCGCTTCACCACGGTCTGGATCAGCTTCGGCGCCCCGAGTGCCGTACGCAGCCGGGCCATCGCCGTCTCCACCGCGTGCTCGTCGCGGCCGGCGCCCGGCAGCGCGCGCAGCAGCTCGGCGCGGGCCACCACCCAGCCCGGTCGCCGGGACAGCGCCCGCAGCAGGGACATGCCCGCCGGCGGCACCGGCTTCAGGTCGCCGTCCACCAGCACCGCGTGGCCCCGGATCTCCACCCGATGCCCGGCGATCGGCAAGGACCGTGCCCGCCCGGGCAGTTCCTGGCAGAGCAGCTGGACGAGCGGTCCGAGCCGGAACCGCTCCGGCTGTACGGTGTCCACGCCCAGGGCCTGCAGCGGCAGCGCGGTGACGGGGCCGACGCAGGCGGGCAGGACGTCATGGCTCAGCGCGGCCAGGAGCTCGGCGCGCAGCCCCCGCTCCTCGGCCCGCGACAGCAGGGACGCGGCGGCCGGCGCGCTGGTGAAGGTGAGCGCGTCCACCCCGCGCGAGACGACGGCGTCCAGCAGCCGGTCGACGGGGCCGATGTCCTCCGGCGGCATCCAGCGGTACACCGGCACCGGAAGCACCTCCGCTCCCCCGGCCCGCAGCGCCTCGACGAACCCGGGCAGCGGCTCCCCGTGCAGCTGCACGGCGACCCGGCGCCCGTCGACGCCCTCCTCCAGCAGCCGGTCGAGCACCTCGGCCATGGACTCGCTGGACGGCGACCACTCCTCGGTGAGCCCGGCGGCCCGGATGGCCCCCTTCACCTTGGGCCCGCGGGCCAGCAGCTCCACCCCGCGCAGCCGCTCCAGCAGCTGCTCCCCGAGCCCCCAGCCGTCGGCGGCCTCGACCCAGCCCCGGAACCCGATGGCGGTGGTCGCCACCACCACGTCCGGCGACTGGTCGATGATCTCCTTGGTGGCGGCGAGCAGTTCGCCGTCGTCGGCAAGGGGCACTATGCGCAGGGTGGGCGCGTGCAGGACGGCGGCTCCGCGCCGCTGGAGCAGCGCGCCCAGCTCGTCGGCACGGCGCGCGGCGGTCACGCCTACCGTGAAGCCCGCGAGGGGCCCGTGTTCCGTCTGTCCGGCCTGCTGCTGTTCGTCGTACATGGCTCTCCTACCTGGCCCGCATGCCGAACGAGCCTGTCAACGGCTCGTGACAGGCTCGGTTCGGCTCGATGTCGCCGGTGTTACGTCACACCTCGGCGTAGCTGAGCTGCGGCTTCGCCTCGGAAGCGGCGGCCGCGGCGGGAGCCTGGCCGGGGCGGCGAAGGTATACGGCCCAGGTGACCACGAAGCAGAGGCCGTAGAAGGCGAGGAAGGCGACGAACGCGCCGGTGCCGGAGCCGTAGGAGAGATAGGACTGGCGGAAGGCGAGGTTGATGCCCACACCGCCGAGCGCGCCGACGGCCCCGATGAGTCCCATGGAGGCACCGGACAGGCGCCGGCCGTAGGCGGCCGCCTCCTCGCCCTGGAGCCCCTTGGCGACAGCCTTGGCCTGGAAGATCCCCGGGATCATCTTGTACGTCGACCCGTTCCCGAGGCCGCTCAGCACGAACAGCACCACGAAGACCGACACGAACAGCGGCAGCGACTTCTGCATGCTGGCGACGACGAGCACGGCGGTCGCGGCGGCCATGCCCACGTAGTTCCAGAGGGTGATCTTCGCGCCGCCGTACCGGTCGGCGAGCCAGCCGCCCACGGGCCGGATGAGGGAGCCGAGGAGCGGGCCGATGAAGGTGAGGTACGCGGCCTGCAGCGGCGTACGCCCGAACTGGACCTGCAGCACCTGTCCGAAGGCGAAGGCGTAGCCGATGAACGACCCGAAGGTGCCGACGTAGAGGAAGGACATGATCCAGGTGTGGGCGTCCTTGGCGGCGTCCTTGGCGGCGCCGGTGTCGTTCTTCACGGAGGAGAGGTTGTCCATGAAGAGGGCGGCGAGGACGGCGGCGACCAGGATCAGCGGGATGTAGATGCCCAGCAGCACACGCGGACCGCCGCTGGCCCCGATGATGGCGAGAGTGACCAGCTGGATGACCGGCACGCCGATGTTGCCGCCACCGGCGTTCAGCCCGAGCGCCCACCCCTTCTTCCTGAGGGGGAAGAAGGCGTTGATGTTGGTCATGGAGGAAGCGAAGTTACCGCCGCCGATGCCCGCGAGCAGGCCGACCAGGAGGAAGGTGTCGAAGGACGTCCCCGGCTTCATCACGGTGAACGCGGCGACGGTCGGCACGAGCAGCAGACCGGCGGAGATGATCGTCCAGTTCCGGCCGCCGAAGATCGCGACGGCGAAGGTGTAGGGGACGCGGACGACGGCGCCGACCAGCGTGACCATCGAGGTCAGCAGGAACTTGTCCGCCGGGGTCAGCCCGTACTCCGGGCCCATGAAGAGCACCAGCACGGACCACATGGTCCAGATCGAGAATCCGATGTGCTCGGAGAGGACGGAGAAGATCAGGTTCCGGCGGGCGACCTTCTCGCCGGTCGCGTTCCAGAAGGCCTCGTCCTCCGGATCCCAGTTCTCGATCCAGCGGCCTCCCCTGCTGCTGCTCGGGGCGGGGGCTGTACTCGGGGCTGTCATGACGCCTCCACGGTGCTCCGGGGCTCGGCGGTTCGGGGTGCTGAGCGGTGATGAGTCCCGAAGGTAGGGAGGGCGCGTTTCCTGCCTGTGGCTGTGGGTGACCGGAAGGGAACGTTGCTCTCACTCGCGAAGAGAGCCGTCGGTGAGGGAAGAAACGGGGGGTCGGTCGACCCCGTCCGGCCACAGCCGTGGGCTGCGCTTCGCCGCGATGTCCTCGACCCAGCCGAACCAGACGATGCAGCTGCCGATGAACACCCAGGTGATCGCGAGGACCGGCCAGGAGCTCTCCAGCAGCCAGGAGAAGTGCAGGTACATCACGTCGACCTGCCACAACTGGTCCCACAGGGTGGCCGCGACGAGGATGCAGAGGTTGTGCCAGAGATAGATCGTCACCGCGCGGGAGTTGAGCAGGGTGACGAACCGGTCGAAGGGGCGCAGCCACCGGGGCCACTCGGTCCAGGAAGGGCTGACGTGGAGGAGCAGCAGCACGGTCGCGAAGGACCAGAGGGACTGGGCGAAGGGGATGTCGTCCAGGTCGTGACCCGGTCCGAAGCCGTGTGTCAGGGCGTACCAGAGGCCCACCGCGGCGACGGCCGGGGCCACCGAGGGCACGACGTAGCGGGGGATGCGCTGCAGGACGCCTTCCTGGTGCGCCATGCCGAGGATCCAGCAGGCGCCGAAGGTGCTGTAGTCGGTGAGGGCGGAGGGAATGCGCTCCCCGGGCAGGGTGAGGTAGCCGAACTCGAAGGCGGCCGAGAGCGCGATCGGCGACAGGATCGTCGCCCAGGGCAGCGCCCGCAGTGCCTTGAGCAGGAACGGGGAGAGCAGCACGTACCAGAGGTAGGCGCGGATGTACCAGAGCGGTCCGGCCAGTTCCGCTCCCCAGTCCGCCCCGAGGACGCCGTGGATGCCGCGCAGGCCCTCGGCGTAGGGCGGGTCGCTCAGCGGCAGGATCCAGAAGCCGAGGTGGAGCCACCACCAGCCGGGGTGGCCGTCGTCGCCCGGGCTCCAGCCCTGCAGCACCATGCCGGTCACCCCGATGGCACCGAGCAGCCACAGCGGAGGCAGCAGTCGGCGCAGGCGGCTGCGGACGACCTGCAGCGGCGGGCGCTTGAGCGAGCGGGCCATGAGGTTGCCCGCCAGCGCGAACATCACCCCCATGGAGGGGAAGACGACGGGCAGCCAGGCCCAGCCCATCAGGTGGTAGAAGACGACACGGAAGAGGGCGACCGCCCTCAGCAGGTCGAAGTACCGGTCACGCCCGGATGTGCGCCCCTGCTGCTCCGGCCGCGGCGGCAGAGTGGGCTCGTCCGTGCCGGACGGCAGGGTGGGAACGCTCACGTGCCGGGCTTCCTGGGTGTGCGTGGGTGCGGGTGGGGTGGTCATCCGGCCGGCCTCCCGTTCATGACGGGCCGCGGCCGGGCGGACTGGTTCGGGGGAGCCGCGATGCCGCCCGTACGGCGCAGCTTCTGCCAGCGCAGCCGGCCGCCGGTGAGGGCCGTGATCCAGGACTGGAGCAGCACGACGTACATGAGCTGGCGGTAGAGGATCTGCTGCAGGGGCAGCGAGATCAGCGGGGTCAGGGGCTCGCGGTCCAGCAGGAACGCGTAGGCCGCGCAGGCCGCCTGGACGGCGAGGACGCCGAACCAGGCCGCGATCGTCTTCTCGGTGGGGCCGAACACCAGCCCGTAGACGAGGAAGAGGTCGATCAGCGGGGCCAGCAGCGGCGCGACGACCATGAAGAGGGACACCAGCGGCAGACCCACGCGGCCGAACCGGCCGGAGGGGCCGCGCTCGAGGAGGGCGCGCCGGTGCTTCCAGATCGCCTGCATGGTGCCGTACGACCAGCGGTAGCGCTGGGACCACAGCTGCTGGACGGACTCCGGCGCCTCGGTCCAGGCGCGGGCCTTCTCCGCGTACACCACCCGCCAGCCGTCGCGGTGGAGGGCCATCGTGACGTCGGTGTCCTCGGCGAGCGTGTCGTCGCTCATGCCGCCGACCCGCTCCAGCGCCGAGCGCCGGAAGGCCCCCACCGCGCCGGGGATGGTCGGCATGCACCGCAGCACGTCGTACATGCGGCGGTCGAGGTTGAAGCCCATCACGTACTCGATGTGCTGCCAGGCGCCGATGAGCGTGTCCTTGTTGCCGACCTTGGCGTTGCCGGCGACGGCGCCGACCTGCGGGTCGGCGAAGGGCTGCACCAGTTCGCGCACCGTGGCCGGCTCGAAGACCGTGTCGCCGTCCATCATCACGATAAGGTCGTGCCGGGCGTTCGCCAGGCCGCGGTTGAGGGCGGTCGGCTTGCCCGCGTTGTGCTGCCGGATCACCCGGACGTCGGGCAGCTCCAGCCCCTCCACGATGCGGGCGGTGCCGTCCGTGGAGCCGTCGTCGACGACGAGGACCTCGATCGGATGCTCGCTGCGCGCCAGCGAACGGACGGTGTTCTCGATGCACTTGGCCTCGTTGTAGGCCGGGACCAGCACCGACACGGGCTCGGTGACCGGCCGTTCGCCCCAGCGGAAGCCACGGCGCCGGGTGCGGCGCGCGTGTACGGCGGACAGGAGCAGCATCAGGCCGAAGCGCGCGAACACGAGGAAGCCGATGACCGCGAGGCCGACGACGAGGAACCCGGTGATGCCGTCCGACGCCTTCACCAGGAGGACCCAGGCCTTCCCCTTCCACAGGTCGAGGCCGGTGACCGGGGTGTCCGCGCTCGGTGCCTTCAGGGCCTCGGTGAGGGTCTGGAACGCGTAGCCCCGCTGCTGCAGCCGGGGCAGGAACCGGTCGAGTGCCTGGACGGTCTGGTGGCGGTCGCCGCCCGAGTCGTGCATGAGGACGACCGCGCCCTTGCCGCGCCGGGGCGTGGCCCTGCGGATGATCTCCTCGACGCCGGGCCTGCGCCAGTCCTCGCTGTCGGTGTCGTTGACGACCGTGAGATAGCCGCGACTGCCGACGTACTCGGTCACCGGCCAGGACCTGTCGTCCATGGCGTCGGCGAAGGAGGAGTACGGCGGCCGGAACAGCGAGCTGCGGATGCCGGCCGCTCCGGCGAGCGCCAGCTGGCTCTGGGACAGCTCCCAGTCGATGCGCTCCGTGGAGTGGTACGAGAGATCGGGGTGGCCGAAGGTGTGCACGCCGACCTCGTGGCCCTCGTCCACCATGCGCCGGACGAGGTCCGGGTGGCGCGAGCTCATGGCGCCGGTGACGAAGAAGACGGCGTGCGCGTGGTGCTTCTTCAGGATGTCGAGGACCTTCGGCGTCCAGGTCGGGTCGGGACCGTCGTCGAAGGTGAGGACGATGCGGTGGTCCGGCACCCGCAGGCTGTCGACGCGGCCGCCCCGGGTGTCGATGACCGGGCCGCCGTCGAGGATCTTCTCCGGCACCTTGTTGCTCGCGGCCTCGGGCCGCACCCGGTGGTCCGCGAGGATCTCGTTGTGCACGTATCCGCGCAGCATGAGCATCGCCAGGGTCGCGCAGAGGACCAGGATCGCCAGCAGATGGCGCAGCGGCAGTCGGGGGCGCCGGGCCGTCGGGGACGTACGGCGGCGGAAGGGTGAAGCCATCAGAGGGTGTTTCCCCTGGTCAGAGTGTGAACGTGGGACGTGGGTGCCGGTGCCCGCCGCCGGGGGTGCGGGTGCTGTCCGAGGGCGACGGCGAGGGGGCGGAGGAGGTGCTGCTGCCGGAGGGGGACGGGTCCGGGGAAGCGGCGGCGGAGGAGGCCGACGCGGACGGGGAGTTCTTGGTGCCGCCGGCCGTGCCGGAGGCGGAGGCGGAGGAGGTGCCGGCCGTCGGCCCGACCGCGGCGGGAGCGCTGGGCGCACCGGCGTCCGGGACGGCGGTGGCGCTCGCCGTGGGGGGCCCGGCCGGCCCGGTCACCCGCTCGGTCGCCGAGGGGGGCGCGGCCTTGGAGGCGCTGGGCAGCGGCGAGGTGTGCACCTGGCCGGCCGGCCGGTCGGCGTCCTGGCCGGGCACGGGGAGCCACGGCGCGTCGGAGCTGCCGGACAGCAGGGTGGCGACGATGACGGCGGCGTATCCGGCACAGGCGACGGCGACGAGTACGCCGACGCGACGGAAACGGCGGCTGCGACGACCGGACTCGTCCACGAAGACCGGCCCGTCGGAGCCGTCGCGGCCGACGTCGCGCGGCTCACCCGCAGCCGACCGCACCCGTACGTCACCGAGTTGGACACCGTCCAGCTGGACGGTCACCTCGTGCGGGTCATGGGTGGGCTCGGCCGACGTGGTGGCGTCGGCCGACGCGGTGGACTCGGCCGACGCGGTGGACTCGGCCGACGCGGTGGACTCGGCCGGCGCGGTGGACTCGGCCAGCGCAGCGGACTCGGCCGGTGCAGTGGCGTCGGCCGGCGTCGAGGGCAGTGCGGCCGTCTCGTCGGGCTCGGCCTGCGCGGTGGGCTCGGCCGACGCAGCGGACTCGGCCAGCGCAGCGGACTCGGCTGGCGCGGTGGCGTCGGCCGGCGTCGGGGGCAGTGCGGCCGTCTCGTCGGGCTCGGCCTGCGCGGTGGGCTCGGCCGACGCAGCGGACTCGGCTGCTTCGTCGGGCTTGGTCAGGGCGGCGCGACCGCCCTGGGGTATCTCGGCCTCCGCGGTCGTCTGTCGCTCACCCTCCGGCGCCGGCAGAGCCGGACTCGCGGATGCGAAGTCGGACCCTTCCGGTTGGGCGTCTTCTCGCCACTTTTTCACGCGCGCACATCCCCCCCACGGGACAGTTCTGGGTGCGCGCACGACTCCGAGCACCCGTCGACCGGACCAGGCCCCCACCCGGCCCGAGCGCCCCCGTTACCACACCTGTGCTCAGGCCATGAATGTAGCGCACGCGGAGTATCGGAGTTCGCCGCGCGTCAGTTGTGGACGTTCATCACATCGCCATCGCTGGCCGGAATCCATCGGTCGGCGGGCTGTCGCAGCCAGCCCTCGGCCTTCGCGATCTCGGCCGCGGCCCTGCGGAGCGCATCCAGCGCGGGATGGACCAGCCCTCTGCGCCAGACGAGCGAGACGGGCGACAGCGGAACGGGGTCGACGAGCGGCCGCAGCACCGTGCGGGGCATGACCGGGAAGTCCACGACGGCCAGAATCGGGTTGCGGGTCTTGGACATGATCCGCTCGAACTCCTCGTCCCCGACCGCCAGCGGAAGAGGGGGCGCCAGCCGGATGCCGCGCCCCTCGAAGAGGCGAAGGGCCAGGTCGGTCCACTCCCGGGTGCGCGGGTTCCCGGCACCGGCGTACACCGTCTCCCCGGCCAGCGCCGCCAGCGGCACCGCCGGCCGCCCGGCCAGCGGGTGGTCCTCGGGCAGCACCACGGCCATCGGCTCGTAGCGCACGGGCTGCTGCTCAAGACCGGAGCGCAGGGCCGGGTCCAGGCCGGCGAAGCGCCCGAAGGAGGCGTCGAGACGGCCGGCGAGCAGTTCGGCCGCAGCTCCGGTGAGGCCGCTCTCGTAGCGGGCCATCAGCTCGCAGTCGGGGGCGAGTTCCCGGGCCCGGTGCAGCACGCGGCGGCCGGTGGCCAGGCCCGCGGAGTTGAGGTCGACCAGCAGCGGCCGGGCCTGACCGAAGGCGGCGAGCAGGTCGTCCTGGGCGGCGAGGACCCGTCGGGCGTGCGGCAGCAGCCGCTCGCCGTCCGCGGTCAGCGTCACCTGCCGGGTGGTCCGCACGAACAGCTCGGCACCCAACTCCCGCTCCAGTCGCCGCACATCCCGGCTGAGCGCCTGTTGGGCCACGTACAGGCGGGCCGCGGCACGGGTGAAGTGCAGTTCTTCGGCGACGGCGAGGAAGGCGCGCAGCAGGCGGGGCTCTATGGCGGCGGGTGTGGCGGGCATGGCGGGCAATTTACAACGCGGGTGCGTGAATCGGCACCGACAAGGTGTTGGACCCGGTGATCCACTCCGGGCGAACGTAGAGCCATGCCGCACCGGACCGCCGAAGACACCCGAATACTCAGCAGACCAGCACAACCCACCGGATACCGCCGCCTCTTCTCCCTCCCCGGCGCCCGCGCCTTCACCGCCGGCAACCTGATCGCCCGCCTCCCCATGGGTATGTTCGGCGTGAGCGCGGTCGTGATGATCGCCGGGTCCCGGGGCTCGTACGCCCTCGCCGGTGCCGTCACGGCCACCGGGCTCGCGGCGACCGGGCTGGCCGGGCCCTGGATCGCCCGGCTCGTCGACCGGCACGGGCAGGCCCGGGTCGCCGTACCGGCCACGCTCACGGCCGTGCTCGGCAGCCTCGCGCTGCTGCTGTGCGCGCGCTACGACGCCCCCGACTGGACCCTGTTCGCCGCGTACGCCGCCACCGCGGCCACCCCGAACATCGGCGGCCTGTCCCGCGCCCGCTGGGCCCATCTGCTGCGCGACGACCCCGGCGCGCTGCACACTGCGAACTCCTTCGAGCAGGCGGCCGACGAGCTGTGCTTCATGCTCGGCCCGGTGCTGGCGTCCTTCCTGACCGGCACGTTCTTCCCGGAGGCGGGCACACTCGCCGGGGCCGTCCTGCTGCTGGCCGGCATGCTGCTGTTCACCGCGCAGCGGGCCACCGAGCCGCCGCCGCAGGCCCATTCGAAGGCGCCGTCGCCGCTGCGGAGCCCGGGCATGCCGCCGCTGCTGGCCTGCTTCGTGGCGACCGGCGCGGTGTTCGGTTCGATGGAGGTCGTCACGATCGCCTTCGCCGACGCCCAGGGGCATCGCGCGGCGGCCGGCGTGGTCCTCGCGCTGCAGGCGGCCGGCTCCTGTGCGGCGGGCCTGCTGTACGGGGTGCTGAAGCCGGCCGGCCTCCGCCTCTCCCGGTGCCTGCTCGCGATGGCCGGACTGATGACCCTGCCCTGGCTGGCGGCCACCACCGCGGGTTCGCTCACGGTCCTGGCGGGCGCGCTGCTCCTGGCCGGCATGGCGACCGCGCCGACGATGGTGACCGCGATGACCCAGGTGCAGGAGCGCACCCCGGCGGACCGGCTCAACGAGGGCATGAGCCTCGTCGTCACCGGCCTGCTCACCGGCATCGCGTGCGGTTCGGCGGCCGGCGGCTGGGCGGCGGACCACCTCTCCCCCGCCCTCGCCTTCGCCGTCCCGGCCGCGGCGGCCGGCGCGGCCGTGCTCATCAACTCGGCGGCGACGGGCATGCGTTCTTCCCGCCGAACCGCCGACCGCCATGCCCGTCACACCGGCGACCGCGCGAGCACCGCACCCCGCAACGCGCCCTGAGGGGCCGCCCCGTCTCAGGGACGCGTCCCAAACCGCAGGTCAGAGGCTTGGGACGGGCAAGGCATGCGACAAAACACCCCATTCAAGGCCGCGTTGAGGTGGCCCGGCATGCAGAATTCAATCCGCCGCGGCAACGGATGTCCCCTCGACGAAGGAAAAGCACATGATTCTCAGCAAGTTCGGTCGGCGTGCGGGCGTCGCGGCGGCAGGTGCCGCGCTGGCGCTGGGTGTGTCCGCGGGGCAGGCGAGCGCGACGGACACCAACGTCGGCGCGTGGAGCACGAGCTCGCGATGCGACAACGGCTACTTCTTCTGCCTGTACTACTCGCCGAACCACGCGGGTGGCATGAAGGGCTACTACAGCATCCAGGTCCCCACGATCTCCGGCAACTTCGACGACGGCCACGTCATCCGCAACGACGCCGCGTCCATGGAGAACCCCGTGTACTGCGACGTGCGCACCTGGGTCTACCCCAACTACGTGGGCGACTCGAACTACGTGATGGGCGGACGCGGCGGCAACCTCACCTCGAGGCTGCGGAACAACGAAGCGTCCATCGCGATCGACGGGCTGTACGGGGGCCACGACAGTTACGACCAGTGCCCCGACGTCTGATCCGTACGAGGAAGAGAACATGATCGCCGCACGCACCCTCCGGCGTGGCCTGAAGGCGGGGACGCTGCTGCTCGCGCTCATCACCGCGGTGGGCTGCGCGGGTCGGCAGGACCCGCCGTCGGCCGCCGCGGCCACGCCCGTTCCCACGCCCACGCCCGGCCCGGCGCAGGTCATGACGCTGCACCTGCCGATCGAGGACTACATGCTCACGCCCGAGCAGACGGCGCGGCGCGGCTGGGTGCACGGCAGGATCGTCGAGGACTGCATGAAGAAGTACGGCCTCGACTTCCCCGTGGGACCGAAGCCCATGACCTCCGCCGCCGACTCGGTGATGTACCGCAGGTACGGCGTGACGGATCCCGCGAGCGTCGCGACCTGGGGGTATCACCTGCCGCGCACGAAGTCGTCGGCGCCGGCCGACAGCGCAGCGCTGAGGCCGTCCGCCGCGCAACAGGCGGTCATGTTCGCCAGGAACGCCGAGCGCCGGCCGGTGACCACGTACCAGGGCCGGAAGCTGCCCGCGGGAGGGTGCGAGGGCGAGGCCGCCCGGCGGCTCGACACCGGCGCCGGACCCGACGGGATCGTCGCGGCCACCAAGAGCGACAGCTTCGCCCGCTCCCTGGCCGATCCCCGGGTGCGGAAGGTCTTCGCCCGCTGGTCGGCCTGCATGCGGACGCACGGCTTCGACGAACCGAACCCGATGGAGGCGGGGGCGAAGCTGCCCTCGGTCCAGCGGGCCGAGCCGGACCGCACGGAGATCGGCGAGGCCCGGGCCGACGTCGGCTGCAAGGAGAGCACCAACCTGGTGGGCGTCTGGTTCGCCGTCGAGTCGGAGTACCAGAACGCAGCGATCGCCGGTCGGCAGAAGAAGTTCAGGGCCGCCCGGGCGGAGCGTGACGCGGAGATCTCCCGCATCACGCGACTGGCCCGCGCGTACGGGGCATGACGGGGGTATGTCCCGTACGACGGCAAAGGCCCCGCTGCCGAGGCAGCGGGGCCTTTGCCCACATGGGATGAGTGGAGATGGCGGGAATCGAACCCGCGTCCAACGGTGCGGAATCAGGGCTTCTCCGTGTGCAGTTCGCTGTGATTTTCTCGGCCCCGGCGATCACGCGAACAAGTCGCCGACGGGCCCAGTCACTGTTAGATTTCCCTCTTCACCCCGTGACCGGGATCAAGGTTTAGTTCCCTAGCTGATGCCAGGATCCGGGTCGGGAACAGCCCCGGGCTGACACTTCGCAAGTCGCTACTTAGGCAGCGAGGGCGAAGGAATCGCGCTTGGTGTTGGCGATTATTTTTTGCGACATATGGTTTACGAGATCATTGCCGCTTCCTCGACACGCTTCCCCTGCTTCGACAGCCGCTGTCGAAACCGATCATCCCCATGTTGATTTTTCAATCCCCTCCGGAGAGGGGGACGCACCCTCTGTGGAGTGCAGTGCCATCGTACGTGACCGACGCACGCCGATGCCAGCTTATTCCCGGCGGCCCGGCTAGACGCCGCGCTGCCTCCGCTTCGCCGCAGCGATCGCACGGTCCGACTCACGCCGGTCCTGCTGCTCCCGCAGGGTCTGCCGCTTGTCGTACTCCTTCTTGCCTCGTGCGAGCGCGATCTCGGCCTTCGCGCGGCCGTCCTTGAAGTACAGGGCGAGCGGCACGATGGTGTGACCTGTCTCCTGGGCCTTGGACTCCAGCTTGTCGATCTCCTCGCGGTGCAGCAGGAGCTTGCGCTTGCGGCGCGCGGAGTGGTTGGTCCAGCTGCCCTGGTGGTACTCGGGGATGTGGGCGTTGTGCAGCCACGCCTCACCCCGGTCGATCTGGACGAAGCCGTCGGTCAGCGAGGTCCGACCCTCACGCAGCGACTTCACCTCGGTCCCGGTGAGCACGAGCCCGGCCTCGTAGGTGTCGACGATCGCGTAGTCGTGCCGGGCCTTCTTGTTCTGGGCGACGATCTTGCGCTTGCCGCCCTTCTCGCCGTCCCTGGCCTTCGCGGCCCCACCGCCCTGCTTGGGCTGGGACTCCTTCGGTACGTACATTCCCTTGCTCATAGTGCCGACCATTTTCGCACCACGGAGGGGGTGGGTGGGAAGCGTATTAAGAGCGCTAGGACGGGTCGCCGAGACCGGTGAGCACCGTCTCCGCCCGCTGGAGGGCCTCCGGCCCCGCCTCCAGGTCCGGGGTGATGCCCCGGCCGTCCACCTTGTGGCCGGAGGGGGTGCGATAGTGGCCCACGGTCAGCTCGGCCACCGAGCCGTCGGGCAGCTCGGTCGGCATCTGGATGGAGCCCTTGCCGAAGGTGCGGGAACCGATCACGACCGCTCGGCCCCGGTCCTGGAGGGCGCCGGTGAGCATCTCGGCCGCGCTCATGGTGCCGCCGTCGACCAGGGCGACCAGGGGCCGGGTGGTGTCGCCGCCGGTGTCGGCGTGCAGGGCGCGCTGGGCGCCGTCGACGTCGTAGGTGGCGACCAGGCCGCCGTCGAGGAAGGCGGAGGCGGTGTCCACCGCCTCGGTGACCAGGCCGCCGGAGTTCCCGCGCAGGTCGAGCACGATGCCGGCGCCGGCCGGGGCCTGCCGTACGGCGGCGCGGACGGCGGCGCCGGAGCCCTTGGTGAAGGCGGCGATCTGGATGACGGTGACTCCGTCGGGCAGCCTGCGGACGGTCACCGAGTCCGTGGACAGGCGGGCCCGGTGCACGGTCTCGGTCCACGCGCGCGGGCCGCGCTGCAGACCGAGCGTGACCTTCGTGCCGGCGGCCGCGTCGTCCGCGTCGCCGCGCAGTAAGGAGACCACCTCGGTGACCGGCCGTCCGTCGACCGTGTCGCCGTCGACGCTGCGCAGCCGGTCGCCCCTGCGGATCCCGGCGTCGGCCGCGGGCGAGCCGGGCTGCACCCGGGTCACCGCGATCCGGCCGTTCCGCTCGCGCCGCGCCCACAGGCCGACGCCGGTGTACTGGCCTTCGAGGGCTTCCTGGAACTCCTGGTACTCGCCCTCGGAATAGACGGCGCCCCAGCGGTCTCCGCTGCGGCTGACGGCCCGCTCGGCGGCCTCCGTCGGCGACTTGCCGTCGGCCATGGCCTCTGCGGCGGCCTGCTGCACGGCCTCGTGCCCGAGATCCGTGTGCGCGGCACCCTCGGCGGCCTTGCGGCCGGCGCCGACTGCCTGGCCGGTGTCCGGGAAGGAGCCGGTGGCGGCGCCCGCGACGAGGACGCCGGCGAACACCAATGTCAGGGCGGCCCCGCGGCGGATGCGGCGGGGCTGGCAGAACAGGTCGCGGCCTGACATGGCCGTGAGTCTAGGGGAACGGGAAGGGCCGTACGGTCGGATGTCCGTACGGCCCTCTTGGTATGCGTCACACCTTCAGGTACTTGCGCAGCGCGAAGAACGCCGCCATCGACGGCATGAGGACGCTGGTGGCGAGGATCAGCGGGAGCTTGGTCAACACCGCGTCCCAGCCTACGAAGTTGATCAGCGTGAGCTTGGTGGACAGCGCCATGCCGTGGTCGATGGTGAAGTACCGCCCGACCACCAGGAAGACGCAGGCGAGGCCACCGCCGATGAGCCCGGCGACCGCGGCCTCCATGATGAACGGCGCCTGGATGTAGAAGCCCGAGGCACCGACCAGGCGCATGATGCCGGTCTCGCGCCTACGGCTGAACGCCGAGACACGCACGGTGTTGACGATCAGCAGCAGCGCGACGAGCAGCATCAGCGCCATCACGCCGAGCGCCGCCCGGTTCATCAGGTTCAGCAGCTGGAAGAGGTTGTCCAGGATGCCCTTCTGGTCCTGCACCGACTGGACACCGTCGCGTCCGTTGAACGCGGTCGCGATCACCTGGTACTTCTGCGGGTCCTTGAGCTTGATGCGGTACGACTCCTGCATCTGGTCCGGCGTCAGCGAGCTGGCCAGCGGGGAGTTGCCGAACTGCTCCTTGTAGTGCTTGTACGCCTGGTCCTGCGACTCGTACGCGACCTTTTCGACGATCGGCATTTTGTGCAGGTCGTTGAGGATCTGCTTCTTCTGGTCCTCGGTGACCGCACCCTTGGCGCAGTTGACGTCCGACTGTGCGTCGCTCTTGTTGCACAGGAAGATCGAGACGTTGACCTTGTCGTACCAATAGCCCTTCATGGTGCTCACCTGGTCGCTCATCAGCAGCGAACCGCCGAAGAGGGCCAGGGACAGGGCGACGGAGACGATGACGGCGAAGGTCATCGTCAGATTGCGGCGGAGACCGACACCGATCTCCGACAGGACGAACTGGGCGCGCATGGCGTCTGGTTAAGCCTTTCCGTGGATCTCGTCGGTCAGTGCTGGTAGCCGTAGACGCCGCGGGCCTGGTCGCGGACGAGGCGGCCCTTCTCCAGCTCGATGACGCGCTTGCGCATCTGGTCCACGATGTTCTGGTCGTGCGTCGCCATGATCACGGTGGTGCCCGTCCGGTTGATGCGGTCGAGCAGCTTCATGATGCCGACGGAGGTCTGCGGGTCGAGGTTGCCGGTGGGCTCGTCGCAGATGAGCAGCTTGGGCCGGTTGACGAAGGCCCGCGCGATGGCCACGCGCTGCTGCTCACCGCCGGAGAGCTCGCCCGGCATCCGTTCCTCCTTGCCGCCGAGCCCGACGAGGTCGAGCACCTGCGGCACGGACTTGCGGATCTCGCCGCGCGACTTGCCGATGACCTCCTGCGCGAAGGCCACGTTCTCCGCGACCGTCTTGTTGGGCAGGAGGCGGAAGTCCTGGAACACCGTCCCGAGCTGGCGGCGGATCTGCGGCACCTTCCAGTTGGAGACGCGCGCGAGGTCCTTGCCCAGGACGTGCACCTGCCCGTGACTGCACCGCTCCTCGCGGAGGATGAGCCGCAGGAAGGTGGACTTTCCGGAGCCGGAGGACCCCACGAGGAAGACGAACTCGCCCTTCTCCACTTCCAGGGACACATCCCTGAGCGCGGGGCGGGTCTGCTTGGGGTAGACCTTGGAGACGTTGTCGAATCGGATCACGGATGCACCACGGGTCGCCGGGGGTAGATGTGCGTGACCATACGCGAACCGGGGGCGGGGGTGCAGGGTCCGGGCGGGGTTGGGGGAGGGTTGTGCGTTTTTGTACGGGGCTTTTCGGCAAGCGTGAGCTTTCCCACCCGGGGGGCTCGGGCTGTAGCGGTGTGCGGCTGGGCCGCGTGGCGCGACCGGCCCTCACGGCCCGCAGTCGCGCCACAACGGAATCCACCCCTCCACAGGCGGGCCGCGCACGCTCCGCAGGAACCTGGCAGAGTGGAGGGGGAACGTTCTCGTTCCCGTGTGCGTTATATGTGTGATGGCCGGTGCAAGGAGGGCGAGCGCATGACGTACGACCGGTTGGTGTGCGCGAACTGTGCGTCGCCTGTGAGTGAGGGCCGGTGCCCGGTGTGCCGCGCCAATCGCGAGCGACTGCAGCAGCAGGAGGGCTTCTTCGCTGGGCTGAACCCGATGGCGCTGATCATGCTGCTCGCGGTACTGATCGCCGCGGTGGCGCTGCTGGCGCACCAGACCGCGTAAGAAGACCTCAGGAACACCGGAAGGGCCCGGAGCGCCGAGCTCCGGGCCCTTCCGTCTGCACTGCACCTACAGCACGTGACCGTGAGGCTACGCTCAGGCGGCGGCGCCGCCCCGGCCGTTCATCAGACGCGGCAGGATGCGGAAGCCGACGCCACCGGCGATCATGGTCGCGGCGCCGACGATCAGGAACGCGGTCTGCCCGGCACCGGTCTCGGCGAGCTGCTTGTCGCCGCCCTGGGCCGAGGTGTCCGAGCCCGTGTCGGTGAGGGCCGAGGAGCCCTCCTCCTGGGACGCGTTGTTGTTGCCGCCGTCGGGGGTGGTGTTGCCGTTGCCACCGGTGCTGCTGTTGCCACCGGAGGAACCGTTGCCACCCGAGTTGCCGTTACCACCCGAGTTGCCGTTACCACCCGAGTTGCCGTTGCCACCCGAGTTGCCGTTACCACCGGAGTTGCCGTTACCGCCGGTGTCGCCACCGGTCGAGCTGTCGCCACCGGTGCTGTTGCCACCGCCGGTCGAGCTGTCGCCACCGGTGCTGTTGCCACCGCCGGTCGAGCTGTCACCACCGGTGCTGTTGCCACCGCCGGTCGAGCTGTCACCACCGGTGCTGTTGCCACCACCGGTCGAGCTGTCACCACCGGTGCTGTCGCCACCACCGATGACGCCACCGATGCTGGCGGTGCCGCCGGTGGAGTCGTCGCCGCCGGTGGTGGTGCCACCGGTGGAGTCGTCGCCGCCGGTGGTGGTGCCGCCCGTGGAGTCGTCGCCACCCGTGGTGGTGCCGCCCGTGGAGTCGTCACCACCGGTCGAGCTGCCGCCCGTAGTGTCACAGACACCGACGGGGTCGCAGCCCCCGGTGGTCCCGCCGTCGTCGTTGCCGTCCGCGCTCACGCCCAGGGTGATCGGACCTGCCTGGACGCCGAGGTCCAGAGCCGAGGCGGCACCCGCGGCGGTCAGTGAGGCGCCGGCCGCAATCACGGCGCCGGCGGCTATCCGCGCGACCCGGATCCGCGTCTTCTTCGTCATATGGTTGCTACCCCCAGTAGCTGTTCGTCAATGAGGCGGCGTGCGGGGCTTGCCGTGATCGACGGAGGTAGCCGTGACGAGATGTGCGCCAATTCCCCCGGTTCACATGCGCCCCAGAGATACGCATGCCACGCTTCAGCCTTCCCATTTTTCAAAGCAACGTCAAGGCCATTGCGCGCGCAATGTCCAACGGGGCGGCGTTTGGGGGGACTTGGAGCCTGTGAGTGTGATGTAAAACCCAGACAAAAGACAACTGCCGCCTCTTGGGCGGCAGTTGTCATGTCGACAAAGTTACTTCTCCTGCTGCTTGCGCCAGCGAATGCCGGCCTCCAGGAAACCGTCGATCTCGCCGTTGAACACGGCCTCGGGGTTACCGACTTCGAACTCGGTGCGCAGGTCCTTGACCATCTGGTACGGGTGCAGCACGTACGAACGCATCTGGTTGCCCCAGGAGTTGCCGCCGTCGCCCTTGAGGGCGTCCATCTTGGCCTGCTCCTCCTGACGGCGCCGCTCCAGCAGCTTGGCCTGGAGGACGTTCATCGCGGTGGCCTTGTTCTGGATCTGCGACCGCTCGTTCTGGCAGGAGACCACGATGCCGGTGGGGATGTGGGTCAGGCGCACCGCGGAGTCGGTGGTGTTGACGCCCTGACCGCCGGGGCCGGAGGAGCGGTACACGTCCACCCGCAGCTCGGACTCGTCGATCTCGATGTGGTCGGTCTGCTCGACCACGGGGAGGATCTCGACGCCCGCGAAGGAGGTCTGGCGGCGCCCCTGGTTGTCGTAGGGCGAGATGCGCACGAGGCGGTGCGTGCCCTGCTCGACGGAGAGCGTCCCGTAGGCGTACGGCACCTGCACGGCGAAGGTGGTCGACTTGATACCGGCCTCCTCCGCGTACGACGTCTCGATGAGCTCGGTCTTGTAGCCGTGCTGCTCGGCCCAGCGCAGGTACATGCGCTGCAGCTTCTCGGCGAAGTCGGCGGCGTCGACGCCACCGGCCTCGGCGCGGATGTTGACGAGCGCCTCACGGGAGTCGTACTCACCGCTGAGCAGCGTCCGGACCTCCATCTCGTCCAGCGCCTTGCGCACGGAGGCCAGCTCGGACTCGGCCTCGGCGCGGGTGTCCGGGTCGTCCTCCTCCTCGGCCATCTCGAAGAGGACCGCGAGATCGTCGATCCGGCCGCGCAGCGCCTCCGCCTTCCTGACCTCGGCCTGGAGGTGGGAGAGCTTGCTGGTGATCTTCTGCGCCTCGTCCGGGTTGTCCCACAGGGACGGCGCGGCCGCCTGCTCCTCGAGCACGGCGATGTCTGCCCTCAGCCTGTCGAGGTCCAGGACGGCCTCGATCGACTCCATGGTCGAGGAGAGGGACTTCAGCTCTTCGGATACATCGACGACTGCCACGCCTCCAGCGTAACGGCTCCGCCGGGCAGCCAGGGCCGAGCGGTGAGGAGCACCTCTCCACAGGCCTCGCGCCTACGGCGTCGAGGTGCTGTGGGTCTCCTGCGGCGGCTCGTCGTCCCCGGAGGTCGCCGCCCACGCGCCGACTCCTATCGCCGCGGCCAGGACCACTCCCGCGATGCTCAGCGTGATCCTGCGGCGCCGGGCGGCGGCGCGGTGGCGGGCCGAGCCGGGGCGGGGTGCGCCCGACGCACGGGGGGCTCGCGCCGTGCCCCGTGCTCCTCCGGCGAGCTCGTCGGGCGCCGGCACCCGCATCGACGTGTGGGTGTCCCGGTTGGAGTCCGGCTTGGCCCCCGGCACCAGGGAGACCGCGCCCCGGCGCCGTACGGGCTCCCCGGGCGCGGCCGGGGCCGGTGCCTCCTCCGGGCCCTCCTCGGCCGACTCCGCGTCCGGCTCGTCGACGTCCAGCGGCGGCATCCCGACCAGTGTCGGCAGCTGCTCCCGCAGGAGCGCCGCCAGCTCCGACGCCCGCAGCCGCGACGCCGGCGCCTTCGCGAGGCACTGCACGATCAGCTGCCACAGCTCGTCGGGGATCCCCGGCAGCGGTACGACCGTCTCCGTCACGTGGCGGCGCAGCACCGCCCCCGGGTGCCCGCCCCCGAAGGGGGTGAAGCCGGCCAGCAGCTCGTACAGCACCGTCGCGAGGGCGTAGATGTCGACCGAGGCGCGCGGCGGCAGGCCCTCGACGATCTCCGGGGCCAGGTAGTCCGGCGTACCGATGATCTTCGTGGCCCGGGTCCGCTTCGGCGAGTCGATCAGCTTCGCGACGCCGAAGTCCGTCAGCAGGGCGGGGTGCGCGCCGCCAGGGCCGAGCGGGCCCTGCATGTCCAGCAGGACGTTCTCGGGCTTGACGTCCCGGTGCACGACCCCGGACGCGTGGGCCGCCGCGAGCCCGTCGGCGATGTCGGCGACGATCGCCACGGCCGCCTCGGGAGCCATCCGTCGCTCACGGTCCAGGCGGGTGCGCAGATCGGTGCCGCGCACCAGGTCCATGACGAGCGCCAGGTCGTTGCCGTCGACCACGAGGTCGCGCACCGTGACGATGTGCGGGTGCTCCAGGCCGAGCAGTGCGGTGCGCTCCTGCACGAAGCGCCCGACGAGCTCCTGGTCGGACGCGAGGTCCTCACGCAGCAGCTTGATCGCGACGGGCCCCTCGGGTCCCTCGCCCAGCCACACCGTGCCGGCGCTGCCCCGCCCCAGGATCTGGTTGGCGGTGTACCGGCTGCCGATCTTCCGTGCCAAGACTGCTCCTACTGACGCGTGTTGCCGACAAAGCTACGCGCCGAACGAGCCAACCTTCACCGCGGAGACGGAAATCACCCGCCAGGTGTCGACAAATCACCAAACCAGCGGTCAGTTGCCGCTGCCGGTGGCCGAGCCCAGCTGCTTGAGCCAGTGGCCCACCTGCCCGGCGAAGTGGCTCACCTCGTGCCAGTAGCCCCTGCCCTGGCCGACCCAGGTGTGCAGCGGGGTCAGGTCCCAGATCAGCCAGCCGGCCACGACCAGGATGACGATCGTGAACAGGCAGCCCTTCAGGCAGCCGAGTCCGGGGATCTTCATCGGGTTGGCGCTGCGCTGCCTGGCCGGCCGGGGCTCGCGCGCGGGCCGCTGCGGCTCCGGGGCGGGGGGCGCGTACCGCTGGGGCTGCTGCTGCGGGGCGTACTGCTGGGGCTGCTGCGGGTAGCCGTACCCGGCGTGCGGCTGCTGGCGGCCGCGCGACTGCGGCTGCTGCGGGCGCGCCTGCGGGGCCTGACGCGGCTGCTGCTGCGGCCGGGCGACCTGCCGCTGGGGGCGGCGGCGCAGCGGGTCCTCATTGGGGTCGAGGTACTGGATCTGCGTCTGCTCGTTGCGGTCCCGGGCCGCGCGCAGCTGGGTCTGCCAGGGGTGCGGCTGATCGGGCTGCTGGCCCGGCTGCCCCTGCGGCATCGGGGGCATGACGGCCGTCGGGTCGGCCGCGCCGGTGTTCGGCAGGACGGCGGTCGGGTCGGCCGCGCCGACGGGGCCGCCGGTGTGCGGCAGGACGCTGGTCGCCGCATTCGGGTCGAACGCCCCCTGCGGCGCGTTCGTCGGCAGCACCTGGGTGGGGTCGGCGGCACCGGGCACGCCCGGAACGGCGGTCGGGGCCGGGTCCGGGGCCAGCAGGGCACCGACGCCCTCGGCGGCGGCGATCTGGGCGGCGTTCGCGTGCACGCCGACGCCCTCGGCCACGACCCGGAGTCCGCGCGCGAGGTTCTCGGCGCTGGGCCGCTCGTCGGGGTTCTTGCGCAGGCAGCGCTCTATCACCGTCCACAGCGGGTCCGGGACGGTGGAGGGGCGGCGCGGCTCGGCGCTCAGGTGCTGGTGCAGCACCTCCAGGGCGGTGGCGCCGGAGAACGGCGGGTGACCGGTGACCAGTTCGTACAGCAGGATGCCGGCGCCGTAGATGTCGACGGCGGAGGTCTGCGGGCGGCCCTCGGCGGACTCCGGCGCGATGTACGCGGGCGTGCCGACGAACTCGTGCGTGCGAGTCAGGCCCGGGGAGTCGGCGAGGCGGGCGATGCCGAAGTCGGTCAGCATCGGGTGCATCTGGCTGTCGAACTGCTGGAGCAGCACGTTGGCGGGCTTCAGGTCGCGGTGGACGACGCCGTCGGAGTGGCTCGCGCCGAGGGCGTCGGCGATCTGCGCCGTCATCAGCGCGGCGGCGACCGGCGTGAAGGGGCCGTTCTCGCGCAGGTAGCGGTGCAGGTCGGGGCCGTCGACGAGGTCCATGACCAGGGCCAGCAGATCACCCTCGACGACCAGGTCGCGGACCCGGACGATGTTGGGGTGGGTGAGCCGGAGCAGGACGGAGCGTTCCCGCAGGAACCGCATCACGATGTCCGGGTCGCTCGCCAGCTCCTCCTTGAGGACCTTGATCGCGACCGTCTCGCCGGGCTGGCCGGCCACGGCCGCCTCGGCGCCCGCGGTCTCGCGCTGGCGGGCACGCCAGACGGTGCCCGTGGCGCCGCGTCCGAGCGGCTCCTCGAGCAGGTACTTGCTGCCGACTGGCCGCACGTTCCGCGCTCCCTGCTGTCTGTTCGCCTGTGTTCCGGTGTTCCGGCCCACTGTAGTGCCGCCCCCCAGGGCACTACGTAAGCGTTCCCGTCGATGTTCGAAGGAAAGACGCTCGCCTTGGTCTCCTGGTTGCCCAGTGCCGGACGTGACCGATCTCAACTGATCACCGATGGATTAATGGTCAGGCACTTTTGGGGGCAGAGCTGACCAATCAAGATCACTTGGCACCGGGCCGCGGGCGCGTTGTCAGTGACAGGTGCGAGGATGCGTGCAGTACTGGCCGACGTGCTCGTGCGGGGGTGGGGGATGTCCGCGCCCGGGCAGAAGGGACCGCTGCGCCGATGCAGATCCGGCTGACCGTCGTGGACCCGCTGGGTCCGTCCCCGCAGCGGGGCCGCGCCGCGAGCCGCGACGTGCTGGTGACGGCGCCCGCGGGCACGGACCTGGCCGCGGTGGCGTCGGCACTGGCCACGACGGTCACCGGAGACGGCGGCACGGGCCGGGACACGGGCAGCGCCTCGGTGGTCCTGTACGCCGGCGCGGAGCGGCTGGACCCGCGCCGCTGCACCCTCGGCGAGCCTCCCCTGGTCGACGGCGCCGTGCTGTCCCTGGGCGCCCCGGCGGCCCCCGAGCCGCATCCCGAGCTGGACGACGCCCCGGCGCAGCTGCACGTGGTCGCGGGCCCGGACGCGGGCGGGGTCCATCTGCTGCACGGCGGCCGGATCACGGTCGGCCGCTCCGCCGACGCCGACGTCCCGCTGGACGACCCGGACGTCTCCCGCCTGCACTGCGCGGTCACGGTCGCCGCCGACGGCCGCGTCTCCGTGGCCGACCTCGGCTCCACCAACGGCACGGCCCTGGACGGCACCCGGGTGAGCGACCGCGCGGTGCGGTTCGCTCCGGGGGCCCTGCTGAGGATCGGCGAGTCCGCCCTGCGGCTCACCCCGTCCGCCGGCCCCGGGGCGCGGGTACGGACGGTGCCGGACGGGGAGGGGTGCGTGCGCTTCGCCCCGGGGTCGGCCGGCGAAGCCGGTGGTCCGGGTGCGGCGGGCGCCGCCGGGCACGCGCGCGTGGAGCCCGCCTCGGGCCCGGCCGCCGACGGCCCCTCAGGACCGACCCGTCACGCGTACGGCACGGCGAGCTGGGCTGCCCCGGGCGGGGGCGCGGGGGTTCCGGAGCACCGGCGCGGCGAACAGCCGGCGGTACCGGGCCAGGGCGGGGCACCGAGCATCGAGACACGCGGCGCAGGCGCAGGGGGGCCGGGTTCGGCTCCCGGCAGGGCTTCCGTCGACGGGGGCGGCTTCGGGGCCGGACCGAGCGGCGAACGCCCGGCCCCCGGAGTGCCCGGCGCGGCTGCCGGCGGCGGGGGCGCGGCCACGGGCCGCTACGGGGCCGGCGGACCGAACGACGAACACACGGCCCCCGGGATGCCCGTGGCGACCACCGGCGGCGAGGCCGCAGCCGCAGGCCGCCACGGGGCCGGCGGACCGGGCGGAGACATAGCCGCGGCCGGGATGCCCGGTTCCGCCAGCCGTGGCGGGGACACACACGCGGGGCGGTACGGCGTCGGCGGCCCGGAGGGCCTGACCGGGGCCGCACACGCCGGTGCGACGACCCGCGGCCCGGCGTCCGACAGTGCCGCTTCCGGCACCGATGCGGGAGCGAGCCGCGGCCGCAAGGACACCCCGCTCCGGGGCACCGACGCCCCCGAGGGCGGCCGTCGCCGGGGCGGAATCGGTGCCTGGGCGCGGCGGCTGGCCGGTGGGCGCGGGGAGCAGCCCGCGGCCCGGCCGGAGAGGTACGGCGCCACGGAGGCCGGTGCGGGCGGCGTGCAGCCGGCCGACGGCCCGCAGCTGCCGGAGACCTGGCCGGATCCCGCCGCGCTGCTGCTGACGGCCCTGGGGCCCGGGCCCCGGCTGTGGGAGCGGGGGCCGGGACACCCGGAGGCGCTGACCGTACGGCTGGGCACGGCCGACCGGAGCGCACCGGACGGCTCGGGCGTGCTGCCCGCCGTACCGGTGACCGCCGCGCTGCGCGAGGCGGGTGCGCTGGGCCTGGCCGGTCCGCGCCCCCGGCTGTCCGGGCTGGCCCGTGCGGTGCTGGCCCAGCTGGCCGTGCTGCACTCCCCCGACCTGCTGGAGATCGTGCTGATCAGCGCGGACCGCAGCCGCCCCGAGGAGGAGCGGACGGCCGAGTGGTCCTGGCTGAGCTGGCTCCCGCACGTCCGTCCGGGGCACGGCCAGGACTGCCGCCTGTTGCTGGCCTACGACCGCGAACAGGCGGCGGCCCGCACGGAGGAACTGCTGCGCCGGGTGGAGGAGTTCGCGGCGACGGGCCGAGGCACGGCCCAGCCGGCCTCGGCGACCGGGGCCGTCGCCCCGTCCACCGGCCCTGCCGGACAGGCCTCGCCCGCCGCACCGGCAACGGCACCCGGGACGGCCCACCACACCGCCCCGGACCCGGACCCCGTCTCCCCGCACGGCACCACCACCTCCGCCCGCCGCCCCTCCTGGGCCAGGGAAGGCGCCGAGCCGGCCGGATTCGGTGGCTTCCCGGGGCCGTTCACCGTCGTCGTCGTGGACGGGGACCCCGGCGGCGCCTCTCTGCAGGAAGCCCTGGCGCGGCTGGCCGTGTCCGGTCCGCGGGCCGGGATCCATGTCGTCTGCCTCGCCGAGACCGCGGCCACCACGCCCGCCTCGCCCGTGGCGCGGACGTACGAGGCGGCCTGCGCGGTCACGCCCACCTTCCGGCACTGTGGGGCCGTGGCCCTGCTCAGCGGCGACATCGCCGGTGCGCTGCACCTGATGCGCGTCGCGCCGACCGGGCCCGTGGGCCCGGGGACCGTCGCCACCGTCGACGCCGTCTCCCCCGCCTGGGCGGAGCGGTTCGCGCGGGCGCTGGCGCCGCTCCGGCCCGACGGCCCCGTCGGCGAGCGGCACGCGCGCGTGGCCGTACCGCTACCGCAGTCGGCGCGGCTACTGGACGAGCTGGGCCTGGCCCGGGCCACCCCGGCCTCGCTGATGGCGCGCTGGGCGGACGCGGCCGACGACACGGACTCGATGGGCGGCCGGGCCCGGGCGGTGCTCGGTGCCGGGCCGCACGGCCCGCTCACCGCCGACCTGGTGGCCGACGGGCCGCATCTGCTGATCGAGGGGCCGGCCGGCAGCGGCCGTACCGAGCTGCTGCGGGCCCTGATCGCCTCGCTGGCCGCCGCGGAGCGGCCCGACCGGCTGGGCATGGTGCTGATCGACGGCCGGGACGGCGTCGGCGCGGGCGCGGGGCACGGTGAGGGCCTGCGCGTCTGCACGGACATACCCCATGTCACGACCCACCTCATCGCCAACGACCCCGTCCGCATGCGGGAGTTCGCGCAGTCGCTGAGCGCCGAGCTGAAGCGGCGCGCGGAGTTGCTGGGCCGGACGGACTTCGCCCAGTGGCACGCGGGGCGCGAGGTGTCCGGCCGTATCGTCGCGCAGCGCTCCCCGGGCGGGCGCCCGGCGGCCTCCGGGGCCGGGGACATAGAGGCGCCGCCCAGCTCCACGATGCGGCTGCGGCCCGGCGCCGCACGCAAGCGCACCGAGGCCGCACCGCCGCTGCCCCGGCTCCTGGTGGTCGTCGACGACCTGGACGCGCTGGTCTCCCCCGCGCTCGGCTCGCCAGGCCGGCCCGCCGCCGGATCGGTGATGCGGGCCCTGGAGGCGGTGGCCCGGGAGGGCGAGCGGCTCGGCGTGCACCTGGTGGCCGCGGCCGGGACGGGCGGTCGTACGGCGGAGACGGAGCCGGCCCGGCAGGCCACCCTGCGGGTCACGCTGGACGCGCCGACGGCCGGGCCCGAGGAGCCGGCGCCCGGGCGCGGCAGGCTGGCGTACGCGGACGGGCGGACCGTCGGTTTCCAGGGCGGCCGGGTGACGGGCCGTATCCCGCGCACCGCGACCCAGCGGCCCACGGTCGTCCCGCTGGAGTGGCAGCGGATGGGCGATCCGCCGGCCCGTCGTCCCGTGCGCGAACTGGGCAACGGCCCCACCGACCTGGCCCTGCTGGCGAGTGCGGTGGAGCGGGCGGCCCGGCAGGTCGCCGCGGCCGAGGTGCCCTCGCTCCTGTAGCCGGAATCCGTACGCATACTTCCCTGATCACGAGCCGGTCACGATGACCCGCCGGACGGCGCAGGCGCTCTTGCCGCCCTCGTGCGGCCCGGCGTAGACCGGATCGCACGGAACAGTGTTCTGACGTTCAGCGGAGAACGACGAACGGGGAAGTGATGCGTGGCAACAGCAACACCATCCGGACACACAGGGCCGTCACCACTGTCGCCGCCTTGCTCGCGGGAGCCCTCGCGCTCACCGCCTGCTCCAGCGGCGACGACAAGAAGGGCAGCGGCGACACGAGCGGCGGGGACACCGCGAGCGGCTCCGGCGTCACCCTGCCGAAACTGAACGGCGCGAGCCTGGAGGTCGCCGCCGTCTGGACCGGCACCGAACAGGCGAACTTCAAGAAGGTCCTGGCGGAGTTCGAGAAGCGCACGGGCGCGAAGGTGACGTTCGTGCCCGCCCAGGACCCGATCATCAACTTCCTCGGTTCGAAGATCGCGGGCGGTCAGCCGCCGGACGTGGCCCTGCTGCCGCAGCCGGGCGCGATCAAGCAGGCCGTGGACAAGAAGTGGGCGAAACCGCTCGGCCCGGACGCGCTCAAGGAGCTGCAGAAGAACTACTCGCAGGGCTGGCAGGACATCGGCAAGATCGACGGCAAGCAGTACGGCGTCTACTACAAGGCCGCCAACAAGTCGCTGATCTGGTACAACGCCAAGGCCTTCGAGAACGCGGGCGCCAAGGAGCCGAAGACCTGGCAGGAGCTGCTGACCGCCGCGCAGGCGGTGTACGACTCCGGTGTCACCCCGTTCTCGGTCGGCGGCGCCGACGGCTGGACGCTGACGGACTGGTTCGAGAACGTCTATCTGTCCCAGGCCGGGCCGGAGAAGTACGACCAGCTCGCCCAGCACAAGATCAAGTGGACCGATCCCTCGGTGAAGCAGGCCCTGACCACGCTCGCCCAGATCTGGGGCAAGAAGGACTATGTGGCGGGCGGCGCGGACGGTGCCCTGCAGACCGAGTTCCCGAACTCCGTCACGCAGACCTTCACCGGCGGGGACCAGCCGAAGGCGGCGATGGTCTACGAGGGCGACTTCGTCCAGGTCAACATCGCTGACACCAAGGCGAAGGTGGGCACGGACGCGAAGGTGTTCCCGTTCCCGGCGGCCGGCTCGACCGCACCGGTGGTCTCCGGCGGTGACGCGGCCGTCATCCTGAAGGACTCCAAGGCGGCGCAGGCGCTGGCCACCTTCCTGGCCTCCCCGGACGCGGCGACCATCCAGGCCAAGCTCGGCGGCTACCTCTCGCCGAACAAGAACGTGCCGGACTCGGCCTACCCGAACCCGGTGCAGCAGAAGATCGCCAAGGCGCTGATCGCGTCCGGCGACGACTTCCGCTTCGACATGTCCGACCAGGCCCCGCAGGCCTTCGGCGGCACCCCGGGCAAGGGCGAGTGGAAGGACCTGCAGGACTTCCTGAAGAACCCGAAGGACGTGGCGGGCGCCCAGGCGCAGCTGGAGAAGGACGCGGCGGCGGCCTACGGGAACGGGAGCTGATCCGGCGATGGCGTCGGCAGCGGCGGCCGGGCCCCCACCGGGCCCCGCCGCACCGAAGAGCCGCAGGAGCGTGACCGGCACCCGCCGGACGGTGGCAGCCCTGTTCCTGCTGCCCGCACTGGTGCTGCTGGGCGCGCTCGTGGTCTATCCGATCGGGTACTCGCTCGTCCGCAGCTTCTACAACGCCTCGGGCGACGGCTTCGCCGGCATCGACAACTACAAGGCGCTGTTCACCGACGACGGCATCCGCACCGCCCTGAAGAACAACATCATCTGGGTGGTGTTCGCGCCGACCGTCTCCACGGCCCTCGGCCTGGTCTTCGCGGTGCTGACCGAACGGGTGCGCTGGGGCACGGCGTTCAAGCTGGTCGTCTTCATGCCGATGGCGATCTCGATGCTGGCGGCCGGGATCATCTTCCGGCTGGTGTACGACCAGGATCCGGACAAGGGCGTCGCCAACGCGGTGTGGGTGGGTGTGCACGACACCTTCGCGCAGTCGTCGGCGTTCCCGAAGGCGCACCCGGGCCGCGAGTCACCGCTCGAACCGGACCAGGGCGGTTTCATCACCTCGGCCGCGGTGCACACCGGGCAGACGGTCGCGCTCCCGCTGGTCGGCGTCGCCCCCGACCAGATGCCCGACGGCGCGAAGAAGGCCGTGGCCGCCGAGCCGGAGCCGGGGAAGATCACCGGCACCACCTGGCAGGACTTCACCCGCGGCAAGGGCGTCGGGAAGCTGGGCGTGCCCGACCCGTCCGAGCTGGGCTACGCCGGGATGCGGATCGAGGCGGTGAAGGACGGCACGGTGGTGGCGTCCGCCGAGGCGGCCGGCGACGGCACCTTCACGCTGCCCGCGCAGGCCGACGGCGCCCGGCTGCGGCTTCCCGCGAGCAACTTCAGGGAGCCGTACAACGGCGTCGACTGGCTCGGCCCGTCGCTGGTCACCCCGGCCATCATCGGGTCGTACGTGTGGATGTGGGCGGGCTTCGCGATGGTGCTGATCGCGGCCGGGCTCGCTGGCGTGCCCCGGGAGCTGCTGGAGGCCGCGCGGGTGGACGGCGCCAACGAGTGGCAGGTGTTCCGCCGGGTCACCGTGCCGCTGCTCGCTCCGGTCCTGGCGGTCGTCACCGTCACGCTGATGATCAACGTGCTCAAGGTGTTCGACCTCGTCTACATCATCGCTCCGGGCTCCTCCCAGGACGACGCGAACGTGCTGGCCCTGGAGCTGTACCGCAAGGGCTTCGCGGAGAGCCAGCCGGGCATCGCGAGCGCGATCGCGGTGTTCCTGCTGCTCCTGGTGATCCCGGTGATGCTGTTCAACATTCGCAGGCTGCGGCGGGAGGGCAAGCGATGAAGACGCGTGTGCCTTGCGTCGGCTGGGGGTCCGGGGGTTATCCCCCGGGAAGGCGCAGTAACATTCGCAGGCTGCGGCGGGAGGTTCGGCGATGACGACCGCTGCCGGAAGCATCGGAAGGGCGGCACCCGCCGACATGACCGTGAAGGCCCGGCAGTCGCTCGGTTCGAGGATCGCCGAGAGGCTCAGCGGCGGACTGGTCCGTGTGCTCCTCATCCTCGTCGGCCTGTTCTGGCTGGTGCCGACCATCGGTCTGCTCATCTCCTCGCTGCGCACACCGGAGGACATGAGCGCGAGCGGCTGGTGGAAGGTGTTCACCCAGCCGTCCCAGCTGACCTTCGAGAGCTACCAGAAGCTGCTGGAGAACAGCGACATCACCAACTCCCTGCTGAACACCGTGCTGATCACGGTCCCGGCGACGATCCTGGTCGTGGTGATCGGCTCGCTCGCGGGCTACGCGTTCGCGTGGATGGAGTTCCCGGGCCGGGACTGGTGGTTCCTCGGCGTGGTCAGCCTGCTGGTGGTGCCGGTGCAGGTGGCGCTGATCCCGATCGCCGAACTGTTCGGCAGGATAGGTCTGTTCGGGACCATCTTCGGGGTGATCCTGTTCCACGTGGGCTTCGGTCTGCCGTTCGCGGTGTTCCTGTTGCGGAACTTCTTCGCCGAGATCCCGCGGGAGCTGCTGGAGGCGGCCCGCCTCGACGGCGCCGGTGAACTGCGGCTCTTCGCCCGGGTGGTGATGCCGCTCGGCGGGCCCGCGATCGCGAGCCTCGGCATCTTCCAGTTCCTGTGGGTGTGGAACGACATGCTGGTCGCGCTGGTGTTCACCAAGTCCGGTTCGCAGCCGATCACGGTCGCCCTGCAGACGCAGGTCCGGCAGTTCGGCAACAACATCGACGTGCTGGCGCCGGGCGCGTTCATCTCGATGGTGATCCCGCTGGTCGTGTTCTTCGCGTTCCAGCGGCAGTTCGTGTCCGGGGTCATGGCGGGCGCGGTCAAGTAGCACCAAAAGGACACTTTTCGGGGGCGGGCCTCAAGAGGCCCGCCCCTCCGCGTGGGTCTGGAGGTGTCCCCCGGAAAACACAGCACCCGGCGTCCCCCACATGCCGTACGAACCGTAACCAAATCACTCCATTGGCCGTTCCCGGGCAGAACGCCCGCGCCGACCGACCCATGGATGCCCCTTGCCCAGGTTCAGTGTCATTGTCCCCGCGTACAAGGTCCAGGCGTACCTCTCCGAGTGCCTGGACTCGGTGCTCGCACAGTCGTTTCCCGACCTCGAACTGATCGCCGTGGACGACTGCTCGCCTGACGCCTGCGGTGCCCTCATCGACGAGTACGCCGCCCGCGACGCGCGCGTGAAGGCCGTACACCTGGCCGAGAACCAGGGCCTGGGCCGCGCCCGCAACGCCGGCATGGCCCGGGCGACGGGCGACTACCTGGTCTTCCTGGACAGCGACGACACGCTCACCCCGGACGCGCTGCGCTCGATCGCCGACCGGATCAAGGAGACCGGCGAGCCGGACGTGCTGGTCTTCGACTACGCGCGCACCTACTGGAACGGCGCGGTGGAGCGCAACAAGGTCGCCGCCCATCTCACCCAGCAGGGCCCGGCGCCCTTCCGTCTCGAGGACCGCCCGGGGCTGCTGCGGGTGCTGATGGTCGCCTGGAACAAGGTGTACCGGCGGGACTTCGTCGCGGAGCAGGACTTCCGGTTCCCGACCGGCTACTACGAGGACACGCCCTGGACCTTCCCGGTCCTGATGGCGGCAGGATCGATCGCCACCCTGGACCGGGTGTGCGTGCACTACCGGCAGCGGCGGCAGGGCAACATCCTGGGCACCACCAGCCGCAAGCACTTCGACATCTTCGAGCAGTACGACCGGGTGTTCGCGTTCATGGACGGGCGGCCCGAACTCGCCCGTTGGCGGCCGGTGTTGTTCCGCCGCATGGTCGACCACTTCTCCACCGTGTTCACCAAGCGGGACCGGCTCCCGCGCGGCACCCGGGGCGAGTTCCTGCGCAAGGCCCGCGCCCACTACCGCCGTTACCTGGTCCGGGGCGCCTCCGTCCCGCTGCGCACCCGGCTGCGCCACGGCCTCGTCCGCTTCGGCCTGCACCGCACCTACCGCGCCCTCCAGCTGGCGATGACCGTCCGCCGCCGCGCCTTCAAGGCCGCCGTCAAGCTGGCCCGGGCCGTCCGGGCAGCCGTCCTCCAGCTGCACTACCGCGTCCAGCTGCGCCTCCCGCTGCGCTCCGACCGGGCCGTCTTCGCCGCGTACTGGCACCGGGGCCACGGCTGCAATCCGGGCGCCCTGGAGGAGGCGTTCCGCGCCCACGCCCCGCACATCCGCACCGCCTGGATCGCCCGCCCCGAGCACCAGCACGCCGTTCCGCCGGGCCCGCGCCGGCTGCGCCCGGGCAGCTTCGCCTACTGGACGGCGCTGGCCCGCTCCAAGTACCTGGTCAACAACGTCAATTTCGACCGCCGGCTGAGGAAGCGTCGCGGCCAGGTCTTCGTCCAGACCCAGCACGGCACCCCCCTCAAGCACATGGGCCTCGACCTCCAGGAACGCCCGGCGGCCGCCGGTGACATGGACTTCGAGGAGCTTCTGCGGGGCGTCGACAAGTGGGACTACGTGCTGTCCGCGAACCGCCACACCACCCTGACCTGGGAGCGCGTCTACCCCGGCGGCTACACCACGCTGGAGTACGGCTACCCGCGCAACGACGTGTTCCAGCGGGCGACGTCGGCCGACGTGGCCCGGATCCGCGAGTCGCTCGGCGTCCCCGAGGGCACGGTCGCGCTGCTGTACGCCCCCACCCACCGCGACTACCACCGCACCCAGCGCCCCGTCCTCGACCTGGACCGGATCCTGCGCCGGCTGGGCCCGCGCTTCGTGGTCCTGGCCCGCGCCCACTACTGGCACCCCGGCCCGCTCGCCGAGGGCGCCGCCCGGGTCGTCGACGTCGGCGACCACCCGGACATCGCCTCCCTCTGCCTCGCCTCGGACGCGCTGATCACCGACTACTCGTCGCTGATGTTCGACTACGCCAATCTGGACCGGCCGATCGTGGTCCACGCCGAGGACTGGGACGCGTACGACGCGGCCCGGGGTACCTACTTCGACCTGCGTGCCTTCCCACCGGGCGCGGTGGCCCGCAGCGAGGACGAGCTGATCGACATCTTCGCCACCGACCACTGGCGCGGCTCGCGCTCCGCCCAGCTGCGGGCGGCGTTCCGGGAGCGGTTCTGCCGGTACGACGACGGACGCGCCGCCGAGCGCGTCGTACGGCACGTCGTGCTGAGCGAGGAGGCGGGGCGGCCGGCGTTCGTGCCGCTCGCCGAGCGCAAGCCCGTGCCCTCGGCCGCGGCGGCGGCCCACTCCCCGCTCGCCACCGTGTCGCAACCTTCCGGCCCCCTCCCCGTCACCGAGAGCCGCTGAACAGCGTTGGTCCTAACGGGAGTTCCCATGCCCCTCAGCACGACGCGGCCGACTCCGGTCCGGCCGTCCACCTGGCGTCCCGCCGGACGGCCCAGCCGCTTCCGCAAGACAACAGAAAGAGCAGAATGCCCCGCTTCAGCATCATCGTCCCTTCCCATGGGGTCGCTGGTCGGCTGTCCCAGGCGCTGGACTCGGTCCTCGGCCAGTCCTTCGGCGACCTGGAGCTGATCCCGGTCTGCGACGCTCCCGACGCCCCGGCCGCCGCGGTGGCCGCCGCATACGCCGAGCGGGACTCCCGGGTGACACCGGTCGACTCGCCGCCGGCCGCCGGTCTGAGCGGGGCCCGCAACGCCGGGGTGCGGGCGGCGACCGGCGCGTACGTGCTGTTCCTCGACGGCGACGACCTGCTGCTGCCGGGCGCGCTGACGGCGCTGGACGCGCGGCTGACCGAGACCGCCGGTGTCGACATGCTTCTTTTCGAACACGAGCGGACCCCCTGGTGGGAGGGCGAGTCGAGCAACCCGGTGGCCCCGCTGCTGGCCAGGGCACCGAAGGGAGCCTTCGCTCCGGACGTGTTCCCCGAGCTGACGGGCGTGCAGCTGCCGGCGTGGAGCGCCGCCTACCGCCGCACCTTCCTCACCGAGCACCGGCTCACGTTTCCCGAGAGCCACTTCACCGACCTGGGCTGGGGCGGGCTGACCACCATCGCCGCCGGACGGATCGCGGTGCTGCGCCGGGTCGTCGTACGGCACCGGCTGCGCCGGCAGGGCAGCAGGCTCAACGTGCCCGGACCGCACCAGCACGCCCTGCTGGACCAGGTGGAGCTGGTGCTGACCCGGGCGGCCGGCAGCGGGCTGTCCGCCGAGCGGACCCACGCACTCTTCGAGCAGCTCTTCGGGTACGTGCTGAAGACGGCGTCCCGGCCGCAGCGGCTGCCCTGCGGGCATCGGGCGTTCTTCCGCCGGGCCGGCCGGCTGTACCGGCGGCACCGGCCCGCCGGCTACCACACCCCGGGCGGCAGCCTCGGCGTGCAGCACCGGCTGCTGGCGGCCGGCGCGTACACCGCGTTCCGCGCGCTGCGCGGCGCCAACCAGGCGACGGCCAGGGCGGCCGAGACCGTGCCGCGCCCGCACATGCTGCGCACCCGGCTGCGCTACGCCCGCGACCTGCGCCGCCCCCTCGATCCCAACCTGGCGGTGTACTGCGCCTACTGGGGCCGCGGCTACGCCTGCAACCCGGCCGCGATCCACGCCAAGGCCCGTGAACTCGCCCCGCACATCCGCTCGGTGTTCCTGGTCGAGGCCGACCAGGCGCATGCGATGCCGAAGAACGTCGAGTACGCGGTGATCGGCTCCCGCCGCTACTGGGAGGTGCTGGCCCGCGCCAAGTACCTGGTGAACAACGCCAACTTCGCCGAGGACGTCGTCAAACGGCCGGGCAGCGTCCATCTGCAGACCCAGCACGGCACCCCGCTGAAGACGATGGGCGTGGACCAGTCGACGTACCCGGTGGTGGCCGCGCAGTCCGGCAGCTTCACCAGGCTGCTGGGCCGGGTCGACCGCTGGGACTTCAACCTCTCGTCGAACCGCCACTCCACCCAGATGTGGGAGCGCGCCTTCCCCGGTTCGTACGAGCACCTGGAGTACGGCTATCCGCGCAACGACGTCTACTGCACGGCGACCGCCGACGACGTCGCCCGTGTCCGGCGGGAGCTGGGCGTGCCCGAGGGCAGCACGGCCGTGCTGTACGCACCGACCCACCGCGACCACCACACCGGTTTCGAGGCCGGCCCGGACCTGGAGGCGTTCTGCGAGGCGGCCGGCGAGGACGTGGTCGTGCTGCTGCGCGCCCACTACTTCTACGACCGGGGCCGCACCCGGAACTCCGGGCGGATCAGCCGAGTCATTGATGTAACCGCGCACCACTCCTCGGAGGACGTGTGCCTGGCGGCCGACGCGCTGGTCACCGACTACTCCTCGATCATGTTCGACTACGCCAACCTGGACCGGCCGATCGTCGTGTACGCCGACGACTGGGAGGTCTACCAGGAGACGCGGGGCGTCTACCTCGACCTGATGACCGAGCCGCCGGGACCGGTCGCCCGCACCGCCGAGGAGCTGGCCCGTCTCTTCCGCGACGGCTCCTACGCGGGCCCGGAGGCGAAGGCGCAACGGGCGGCGTTCCGTGGGAGGTTCTGCCAGTTCGACGACGGGCTGGCCGCCGAACGTGTCGTACGGCGGGTGCTGCTCGGCGAGCCACGGGAGGCGATCCCGCCGGTGATCCCGCTCGCGGAGCGCATCCCCGCCCCCGCCGCCGCGACCCTCGTGAGGAGCTGACCCGCCGTGCCCCGCTTCAGTGTCATCGTCCCCTGTTTCAAGGTGCAGGGCTTCCTGCGGGAGTGCCTGGACTCGGTGCTGCTGCAGTCCTTCGGCGACCTCGAACTGATCGCCGTGGACGACTGCTCCCCCGACGGCTGCGGCGCGATCCTGGACGAGTACGCCGAGCGCGACCCGCGCGTGAAGGTGCTGCACCTGCCGGAGAACGTCGGCCTCGGCCGGGCCCGCAACGCGGGTGTGCCGCACGCCACCGGCGACTACCTGTTCTTCCTGGACAGCGACGACACGCTCACCCCGGGCGCGCTGCGCGCCGTCGCCGACCGGCTGGCGGACTCGGGCGACCCGGACGTGCTGGTCTTCGACTACGCGCGCACCTACTGGTGGGGCGGCACCCGGCGCAACGTGCTCGCGCAGGTGCTCGCCGACGCCGGCCCGGACACCTTCACGGTCACCGACCGGCCGGAGATCCTGGACCTGCTGATGGTGGTGTGGAACAAGGTCTACCGGCGCGACTTCGTCGAGGAGCACGGCTTCGAGTTCCCGCCCGGGTACTACGAGGACACCCCCTGGACCTTCCCGGTCATGCTCAGCGCCCGGCGGATCGCCGCCCTGGACCGGATCTGTCTGAACTACCGGCAGCGCCGACAGGGCAACATCCTGTCCACCACCAGTCGCAAGCACTTCGACATCCACGACCAGTACGAGCGGGTCTTCGCCTTCGTGGACGCGCACGAGGGACTGGCGGGCTGGCGGCCGTACCTGCACCGCAAGATGGGCGAGCACTGCCTGGACATCCTCGCCAAGCCGGACCGGCTGCCGCCCGCGGACAAGGCCGAGTTCTTCCGGCGCACGGCCGAGATGTTCCGCCGCCACCGGCCCGAGGGCGCCCTGGTGGACGGTGAGGTCGCCCTGCTGGAGGGCGGCTACCCGGCGTACCGGCTGAAGCAGCAGGCCGCACGGGCCGGGCGCGAGGCCGGGCGGCGGACGGAACAGCTGCGCCGGGCGGGCGCGCTGCGGGCCCGCCGCGGCTGGGCCGGGCTGCACGCGCACCGCCCGCTGGACCCGCACCTGGTGGTGTACTCGGCGTCCTCGCACCGGGGCGTGCTGGGCGATCCGGCCGCCGTGTTCCGCACGGCGCGGGAGATCGCCCCGCAGTTGCGCGGCGTGTGGGTGGTCCGCGACGAGGAGGCCGCCGGGCAGCTGCCGCCGGACGTGGAGCACGTGCTCGTGGGCTCCCGGCGCTATCTGGAGGTCACCGCGCGGGCGAAGTTCTTCGTCAACGACGTCAACTGGCCCGGCTCACTGGCCAAACGGCCCGGCAGCGTGCACCTCCACACCCACCAGGGCACCCCGCTGAAGTACATGGGCGCCGACCTGCTGGACAAGCCCGGGGCCCGGCTCGGCTTCGACGTGCCGCAGATGCTGCGCCGGGCCGACCGCTGGGACTACAGCCTGGTCGCCAACCGCCACTCCGAGCTGGTGTGGGAGCGTGCCTACCCCTGCCACTTCACCTCGGTGCGCACCGGCAGCCCGCGCAACGACGTGCTGGTCGGCGCGGCGGGCGGAGCCGGGGAGGCCGGCGCCGCCTTCCGGCTGCGGCACGGCATCCCCGAGGACCACCGGGTGGTGCTGTACGCGCCGACGCGCCGGGACTACCGGCGGGGCGGGCACGTGGACCGGATCGACCTGGCCCGGTTCGCGGCCGACCTGGGCAAGGACTGCACCCTCGTGGTCCGGCTGCACCCGACGCTCGCGACCGGTCCCGCGCGCGGGATGGGCCTGACCGAGCTGGCCCGGCGCGGCATCGTGGTCGACGCGACGGACGAGCCGCACGTCGAGGAGGTGATGCTCGCCTCCGACGTGCTGGTCACCGACTACTCGGCCCTGATGTTCGACTACGCCAACCTGGACCGGCCGATCGTGGTCCACGCCGACGACTGGGCCGCGTACACCGCGAGCCGGGGCGCCTATCTCGACATCACCGCCGAGGCGCCGGGCCATGTGTCCCACTCCTACCTGGAGCTGGCCTGGCTGTTCACCTCCGGGGCCTGGCAGGACGAGGAGGCGGCGCGGCTGCGGGCGGACTTCCGGGAGCGGTTCTGCGAGTTCGACGACGGCCGGGCCGCCGAACGGGTCGTACGGACGCTGCTGCTGGGCGAGTCGATGCCCGAGGGCGCTCCCGTGCGGATCCCGGGCCAGAACGTCGGAGGTGACCTGCTGGCCTCGATGTGAGGGCAGGCAGGTCACCTCAGGTGTTGCCGGGTTGACCCCGGGTCCTACTCGATGACGAGGTCGACCTCGATGTTGCCGCGGGTGGCGTTGGAGTAGGGGCACACCTGGTGGGCGGTCTCGACCAGCTTGCGGCCGGTGGCCTCGTCCAGGGCCTCGGGCAGCTCGACGCGCAGCGTCACCTTCAGGCCGAAGCCCTCGCCCTGCTTGCCGATGCCGACCTCGGCGGTGACGGCGGCGTCGCTGACGTCCACCTTCGCCTGGCGGCCGACGAGGCCGAGCGCGCTGCCGAAGCAGGCGGCGTAACCGGCGGCGAAGAGCTGCTCCGGGTTGGTGCCCTGGCCGTTGCCGCCCAGCTCCACGGGCATGGCCAGGGCGAGGTCGATCTTGCCGTCGGAGGAGACGGCACGGCCCTCGCGGCCGTGGGTGGCGGTGGCGACAGCGGTGTAGAGCGCGTCCATGGAAGACCATCCCTCTCGAAGTCATGTGATCGGCGGCTCCTGTCCGGCCGCCCTCACGACCACAAGTAGAGCACACAATTAAGTTGTACACAACTAAATGGCTCGCAAGAGCTACCCTGGAGACATGACCGCCACCCAGACCCCCGCCCCCGAGGCGGACTGGCTCCGCCTGGACCGCCAGATCTGCTTCTCGCTGCACGCGGCGTCCCGCGCCTTCAACAGCGTCTACCGCGTGATCCTCAAGGACCTCGGGCTCACCTACCCGCAGTACCTGGTGATGCTGGTGCTGTGGGAGCAGGGCGACCTGCCGGTCAAGAAGCTCGGCGAGCATCTGCGCCTGGACTCCGGCACGCTGTCCCCGCTGGTCAAGCGGCTGGAGGGGGCCGGCCTCGTCCGGCGCGAGCGCAGCGCGCAGGACGAGCGGTCGGTGCAGGTGCGGCTCAGCGAGGAGGGCGTGGCGCTGCGCGAGCGGGCCCTTCAGGTGCCGCGCCGCATCGTGGCGGCGACGGGCTTCGACCTGGCGGAGATCGGCGAGCTGCGCGAACGCCTCGACCAGCTCACCACCGCGCTGGACGCGGCGGCGCTGGAAGAGGCCGAGAGCTCCCGCTGACGACCGGCCGGCGGACGTAGAGCCGCACGGTCACATCGCCCTGGACGGACTCCTCGCCGGGCACGAACTGCTCCGCCAGCACGGCGAGTTTCGCCCGCTCGACGGGACTGCCCGGCCGCCAGCGCCCCGCGAGCAGATCCCGGTCGGCGACGACCCAGACCCGGTCGAGCCCTGCCACCCGCCGCAGCAGAGTCTCCGCGCCGACCTCCCTCCCGTACAGACTCCCCGACCCGGCCCCCGACTCCGCCAACGCCACGTCCCGCACCCCCCGGAACGCGCCCGGATAAGCGAGAGCCGCGTTCCGCGTCTGCGCCGGCATGAAGAGCACGGAATCCCCGTCCCGCACGTCCCGTCCGGCAACTCGCGCCACGACAGCCAGGTCGTCGGGACGGCGGCCCGGGTCACGGTCGTCGCTGAGGAGGGGGAGTTGGTGGGACAGGGCCAGGGCGATCAGGAGGACGCCGGTCAGGGGGAGGAGGGAGCCGGGGAGGGAGCCGGTCTTCGAGCGCGGCGGCAGCTTCGAGAGCGGCGGCAGCTGACGGTGCCTTTCCGGCCGACCAGCCGGCCGCAGGCGCCCGCCGACGCCGGCCACCCACTCAGCCCCCGCCGCCACCAGCAACGGCGCCCCCGACAGGGCGTACAGCACGTACCGGTCGACGTACAGCGGGGAAACCTGCGACACCAGCATCAGCACGGCCGGCGGCAGCACGGCCAACGGCAGAGCGACCCCCGCACAGGTCACCTCCCCGCGCCGCCCCACCAACCCCACAAGCCCCACCACGGCCAACCCCAGACACGCCCAGTACACCCCGTCCGTCGGCCCGAGAAACGTCCGCAGCAGCCCTCCCGCCGTCTCCCACGTCGGCTTCCGCAACCACGCCACCTGCGCCGACTGGGCCCGCGACACGAGCACCATCGGCACCAGCGCAACCCCCACCGCACCCGCCGCACACCCCCAGCCCCGCCACACCCGCGCCCCCACCCGGGCCAGCGCCAGCGACACCGCATGGGCGAGCAGCAGCAGGACGGCGAACTCGTGCAGCCAGCAGGTGAGTCCGAGCACGACGCCGTACGCCCGCCAGGACCCCCCCTGCACGGCCCGGACGAACAGCAGCGTCGCCCCGGTGGCGCCGGCCGCGACCAGCGCGTACGAACGGCCCTCCTGTGCGTAGTGCCCGGTCATCGGCGCGATCGCGTACAGCAGCCCGGCCCACAGCCCGACACGCGGCCGCACCAGCCGCGCGCCGAGCCCGGCCACCAGACCCGCGGTCAGCGCCGCCGCGCACACGGACGGCAGCCTGAGGACGACCTCGCCGGGACGGATGCCGAGGACGGCGTGCATGAGCAGGTAGTACAGGCCGTGCACCGCGTCCACCCCGTGCAGCAGCCGCCAGATCTGCGGCACCGTGCGGCGCGCGACCTGGAAGGTGACGGCCTCGTCCCGCCACATCCCGCCACGGTCCAGCCCCCAGAACCCGAACCCGAACATGACCAGCGCGGGCAGGGATACGGACACACACACGGCGAGCGCACTCCGCGCACCTCTCGCCGCGCGAGTCGTTGCACCAGGTGCATCCAGTGCACCCGGTACATCCGGAGCACCAGCCGGTACGACAGCTGCTGCAGCCGCCCTGCGCGACTGCGGTTTCACAAGAGGCCCGATGTTCACCATGGCCCGATCTTTTGCGATTAGCCAACCTTTGCCGGTCATTGACGGCGTATCGGCATGGATACACCATCCGCGCAGATTAGGCTCCCACGTGATGAACCGTCTCCGTGTCACCCCCGGCCCGGTCCTCGCCCTCACCGCCGCATGGCTCGCCACCCGTGCCCTGATGTCGTGGCTGCTCACGCACGACAGCTCGCCCCTGCTGGGCGGGGGTTCGGTGCCGCGCGAGGTGTGGCGGCTGTATTTCCACTGGTACGGCGTCCTGTCGCACGGCGCGTTCCCCGCGCACGACAGCACCTGGCAGTACCCGCCCGGCGCCGGCGCGGTGCTGCTGGCGCCGGGCCTGCTCCCGTGGTTGACGTACTTTCAGGCGTTCGTGCTGTTGACTCTGGCCGCGGACGCGCTGATCGCGGCGGCCCTGGTCCGCGCGGGGACCCGCCCCGGGCGGAGCCTGTTCGGCGCGACCCTGTGGACCTGCGGTCTCCCGCTGCTGATGCACCTGCCGCTCGCCCGGTACGACGTACAGGTGACCGCGCTCGCCGTCGTCTCCCTGCTGACGTTGGGACGCTCCCCCCGCGCGGGCGGTGTTTTCGCCGCGCTGGGCGCGCTGGTGAAGGTGTGGCCGGGCCTGGTGCTGCTGGGCACGCCCCGGGGGCCGATGACGCGGCGGGCGTGGGGGTGGGCGGTGGCCGTCGGAGGCGCCTGCCTCGCGCTCCTCGCCCTTTCGTTCAACAATCCGCTGGCCTTCCTGCGGGAGCAGGGCGGCCGGGGTGTGCAGATCGAGTCGTTCGGCGGTGCGGCGCTCAACCTGGCGCGGCACGCCGGCTGGTCCGGCCGGGCCCGCTACCAGTACGGCGCGATCGAGATGGTCGGCCCGCACGTGCCCGCCGTCGCCACCGCCTCCCTCGTGCTCACCGTGACCGCCTTCGGGCTGCTGGTGCTGTGGAGGGTGCGGGCGCGGCACTGGAGCCCGGCCACGCCGTACGACGCCGCGCTCGCCGCGGTGCTGCTGTTCACCGTCACCAGCCGGGTCATCAGCCCCCAGTACATGATCTGGCTGATCGGTCTCGCCGCCGTGTGCCTGACCTCGCGGCACACCAGCCAGCGCCCGGTGGCCGTGCTGATCCTCGCGGCGAGCGCGCTCAGCTCCGTGGTCTTCCCGATGTTCTACCGCGACGTGGTGGCGGGCAGCTGGACCGGCTGTCTGCTGGTGCTGGCGCGCAACGGGCTGCTGGCCGTCGCCGCGGTGCTGTCCTTCGTCCGGCTGTGGCGCTCCGCGCAGCCGCCGTCCGGAAAGCGTGGGCCCGTGACGCAACCCCGACCGGATTCCGACCGTCTTCCGCACCGAGCACTAAGCGCCTCTTAACAGGGTATTACCGAGTATTTCTACGCTCCCGGCCTGTGGACCCCATGCATCCAGACCCACGAGACCCGCACCCTACGCCTGAGGTCGGTGTCGTCGTCATCGGTTACAACGACGTCGACCACGTGGTCGACGCCATACGCTCGGCGCTCGACCAGGGCGCCGCCGTCGGCGAGGTCATCGCCGTGGACGACTGCTCGACGGACGGCAGCGGCGAACTGCTGGCCCGCCTCGCCGCCGATGAACCCAGACTGCGGATCG
The DNA here is from genome assembly GCF_044768135.1 of Streptomyces sp. NPDC101165. NCBI lineage: Bacteria > Bacillati > Actinomycetota > Actinomycetes > Kitasatosporales > Streptomycetaceae > Streptomyces > Streptomyces sp. NPDC101165. Next base: position 40,738 of record NZ_JBIWPG010000022.1, on the reverse strand, counting down.
TGCGCCGGGAGACCAACAGCGGCGGCTGCGGCAGCCCGCGCAACACCGGGATCGACGCGGTGACGATGCCGTACGTGATGTTCCTGGACAGCGACGACGTGCTGCCGCCCGGCGCGGTGGACGCGCTGCTGACAGCGGCCGAGGGAGCGCGCGCCGAGGTCGCGAGCGGGCTGTGCGTGCGCCGGGAGCTGCCCTCGGGGCGGGAACAGCCCTGGCAGGCGCGCCTCTACACGGCGCACACCGTCCTCGCGCGCCCCTCCCAGAACCCCCGCCTGGTCCACGACACGCTGTGCGTCAACAAGCTGTACCGGACCGCCTTCCTGCGCGAGCACGACATCCGCTTCCCCGAGGGGCGCTTCCTCTACGAGGACTTCGTGTTCACCGCGCGCGTGCTCGCCGCCGCGCCGCGCATCACGCTCGTACCGGACCGCGTGTACATCTGGCACGTGCGCCGGTCGGCCGAGCAGTTGTCGCTCTCCCTGGACCGGGGGCGGATCGACAACTGGACGGCCCGTACGGCGGCGTGCGCGATGGCGTACGACATTCTGCTGAGCGCCGGACAGAAGGAGCTGGCGCGGGCGGCGCGGGCGAAGTTCCTCGACCACGAGCTGCGGATGTACGGGCGCGAACTGGGTTTGCGCGACGGTGACTACCAGCGCGCGTGGTGGGCGCACACCCGGGAGTACCTCGCGCACTACGACGCCGCCGACTGGGAGGCGAACCCGTCGGCGCCCGGCCGGCTGCTGGCGCGGGTCGTCCTGGAGTCCGCCGAGCCGTGCGACCTGCCCCGGCTGAAGGAGCTGGCCGCGCGCCCGGCCCGGCTGCTCCCGCCCTACGCCCGCACGCCCGACGGCACGCCCGTCTGGTCCACCGACCTCCCCCAGGTCACCCTGGCCCCCCTCCTGACCCGCCCCACCCGCCTCCTGCCGCTCACCGTGGACGCGGAACTGCGCCCACGCGCGCGTGGCACTCGGCTGCGCCTGCGGCTGCACGAGCTGTACGGACGGACGGCCGAGGCCGGGCCGCAGGAGGTGGAGGTGGAGTGGCAGTCGAGGGAGGACGGGCGCACGGTCCAGCGCGCGACGACCACATTCACACCCTCCACCCCCTCCGGCACGGACGGCTGGTCGGCCGAGGTGCCGGTCGACCTGGCCGGGCTCGGCGCGGGCACCTGGGATCTGCGCCTGACCGTGCACTTCGCGGACGGGGCGGCCCGGAGCATGACGGCGCACGCCCTCACGGGCGCCGGCCGACTGCGCCGGCACGCCGTCCCGAGCGTCCGGCACGCCGTGCTGCTGGTCCAGCCGTACGCCACCCACTCCGGCGCACTGGCACTGCGCGTGGCGACCGGGATACGCGGTGTCACGAACGTGGCCCACGGACGACTCCGCCGCCTGCTTCACTGAGACCACCTGGACTTCACTCGGGCCCCCTGGACCTCACCGGGGACCCGCACGACCGAGAGCCACCGGCCATGTCACAGCAGGCCGGCTGACGAGGGGAGGCCGCACATGACCTGGCTGATCACCGGCGGCGCCGGATACATCGGGGCGCACGTCGTCCGCGCCATGACCGAGGCGGGCGAGCGGACCGTGGTCTACGACGACCTGTCCACCGGTGTCGCCGGGCGCGTGCCGGACGAGGTACCGCTGGTGCGGGGCTCGATCCTGGACGGCGAGAGGCTGGCGCGCACCCTGGCCGAGTACGAGGTGACCGGGGTCGTCCATCTGGCGGCGAAGAAGCAGGTGGGCGAGTCCGTGGACCTCCCGCTGCACTACTACCGGGAGAACGTGGAGGGGCTGCGCGTCCTGCTGGAGGCCGTGACGCAGGCGGACGTCCCGTCCTTCGTCTTCTCCTCCTCGGCCGCCGTCTACGGCATGCCGGACGTGGACCTGGTCACGGAGGAGACCCCCTGCCTGCCCCTCTCCCCCTACGGCGAGACCAAGCTGGCCGGCGAGTGGCTGGTCCGCGCGACGGGCCGGGCGACGGGCCTGGCCACCGCGTCCCTGCGCTACTTCAACGTGGCCGGCGCGGCCACCCCCGCCCTGGCCGACACGGGCGTCTTCAACCTCGTCCCCATGGTCTTCGAGAAGCTCACCGAGGGTGCGGCGCCGCGCATCTTCGGCGACGACTACCCGACCTCCGACGGCACCTGCGTCCGCGACTACATCCACGTGGTCGACCTGGCCGAGGCCCATGTGACGGTCGCCCGCGCCCTGCGCTCCACCCCCGGCCGCGACCTGACCCTCAACATCGGCCGCGGCGAGGGTGTTTCGGTCCGCGAGATGATCGACCACATCAACGCGGCCACCGGCTACGACCGCCCCCCGATCGTCACCCCACGCCGCCCCGGCGACCCCGCCCGCGTAGTCGCCTCCGCCGACCGCATCGCCACCGAACTCGGCTGGCAGGCCAAGTACGACGTCCAGGACATGATCGCCTCGGCCTGGGAGGGCTGGCTACGACTGCACCCGGAGGCTGCGCGGTCGTAGGCTCCGGGGATGACCGCCCCCTCGCGCACCGAACGCGCCGCCGGCGCCCTGCTCGGCTCCGCTGTGGGCGACGCCCTCGGAGCGCCCTTCGAGTTCGGCCCCGAAGGCGCCTTCTCGGCCCGTTTCCCGCACCCCGGGCACGGCGCCGAGATGTGCGGGGGCGGCGGCTGGGACCCCGGCGAGGCGACCGACGACACGCAGATGGCCGTGCTGACCGCCGAGTCGCTGCTGGAGCGCGGTGGGATGGATCTCCCGGACGTGTTCCGGCGCTTCCGACGCTGGGCGGGCGCCGACCCGAAGGACATCGGCCTCCAGACGGAGGCGGTGCTGACCAGCGGCGCCTCCTGGGACACGGCCGCGGCCCAGCACTTCGGGACGAACCAACGGGCGGCCGGGAACGGGGCGCTGATGCGGGCGGCCCCTTCAGCCGTCCACTTCGCACGCCACGGCCGCGAGGCCACCATGGACGCCGCCCGCCGCCTCTCCGCCCTCACCCACGGCGACCCCGCGGCCTGGGAGGGCACGGCCGTCCTGCACGAGCTGATCCGCGTCGCCCTGACCGGAGAGGATCCGCTCACCGCCGTACCGGACACCCTGGCAGCGCTCCACCCCGACCACCGGGCGCGCTACGCGACCGTCCTCGTCCCCGACTGGCACCCGGACCGGGCCACCGAGTTCAACGGCGCGGTCTGGCCCTGCCTGGGCTCGGCGGTCTGGGCCCTGCGCACGACGGCGTCGTACGAGGGGGCGGTACGCGCGGCGATCGACCTGGGCGGCGACACGGACACGGTGGCGGCGGTCGCCGGGGCGTTGGCGGGAGCGGTGTACGGGATCGACGCGGTACCGGAACGCTGGACAGAGCTGCTGCACGTACCGCTGCCGGGGTTCGGCGACCGGGTACTGCGGGCGCGGGAACTGACCGACTTGGCCCAGCGGTTGGCCTAGCCGGCAGTCTGCGCAAGGTCACAACGCCTTGAGCGCCCCCGCCGTAGCCCGTGCCAGGTTCTCCAGGTAGCCCTTCGGCAGCTTCGGGGAGCGGATCACCACCGAGCGCCAGTACAGGGGGCCGGAGATCAGGTCCAGGGCCAGGTCGGGGTCGACCCCGGTCCGGACCTCGCCGCGGGCCTCCGCCGCCGCCAGGATCTTGCTGGCAACGCCCTCCTGGCCGTCCCGCAGCGCCTTCTGCATGGCCTCCGCGATCTCGGGGTTGCGGGCCGCCTCCGCCTGGAGGTCGGGGATGATCTGCGAGGCGACGGGGTGGCGCAGGGCGCGGGACGTCACTTCGTACAGCAGCCGCAGGTCCCCTTCCAGGGAGCCCGTGTCGGGGACCGGCAGGCCCAGTACCGCCATCGCCGACACCACGTCCAGCACCAGGTGCAGCTTGGAGCGCCAGCGGCGGTACACCGCCGTCTTGCCGACGCCCGCCCGCCGCGCGATGCCCTCGATGGACATCCTGGCGTACCCGACCGCCGCGAGTTCCTCGAAGACCGCCGCACGGATGGCCTCGGTCACGTCCTCCCGGAGCACGGCAGCCCCGGCAGGTGTCCGGCGGCGCACGCGCTTCGGGGCCTCGTCGGCGTTCGTCGTCATGCGACCCAGCATAGGGCGTTACGACGAAACGGTTGCGTTCCGACGGTCGATGGTTCTAGGCTCACGTTGCGACGATACGGTCCCGTCCCGACGTAAGAGAACGTGAAGAGAAGCGTAAGGAAACGCCGGATGGCGGACGAGGACCACGCAGGCCCGGCGGCAGCCGGACGCACCCCCCTCCCCCGAGCGAAAGCAGCGGATGTGAGCCAGGTCCTCCACACACCGCCCCCCACCCAGGTCCCGGCCGACGACGACCTCTCGGCGCTGGCCGCCCGGCACGGCCTCACGGTCAGCGGCGCCCGCCCCACCCTGCCGGAGTACGTCCGCCAGCTGTGGGCCCGGCGCCACTTCATCACCGCGTTCGCCACCGCCAAGCTCACCGCCCAGTACAGCCAGGCAAAGCTCGGCCAGGTCTGGCAGGTCATGAACCCGCTCCTGAACGCGGCGGTCTACTACTTCATCTTCGGCGTGCTCCTGGGCACCAGCAAGGGCGTGCCGGACTACATCCCCTTCCTGGTCACGGGCGTGTTCATCTGGACGTTCACGCAGAGCTCGATCATGGCGGGCACCCGCGCGATCTCGGGGAACCTCGGCCTGGTCCGCGCCCTGCACTTCCCGCGCGCCGCGCTGCCGATCTCCTTCTGCCTCCAGCAGCTCCAGCAGCTGCTGTTCTCGATGACCGCGCTGGTCGTGATCATCCTGTCCTTCGGCATCCCGATCACGCCCCGCTGGCTGCTCGCGATCCCCGCGCTGATCCTGCAGTCCGTCTTCAACGCGGGCGTGTCGATGATCATGGCCCGGTGGGGTGCCAAGACCCCGGACATCGCCCAGCTGATGCCGTTCGTGCTGCGCACCTGGATGTACGTGTCCGGTGTGATGTGGAGCATCAGCAAGCTCACCAAGAAGGACAACCTGCCGCACATCGTCACGGTCCTGCTGGAGACCAACCCGGCCGCCGTCTACATCGACCTCATGCGGTACGCGCTGATCCACAGCTTCCACGGCAAGCAGCTCCCCCCGCACGTGTGGGCAGCGGCCACCGGCTGGGCGCTGCTGGCCGGCATCGGAGGCTTCATCTACTTCTGGAAGGCTGAGGAGACGTACGGCCGTGGCTGAGCAGATCGCAGAGAACATCCCCACCGTCGTCGCCGACGGCGTCGACATCGTCTACCGAGTCAACGGCACCGGCGCCGGCCGCGGCACCGCCACCGCCGCCCTCAACCGCATGCTGCGCCGCGAGCAGGCCGAGAAGGCGGCCGGCGTGCGCCGGGTGCACGCGGTCAAGAAGGTGTCGTTCGTCGCCTACAAGGGCGAGGCGATCGGACTGATCGGCACGAACGGCTCCGGCAAGTCCACGCTGCTCAAGGCCGTCGCCGGGCTGCTCCCGGTGGAGAACGGCCACATCTACACCCACGGCCAGCCCTCCCTGCTCGGCGTCAACGCGGCCCTGATGAACGACCTCACCGGCGAACGCAACGTCCACCTCGGCGGTCTCGCCATGGGCATGTCCCGCGAGCAGGTGAAGGAGCGCTACGAGGACATCGTCGACTTCTCCGGGATCAACGAGAAGGGCGACTTCATCACGCTCCCCATGCGGACATACTCCTCCGGCATGGCCGCCCGCCTGCGCTTCTCCATCGCCGCCGCCAAGGACCACGACGTCCTGCTGATCGACGAGGCCCTCGCGACCGGCGACCGCTCCTTCCAGAAGCGCTCCGAGCAGCGGATCCGCGAGCTGCGTGAGCAGGCGGGAACGGTCTTCCTGGTCAGCCACAACAACAAGTCGATCCGCGACACCTGCGAGCGGGTCCTGTGGCTGGAGCGCGGCGAGCTGCGCATGGACGGCCCGACCGAGGACGTCATGAAGGAGTACGAGGCCTTCACCGGCGACAAGACCGACAAGACGGCGAAGAAGCCGGCACCCAAGAAGGCGGCGCCGGAACCCGAGGCTCCCAAGGTCCCTCTTCCTTCGTGAGCCTTGCTCTTACCTCAGGCGTGGTTATCCCTTTCATACCTCTAGTGACAGTATGTTATGAAAGGTGCCCCCTGAGACCGCGAGCCGAAGGAGTCCCCTGCGATGCCCCAACTCAGTGTCGTCGTCTACGGGCCGAACGCCCAGGGGCATCTGACCGAACTGCTCGACTCGCTGGAAGCCCGCCCGCTCCCGGACGCCGAGGTGATCGTCGCCGCGGTCGGCGACTGGGCGCGGGAGACGGCCGAGGGTCACGCTCCCGAGACGGTCGTGGTGCCCCTGCCGGAAGGTACCGGTGACGCGGCGGCCCGGACGGCGGGCGCCGCGCGGGCGTCCGGCCGCTGGCTGCACTTCGTGCACGCCAAGGACGGTCTGCCCGCCGGCGCGCCCCGGCTGATCGCCGAGCGCACCGCCGAGCTGGACGATTCGGTGGACGTCCTCCTCCTCGACCACGTCACCACCACCTGGCAGACCGCCGCCGCCCCCTCCCGCGACGGCCGCCTCCTCGCCGGCGCCGGCCGCGCCGACCTCGCCCTGGACGAGGCGGCCGACCTGCTGCGCCTCACCCCGCTGTTCGGCACCCGTGCCCTGCGCACCGCGTTCTGGCGGGCGCACGAGGAGCAGCTCACCACCGACGACGAGGCGTACGCCGCCCACGCGGCCCTGCTGCACGCCGGCCGCGTCGCCTGCCTGAACCAGGCGGCGTACGAGAACCGCGTGCTGCGCCCCGAGAGCGTGCCGCCCCTCACCTCCGAGGACCGCTTCGCGCTCATCGACCGGTACGAGTCCCTGCTCCCGCTCGCCCGGGACCGCCGTGCCGCGCGCACGGTCCTGTACGACCTGATGGTCCGCGACCTGGTGCGCACCTTCGCCGGCGAGAACCTGCCCGACGCGGTGGCCCGTGAGTTCTTCCGCCGGGCCTCCCTGGCGGCGGTCCGCTGGCGCCCCGAGGGCCACCAGCGCCCGGCCGGCATCGAGGGCGTCCGGCACGCCCTGCTCGAAGAGGGCGCCTACACCAAGTACCGCGCCTTCCAGGCCGCCAACCGCACCCGCCGCGCCGCCAGGAAGACCGTACGGACCCGTAAGCGCCAAGTGGGCGCGAAGCTCCGCGACCAGCAGTACCGCAGGGCGCTCGGCCGCCCGGTCGATCCCGACCTGGCCGTGTTCGCGGCCTACTGGGAGCGCGGGGTCTCCTGCAACCCGGCCGCCATCGCCGCCAAACTCGCCGAACTCGCCCCGCACATCCACAGGGTGTGGGTGGTCAACAAGGAGAACGCGGCCCTCCTGCCGCCCGGCACGGACCACGTGGTCCCCGGCACCCGCCGCTACTGGGAGACCCTGGCCACCGCCAAGTACCTGATCAACAACGTCAACTTCCCCAACGCGGTGGTCAAACGCCCCGGCGCGATCCACCTCCAGACCCACCACGGCACCCCGCTCAAGCGCATGGGCCTGGACCAGATGGAACACCCGGCCGCCGCCAAGGGCCTGGACTTCGCCGCGCTGCTGGCCCGTATCGACAAGTGGGACTACAGCGTCAGCGCCAACAGCCACTCCACCCGCATGTGGGAGCGCGCCTACCCGGCCCGCTACACCTCCCTGGACTACGGCTATCCGCGCAACGACGTCTTCTACACCGCCACGGCCGCCGACGTCCGCGCCGCCCGCGAACGCCTCGGCATCGCCCCCGGCAGGACAGCCGTCCTCTACGCCCCCACCCACCGCGACTACGAGGCCGGCTTCACCCCGCGCCTGGACCTCGCCGCGCTCGCCGACCGGCTCGGCGAGGACACGGTCCTCCTGGTCCGCGCCCACTACTTCTACGGTGGCGCCGCCTCCCCGCTGACCGGCCTGCGCCGCTCCGGCCGGATCATCGACGTCTCCTCCTACGACCCCGTCGAGGAGCTGTGCCTGGCCGCCGACGCGCTGGTCACGGACTACTCGTCGATCATGTTCGACTACGCCAACCTGGACCGCCCGATCGTCGTCTACGCCGACGACTGGGAGACGTACCGGACCACCCGGGGCGTCTACTTCGACCTGATGGCCGAGGCGCCCGGCCAGGTCGCCCGCACCCAGGAGGAACTCGCGGAGATCTTCCTCTCGGGCGCCTGGCGCGACGAGGGCGCGGCCAAGGCACGGGCCGCGTTCCGGCGCCGGTTCTGCGAGTACGACGACGGGCGCGCCGCCGAACGGGTCGTACGCCGGGTCTTCCTCGGCGAACCCGAGGATGCGCTGCCCCCACTGATCCCACTCGACGAACGCACCCCCGCCCCGACCCCCGAGGAGGCCACGGCATGACGACCCCCGACGTCACGGTGACGGTCATCGTCTACAACGACGCGGCCCGTCTCCCCCGGGCGGTCGCATCGCTTCGCGCCCAGACCCACGCCAACATCGAGATCGTCATCAGCGACGACCACTCCACCGACGAGACGCCTTCGGTGGCCCGGGAGTTGGCGGCCCAGGACCACCGCATCCACTACCTGCGCCTGCCGGAGAACAGCGGCGGCTGCAGCGCCCCGCGCAACCGGGCCATCGAGATCGCCCGGGCGCCGTACCTGATGTTCCTCGACAGCGACGACGAACTCCCGCCGCACGCGGTCGAGTTGCTGCTGGCCGCACACCGGGAGCGGGAGGTGGACTTCACGATGGGTGCGGTCCGCCGGGTCCGGGTGGACAACGGGCGCCGCTCGACCTGGATGCCCCACCTGGTCGCCGAGCACCGCACCGTGGAGGGCATCGAGTCCGACCCCCGGCTGCTGTTCGAGCACCTGTCCACCAGCAAGATGTACGCCCGCGCGTTCCTGGACCGCCACCAGCTCCGCTTCCCCGAGGGCATCCACTACGAGGACCAGCTGTTCTCGGCGCAGGCGTACTGCCTGGCGAAAGCGTTCACGATCATCCCGGACCCGGTGTACGTCTGGTACATCGAGCCGTTCGCGGCCGCCGCGTCGGCGTCCATCTCCAACCAGCGGCACAAGATCTCCAACGTCGGCGACCGGGTGCACGTACAGCGCCTGATCGACGACTTCCTGGTGGAGAGCGGACACGCGGCCCTGCGGGAGGACAAGGACTACAAGTTCCTCAAGCACGACTTCCGGATGTACGCGGGCGACCTGCCCTACCGGGACACCGAGTGGCTGGAGTCCTTCGCCGAGATCATGAACCCGTACCTGGACACGCTGGCCGAGGGCGCCTTCGCCCGGCTGCCCCGCCCGGAACGGGTGGTCCTCCAACTCCTGCGCGACGGCCGCCTGTCCGACGCCCAGCAGGCGGCGCGGGGCATGGGCAACGGCGTGGCACCGAGGCACATCACCGCCGACGACTCCGGCACCACGTACTGGGGCGACACCGTCCCCTCCTCCGACCGGGCCCGCCACGAACTGGACGTCTCCGACCTGGAGCTGGACACCCGTCCCTTCCCCAGTGCCCACTTCCGCCACGAGATCACCGAACTCATCCCGGGCCCCGGAGCCTCCGTCACCCTCGCGATCCGCACCTACGACCCCGGCCTGCGACTCCCGGTGGGACCGCAGCGCGCGAGCCTGGTGCTGGCCCCCGGCCGACGCCGCATGACGGTCCCGTTCCGCCTGGACCCGATCCGCCCGGGCATCTTCGAGGGCCGCGTCCGCCTGGACCTCTCGACGGCACAGCTCCCTGTGCAGGGCTTCGCCGGAGTACGCCACCCCCTGCTCCGGCTCGAACAGCAGGGCTTGGCCCACTCGGGCGTCCTCCTGGCCCCCCTGGACTTCCCCGCCGTCACGGCCCGCATCGACTACCGCTCCGGCGCCACCCCGCACGACGTCACCATCGAACCGGAGGGCCGAAACCCCGGCCGCCTCCAGGTCCGCTGGCACCCGGTGGGAGTCACGGCTCGCGTCATCCGCCCGATGGTCCAGAAGGTGGCCCGCCCGAAGGTCCGGAACGCGGTCCGGCTTGCGGCGAGCCTGCTGCGCTAGCAGGGCCGTCATCCGTCTGCGGGCGCGTGGGGGCTGGTCACGCAGTTCCCCGCGCCCCTCAGGAGTTGCGGTGCCGTCGGCCGCACAGGCGCCGTAGCCACGCAGCCGCAGACAGCCGCGGCCCGGCCGCCCTCGCGGCACCCGCACGCACCGGTGAGCGGACCCACGCCCGCCCAGCTGCAGCACCGGTCAGCGCGCGACTTGGTACAGCACCTGTCCCCCCGGCCCGGTGGCAACCTGCCGCAACCACGGCTCCGCGACCCCCTTGCCGCCCACGACCCACCGAACCCCGTACTCCCGCACTATCGCCCGCCGTGCATCGCCGGGCGTACCCGCCGCGAAATACCGCGTCACCGCCGCATCCCGCCTCCCCGCATCCGGCAGGAACACATCGGGATACCCAGGAGCCACGGTGTAGGGCCCGTACGCGGGAATCTGCCGGGACGGAAACGTACGGGCCATGACCACGTCCCCGTACTTCACCCAGGGCGTGATCCACTGGTACCCGACCCATGGCGTCCGGTACTTCGCGGCGACCGCACCCGGCAGCGCGTCCCGCCCGACCACATAGCCGAGCGTCCCCGCCTGCGCCCACGCGCCCACGGCCAGCGCGGCGCCGAGCGCACACGCCCACCCCACCCTCCCCCACGTTCGGCTTCGCTCACGCGGGGGCACCCCCATGGCCCGCTTCCCGGCCGACACGACCTCCAGCGCGGCCGCCAGCTGAGCCGGGATCAGTACGGCCGGCAGGGCGCGGCCCCACGAGTAGTGCCCGGTCAGCCCGCCCGCGGCGAACACCAGCACACCGAGGGTGAAGAAGAGGACGAGGGGATCCCAGCGGTCCCGCCGCCAGCGCAGACCCAGCGCCACGACCCCCAGCAGCACCAGCCCGAATCGCCCCGCCAGGTGGTCGTACAGCGGCCGGTGGATCGCCTCCAGGTCCGCGCCGGCGGAGAAGAGCGAGAAGAAGTCGTAGTACGGCCAGAGCCACAGCAGCACCATGCCGAGGACCAGAGCGGCACCGAGCCGCAGCAGAACCGCACGGCCCGGCCGTGCCGCGATCACCATCGCCAGCGCGCCCAGCGACGCCACCACCCCGGTGAACTGGTGGCACAGCAGGATCAGCCCCCACAGCAGCCCCAGTCCCAGCCACACCGCCCAGCGGGTCTCGGAGCGCAGCGCCCGGGTGAGCCAGGCCCAGAAGTGGAAGGACAGGCCGAGCGCCAACACGCTGGGGTACGACACCGTCAGCGCGAGCGAGTTGAGGCCCAGGAAGCCGCTCCAGTTGAAGAGGGCAGGGCCCCAGAGGAAGACCAGGCTCAGGATCGCGAGGGCGGGCGCCGCACGGTGGGCGCTGAGCGTGCGGACGTACCGCCACACCCCGGTGGTCAGCAGCCCGAACCCGATGACCGCGCCGATCCGCAGCACGTCGAACACCGACAGGCTGGTGATCCGGGCGAGGCAGCCCAGCAGCAGCATCCAGGGCGAGTAGTACGGGCTCGGTGTGTCGACGTCGACCAGCGGGTTCCCGGGGTTCAGCAGGCTGTGCCGCAGCCGCTGCACGGTGGCCGCGTGCATGCCCAGGTCGCCCGCCCAGGGCAGACGGACGATCACCAGAAGCATCAGCACCAGTACCAGCGCGGCGGCGGCCTGCGGCAGCGCCCGTACCGCGCTCGCGGTGCTAGGCGGCGCGGCGCGCATCCTGCTCGAACACCCACGTGCGGTAGACAAGGAAGCGGAAGGCGGAGGCGAGCACGATCGACAGCGCCTTCGCCACATTCGATTCGAACGCGCTGTGCATTTCGAGCCCGTGATAACCGACCCAGAACAGGCCGCTTTCCATCACCACGCCGAGGCCGCTGAAGGCGAAGAACAGGACGATCTGGCGGCGGGTGCGCGAGGCCCGGTCGCGGTAGGCGTAATAGCGGAAGCCCAGGTAATTGGTCGCCATCGCGATACAACTGGCCAGGACCGTCGCGGTCATCGCCTGCCAACGCAAGCCGTGCAGCAGCAGGTTGAACACCAGGAAATTGACGAGGACGCCGCTGCCGCCGACGATCCCGAATTTCACGACTTCCAGCACGACGCGCGTGACGGGCCGGGCCGGAGCCGGCGCGGTTGCCACCGGGCGGGTCTCGGTGAGGTTCACTGTCACAGCCCAGACCCTATCCGAAACATATCGATTAGCAGGAAACGGTAAATTCACCGCACGTTTTTGCCTAAGGGTCGGCAAGAAGGGCCGTCGAGATCGGTCAGAGAGAAGAGGAGAGCGCCCCGGGCCTCACCAGGCCCGGGGCGCTCTCCTCGCCGTACGGCTACGAATGCGTGCGCAGCAGCGTCCGCATCGTCCGCATCGCCACCGACAGGTTGGCGAGGTCGAAGGACTCCGAACCGCGGATCTCCTCCAGGGTGGACCGCGCCCGGCCCAGGATCGCCGAGTTCTTCTGCTCCCAGGCCTGGTAGCGCTGCTCCGGGCTCGACGAGCCGTTGCCGGCCGCGAGGACGTCCGCCGTGAGCGCCGAGTGGGCCGCGTACAGGTCCTCGCGGATGGAGGCGCGGGCCATCGACTGCCAACGGTCGGCACGGGGCAGCTCGATGATGCGGTCCATCAGCTGCGTGATGCTGAGCCGGTCGGCGAGGTCGTAGTAGACCTCGGCGACGTCCAGCGGCTCCTTGCCCATGCGGTCGGCCACCGAGACGATGTCCAGCGCCGGGAAGGCGGAGGAGAACCCGGCCACGCGGGTGGCCAGCTCGTCCGGGACGCCGGTCGCGGACAGCTCGTCGTACACGTGCTGGTACCACTCGAGGTCCGCGCCGCGCAGCAGCTTGGGCAGCTCCTGCCAGACCTGCTCGACCCGCTCGCCGAAGAACTCCATGGTCTCCGCGAGCTGCAGCGGCTGCGGCCGGTTGTTCAGCAGCCAGCGCGTGCCGCGCTCCACCAGGCGGCGCGAGTGCAGCCGGATCCGGGTCTGGACGGTCGCGTCGACCTTGTTGTCCAGCTCCTCGACCGCGTCCCACACGGGCGCCGAGCGGAAGATCGCGCGGGCCGCGGTCTGGGCGCGGACGATCTCCTCCAGCGAGGCACCCGTCTCCTCGCGCAGGCGGTGCAGGTACGTCGTACCGCCCGTGTTGACCGTGTCGTTGACCAGCACGGTCGTGGTGATCTCGCGGCGCAGCGGGTGGCTGTCGACCGCGTCCGCGAACCGCTCGCCCAGCGCCGTCGGGAAGTACGCGTGCAGCAGGGTGCGCAGGTACGGGTCGTCCGGCAGCGAGGTGTGCAGCAGCTCGTCGGCGACCGTGATCTTCGTGTACGCCAGCAGGACGGCCGTCTCCGGACCGGTCAGGCCCTGGCCCTGGCCGAGCCGCTCACGGATCTGGCGGTCGGTGGGCAGGAACTCCAGCGCCCGGTCGAGGTCGCCCTCGCGGACCAGGTGGCGGATGAACCGCTGCTGCGCGTGCAGCATGTCCTTGGACTGGGCGAGGGCGTTGGCGAGCGCCGTGTTCTGCGCGTAGTTGTTGCGCAGCACCAGGGCGCCGACCTCGTCGGTCATCTCGGCGAGCAGCTTGTTGCGCTGCTTGACGGTCATGTCGCCGTCCGCGACCAGGCCGTTCAGCAGGATCTTGATGTTCACCTCGTGGTCGGAGGTGTCCACACCGGCGCTGTTGTCGATCGCGTCGGTGTTGATCCGTCCGCCGTGCAGCGCGAACTCGATGCGGCCCAGCTGGGTCAGGCCCAGGTTGCCGCCCTCGCCGACGACCTTGACGCGCAGGTCGCCGCCGTCGACGCGGATGGCGTCGTTGGCCTTGTCGCCGACGTCGGCGTTGGACTCCGCCGACGACTTCACGTACGTGCCGATGCCGCCGTTCCACAGCAGGTCCACTGGCGCGTGCAGGATCGCCTTCATCAGGTCGGCCGGGGTCATCTTGGAGATCTTCTCCTCGATGCCCAGGGCCTCACGGATGTGCGCGTTGAGCGGGATCGCCTTGGCCGTGCGCGGGAAGATCCCGCCGCCCGCCGACATCAGCTCGGTGTTGTAGTCCTCCCAGCTGGAGCGGGGGAGCTCGAACAGACGGCGGCGCTCGGCGTAGGAGGTGGCCGCGTCCGGCGTCGGGTCGATGAAGATGTGCCGGTGGTCGAAGGCGGCGACCAGGCGGATGTGCTCGCTCAGCAGCATGCCGTTGCCGAACACGTCACCGGACATGTCACCGATGCCGACGACCGTGAAGTCCTCGGTCTGCGTGTCCACGCCCATGTCGCGGAAGTGCCGCTTCACGGACTCCCAGGCGCCGCGCGCGGTGATACCCATGCCCTTGTGGTCGTAGCCGGCCGAGCCTCCGGAGGCGAAGGCGTCGCCGAGCCAGAAGTTGTACTTCTCGGCAACCCCGTTGGCGATGTCGGAGAACGTCGCCGTGCCCTTGTCGGCCGCGACCACCAGGTAGGTGTCGTCGCCGTCGTGCCGGACCACGTCCTGCGGCGGCACGACCTCGCCGGCCACCATGTTGTCCGTGATGTCGAGCAGCGCCGAGATGAACGTCTTGTAGCTGGCGATGCCCTCGGCCAGCCACGCGTCCCGGTCGACGGCCGGGTCCGGCAGCTGCTTGGCGACGAAGCCGCCCTTGGCGCCGACCGGCACGATGACGGTGTTCTTCACCATCTGCGCCTTGACCAGGCCGAGGATCTCGGTACGGAAGTCCTCCCGGCGGTCCGACCAGCGCAGGCCGCCTCGGGCGACCTTGCCGAAGCGCAGGTGCACGCCCTCGACGCGCGGCGAGTACACCCAGATCTCGTACGCCGGGCGCGGCGCGGGCAGGTCCGGGATGGCCTGCGGGTCGAACTTCATGGACACGTACTCGTGCGGCTTGCCGCCGAGCGCCTCCTGGAAGAAGTTCGTGCGCAGGGTCGCCTTGATGACGGTCAGGAACGAGCGCAGGATGCGGTCCTCGTCCAGGCTCGCCACCTGGTCCAGGGCCGCCTCCAGCTCCTCCAGCAGGGCGTCCACGATCTCCAGGCCGGCCTTCTGCCGGTCCGGGGACATCCGCGCCTCGAACAGGGAGACGAGGAGCCGGGTGGTGTGGACGTTGTTGCGGAGGGTGTCCTCCATGTAGTCCTGGCTGAAGGTGGAGCCGGCCTGCCGCAGGTACTTGGCGTACGCGCGCAGCACCGTCGCCTGCCGCCAGTTCAGCCCGGCGCTCAGCACGAGGGCGTTGAAGCCGTCGTTCTCGGCCTGGCCGGTCCAGGTCGCGGCGAACGCCTCCTGGAACCGCTCACGGCCGTCGTCGCCGAGGTAGTCGCCGTTGGGGCCGGCCAGCGCCTTGGGCAGGCGCAGGCCGAAGTCGTAGATCCAGGCGACGGTGCGGTCCGAGCAGCGCAGCTCGTACGGCCGCTCGTCCACGACCTCGACGCCGAGCCGGTTGAGGACCGGCAGCACGGCGGACAGGGAGACCGCGTCGCCCTTGCGGTAGATCTTGAAGCGGCGCTCACCGGGGGCCGCGCCCACCGGCTCGTACAGGCTGAGCGAGAAGTCGTTGCCCTTCTCCTCGCTGAGCCGCTCCAGGTGGACCAGGTCGGCGACCGCCGCACGCGGGCTGTGGTCGGCCTTGTAGCCCTCCGGGAAGGAGTTGCCGCCGTAGTAGCGGCGCAGCAGCTCGGCCGCGCGCTCCTCGCCGCACTCGGCATTCAGCGCCTCGCCGAACCCGTCCGACCAGGAGCGGGCGGCCTCGACCAGGCGGGCCTCGATGCGGTCCCTGTCGCCGTCCGACAGCTCGGGCAGCTCGGTGCCCGGCGGGACCCGGACGACGAAGTGCAGCCGGGACAGGATCGACTCGGTGTTCCAGGCGGTGAAGTCGACGCTGATGCCGCCGAGCTCCTCCTTCAGGATGTCGATGATCCGCAGCCGGACGCCGGTGGTGTAGCGGTCGCGCGGGAGGTAGACGAGGGCCGAGTAGTAGCGGCCGTACTCGTCCTGGCGCAGGTACAGCCGCAGCCGGCGGCGCTCCTGCAGGTACAGGACGCTCGTCGCGATGGCCTGCAGCTCGGCGGCGGGGGTCTGGAACAGCTCGTCGCGCGGGTAGGTCTCCAGGATCTGGAGCAGGTCGCGGCCGTCGTGGCTCTCGGGCGAGAAGCCGGCGCGCTGGAGGACCTCGTCGACCTTGCGCCGGATGACCGGGACCCGGCGGACGGACTCGGTGTAGGCGGCGGAGGAGAACAGGCCGAGGAAACGGCGCTCGCCGACGACGTTGCCGGCCGCGTCGAACTTCTTCACGCCGACGTAGTCCAGGTACGACGGCCGGTGCACGGTGGCCCGGCTGTTCGCCTTGGTCAGCACCAGCTGCTTGTGCTCGCGGGCCTTGGCCCGGGCGTCGGCCGGCAGCCGCTCGAAGGAGGGGCTGACCGGGTGCTGGTCGTCCTCGGCGTGGTGCGGGTCGGAGCGCAGGATGCCGAGGCCGGTGCCGGGCACGGCGGCGAGGGTGTCGTCGTCGCGCAGCTGGTACTCGCGGTAGCCGAGGAAGGTGAAGTGGTCGGCGGACAGCCAGCGCAGCAGCTCGCGGGCCTCCTCGACCTCGGGCGCGGAAAGGTCGCTCGGCCGGGGCT
The DNA here is from genome assembly GCF_044768135.1 of Streptomyces sp. NPDC101165. Classification (NCBI taxonomy): domain Bacteria; kingdom Bacillati; phylum Actinomycetota; class Actinomycetes; order Kitasatosporales; family Streptomycetaceae; genus Streptomyces; species Streptomyces sp. NPDC101165. Next base: position 24,130 of record NZ_JBIWPG010000022.1, on the reverse strand, counting down.
CGCTCGCCAGCTCGTCGCCGATCCGGGCCGCCGCGTCCCGCATCTTCTCCCAGTCCTCGACGGCCTCACGGACGTCGGACAGGACGCGCAGCAGGTCGGCGGTGATCTGCTTCAGATCGGCGCGGTCCGTCCCGCGGTCGATCTCGACATGGATCCAGGACTCGATGTGCGCGTCGTGCGGAAGGTCACCGACGCCGGTGGGCGCGGTGGGCAGCACCTCGATGAGCTTGCCGGTGAGGTCGCGCCGGACGACGATCTGCGGGTGGATGACGACGTGGATGCCGCGTCCCTGCCGGGTCAGCTCATTGGTGACCGAGTCGACGAGGAAGGGCATGTCGTCGGTGACGACCTCCACGACGGTGTGGCTGCAGGTCCACCCGTTCTCCTCCACGGTCGGGGTGTGCACCCGGACGTTCGCGGTGCCCTGCGGGCGGTTCTCGGCGAGCCGGTAGTGCGAGACCGCGGCGCCGAAGACGTCGACCGGGTCGCGGTCCGAAAGGTCTTCCGGGGCGGTGTGCAGGTAGTAGCGCTGGAGGAACGCGAGCACGGACTCGGTGTCGGGAGTGCCGGCGGATCCCTCGCCCGTCGTCCCGGTCGGTAGGTGCCCCCCGACCGGGCTGTTCTCAGCTACCCGGGCGGCCCGTTCGAGCAGCTCGGCCTTGGCTTCGTCCAGCTTGGTCTGCATTGTCCTCTGGCTCCTGTCGCGCGCCGTTGCGTGACGTAGAAAGAAAAACGGTTTCTTCCCCTCCGGCTCGACGCCACGGCCCGGGGTCTCCGGACCGATCCGACGCTATGCCGCGAGGTGAGATGAGCGGGGGGTATTCGGCCATTGTTGGCGCGCCCGTCAGATGTGACGCTGCTCTCGGCACCGCCGCTTCCCGGGCCGTCATCGGCGTCCTGGGGGCATCGGCGCCCCCGTCCCGCCCGCGAGGACCAGCGACCGCCGCCCGGTCACGGATGTGTTCCGTGCAACCCGGGCGCAGGGCAGGAGCAGGATCGCCCCCGCGAGATATCGCGCTGATCACGCCACAAGGCTATCGCTCATTACCCGGGCCCCGTCATGAGCCGTATGTGTACAAAACAGGGGGCCGAAGTTTGACGTTCTGCACAGGGGCGGAGCGGTGGTGGGTGACGTATCCGGTCGCGCCGGAACGCCGCGGGACGCACCCTGAAAGCGACGGGCCCTCTTGGCAAGCACGCCCTGGGAAGGCACGTTGCCTGCAACAGTGCCCGTCCCCCGTGGAGGGGACAGTGCCGCCCCGGAGGAGCCGACATGCCCGCGAAGATCCTCATCATCACCGGCGACGCAGCGGAGTCCCTGGAAGTCCTCTACCCCTACCAGCGGCTGCGCGAGGAAGGCTACGACGTCGACATCGCGGCCCCCACCCGCAAGACGCTCCGCTTCGTCGTCCACGACTTCGAGCCCGGCTACGACACCTATACCGAGAAGCCCGGCTACACCTGGCCCGCCGACCTCGCCTTCTCCGAGGTGGACCCCGGTCAGTACGCGGCGATCGTCATCCCCGGCGGCCGGGCCCCCGAGTACCTGCGCAACGACCCCGAGCTGCGCAAGATCCTCAAGGCATTCTTCGACGCGGACAAGCCCGTCGCCCAGATCTGCCACGGCCCCCTGCTCACCGCCGCGATCGACACCCTCCGCGGCCGCCGCGTCACGGCGTACCCGGCCCTCGAACTGGACATGCAGACCGCCGGAGCCCACTTCGAGGACAGCGAAGCGGTGGTCGACGGCACCCTGGTCTCCTCCCGCGCCTGGCCGGACCATCCGGCGTGGATGCGAGAGTTCCTGAAGGTGCTGAGGGCCAAGGCGCCGGTCAACTGAGCGCTGGGGAGAGGGTGGGCGCAACGGCACCCGTCCGGCGCCGGTGAGCGGGCCCACCCCTGCCCACCCCTGCCCAGCCGCAGCACCGAGCGCCGCATCGGACGACGCTCACGCCGCCAGCCGCTGCGCCTCCGCCACCGCCTCGGCCAACGTGTCCACGACCGGCACCCCGACCTCCTCCAGACTGGCCCGGCTGTGCGACCCCCCGGTGTACAGCACGGCCCCGGCCCCCACATGGCGCGCGGCAACCGCATCGTCAGCGGCGTCACCGATCACCACGGTCCGCGCAATCTCAACCGCCCCGGACAGCGCCTCGAGGTGCCGCACCATGTGCTCGGCCTTGCTGCCACCGGACGGTCCCGTACGCCCGTCGACCCGTATGAAGTGCGGCTCGATCCCGAAGCCCCGTACGAGCGGCACAAGCTCCTCGTGCCCGTACATGCTCAGCAGCGACTGGCTGTGCCCCGCCGACCGCCACCCCGCGAGCAGCTCGGCCGCCCCAGCGGTCAGCCCGCAGCGGACCCGGTGCTCCGTGTAGTACCGATGGAAGACCCCGTCCATCTGCTCCCACTCGGCATCCGTGGGCAGCCGTCCGAGCAACCGCTCGTAGAACTTCGGCACCGGCACGCAGTACAGCGTCCGGTACTCCTCCAGCGTGATCGGCGCCAGCCCCAGCTCGGCGAAGGCCGCGTTCGTCGCCCCGATGATCGCGTCATTGTCGTGGAACAGGGTTCCGTTCCAGTCCCAGACAATGTGCGCGCTTCCGTGCATCCCCATGCCGAAAACCGTACCCGCCCCCACTGACAATCAAGGCGGGCAGGCGGCGCGAGGCCCGCTCAGACGCCGCCCACCAGGTTGGGAATCTCCTGCGTGGCGAACCACAGCAGCTCATGATCGTCGGCCCCGTCCACGACGAACTGCGCGTCGTCGTCCCCGCCGTCGGCCGCCGCCAGCGCCTCCGCGGCCGCGGCCACATCCTCCTCGGCGTCGTCGGCGTCGACATGCACCGCCGCCGCCTTCGCGAGCGCCACCGTGCCGGCCACCGTCACCTCGCCGAGCGCGGCCGGATCGAGCCCGCGGTCCGGGTCGGCCGTGGCGGCGCCGTCGGACACGTCGACGGCGACCACGACCCGGCGCCGTACGGCACCCGGATCGGCCGCCAGCAGCCGCAGCGAAGCCAGCGCGGCGCGGCTGAGTGCGGCGTACTCCAGCTCCTCGATGTCGTCGGAGAGGTACCACTCACGCAGCGCGGGCGTGACGGCGTACGCGACGAACGGGCCGGTCCCCAGCTCACCCGTCTTGTGCGCCTCGGCGAGACCGGGGAGGGTCAGGGGGACGTAGACGCGCATGGCTGGCCGCTCTTTCCTGGTCACCGACGGGCCTTCAGGATACGTGCGCCCGTCCCCTTTCGAGTCCCCGCCCACACCCCCGGCCGCGTCCACCCGGCGCCCCGCACCTCACCCGGTTCCGCCGCTCAACCACGGGATTTCCTGGCCCCCGCACCACCCGGATAGGTGAACAAATCCGCCTCCTCGCCACCCGCCCCACCTTCCTTGCGACGGCCGCCCCCACCCCCGTACAAGATCCCCACCAGCGAGTTACCGCCCGGTATCAACCGGGCCGACCGAACGGGGACTCCGATGAACAAGGTCATGAGCCGCAAGCCCCAGCCTCGCCCGCGCCACCGCCCGCCGACCCGCCACGACTCCCGCCGACCCGGCACCGCACCACCCCGCAACCCCGCCCGCGGCAGGGCCCGTACGACGCCGGGGACGGCCGTGGCGCAGCCACGCCCCACCGACCTCTTCGCCGACCGTCTGCTGGCCGTCCTGAGCGGTCAGCGCCCCGTCCACTGGATGCTCCGGCACACCGCGGGCCGCGCCTACGACGACCTCGCCCGCCTCGCCGAACGCGGCCCCCTGCGCACCCACGGCAGCCGCGCGGTCGTGGACGACATCGGCTACTACGTGCCCCGCGCCGGCGCCCTCGAGGTCTTCGCCCGCATCGCCGCCGGCGACCAGCGCCGCGCGATGGCCTTCCGCCTCGAACAGGGCCCGGACCACCGCTGGCGCTGCACAGCGGTGGAACTCGGCATCCCCGGCCGCCCCCACACGGACGAGCCCTGACAGGCCCCTGCACAGCTACGGACAGCCGCACGACAAGCCAAGGGCCGAGTCCCCGACAGGAGACCCGGCCCTCGTTCAACGGCTAACGCACCGCAGCTCACTTCTTGCGGCGCCGACCGCCCTTCGCCTGCCGACGGCGCTCCGCACGCGTCAGCCCGTCCGACTCGGACCGCACCGGCTCGTCGTCCTCGAGGTCGCGCTCCAGGATGCCGCCCTCACCGTCCACGGTGGGCGCGGAGAAGTGCAGGTCACGACGCTGCGGAACATCGAGCCCCTTGGCCCGGATCTCCGGACGCGCACCCGCCTGCGCCGGCACCGTGTCCTGGACGCCCTCGGCCACCGGCTGGGCCTCCTCGACCGGGACCTCCTCGACCTGCTGCTCGACCTGGACCTCCAGGTTGAACAGGTAGCCGACGGACTCCTCCTTGATGCCCTCCATCATCGCGGTGAACATGTCGAAGCCCTCGCGCTGGTACTCGATCAGCGGGTCCTTCTGGGCCATCGCGCGCAGGCCGATGCCCTCCTGGAGGTAGTCCATCTCGTAGAGGTGCTCGCGCCACTTGCGGTCGAGGACCGACAGCACGACCCGCCGCTCCAGCTCACGCATGATCTCGGAGCCGAGCTGACCCTCACGCGCCTCGTACTGCTCGCGGATGTCGTCCTTGATGGACTCGGAGATGAACTCGGCGGTCAGACCGGCCCGGTCACCGGCCGCCTCCTCCAGCTCGTCGATGGTGACCTTCACCGGGTAGAGCTGCTTGAAGGCACCCCACAGCCGGTCCAGATCCCAGTCCTCCGGGAAGCCCTCGGCGGTCTCCGCGCCGACGTACGCGTCGATCGTGTCGTCCGTGAAGTGCTGCACCTGCTCGTGCAGGTCCTCGCCCTCCAGGACGCGACGGCGCTCGCCGTAGATGACCTCGCGCTGCCGGTTGAGCACCTCGTCGTACTTCAGGACGTTCTTACGCGTCTCGAAGTTCTGCTGCTCGACCTGCGACTGCGCGGACGCGATCGCGCGCGTGACCATCTTGTTCTCGATCGGCACGTCGTCCGGCACGTTCGCCATCGCCATCACGCGCTCGACCATCTGGGCCTTGAACAGGCGCATCAGGTCGTCGCCCAGCGACAGGTAGAAGCGGGACTCGCCCGGGTCGCCCTGACGGCCGGAACGACCGCGCAGCTGGTTGTCGATACGCCGCGACTCGTGCCGCTCGGTACCGAGCACGTAGAGGCCGCCGAGCTCCTCGACCTCGTCCTTCTCGGCCTTGACCGCCTGCTCGGCCTTCTCCAGGGCGGCGGGCAGGGCGTGCGCCCACTCCTCGATGTGCTCCTCGGGGTCGAGGCCGCGCTGGCGCAGCTCCGCCTCGGCGAGGTCCTCGGGGTTGCCGCCGAGCTTGATGTCCGTACCACGGCCGGCCATGTTGGTGGCCACCGTCACGGCGCCCCTGCGGCCGGCCTGGGCGACGATCGAGGCCTCGCGCTCGTGGTGCTTGGCGTTCAGCACCTCGTGCTGCACGCCGCGCTTGCTGAGCTGCTGGGAGAGGTACTCCGACTTCTCGACGGACGTCGTGCCGACGAGGATCGGCTGGCCCTTCTCGTGCTTCTCGGCGATGTCGTCGACGACCGCCTCGAACTTGGCCACCTCGGTGCGGTAGATCAGGTCCGACTGGTCCTTGCGGATCATCGGCTTGTTCGTCGGGATCGGGACCACGCCGAGCTTGTAGATCTGGTGGAACTCGGCGGCCTCGGTCATGGCCGTACCGGTCATGCCGGAGAGCTTGCCGTAGAGGCGGAAGAAGTTCTGCAGGGTGATCGTGGCGAGCGTCTGGTTCTCGTCCTTGATGTCCACCGCTTCCTTCGCCTCGATCGCCTGGTGCATGCCCTCGTTGTAGCGGCGGCCGGCGAGGATACGGCCGGTGTGCTCGTCGACGATCATGACTTCGCCGTCGATGACGACGTAGTCCTTGTCCTTCTTGAAGAGTTCCTTGGCCTTGATGGCGTTGTTCAGGTACCCCACGAGCGGGGTGTTCACCGACTCGTAGAGGTTGTCGATGCCCAGCCAGTCCTCGACCTTGGAGACGCCGCTCTCGTGGATGGCGACCGTGCGCTTCTTCTCGTCGACGTCGTAGTCGCCGGTCTCCTCCAGGCCCTTGAGCGGGTTGCCCGCCTCGCCCTTCTTCAGGCGCGTGACGAGCTTGGCGAAGTCGCCGTACCACTTGGTGGCCTGGTCGGCCGGGCCGGAGATGATCAGCGGCGTACGGGCCTCGTCGACCAGGATGGAGTCGACCTCGTCGACGATGGCGAAGTTGTGGCCGCGCTGGACGAGCTCGTCCTTGGACCACGCCATGTTGTCGCGGAGGTAGTCGAAGCCGAACTCGTTGTTCGTGCCGTACGTGATGTCGCACTCGTACTGCTCGCGGCGCTGGGCCGGCGTCATGTTGGCGAGGATGCAGCCCACGGTCAGACCGAGGAACCGGTGAACGCGGCCCATCATCTCGGAGTCGCGCTCGGCCAGGTAGTCGTTGACCGTGATCAGGTGGACGCCGTCGCCGGAGAGGGCGTTCAGATACGCGGGCAGCGTACCGACGAGGGTCTTGCCCTCGCCGGTCTTCATCTCGGCCACGTAGCCGAGGTGGAGGGCGGCGCCACCCATCATCTGCACGTCGTAGTGCCGCTGGCCGAGGACGCGCTTGGCGGCCTCGCGGACGGTGGCGAACGCCTCGGGGAGCAGGTCGTCCAGGCTCTCACCATCGGCGTAGCGCTGCTTGTACTCCTCGGTGAGGGCACGCAGCTCGGCGTCGGAGAGGTCGACGAAGTCCTCTTCGATGGAGTTGACCTGGTCCGCGATGCGGTGCAGCTTGCGCAGGATCTTGCCTTCGCCTGCACGCATGATCTTCGAGAGGACGGACACGGGGGCTGGTCTCCTTGCCGGTCGGGCCTGGGACGGTCGGTTTTCCTTTTGACGTACTGAGCAACGGCCATGGTATGCGAGGACCTGGCTGCGCCGGGAGGCCCGGCGGCCCGACGGCTGCTTCACCCTGGACAACGGGCGGGCCCTGCGGATAGTGCCGCCCCGCGCCAAGGAATTGCGCGAAATGTGATCACCCGCTCACACACGGCGAAAAGGGCTGGCGCGGCGCGTGCCGCCCGCGCAGAATCGGCCGATGGAACCCGTCACCCTCCCCACCGACCGTCTCGTGCTGCGCACCGTCGGCCCTGACGACACCGAGGCGGTGTACGCGGCCGCCCAGGACCCCGACCTGCAGCGCTGGATCTCCCAGTTCCCGTCGCCCTATCTGCGCGAGCACGCCGAGAGCTTCATCGGGCAGCTGGTGCCCGACGGCTGGGCGAACGACTCGATGTACACGTTCGGCGTGTTCCTCCCCGAAGGGGAACTGACGGGGATGCTCGGGATCACCATGCGCGCCCTGGGTGTCGGCGAGGTCGGATTCTGGGCCGTGAAGGAGCACCGCGGCCGCGGCTACATCACGGAGGCCACCCTCGCCGCCGCCCGCTGGGCCTTCCTCGCACTCTCCGTCGACCGCCTGGAATGGCGCGCGGAGGTCGGAAACGTTCCCTCGCGCGCGGTGGCTGAGCGCGCCGGTTTCACCATCGAGGGCACCCTGCGCTCGGGCGTCAACAACAAGGGGGTACGCCGGGACTGCTGGCTCGGCTCCCTGCTCCCGTCGGACCTGGGCCTGCCGTCGACGGCGCCGTACCTGCCCGCCCGGACCTGACCCCAAGGGGGTGAAACCGCAGGTCATCCCCCACTGTCAGTGCCGCCCTCTATCGTCCGAGGCATGACGACCCTGCCGCGCCCCACCACCACCCTCACCGCGGACGACGCCCGCCGGATGGCCCTTCGGGCCCAGGGCTTCCTCGGTGCGCCCGACCGGCGGGCCGGTGTCCGTGGGGTGCTCCGCCACCTCGGCGCGGTCCAGCTCGACACGATCTCGGTCCTCGCCCGCTCCCACGAGCTGATCCCGTACGCCCGCCTCGGCGCGGTCGGCCGCAAGACCGTCGAGTCGGCCTACTGGACGGACACGCATGCCTTCGAGTACTGGTCGCACGCGGCGTGCATCCTCCCGGTCGAGGAGTGGCCGCACTTCGCCTTCCGCCGCCGCGCCTACCGCGGCCGCCCGCACTGGAACCACCAGCTGCCCGACGGCGCCTACGACCAGGTCATCAAGCAGCTGCGCGCGGAAGGCCCGCTGACGGCCACGGAATTGGGCGGCGCCAAGAAGACCAACGACTGGTGGGACTGGTCGGGCACCAAGGTCGCCGTGGAGCGCGCGCTGATGTACGGCGAGGTGGTGTGCGTCGAGCGCCGCGGCTGGAAGCGGGTGTACGACCTCGCCGAGCGCGCGATCCCGGACGCACTGCTGCACGACGAGCTGGACGACACCGAGTGCGTGCGCCGCCTTGTCCGGCTGGCCGGCGAGTCCCTGGGCGTCGGCACGCGCGCGGACATCGCGGACTACCACCGCCTCAAGGGCGAGCAGGTCGACGCGGTGATCGCCGACTCGGGTCTGGTGCCGGTCGAGGTGGAGGGCTGGGGCAAGCCTGCCTGGGCGGACCCGGCGGCCCTCGCCACACCGCCGCGCGGCCGTCACCGCACCACGCTGCTGTCCCCGTTCGACTCGCTGATCTGGGAGCGGGCGCGCACGGAGCGGATCTTCGGCTTCACCCACCGTCTGGAGGCCTACGTCCCCAAGCCGAAGCGGGTCTACGGCTACTTCGCGATGCCGGTGCTGGCGGGCGGCCTGCTGGTCGGGCGTGTCGATCCGGCCCGCGAGGGCAGCACCCTGGTGGCCAGGCAGGTCACCCTCGACGGCCCGAAGGCGGTCCCGGCGGTGGCACAGGCCCTCATCGAGGCGGCGACCTGGGTGAACTGCACGGACGTCCGGGTGGAACGGGTGGACGCACCCGAGCTCCGCGAGCCCCTCACCAGGGAACTCGCCGGCCTTCTCGGCTAGGAGCTACCGGATCTCGAGGATCTTCTCCCGCATCGCGTAGACCACCGCTTCCATCCTGGAGTGCAGCTGCAGCTTCTCCAGGATGTTGCGGACGTGGTTCTTCACGGTGTTCTCGGAGATGAACAGCTCCTTGGCGATGTCCCGGTTGTTCATCCCGGTGGCGACGAGCTTGAGGACCTCCAGCTCGCGGTCGGTCAGCCGCGGCGCGGGCACCAGCCGGCGTTCGTCGGTGCGCTGGATCATCGACTTGAACTCGGTGAGGAGCTTGGACGCCATGGACGGGCTGATCTGCGACTGCCCGTCGGCCACCGCACGAATGGCGGTCGCCACCTCGTCCGTGGAGATCTCCTTGAGGAGGTATCCGGTCGCGCCCGCCTTGATCGCGTCGTAGAGGTCGGCCTCCTCGTCGCTGATCGTCAGCATGATGATCTTCGCGCTGGGGGCGACCTCCTTGATGGAGGTGCAGGCCTCGATCCCGCCGCGCTTGGGCATCCGCACGTCCATCAGCACGATGTCGGGCAGCAGGTCCGCGGCCTTGTCGACGGCCTCGGCGCCGTCTCCCGCCTCGCCGACGACCTGGATGTCCTCCTCGGCCGCGAGCACGATCTCCAGGCCACGGCGGAAGAGCGCATGGTCGTCCACGACCAGGACTCTGATCGGCTCCTGGCGTGAAGAGCCCGTGTCCGGGCCCATGCCGATGACATCGCCCGCGTCATCGCTTCGCATCGGTCCGAAGGTGTCCGCCATCGTTCCTCCCCCTGAAGGCTGTGACCTGTGGTCCTGTGCCATCGCCAACCCAAGGCTGCGGCCCACCGGTTGGGCCGGTGCGGTCATGATTTCATGCCCGGACGGCGCCGAGGTGACGAGCGGGGCGCGAAGTGGTCGCACACGGGTGCCCCTGGGGGCGCACGAGCGCGTCCAGGGGCACCGGCTCAGCTTCGGCCGGGTGGGTCAGCCACCCAGCGTGCCCCCTGCCGCCGGGGGCGCCTCAGCGACCATCGCTTCGGTGCTGAGGTGGATGACGCCGTAGTCGTAGGCGTGCCGCCGGTAGACGACACTCGGTTCCTTGGTCTCGGAGTCGACGAACAAGTAGAAGTCGTGGCCGACCAGTTCCATCTCATAGAGGGCCTGGTCGAGGCTCATCGGGGAGGCGACGTGCGTCTTCTCGCGGACGATCAGGGGACCTTCGCCCTTGACCTCCAGCGAGCCGATCTTCCTGGTCGGCACTCCGTCCGACTCGTCCTCGTGGACGGGGAGGCCGTTGCCATTGAGCGTCGCCACGCCCGGGACGTGGTCGGGAACTTCCGCCGCCGAGATCCGGCGGGCGCCGCGGCGCGAGAATCGCTTGTCGTGCTGCTTGCGCAGCCGGGCGTCCAGCTTCTCCGCCGCCAGGTCGAGTGCCGCGTACGGATCGCTGGCCGCTGCCTCCGCCCGGATCACCGGACCGCGGGACCTGAGCGTGATCTCCACTCGGTCACACCGGTCGGCCTGACGGGGGTTGGGCTCCTTGGACACCTCGACGTCGAGGCTGATCACCTTGCCATCGAGCTTCTGGATCTTCTCCAGGTTCAGCTTCTCGGCCACGTGCTTGCGGAACCGCTCGGGCACCTCGGTCTTGCGGCCCTTGACGACGATGTCCACGCAGAACTCCGTTCCCGGATCGCTCCGCTCCATCGGCGGAGCATCTCCCTTTTGCACCAGGTTCCGGTGAGCCCCGGAACCTCGGACTCGGTGACTTCACCTCCTCCTCCCCCATGGGCAAGATCTCCACCCCAGCGCTGCGGGTGATTGCGGAAAACCCGCAGCACAGCATTCGGATATGGGAGGTGTGGCCTGCGCCTTTCCTCACAACCGAACATATCTCGCCCGGACGGATGTCGTCACCCTCTACCGCGGCGTACCTCCGTTCAGGTGAATTGACCCTCTCGCTACCTGCAACGATGCAGGTAGGTGCTCAGTTCCTGTTTATTTCAAAGGAATCCCTCGGAGCGGCGACCACGGCTGCGCGGAGCGCCTCTCCGATGACGTTCGGCGCCACTATTTCCGGTGCACCATGCACCCAGTTCTCCCTGTCCGGCCGTGCTCCGATCCGTCGTTCCCACCTTCCTTCCCGAGTTCCGGCCCCGTACACAGCCGTTCCCCCATTGCGGCGTGATACGACCGCCTCCCGCACGGCCCGCGCCGCCTCCGCAAGGCTCGCTCCCGTCGTCATCAGGTCGTCGACGAGCACGACACGGCTCCCGGTGAGCAGCCGCTCCCCGCCCGCCGTCACCTCCAGCGCACCGGCGAGGTTCTCCAGGCGCTGCCGGGCGTCGAGCTCCGTCTGGTCCGCCACCGCCCGCCGCTGCCGCAGCACGGCGGCCACCCGGGCCTGTGTCCCGGTGCGCCGCAGCTCACCGGCCGCCGCGAGCGCCATCCGTCGTACCGGATCGTGCCCACGAGCCCGCACGGCCCACCGGGCGGAGGGCACGGGGACGAGCAGCACGCTCCCGGACCCCGGCCGCCTCGTGGGCACGCCACCGGGCCCAGCCGGCCCGAGACCCGTCCGCACGGCCCCCGCCAGGGCCGCGCCCAAGGCCCCCGCGAGCGCCAGCGCACCGCGCTCCTTGTGGGCGAGGAGGAGAGCCCGGACCTCCCCCGCGTAGGGAGCCGCCGCGTGCACCACCGGCAGCCCGGGCGGCTCCGGCAACGGCCGCACCCGGCGCGGCACTGCTCCGCCCAGTGCGGTGCGGCACCGCGGGCACAGCTCCGTACGAGGTGCCCCGCAGCCCGCGCAGTCGGCCGGCAGCACCAGGTCGGTGAGGTCCCGCCACCACCCCCGCATGTCCACCACTGTGCCAACGCCCGGGACGACCTGCCACCCCTGGGGAAAACGCCCTGTGGACAGCCCGGAACAACGGCCACCGACCATCACCCACGCGGGTGCGGGCCATATGGACATGCCTGCCGAACGGGCGTCTGCGCAGGACGGACGTCCACGCGAGGCAGACGTCCCCGTGCGACAGGGTTCTCAGCCCGGATAGACCGGCGCGGTCCCGTCCTTGTCCACCTTCTGCCACTGCGCCCCGGACGGCAGTCGAACGATCCCGTCCTCCGAGTAGGCCACCAGCGGCACCCGTTCGTCCTCGGACGCGGCGATCGCCTTCACACCCGACAGGGCCGCGGGCGCCGGACCGTCCAGGGTGGAGCCGTCGACCTGGACGTACCGCATCTGATGCACGCCCCCCTGCTCCAGGCCGACCACGACCAGCCGGCTGTCCCCGGCCCAGGACATGGTCGTGACCTGCTCCAGATCGGGGGCGGCGGAGCGCAGTTCGACGACCGAAGGACGGGCCCCCGACTTGTCGTCGCGCTCGATCCGGCCGATGAGCAGGGACTGCTGCTTGTCGTCCTTCTCCACGACCAGCGCGACCCGCACGCCGTCGGCGGCCACGCGCACGTCGCGGATGCGTCCGGGCAGGTCCGGGATGGTGACCTCCACCGGCTTGCCGACGCCCTGCTCGAGGACGTAGAGCTTCGGATGGCGCGGGTCGCGGTCGGCCACCCACAGGTCGCCGCGTGCGTCCCAACTCGGCGTGGTCAGCCGGTCGGTCGCGGTCGCCCCCTGGCTGCTGACCACCGCTTCCCCGAGCGCACCGCCCGCCGCCAGCGAGGTCACGTACAGCGCCTTCCCGTCGGCGCCGATCCCGGCCACGGTGTGCTCGTCCCGCGAGACGGCCACCGACTGCAGCTGCTTCTCGCCCTCCCCGAGCGGGCCCGGCACCGGAACGGCACTGGTCCCCGCGCTTCCGGTGAGCAGTCGCACCAGCCGGTGCTTGCCGTCGAGGAAGTACAGGTACTCGGGGCTCTGGGCCGAGGCGTGCCAGGCGGCGGACTCGGCGCGCTGCTCGGTGAGGTCGCACAGCGGGTGCCCGCCGGGCCCCTGCAGCTCGACCGACTCCAGCGTCGGCGTCAGGTTCCGCAGCGTGAACAGCAACTGGGTCGCCATCTCCGTGCACTTGGCGTTCCCGGCGTGGGCGACCTTGGAGTTCAGCGGCACCGTCAGCCTGTTCTGGTCGTCCGGCGTCAGCCCCGACACACCCTCCTGCAGGGCCGTATCGGTCGGGAAGCTGGACCTGACCACCGGCTCGAGCCACCTGGTCGGCCCGCTCAGCAGCGACCGCACCATCTGGGTCATCGGGTCCACCTTGCTGCGGACGAACACCGGGTCGGCGACCGCCACCGGCTGCCCGGTCGCCCCGACCGTCGTGGTGGAGGCGAAGTAGTACTTGTTGACGGACGTGTAGTTGCGCTGGAAGTCCGACTTGCCCATCACGACGCCCTGGGGCAGCGCGTCGATGCGCCACTGGCCGCTCTTGGCGTCCTTGGTGAGGTGCACCTTCTTGCTGTAGGGCCCGGCGGCGGGCGCGTACGCCTGCTGCGCGTCGACCGTGGCGACCATGCTGCCCGTCAGGACGTAGGTGAGGCTGCCGCTGTCGGTCGCATCCCGGCCGCCGGGATGCTGCTGGCCGGGCACGGCGCTCGGTCCGTTCGCGAGGACGGTGGCCGACCGCTCGGGCCGCCAGGTGCGCGCGGCATCGGCGGTCAGGTACTTGCGGGCGGTGTCGTACTGCGGATCGTCGCTGGTCAGGGCCTCCAGGAAGCCCTGCATGATCTCGCCGGGCTCGGCGTCCTCGGCGGGCGGCACGGCGAACACGCGCACCCCGGTGTCCTGCCGTGGCGTGGACTCGACGTCCCGCAGGTCCCCGCTGTCGGGCATCGAGGCACACCCGGCCAGCAGAACGGCCCCACAGGCCGCGTAGGCCACCGCGCGTCCCGGCCTGCGCCGGACGCCCCCCTCGCGGTCAGCGCCCACGAAATGCCTCCCCTGGCTCGGTCGAGTCCTTGGGCCCGGCCGGATCCGGACGGCCCGCGTGTGTGTCGGATGCGGGACCGGCCGCGGGCCTGTCGTCGGGGCGCCGTCCGCCCCCGGCGGGCCGGGGAACCACGCGCGCGCCGTTGCCGTTGCCCGGCAGCGCGGTCGGGTCGGCGGCCGGGGTGACGGAGGCCAGACGCGGGGCGATCGGGGCGCGCGCGGGCAGTGGCGGCACCTGGCCGCCACCCGGCTGCACCGGAACGGTCGCCCGCTTCTCCTCGCCCCCGCGGGGCAGGCCGGCGTCGTCGAGCCCGCGGTTGCGCCGCGAGTCCTTGGGTTCCAGCGGTATCGGAGAGCCGCGCAGCGTTTCGTCCGCGGTCCGCGGCAGCGTCAGCCGGAACTGCGAGCCGCCGCCCGGCTCGCCCCAGGCCTGCAGCCAGCCGCCGTGCAGCCGGGCGTCCTCCAGGGCGATCGACAGCCCGAGGCCGGTGCCGCCGGTGGTACGCGCGCGTGCCGGGTCGGCACGCCAGAAGCGGCTGAAGACGCGGGTCGCCTCGCCGGGCTTGAGTCCGACGCCGTAGTCGCGCACCGCGATGGCGACCGCGCCGCCCGCGGAGGCCAGCTTGACGATGACGTCCTTGCCCTCGCCGTGCTCGACGGCGTTGACGACGAGGTTGCGCAGTACGCGCTCCAGCCGCCGGGCGTCGGCCTCGGCGACGACGGGCTGCTGGTCACCGACGACGCGTATGTGTGTGCCCTTGCGCTCGGCGAGCGGCTCGGCGCCGCCGACGACCCGCCGCACGACCTCCCTGAGGTCTATCGGCTCGGCCTCCAGCGCCGCGGCACCGGCGTCGAAGCGGCTGATCTCCAGCAGGTCCGCGAGCAGCGACTCGAACCGGTCCAGCTGGTCGGCGAGCAGCTCGGCCGACCGCGCGGTGACCGGATCGAAGTCCTCGCGGGCCTCGTGGATGACGTCGGCGGCCATCCGTACGGTCGTCAGCGGCGTACGCAGCTCGTGCGACACGTCGGAGACGAACCGCCGCTGCATCCGCGACAGGTCCTCCAGCTGCTGGATCTTCAGCTGGAGGTTCTGCGCCATCTTGTTGAAGGCCTCGCCCAGGCGGGCGATGTCGTCCTCGCCGGTGACCTTCATCCGCTCCTGCAGCCGCCCGGCGGACAGCCGCTCGGCGATCCCGGCAGCCATCCGCACCGGAGTGACGACCTGCCGCACCACCAGCCAGGCGATGGCGCCCAGGAGTACGACGACGAAGAGCCCGGCGGTGGCCAGCGTGCCCTTGACCAGACTGAGCGACTTCTCCTCCTGCGTGAGCGGGAAGAGGTAGTACAGCTCGTAGGGGTGGCCGTTGGGGTCGTTGACCTGCTTGCCGATGACCAGCGCCGGCTGGGACTCCTTGCCGTTGAAGTAGACGATCCGGGTGTAGCTCTGGGCAGCCGTCGTACTGCTGTTGATCCGGTCGCGCAGATCGGCGGGCACGCTGGAGGAAGGGTCGACGTTTCCGGAGCCGCGCGGGCTGCGCCCGCCGCCGCTGTCGTCACCCACAGGGAGCGTCACGACGTCGAAGGCACCGGCACCGCCGCTGGAGAGCGACTCCACGAGATCGCTCATCCACGGGATGACGTTCTGCGACTGCCGTCCGTCGGCCGTCTCGGTGCCGTCACCGTTGCCGGTACCCGTGCCCGTGCCGCTGCCGGCCTCGTCGGCCTTCTGCTTGGCCACCGCGAACCCGCCGGTGGCCTGGCTCTGCGACGCCTTCACCTTCGCGTCCAGCAGGCCGTTGCGCACCTGCCCGATCACGACGAAGCCCAGCAGCAGGACGACGCCCAGCGACATCAGCAGTGTCGTGGCGACGACCCGCAGCTGGATGTTGCGCCGCCACAGCCGCATGACGGGCAGCAGCGGACGGCGCACCCAGCGCATGAACAGCCGGACGACGGGGCTGCCCTGGACCCCGCCCTGGAGCAGCCCGCCCTCGAAGAAGCGTCCCCAGCCCGAACCCGCCGTCTTCCGGCCGACAGGCCGCCCCGGACGGGCCCCGGGCCGGCCGGGAGCCGAAGCGGTCCTGTCCCCGGACATGTCAGCTCGGTCCGGCCTTGTAACCGACACCACGGACGGTCACCACGATCTCCGGCCGCTCCGGGTCCTTCTCGACTTTGGAGCGCAGCCGCTGGACGTGCACGTTGACGAGCCGCGTGTCAGCGGCGTGGCGGTAGCCCCACACCTGCTCGAGCAGCACCTCACGCGTGAACACCTGCCACGGCTTGCGGGCCAGCGCGACCAGCAGGTCGAACTCCAGCGGGGTCAGCGCGATCGACTGCCCCTCCCGCTTCACCGAGTGCCCGGCCACGTCGATGACGAGGTCACCGATGGTGAGCTGCTCCGGCGCCGGCTCCTCCGACCTCCTGAGCCGCGCCCGGATCCGGGCCACCAGCTCCTTCGGCTTGAACGGCTTCACGATGTAGTCGTCGGCGCCCGACTCCAGGCCCACGACGACGTCGACGGTGTCGCTCTTGGCCGTGAGCATCACGATCGGCACCCCGGACTCCGCCCTGATCAGGCGGCACACCTCGATACCGTCCCGGCCGGGCAGCATCAGGTCGAGCAGCACCAGGTCGGGCTTGGACTCACGGAAAGCGGCCAGCGCCTTGTCGCCGTCGGCTACGAAAGACGGCTCAAAACCTTCACCACGCAGCACGATGCCGAGCATCTCGGCCAGTGCGGTGTCGTCGTCGACGACAAGGACTCGTCCCTTCATAAACGACATCATCCCATTCTCATAACAGCGACAGGTGCCCTGGTGAGGGAGGTCACGGCCTCGTGACGATAGTCGTAGGAGCCCGTCACTGTCTGCCCTCGTCCGCCGACAATGCCTTCGGCAACGGATGTCAGCTACCCAGAGCACCCACCGCCGAGCCCGGCCCTACGGCGATGTGCGGCATAAACCACCCCATGATCACTGAAAGGGGTGAACCGGGCACGAGGACCGATGGGGACGCAAGCGCTCCGGCACGCCCCGGGGCTGTCCGGATCAATTGTGGGGGTTGGGATGCACTGGTGGAAGCGGAAGCCCCATGAACGGGCGCAGTGAGTGCTTGATCCGTTGGATGTCACGGCCCCTTTGTCTGCGGATCACCGCAGGTCGAGGGGCCGTTGCCGTTGAACGACGCGACATCGTCCCACTGGTTGATCATTACCTGGCACACAGCTCCGCAAGTGCCTCGGCCGTCACAGGAGACACGGCCCCCTCCTCGGTGACGATCGCCGTCACCAGCTCGGGCGGCGTCACGTCGAACGCCGGGTTGTACGCCTGGGTCCCCAGGGGTGCCACCGGAATCCCGCCTCCTGCTCCCGCCACCGGAACCTGGGGTGCCGTGACCTCGGTGACCTCGAAACCGGGGCGCTGCTCGACCTCTATGGACGCCCCGTCCGGCGTCTGCGGGTCGACCGTCGTCACCGGCGCCACCACGATGAACGGCACATGGTGGTACCGCGCGAGCACCGCGAGCGGATAGCTCCCGACCTTGTTCGCCACGGAACCGTCGGCCGCGATCCGGTCCGCCCCTATGAGCACCGCATCCACCTCGCCCGCCGCGAACAGCGAACCGGCCGCGTTGTCGGTGAGCAAGGTGTACGCCATGCCGTGGCGAGCCGCCTCGTACGCCGTCAGACGAGCGCCTTGCAGCAGCGGACGCGTTTCGTCCACCCACAGCCGCCGCAGCTGCCCCGCACGGTGCGCAGCGAGAGCCACCGCGAACGCCGTGCCTTCTCCGCCCGACACCAGCGATCCGCTGTTGCAGTGGGTCAGGATCCGCTGCCCGCCGCCCGGCAGCAGCTCGTCCAGCAGCGCCAGGCCGTGGGCGGCCATCCGGGCACTGGCCTCGGCGTCCTCCCGGTGCAGCGTCCGCGCGGCGGTCAGCGCCGCCGTCGCTGCCGCCGCGGTGTCGCCGGTGCTCGCGAGCGCCGCGCGGTAGGCGGACTCGGCTCTGTGCACCCCGACGGAGAGGTTCACCGCGGTCGGCCGGGCACCCTCCAGGGCCCGCGCGGCCTCCTCCACGTCGAAGCCCCGCGCGGCGGCGAGCGCGACGCCGTACGCCCCCGCGATCCCGAGCAGCGGCGCCCCGCGCACGGCGAGCGAACGAATCGCCTCCACCAGCGCGGGTGCGTCCGTGCACACCAGCTCGACCTCTTCGCCGGGCAGCCTCGTCTGGTCGAGAAGGACCAGTACAGGGCCTTCAGGTGGTTCCTCCCATCGGAGCACAGGGATCTCGGTCGGCCGCTTGTCCTCGCCGGTTTGCGCGTACTGATCAGCCATGCGGTCAGTCTGCCCCGTATCCGGCAGACAATTGAAGGCGTCCAGCCCCTACCGCGGCCGGTCACGCGATGACCACCCCATGGCACGATGTCTGCCAACCTGCCGTCGCGACCGCGGACGGGCACCGTAGAGGAGCATCGATGACAGACACTCCGGGCTGGGCCTCGCCCGGATCCGCCCCGTCGCCCGACGGGCGGGAGCCCGGCGCGTCCGGCCCCGCCGAGCCCACCGACCGTCCCGGCGGCCCCGCCGAGCCGGCCGCGCAGCCTGGCACGGACCCGCAGGGGCCAGGCCCGAAGTGGTCCAAGGAACAGCCGCCACCCGGCCAGTGGTCCGCGCCCACGGGTCCCCCGAGCCCCGGCCAGGCCCCGCCGCCGCCACCGCCCGGTCCGGGCTGGGGCGGCGGGTACGGCGGCGGACAGCCCGGCGGGCACGGAGGCGGCTCGTACAGCGGCCCTCCCGGCGGCTACGGCCCTCCCGGCGGCTACGGCCCTCCTGGCGGCTACGGCACCCCCGGCTACGGAGCCTGGGGCGGTGGTTGGGGCGGTCCCCCGCCCGCCGCCAAGCCCGGCGTGATCCCGCTGCGCCCGCTCGGCGTCGGCGAGATCCTCGACGGTGCCGTCTCCACCATGCGCACCTACTGGCGCACAGTCCTCGGCATCTCGCTCACCGTCTCGGTCCTCACCCAGATGAGCGTGATCCTCCTCCAGGGCTTCCTGCTGAACGACGGCGGGACCACCAGCGCCCTCAACGACCGCAACGCCACGCCGAGCGAGATACTCCAGGCCGTGAGCGCGCTGATGGCCGGCACCGGTCTCGTGGCCGTGATCACCATCGTCGGCACCATCGTCGCGACCGCCCTGCTCACGACGGTCACCAGCCGCGCCGTCCTCGGCAAGCCGGTCAGCACCGGCGAGGCCTGGCGGGACGCCCGCCCGCAGGTGCCGAAGCTGTTCGGCCTCCTCCTCCTGCTGGGCCTCATCACCTTCGGTGTGCTGCTCTGCGGCGCACTGCCCGGCATCCTCGTCGCCGTCGCCGGCGGAAACGAGGCAGCCGGCATCGCGGTCATCGTTCTGGGCATCCTCGCCGCCGCCCTCGTCGCGGTGTGGCTGACGGTCCGCTTCTCCCTGGCCTCGCCCGCGCTGATGCTGGAGCGGCAGAGCATCGTGAAGTCGATGAGCCGCTCCGCGAAGCTGGTCCGCGGCTCCTGGTGGCGCGTCCTCGGCATCCAGCTGCTCGCCGGGCTCATCGCCAACATCGTCTCGTCGCTCGTCGTGATCCCCTTCACCCTCATGGCGGCTGCCGTCAGCGGCCACGGGATGGTGGGCCTCTTCGCCCCCGACGCCCAGAGCCCCGGCTGGAGCTTCCTGCTCATCAGCGGCATCGGTTCGGTGATCGGCACCATGATCACGCTCCCGATCAACGCGGGCGTCACCGTGCTCCTGTACATCGACCAGCGCATCCGCCGCGAGGCCCTCGACCTCGAACTGGCCCGCGCCGCCGGCGTCCAGAACTACGGCACGAGCACTCCCGGCCCCGTCCCGGGGAGCTGATGCGGTGAGCCTGACGGGGGGAGTTCTCACGGCGGCCCCGGCCCTGCCGGGCGCCGCCGGATCGGCCGTACGAGGCCTGCTGGGCGCGGCACACACCAGGATCCTGGCGGCCGGCGGCTCGGGCGACGAGCCGCCCGTGACCATCCCGCGCGATCCCGCCCGGGAGGCGGCACGCCGTGAGCTGTCCAAGCGGATGTACCACGAGAACGACCCCAGCCTGCTCCAGCATGCCCTGAACGCCTTCTGGGACTGGCTGGACAAGCTCTTCAGCACAGCCGCCGCCGCGACACCCGGCGGCACGCTCGGCCTACTCGTCGTCGTCCTGTTCGTCGTCGCCGTGCTGGCCGCCCTGTGGTGGCGCCTGGGCACACCGCACCGCCAACCGGTCTCCACCGCAGCCCTGTTCGACGAGCGCCCCCGCAGCGCCGCCGAGCACCGCGCGGCCGGCGAGGCACACGCCGCCCAGGGCCACTGGAACCAGGCCGTCCAGGAACGCATGCGGGCCATCGTCCGCTCCCTGGAGGAGCGAACCCTGCTCGACACCCGGCCGGGCCGCACCGCCGACGAAGCCGCCGCCGAGGCCGGCCGCACCCTCCCCGCGCACACGGACCGACTGCGCTCCGCGGCCCGGGACTTCGACGACGTCACATACGGCGGGCGCAGAGCGAGCGAGCAGTCGTACCAGCGGATCACCGAACTCGACCGCGACCTGGAACGCACCCGGCCGGTCCTCGCCCACAGCTCCACCGGCACGGCCCACAACACCAGCCAGGGGGCCGCCGAATGACCGCCGAGGCCACACTGTCGACCACCTCGGCGTCGCCCACCGCCCGCCAGATCTGGACTCGCGGGCGAGGCATCGCCCTCGCCGTCGTGCTGATCCTGATCGCTGCCGTCGCGATGGCCGCCGTACGCTCTCAGACCCGGCACGGCGAACTCGACCCGCGCTCCGCCGACCCCTACGGCAGCCGCGCCGTCGCCGAACTCCTCGCCGACCGGGGCGTCTCCACACGCGTGGTCACCTCGCTCGGCGCGGCACGCGCCGCCGCCGGCCCGGACACCACGCTTCTCGTGGCCGTGCCCGACCTTCTGACGCCCGGTCAACAGACCAGGCTGCACTCGGCCGTGGCGGACTCCGGTGGGCGCACCGTCCTCGTCGCCGCCGGCAGCTCGTCCGTCGAGCGACTCGCCCCCGGGGTCACCGCGGACCCCGCCACCAGCTTCGACTCGACGCTCGCCCCCGACTGCAACTTGCCCGAAGCCCGGCGCGCGGGCACCGCCGACACCGGCGGCATCCGCTACACCACCACGCACCTCGACGCCGACTCCTGCTACCCCAGCGAGCGCCTCGCCACCCTGCTCCGCCTTCCGGCGGCCTCCGGGGACGGCGACACCGTCGTGCTCGGCGCGCCCGACATCTTCTTCAACAAGCGCCTCGACGAACAGGGCAACGCCTCGCTGGCCCTCCAACTCCTCGGCTCCCGCCCCCATCTGGTCTGGTACCTTCCCTCGCTCTCCGACGCCTCCGCCGCCGGCACCGGGGAACAGAAGAGCTTCTTCGACCTGCTCCCCTCGGGCTGGCTCTGGGGCACCCTGCAGCTGTTCATCGCCGCAGCCCTCGCCGCCTTCTGGCGGGCACGCCGGTTCGGCCCCCTCGTGCCCGAGAAACTCCCCGTCGCGATCCGCGCCTCCGAAACCGTCGAAGGCCGCGCCCGCCTCTACCGCAAGGCCAACGCCCGCGACCGCGCGGCCGCCGCTCTTCGCTCCACCACCCGCACGCGCCTCGCCCCCCTCGTCGGCGTCCCGGTCACCCAGGCGCACGCGCCCGAAGCTCTGCTCCCCGCCCTGTCCGCCCACCTCAACGGCGACGGACAGGCCCTGCACTCACTGCTCTTCGGACCGCCGCCCGGCGACGACGCAGCCCTCATCGCACTCACCGACCAACTCGACGCCCTCGAAAGAGAGGTACGCCGTCCATGATGGACCCGACCACTGACAACGCCGGGAACACCGGGGACTCGGCTGCCGCCCGGGACTCCCTGGAAGCCCTGCGCGCCGAGATCGCCAAAGCCGTGGTCGGCCAGGACCCCGCCGTGACCGGCCTCGTCGTCGCCCTTCTCTGCCGCGGACACGTTCTCCTCGAAGGAGTCCCCGGAGTCGCCAAAACGTTGCTCGTCCGCGCACTCGCGTCCGCGCTCGAACTCGACACCAAGCGTGTCCAGTTCACCCCCGACCTGATGCCGAGCGACGTCACCGGCTCCCTCGTCTACGACACCCGCACCGCCGAGTTCTCCTTCCAGCCCGGCCCGGTCTTCACCAACCTCCTGCTGGCGGACGAGATCAACCGCACCCCGCCGAAGACCCAGTCCTCCCTGCTGGAAGCCATGGAGGAACGCCAGGTCACGGTCGACGGCACCCCGCGCCTGCTGCCCGATCCGTTCCTGGTGGCCGCCACCCAGAACCCGGTCGAGTACGAGGGCACCTACCCCCTCCCCGAGGCCCAACTGGACCGCTTCCTCCTCAAGCTGACGATCCCTCTGCCCTCCCGCCAGGACGAGATCGACGTCCTCACCCGCCACGCCTCGGGCTTCAACCCGCGCGACCTGCGCGCCGCCGGCGTCCGCCCGGTCGCCGGTCGGGCCGATCTCGACGCGGCCCGCGCCGCCGTCGCCAAGACGACCGTCTCCCCCGAGATCACGGCCTACGTGGTGGACATCTGCCGCGCCACCCGCGAGTCGCCGTCCCTCACCCTCGGCGTCTCCCCGCGCGGCGCCACCGCACTGCTCGCCACCTCACGGGCCTGGGCCTGGCTGACCGGCCGCGACTACGTCATCCCCGACGATGTGAAGGCCCTCGCCCTGCCCACCCTGCGCCACCGCGTCCAGCTGCGCCCCGAAGCCGAGATGGAAGGCGTGACCGCCGACTCCGTCATCAACGCCATCCTCGCCCACGTCCCGGTCCCCCGCTGATGGCGCTCACCGGACGCGCCGCTCTTCTCGCGGCCCTCGGCTCGATCCCCGTCGGCATCCTGGAACCCGGTTGGACGGGCGTCCTCGCGGTCAACGCCCCCCTGGTCCTGGCCTGCGCCTGCGACTTCGCACTCGCGGCACCCGTACGACGGCTCGTCCTGTCCCGCTCCGGCGACACCTCCGCACGCCTCAACGAAACCGCCGACGTCACCCTCACGATCACGAATCCCACCGGCCGCCTTCTGCGGGCCCGCCTGCGGGACGCATGGCCGCCCAGCAGCTGGCAGCCCGGCACCGAGGTCGAGAGCTCGCGCCACCGCGTCACCGTCCCGGCCGGCGAACGCCGACGGGTGACGACCCGACTGCGCCCCACCCGTCGCGGCGATCGCCAGGCCGACCGCGTGACGATCCGCTCCTACGGCCCCCTCGGTCTCTTCTCCCGCCAGGGCACCCACAAGGTTCCGTGGACGGTACGAGTCCTGCCCCCCTTCACCAGCCGCAAGCACCTGCCGTCGAAGCTGGCCCGATTGCGTGAACTCGACGGCCGCACCAGCGTCCTGACCCGCGGTGAGGGCACCGAGTTCGACAGCTTGCGCGAGTACGTCCCCGGCGACGACACCCGCTCGATCGACTGGCGCGCCACCGCCCGACAGTCCACAGTGGCCGTCCGTACCTGGCGCCCCGAACGCGACCGCCACATCCTCCTGGTCCTCGACACGGGCCGCACCTCGGCCGGCCGCATGGGCGACATCCCCCGCCTGGACGCCTCCCTGGACGCGGCCCTGCTTCTCGCAGCGCTCGCCTCCCGCGCCGGTGACCGCGTGGACCTGCTGGCCTATGACCGCCGGGTCCGCGCCCTGGTCCAGGGCCGCTCCGCCGGCGATGTCCTGCCGTCCCTGGTCAACGCGATGGCAACGCTGGAACCGGAACTCGTCGAAACCGACGCCCGCGGCCTCACGGCGACTGCTCTTCGTACGGCTCCTCGACGCTCCCTGATCGTGCTGCTCACGACGCTCGACGCCGCACCGGTGGAGCAGGGTCTGCTGCCCGTGCTCCCACAGCTCACCCAGCGCCACACGGTCCTCGTCGCTTCGGTGGCCGATCCGCACATCGCGCAGATGGCCCAGGCCCGGGGCGACGCCGAGGCCGTGTATGAAGCTGCCGCGGCCGCGCAGGCGCAGAGCGAACGTCAGCGCACGACGGAACAACTCCGTCGTCATGGAGTGACGGTCGTGGACGCGACACCGGACGATCTGGCGCCGGCATTGGCTGATGCATATCTCGCTCTGAAGGCGGCAGGCCGGCTCTGATCTGCCGCTGCCCGCCCCTTCGGGGGAAATAGACCCTGAACGCAGAAAACCCCCGCATCCGAAGATGCGGGGGTTTTCTCAAAATTTGTTCGGCGGTGTCCTACTCTCCCACAGGGTCCCCCCTGCAGTACCATCGGCGCTGTGAGGCTTAGCTTCCGGGTTCGGAATGTAAC
>NZ_JBIWPG010000021.1:0-185679 GCF_044768135.1 Streptomyces sp. NPDC101165 | reverse complement strand
AGCCCCTACAAGACGGTCGAACTGGGCGGCGTCCCCATGACACCGGCCCAGGCCTACACGGCGGCACGCACCAAGCCCGACTCCGACGACTGACCCACCGCCAGGTTGTACAGTTGCGCAAGGCAGCAATCATGAAGAAGGGTGGGCGGCATGCTCCGTAACGGGCTGGAACCCTGGCACCTGCTGATCGTGGCGATCGTCATCATCGTGCTGTTCGGCTCGAAGAAACTGCCGGAGGCGGCTCGCGGGCTCGGCAAGTCGATGCGCATCCTCAAGAGCGAGGCCAAGGCCATGAAGGACGACGACAGCGCCGGCGACACGGTGCGCTGAGGCTCGTCCGCCGCGCAGATCAGGGGCTGGCGACGTCGAAGCCGTACCGCAGCGGCTCGTCGTTCACGGTGTAGTCCCGGCGGTAGAGGTACACCGCTTCCGCGCGCACACCGGGCGGCGATGCCTCGATCCGGCAGGGGTACGTCACCTGGATCACGCGCGGCCGGCCGGAGACCTTCATCCGCACTCCGTCCGCGGGCCCGCCCTCGAGCACCGCGGTCTCCCAGCCCGTCACGTCGGTCATCTCCACGGCGAACATTTTAGGCCTTGCGCAAGTAACCCCGGGTGTGCGATGAGTCTCGGCCCTCCTGCCCGCGAGGGCCCGGCGGACAGCCGCACACCCAGGGCGAATCGCCGGGCACATCGGCCGATGTGACGGCTGCTACATTCGGCTTCGTGTCGCACGAGCCGGTCCTCGCCGCTCCGCACCGGACACCGGACGCGGAACAGTGACCACGCAGGCGGCGTCGGCCCGGCGGATGTGGCCGCTGTACGCGGCCGGTTTCACCACCGCCTTCGGCGCGCACGGCATCGCCGCCAGCCTCGGCGGTGCATCCAAGGACGCGGTCACCTCCCTGCTGGTGCTGGGCGGCCTGCTCGCCCTCTACGACGGCGCCGAGGTGCTCCTCAAGCCGGTCTTCGGCACCCTCGCCGACCGCGTCGGCGCCCGCCCCGTGCTGCTCGGCGGGCTCGTCGGGTTCGCCGTCGCGTCCGCGCTGTACGTCGTCGCGGACAGCCCCGGCTGGCTGTGGGCGGCCCGGTTCGGGCAGGGGGCCGCGGCCTCCGCCTTCTCGCCGTCCGCCTCCGCGCTGGTGGCCCGCCTCAACCCGGCCGCCAAGCACGGCCGCGCTTTCGGCAGTTACGGCTTCTACAAGTCCATCGGCTACACCCTCGGTCCGCTGCTCGGCGGTGTCCTGGTGTGGGCCGGGGGCCTGCGGCTGCTGTTCGCGGTCCTGGCGGTGCTCGGCGCGGCGGTCGCCGTCTGGGCCGCGCTCGCCGTTCCCGTCGTACCCCCGCTGCCCAAGGCCCGGCAGACGGTGCTCGACCTGGCCCGGCGGCTCGCCGACCCGGCGTTCCTCGCCCCGACCGGTGCGCTCGCCGCGGCGACCGCCGCCCTCTCGGCCGGTGTGGGCTTCCTTCCGGTCTCCGGCCGCGCCGCCGGACTGGGCACGGTGGCCACCGGGGCCGCGGTGTCGCTGCTCGCCGCCTGCGCCGCCGTGGTGCAGCCGCGTGCCGGGCGGGCCCTGGACGAAGGGCGCCTCACGACCCGGTCCGGTCTCGCCGTGGGACTCGCGGTCACCGCGGCCGGCCTGGTCTGCGCGATGCTGCCGGGACTCACCGGCATCCTCGTGGGCGCCACCCTGATCGGCCTCGGCACGGGCCTGATCACCCCGCTGGGCTTCGCCGCGCTGGCCTCCTCGACGCCCCAGGAGCGGCTGGGTCAGACCATGGGCGCGGCGGAACTGGGCCGCGAACTCGGCGACGCGGGTGGGCCGTTGCTGGTGGCCGCGGTGGCCTCCGGCGCCTCGCTGCCCTACGGCTTCGGAGCACTCGGGATTCTCGTGGGGGCGGGGGCGACGCTGGCGTTCGTCCGCCGGGGCTGAGGGCGGCGTCCTGAAGGGGCGCTTCAGCAGGGCAGGTCGAGCGTCACCGTCGCCCCGCCCCCCGAGTTCTCCGCGCGCGCCGTGCCCCCGTGCGCCGCGGCCACCGCCTGCACGAAGGCGAGCCCCAGGCCGGATCCCTCGCCGGTGCGGCTCGCCTCGGCACGGGCGAAGCGGTCGAACGCCCGGGGCAGGAACTCGGGCGGGAAGCCCGGCCCCTCGTCCGTGACGGACAGCCGCAGCCTGCCCTCGTGGACAGCGGCGGTGAGGCGGACGTTCCCGTGTCCGTGGCGCAGGGCGTTGGCGAGGAGGTTGCCGATGGCGGGCACCAGCCAGCGGGCGTCGACGTCGACGGTGGTGTCCGCCGCGTCGGAGGTCAGGCCGCGCCCGGCCCGTTCGGCGGTGCGCAGATGCGGGGCCACGGCGGTCCCGACCAGCTCGGTGAGTGGTACGGGTGCCCGGGTGATGTGGTCGGTGCCGCCGAGTTCCTCCAGGTCCAGCAGGGCGTTGGAGAGATCGATCAGACGCTGCACCTCGGCGTCCACGGAGCGCAGGGTCTCGGTGAGTTCCGCGGCCGGGCGGGGCCGGTGCAGCGCCACGTCGACCTCGGCCCGCAGCAGGGCCAGCGGGGTGCGCAGCTCATGGCTGGCGTCCGCGACGAACCGGCGCTCGCGGACGGCGGACGCCTCCAGCCGGTCGAGCATGCGGTTGAGGGTGTGCCCGAGACGGGTGATCTCGTCGTCGCGGTCGGCGGGCACGTCCAGACGCAGGTTCTGGCCGCCGTCGGCGAGGGTGGCCGCCGCGTTGCGGTAGCGCTCGACGGGGCGCAGCGCGGCGCGGGCGGTGCGGTAGCCGACGTACGAGGCGGCGATCAGGGTCAGTCCGGAGGCGACGGCGAGCTGGGCCAGGAGTTCGCGCAGCGCCTCGTCGCGGTGGCCGCGCCGGACGGCGGCCACGACGACGCGCGTCTCTCCTGCGGCGCTGACCCGCTTGGCCTGCAGCCGCAGCGTGTCCGGAGTGATCGGCAGCAGGGAGCCGATGTCACGTCGTACCGCGTGCCCGTGTGCCACCGAGTCGACTTCGGCGGGGGTGAGCAGGGCCCGGTGGCCCGCACCGGCGCTGGCGTCGAGGACCCGGCCGTGCTGGTCCAGGACCTGGTGGAGGCTGCCACTGGGGCCCGGCGGCGGTGCGGTGCCCGCGCGCACGGACCGGTCGAGACTGTGCTGGTAGGCCGCCAGATCGTCGTGCAGCTGCCGGTCGAGGGCGGTCTGGACCCGCCAGTAGACCAGCCCGGCCGTTCCGGTCAGGACGAGGGACATGGTGACCGCGACGGCCAGCACGAGACGCGTGACGACGGGCAGCCGCCCGAACCATGCGTCCAGCCTGCCCTGCGGTGTCACCGGGTGGTCTCCAGGCGGTAGCCGCGCCCGCGCAGGGTCGTGATCGTCGTACGGTCGAAGGCGCGGTCGACCTTCGCGCGCACCTTGGAGACATGGACGTCGATGGCGTTGCTGCGCAGGTCGGTCTCGCCGTCCCAGACCTCGTCCAGCAGCTGCAGGCGGGACACCACCCGCCCGGCGTTCTCCATCAGCACCCGCAGCACGGCGAACTCGCGCCGGGACAGATCCAGCTCGGTGTCCGCCCGCCAGGCCCGCTGCTGCTCCGGGTCGAGGACGAGGTCGCCTGTCTGCAGCCGCCCGGAGCACTCGGGGCGGCGCCGGGATATCGCGCGCAGCCGGGCCAGCAGTTCCTCCATGGCGAACGGCTTGACCATGTAGTCGTCGGCGCCGGCGTCAAGACCGGCCACCCGCTCGCTGATCGCGCCGCGCGCGGTGAGCAGGATCACGGGCACGTCGACGCCCTCGCCGCGCAGCGTCCGGCAGACCTCGACCCCGTCCATGCCCGGCAGCATCCCGTCCAGGACGATCCCGTCCAGGCGGGGGTCACGCGCGGCGGCCAGGCCGGACGGGCCGTCGTAACGGCCCTCTGCGGTGTGGCCGGACTCGGTGAGGTAGCGGACGACGAGGTCGGTGAGGCGGGTCTCGTCGTCGACGACCAGGTAGTGCATACCGGCCAGGCTAACCGCCCGCGCCCCGGATCCGGCCGCCCGGAAGGCTTCATGGTCTGTTCATGTGACATCCCTACCGTCCTTCAGGTCGCGGTGCTCCGCGGACCGCGACCGGTCCGCCGTCCGACGTGCCGGGACGGAAAGGGACAGCCATGGACGCACTGGTGCTCGCCGCCAAGGGCATCACCCACCACATCGCCCCCACCGACCTCACCACGCGCGGCGGCCTCGACATCATCGCCCTGCTGATCCTGGTCGGCTGGCTCTATCGGCGCCGCCCCAGCGCGCCGGCGATGCCGCTGGTCCTGGTCGCGCTGAACGTGGGTCTGTTCGCGGCGATGAGTGCGATCAGCGCGGGCAAGTTCCCGGCCGGGGTCGGCTTCGGCCTGTTCGGCATCCTCTCCCTGGTCCGCCTGCGCAGCGCGGCCTTCACCCTGCGCGACGTCGCCTACACCTTCGTGAGCCTGGTCATAGCCCTGTGCACCGGACTGCCGGAGCGCGACACCTGGCTGGTCATCGCGGTGGACGTGGTGGTGCTGGTGGCGGTCCTGCTGGTGGACGATCCCCGCGCCTACGAGCCGCCGACCCGCACGGTGAAGCTGACCCTGGACCGCGTCTACGACGACCCCTCCGTGATCGCAGCCGACGTCGCGTTCCGCTTCGGCCAGGCACCGCTGTCGGTGGTCGTCGACGAGGTGGACTACGTCCGCGAGACCACCCGGGTCTCCGCCCGCTACCCCGTCGTACCGGGCGAGTCCGCCACCGCCGAGGACGCCGGGCCGCGCGAGCAGGTGACCGTCTCATGACCCCGGCCTCCCCCCTCGCCGCCGGCCTCGGCCTGTCCGCACTGCGCGGCGCCACGCTCGCCGAGGTCGACGCGGCGGCCGCGCTCCAGCACCGCACCGACCGCAAGTACCTGATCCCGCTCGACCGCGCACGCCTCCTCGTCGAGGGGCTCGCCGACAGCCACCACGTCCTCGACCTGGCCGGCCGCCGTACGACGAGCTACCTCAGCACCTACTTCGACACCGAGCGGCTCGGCGCCTGGCGGGCCCATGTGCAGCAGCGCCGCCGGCGCTGGAAGGTCCGCACCCGCCTGTACGCGGAGGACGGGCTGTGCCGGGTGGAGGTGAAGACGAAGGACGGGCGAGGCGCCACGGTCAAACACGCCCTCAGGGCCCCCGCCCACGCCTACGGGCGACTGGACGACTCCGCGGCCGAGTTCGTCGACGACGTACTGCGCCGCGCGGCCGTCCCCGTCACCACCGCGGCACTGTCCCCCGCCGCGGAGATCCGCTACGTCCGCGCGGCCCTCGCCGACCTGGACCACGGAACGCGCGTCACCCTCGACGCCGGCCTCACCTGTCACCACGGGGACCGCACCGCCGGCCTCGACCCGGGACACGTCCTCGTCGAGACCAAGGGCGGCACCCGCCCCGCCCCCGCCGACCGCCTCCTGCTGCGCCTGGGCGCCCGGCCCGTCTCCCTCAGCAAGTACATCGTCGGCCAGTCGCTGCTCACGCCCGGCCTGCCCGACAACGACGTACGCCGTCTCGCCCGCGCGCACTTCACCGCCGAGGCCCCTCCCGCACCGCTCCTCGAAAGGACCCCTGCCGCATGAAGGCCCTGCGCATCAAATGGCAGTACGCGGTCATCGCGCTGCTCGCCGCGTCCGCCGCCGCTTTCGGCCTGCTGCGACCGCAGCTGCTGCCCACGGCCTCCTCGACGAAGCAGAAGCTCTCGGCGACCGACCGCATCAAGCAGAACCCGCCGCCGACCCTCTTCGCGGACGCCGAGATCACCCCGATCGGCAAGCAGGCCGACGCCCAGCGTCAGAAGGCCGACGCCCTCTTCGCCCAGTGGAAGAAGGCGCACGGCACCACCCGCGACGACAAGGCCTTCGCCGCCTGGGCCGCCGGGCAGATCCCCGCGCCGCCCACGGCGAAGGACCGCACCGCCGAACTCCACCAGGTCCAGGCCCTCGCCAAGACCCGTACGGCCGCCGGGAAGAAGGCGGCCACCTGGCTGGAGCTCAACGGCAAGAAGGACGTCTGGAAGCTCTACCTCCACGACCAGCGCGAGCTGATCCCGGCCCAGCAGGGCACGGCGGAGAAGGCCGAACTCAAGGCGGCCCTCAAGCTGGCCAAGACCGTCAGCGACCAGCTCGCCGCCCGCGACAAGCAGCCGGCCCCCTTCGTCCTGGACCCGAGCCTCCGCCCGGAGAAGCACATCAAGCCCGGAGCCAAGGGCCCGTACTCCTACCCCTCCCGCCACGCCACCCGCGCCGCCGCGGCCGTCACCTTCCTCAGCGCGCTCTCCCCGCACCGGGCCGAGGACTACCGGTGGATGCAGGACGAGGTCCTCTACTCCCGCCTCTACATGGCCGGCCACGTCTCGAGCGACCTCACCGCCGGAACCCTCCTCGGCGACCTGATCGGCGACTACGAGCTCACGGTCAGCGGCCACTGACCCACGCCCACCGCCTCGCCGCACTCACGGAGGCTTCGGCCTGTGGGCGGCGAGGCGTTCGCGTGCCTCGGTATAGGTGTCCGCGTCGATCTCACCGGAGGCGAAGCGCCGGTCGAGGATCTCCTCGGGCGTCTCCCGCGACTGCCACCCCGGACCCGGCGGCCCGCTGTCCCGCCCCGGGGAGTGCTGCGTGAGCCGGACCACCGCCCACACGACGAGACCGAGCAGCACGATCCACACGATGGGCATGAAGGCCATCAAGGCCCAGCCACCGCCATGCCAGTACCACACTGTGCCCACCTCCCGGGGAGGCTCCCTCCTCCCACTGTCCCTCCACCCGCTGCTCCCCGCAGCGGGTCACCTGCCCCCGGCCGGCCTCCCCGCTCCCCGCCCGCCTCCGGGAGCAGCGCGCCCGGTGCCATGCGGGTCAGCTCCGCCTCCACCGCATCCCGGTCCGGGACGCCGGGCGATGTCGGAGACCTTGCCGCGCTGGTAGCCGGTCTCGGCACAGTGACCGGAGTGGACCCGTCACCGCCGGTCCTCGCCTACGCCCGCCGCAGGAAGCGGCGCCCCGGCAGCGCTCCCTGCACCTACCGGGAAGGCGCCGCCGAGTCACTCGGCCCGCCGGACGCCTCCTTCGACCGCCTGCTGGTCGTGGAGTTCCGGTCCCCGAGGAGCGGGCTCGGCCGGCACCTCGTACACGGGGGAGCGGGCCCCGCCATGGCCCACAACCGGGTGGGCCGGGGCTCAGGGGAGTTGCTGGCATCGGTGGCGAAACCTTGGACAACTGCTGGGCTCGCGCTCTCCCTCTGCTGGTCCGGCTCTCGACAGCGTCTTCCTAGGGTCGTTTCCGTCCCCCGGTGGTCCGGCTCCCGGATCCCCGAATCCCCGACATCCGGAGACGAGTTCATGCGTACCCTGCCCCGCCGTGCCCTCCTCGCCGCTCCCGCCGCCGTCCTGATGTTCGCCCTCGCCGCATGCGGC
This sequence comes from Streptomyces sp. NPDC101165, assembly GCF_044768135.1. Lineage (NCBI taxonomy): Bacteria > Bacillati > Actinomycetota > Actinomycetes > Kitasatosporales > Streptomycetaceae > Streptomyces > Streptomyces sp. NPDC101165. The sequence continues at coordinate 178,227 of NZ_JBIWPG010000021.1, read as the reverse complement.
GGCGGTTCCGACTCCGACTCCAGCTCCGGCAGTTCGAAGTCGGACACCCAGCAGGCCCAGAGCACAGGAGGCGCCGATGCGGCGGGCGAGGCCGCCGGCGACACCGACGACAAGAAGGAACCGCCGCTGACCGGCGACATCAAGCAGAAGGCCGAGGCGGCGGCCGTCGCGGCCCACCCGGGCACGGTGATCAAGTCCGAGGAGGACGCGGAGAAGCCCGGCATGTACGCGGTGGAGGTGAAGAAGGCGGACGGCACCTCGGTCGAGGTCTACCTGGACAAGTCCTTCAAGGTCACCGGCACCAAGCAGGAAGGCACCGAGGAGACGGAGAACGACGGCTGAGAGGCGCGGGCCGACCGGCCGGAAGGGAGCAACAGGTGCCGAGCGAGCACGAGAACGCCACCGAGCCACTGTCGGACGCCGAGGTGACGGCGATCCTGGGGCCTTCGGTCCCCGACTCCGCACGGGGAGGCTACGGGGACCGCTTCGAGGACGATGCCTTCGACTACCCCTCGCCTTCCCTCTCCCACGCCTGGTCCTCCGACGACGGCGTGCCCGGCCCCACCGAGGCCACGGGTGCGGAGTCGGAGCCGGGGGACGAGGAGGGCGGGAGCCGGCGGAGTCGGGCGCGGGACGAGAGCAGGTGGCGGTGGACGGCGGTACGGCACCGCTCGGCCGTGACGGCTGTTGCCGCACTCGCGCTCCTCGGCGGCTTCGGCCTCGCGCTGTCCACGGTCAGCGACACGGTCACCTCCACCCCGCACCCCAGCGGCACCGCCCAGGTCTCCGCACCCAGGTCACCCGGCTCACCGACCCTCCCACCGGACGCGACACTCCCCGCTCGACCGCCCGGTGCCGGAGCGAACACGGCCGCCCCGCCGACGCAGACCGCCGCCGTGCCGCCCGTCACCGGTGACCGCGGTGACGACGACCACGGGGACGACCACGGGGAGGAGGAGCAGGGACGCGAGGACGGAGACCACGCCGACGACTGACTCCCCACGGTCGGCCTCGTCACCGCCCCGCTGCCGCCGCCCGGCCGCTCCCGTTCTCTCGTGTCGACGGCCGGGCGGCACCTCCGTGCCCACGCACCGTCCCGTACGCCTCCCAGGCCCCAGGCGGCTTCCCATGAACAGCACAACTCCCCTGGCACAGCTGTGCGAGCCTTGCGCCATGCGGCTCCTGCTCATCGAAGACGACGACCGAATCGCCGGCCCGCTCACCGAAGGGCTCGGCCGGTACGGATTCACCGTGGACCACGTCCGCACCGGTGCCGCCGGACTCGCCGGCACCGACGGAACCCCGGACCTGGTCCTGCTCGACCTCGGCCTGCCCGACATGGACGGCCTCGACGTCTGCCGCAATCTGCGCGCCCGCTCCGCCGTACCGATCATCATGATCACCGCCCGGGGCGAGGAGGCCGACCGCATCGTCGGCCTGGAACTCGGAGCCGACGACTATCTCGCCAAGCCGTTCGGGGTACGGGAGTTGGTGGCCCGGATCCGAGCCGTCACCCGGCGCACCAGCGGTGCGCCGCCCTTCCCCGTGCCCACGCATCAGGCGGCCCGGAGCGAGGCTCCCGGCCCCCAGCCGCTCGGCCCGCTGGAGATCAACCGGCGCACCCGCCAGGTCCGCCTCGACGGTGCCGACATACCGCTCACCCCTCGCGAGTTCGACCTGCTGGCCCACCTCGCCGAGGACCCCGGCACGGTCCACTCGCGTCAGCACATCATGGACACGGTGTGGGACCCGCACTTCTTCGGCCCCACCAAGACCCTGGACGCCCACGTCGCCGCCCTGCGCCGCAAGCTCGGGGACCCGGCCTGGATCACCACGTCGCGAGGTGTCGGCTTCCGCCTCACCGTCCCCGGACAGGACGCGGAACCCGGGACGGCCGGATGACCCGGCGCCTGCTGCTCAGCTACCTCGGCCTGGCGATCCTCGTACTGGCCGGGCTGGAACTGCCACTCGGCTGGATCTACGCCCGCGGAGAGATCTCCCGCGCCTCCCAGAGCATCGAACGCGATGCCTCGATGCTCGCCGAGGTCACCGAGGAGAACATCGAGAAGGGCAACCTCGACGCGCTGCCCGACGTCGTCGGCGACTACGCCACCCGCACCGGCGGCCGCGTCGTCGTCACCGACCGGCGCGGCTTCGTCCTGGCCGACTCCGACCCGTCCGGCCGTACGGGAATCAGCATCGCCGCCCAGCCGGACATCGCCCGCGCCCTGCGCAACCGGCCGACCGTGGCCACCGGAGACGACGTACTGTCGGCCACCATGCCGGGCTCCTCCGGTACGACGATCCGGGGCACCCTGCGCCTGACGTACCCCATGGCCGAGGTCAACGCCCGTGTCCATCGCATCTGGGGCGCCCTCGCCCTGGCCGGAGTCTGCGTCCTGGCCGCCGTCGCCCTGGCCGCCTTCACCCTCGCCCGCTGGATCACCCGCCCCCTGCGCACCCTGGAGGCGGCCACCGCCCAACTGGCCGACGGGCGGCTCACCACCCCACCGGACGCGACCACCGGCCCTCCCGAACTCCGCAGCCTCGCCGCCTCCTTCACCCACACGGCCACCCGCCTGCAACATCTCCTGGAGGCCCAGCAGGCGTTCGCCTCCGAGGCCTCCCACCAGCTGAAGACCCCGCTGACCGCACTGCGCCTGCGCCTGGAGAACTTCGAGCCCTACCTCGACCCGCGCGCCCACGGCAGCCTGGAGGAGGCCGTCGGCGAGGTCGAACGCCTCGGCCGCATGGTGCAGGGCCTGCTCGCCCTGGCCCGCCTGGAGAACAGCGCGACCACCCCGGAACCGGTCGACCTGGACACCGTCATCGCCGACCGCGTCGCGATGTGGGAGTCGCTGGCCGCCGAACAGTACGTGGTCCTCGCCGTCACCGGCCGCCCCGCCGGCCGGGTGTGGGCGATCCCCGGGGCGCTCGACCAGATCATCGACAACCTGGTCGCCAACGCCCTGCGCGTCTCCCCGCCCGGGACCACCATCACCCTCCACCGCGCGCCCGGCGCCGAACTCCACGTCATCGACCAGGGCCCCGGCATGACCGAGGCCGAACGCGCCCGCGCCTTCGACCGCTTCTGGCGCGCCTCCGACTCCCGCAACGACGGCACCGGGCTCGGTCTGCCCATCGTCCGCCACCTCGTCCACGCCTCCGGCGGAGACATCGGCCTGCACCCGGCCCCGGGCACCGGCCTGGACGCCGCCGTGCGACTGCGACAGGCGGCCGCGGGCCGGTCCCGCGACGGAAGCGCCCGCCCCCGATCGACACCGGCCACCGCGACAGCGGGCCCGGGGCTTCACCGGGGTCGGTAGGAGAGCACCGGGTCGGCCCATCCACCAAGCCGGCGGGAGAGCCCGAAGCGCTGAGGAAGCCACCAACGCCGCCCGGCACGGCCGGGTGGCGCGCCTTTTCCCGGGGCACGGCGGTGGACTTCCGCACGGCGGAGGACGAGGACGCGGCCCAAGGGGAGGACTGGGGCCCTGAACGGACCGTCCGGGCAGCGGTGTTGCGCCCCCTTCTCCTGGACGGGTCGCAGGACGACGGGGAGATAGCCGCCCTCAGACTGGACGGCGCGCGCATCACCGGTGCACTCGACCTGCAGTACGGCACGGTCGAGCACCTGCTACGGCTGCGCCACTGCTTCTTCGAGGACGTGCCCCAGTTGTACGCCTCCCGGCTCCGCGAGCTGGACCTCACCGGCTCGGTGATGCCCGGCCTGGCCGCCGCCACCATGCGGGTGGAGGGCATCCTGCACCTGACGCGCTGCCGCTTCCGCGGCCCGGTGCGGCTCGGCGGGACAGAGATCGGCGGGCCGCTCTTCCTGAGCGGGGCCGAGATCATCCCGCCGGACACCGCGCGGCCCGCGCTCCGGCTCAGTCACGCGACCATCGGCGACGACCTCTGGGCTCCCGGACTTCGAACCCACGGGGAGGTGATGCTCAACAGCACCTCGATCGCCGGCTCGGCCGGCCTCGACGACGCACGGCTCAGCCATCCGGGCAACGTCGCCCTCGACGCACAGACCCTCCTCGTGGAAGGCGACTTCCACATGCGGCACATCCGCACGGAGGGCTGGATCGGCCTGCGCGGCGCCCGCATCACCGGGCGGCTCGACCTGTCGTACGCGTCCCTGTCCAACCCCGGCGACGCGGCACTGCGCGCGAGCAGCTGCACCGTCGGGGAGCTCTGGCTGCGCAAGAGTCCGCCCATGGAAGGCGCACTCAACCTGCGACGGGCCCAGGTCGAGGTCCTGGTCCTCGACCCGGAGGCGGTGCCGGCCGATGTGTTCCTCAGCGGCCTCGTCTACACCACCCTCACCCCGCACGAGCCCGCCGAACGCCGCCTGCCCATGCTGGAGCGCGACGGCGAAGGCTACGTTCCCGACGCCTACGAACAGTTGACCGCCGCCTACCGCCGCTCCGGCGACGACCACGCCGCCCGCCTCGTCCAACTCGCCAAGCAGCGCCGTCTGCGCGGCACCCGGGCCTGGTACGGACGCCTGTGGGGCTACGTCCAGGACGCCACCGTCGGCTACGGCTTCCGTCCGCTGCGCGCCTGCGCCTGGCTGCTGTCCCTGCTGGCCGTCGGCTCGATCGCGTACGCCCTGCACCACCCCCGCCCCCTGAAGGCGTCCGAGGCCCCGCACTTCAACCCGGTCTTCTACACCCTCGACCTGCTGCTACCCGTGATCTCCTTCGGCCAGGAGGACGCCTTCGCACCGGACGGCTGGTACCAGGCGCTGTCCTACGCCCTGATCATCACCGGCTGGATCCTTGCCACGACGGTCGTCACCGGCGTGACCAGGAATGTCAGCCGCCAGTGACGATCCTTGGCGTCGAGGGGTCTCGCAAGGTGTCGGGAGGGCTTGGGGAGCAGATCGGTGCTCCGACGCGGCTCCCCTGGCGTGCTCGTCAGTCTCTGGGCTGGCCAGTCGGTTATTGAGGGCTGCTGACGGTTGGCTGCGGTCGGGGAGGTTGCGGTACTCCGCTGCTGTATCTCCACGCGCCACAAAGGGCCCCCGGTTTGCCACTGCGCTGACGGACTTCTGCGCGAGACCCACGTATGAGGTGGAGAGGTACGGCGTCAAGCGCCTCGGCCGTGGTCGCGAGTGTGTCGAGACGGTCCACCGTGGTTGCCCTTGCTACTGTCCACTTTGCATAAATGATCCATAAATGATCCATGAAGGACCAATTCGCGCCCGCTGGTGGCCGAGAGGACACGGACCATGAACGACTTCTCCCGTCGGGGAATGCTCAAGGCGACGGCGGTCGCCGGTGCCGGCGCGGTCGTCGCGTCGGGCGCCGCGGCCGCCGAAGCCCCTGGTGCGAGCGCTGTGACCGGGGCATCCGGGAGCGAGGTGTCTGGGACGCACTGCGGGCCGGCCAAGCTGACCGGCCGGATCGTCCGCCCCGAGGACTCCGGGTACACGGACGCGCGCCTCGGCTGGGACCAGCTCTTCTCCCACTACCCGCTCGTCATCGTCTTCGCCCAGAACACCCAGGACGTGGTGAACGCCCTGACGTGGGCGCGGCAGAACGACGTTGCGGTGCGGATCCGGAGCGGCCGCCACGCCCTGGAGGGCTGGTCGAACGTCGACAGCGGCCTCGTGATCGACATCAGCGAACTGAAATCGGTCCACATCGACAGCGCCTCCCGCATCGCGACGGTGGGTTCCGGGCTCAACCAGCTGGAAGCGGTGACCACCCTCGCGAAGCACAACTTCGCGGTGACAACAGGGACCGAAGGCAGTGTGGGCCTCTCCGGGGCCACGCTCGGCGGTGGCTTCGGCTTCCTCACCCGCTGGCTCGGCATGGCCTGCGACAGCCTGATCGGTGCCGAGATCGTCGTCGCGGAGGGCGGCGAGTGCGCCAAGGTGATCAAGGCCGACCTGAACCACAACTCGGACCTGCTGTGGGCGCTGCGCGGAGCGGGCAACGGCAACTTCGGCATCGTCACCTCACTCACCTACAAGCTGGCCCCACTCAAGAGCGTCACGTATCTGCAGGCCACGTGGGACGGAACCGGTCACCTGCGCAGGCTCTTCGAGGCCTACCAGCGCACCGCGCCGCACACCGACGCCCGCCTCGGCACCCAGCTCGAAGCCCACCGGAACCAGATCCTGCTGTTCGGGGTTCTCCCCGAAGGAACGCCGGCGGAGGCGAAGAAGCTGCTGGCCCCGATCCTGTCGATCGGCAGCCCCCAGGTCACGACGCAGGTGGGCAACTGGGGCGACGTGTATGCGGGATTCCAGATCCCGACCGAGGTCGAACCCGCGAACTGGAAGTTCTACTCGCAGTTCACCCGGAAGCCGTTCCCGACCAAGGCGATCGACATCGTCTCCGCGTTCATCAAGGACGCCCCCACGGACGACAGCAACTACTTCGTCCAGGCGTTCGGCGGGAACGTCAGGAAGAGCCCCCGCGGCGGCACCGCGTTCCCGCACCGTGACGCGCTCTTCTACGCCGAGCCCGGCGTCGGCTGGGGCAAGCGCAGTGACCAGCCGGGCATCTGCGACCCGCTCACCCCGCAGGCCCAGGCCTGGATCGCCGAGTTCAGCCAGGCACTGCGCCCCTACGTCAACGGCGCCTACGTCAACGTGCCGAACGTCAGCCTGCAGGACTGGGAGACGGCCTACTGGGGATCCAACTTCGACCGGCTGCGCAGGATCAAGGCGAAGTACGACCCGCACAACGTCTTCCAGTACGACCAGAGCATCCCGCCCGCGTCCCGCTGACCGAGCAGGGCCTGAGCCCCCTCCCGACAGGCGAGGGGGCTCAGCCGTGCCTACCCGTCCTGCGCCTTTGGCCGGACGGTCGTTGTGGCCCAGGATGCCGACGCGCCCGTGAACTGCTGCTTCATCCGCAGCTGCAACCTGCGTACGCGGAGGCCGGTTCGGCGGCCTGGCTGGTGCAGCAGCCGTCGCCGGTGGCGTTGGGGTCGGCGCTCTTGCCACGGGTGTCCGCGTCGGCCTTGACCACGTAGACCTCCCGCTCGGGAGGTCAGGCCTCAGGAGTGGCGTTGGTCCTGATCCTGCCGGCGAACGTCTTGAGTGCGCCGGCATGCGGATCCGTAGGGCCGGGCCTGGAGGGTAGGGCGCTGGTCCGGAGACGACTTCCAAGATCTTCTCCAGGATTTCTCCCAGAGCCTCAGAGAAACAAATCAGGCCCGGCGCTGATCTCTCAGCACCGGGCCCAACCTGGTGTTTCACTGTCGGGGTGGCGGGATTTGAACCCACGACCTCTTCGTCCCGAATAAGGTCAGGGCAAGATCCAGAGCTTAGCGGCTCGGCATTTGGGCAGATCAAGGCCTTGGGATCGGTAGGTCTCGCAGGGTATCGGGGAGGCGCTGGGAGAAGATCTTCTCCCAGATTTCTCCCAGGGAGCCGCAGGGCTCAGACAGCCTGCGAGCAGATACGCACTGTTCCAACGGCCCGACAACTCGCGGCATCATGGGCGGCCATGGATCTTCAAGGCATAGGTGCCATCGCGTCTGCTCTCGTGGCCCTCGTAGGCATACCTGCCGCCATTCTGATCGGGCGCGCCCAGACCAGAGCAGCCGTACGCGCAGCCGAACTTGGGGCTGAAGCGGGTCGGGCGCAAGCGCAAGCTGCCATGCAGACGGGAATAGCACAGGCCGAGGCCACCTACCGGGCAGCCCTGGACGCTTCACGTAACCAAGCCAGGGCCGAGTATCGCCAGTGGCGTCACACGCTGAGGCGTGAAGCGTGGGCAACGTTCGCAACAGCCGTGAATGACGCCACCACAGCTGCTGCTGATCTGGTCAAGAAGGCGGGACCCAACGAGGATCACGCGAGGCTGAACAATGCTGTCACCGCGGCTCTTGACGCTGTGAAGTTCGCCCATTCTGTAGTTGACCTGGAAGGTCCCGCCCATGTGGCAGAGGCAGCGGGCCGCGTGCGTGAGGGAGTCACTACGGTCCTTCTCGCTGCAGCCAAGGCTTCAACTGTCGCACGGGCAGATGCCGTCTTGCGTTCGGTGGAAAACGGTGAGGGGCCGGATGGCATAAGTGCGGACCAGGCCTTGAGCGCACGGGACGCCCTCCACGATCTGAGAGCAGCAGCTCGAGCCCAAGCCGAGGGCAGCAGTTACCCAATCAGCGCAGCAGGCGCGCGCAACGCAGCGGTGGCCGAGGCCCAAGCTCTTGCACTAACGACTCTGGCGCAGTGTGGCGTCACAGGTAGGCGAGCCAACTCGCTCATCGACGATGCAAGGCACGGCCTTCTGCCAGACAACCGGCGATGGGCCCTACGCGAGGCAGAAGCTGCTTTGGACAGGACACTTGCAGAGTGGATAGGGGAAGCCCGTGAGTACCTAGACGGGGACGCTCAGAACTGACCTCAGGCAAGGTGGCGGACTCCGCGGCCACGCACGACCCCTTCGTCCCGAACGCGATCGGCCCCCCGGAGGTGTTGCGTCTAGGACGATGACCTGCTCGCTCGTGTCCGGCCAAGTCCACTACTGTCCGGGACGGTCATCGTCCGGCCGCCCCGGTTGGCCCCCTCTTTGGCCCCCCGGGTCGCCGTGGTTCGGAGTTAGTCGGGCCGTGTCGGCACACGTCAGCGCCCATCGGTGCGCACGGCAAACGGCGGCCCTGCACTTACCGTGACCCCTCTGTCACGGCCCTCTACCACTCGCAGATCAAGGTCTGTATGCTCCGCATATGCCAGGGGAGGCGTTACATCAACTAGGGGACGACGGCGCGAGGCGAGCTAAGCGTTGGCTTGAGTCAACGACTCGCGTCAAAGCGGCATGGCTCAACACCGATCCGTATTCGGCAGGGCGGCTTGAGTTTCCGTGGCCGAACAGTGAATGGAGCTTCTCCTTCGACATCGGGGGAATCCTTCACGGCGATGACTTCTCTGGTCAGATGTTTCTAGCTGAGTGCAAGAAATATTCCGCTGCTGGAGATCAGGGCACGCATTATCAGTCCTATCTTGCGAAGTGCTACGTGACGCGTAGAGATCACGCGAGACTCGCGGATCACTTCATGTGGATCACTTGGCACCCGTTCCTTGTCGGATCGTGGGGTCAACTCTGCAGTAAGGAAAAGGTCCGCGAAGGGGTGCTCTCGGAGCATAAGCGAGTCTTCGGAGTGTCCTCCGAGGTAGAGGCTCGCCCGCTCATTGACGACGCGATCGTGCAAGAGGTCGCAGACCGCCTATGGCTTTTGGTTCTCTCGGACAAGCAGGAGAGGTTGGTTATCACACCTCAACATAGGGGTCTGATAATCAAACATGAGATTGAGGCAGGTACTTGGTGATGAGTACCTCTTACGCTCAGTCAGTACGCAACGCCATCGATCCTTCGGATCCGCGTAGAAGTGTTCATGCCGTCAAGCAGACGGTCATTAATGAGCTTCGAGAAACCGACTCGCGCGTCTCTGTGAAGGCGACGGAGTACTTCAATCACGCCTTCGCGCCGGACTTGATCCTGCGTTGGCCGCAGGACAGCGGTACGCGTCGCGTCTTCCTTAGGGCGGACCCTGACCCGGTCTACCTGGCACAGGATCTAGATATTGCTGGCTCGCCCGACGCCATTTTCTTTTCGTTGACGCCTAGTGAACGTGCTATGCCTTTGCTGGTCGACAATCCCTTACACTCGGCAGCCCTTGCCTCTGGTGCTCTCCTGACGGATGCAGACGGACTGCAAGAGTTCATCGAGTTCCGTCGGGAGGCACCAGTCGTCAGCCTAGCTTCTAGCGCCATCTTGCAGGGCGGGCGCGGACTGGTGCAGCGGCAAGAGGCAATTGAGGTTTCCCGCGGCATTTCGGATGGGTTTGCTGCTGCCCAAGTACTGGACGTTCCGACGACCCGATCGGCCACACAAGTCATCGGTGAAATGTTCGATGATGTACGCCGAGACAGGTTAACCAGATTCCTGAATGCAGTGTGGGTTGGGTCTGGTGGCGACGCCGCGAGTTTTCCAGCCGCTACTGATGTGGGCGGCTCCCTCGACGATGAAGCTCTAGCTTTCCTGTTGGACCTTGACGAGATTACCGATGACACTTTCTGGCGTAGGATTGGGCGGGGGATCAGCCTAGAGCGGTTGTCCTCATTGGTGATCAGTCAACCATCAAGTAACTTGCAGAGACTCGTCTCGAACAATCTCGACGTGTTGCACGCCAAGCTGTGTCGAATCACGCTTTCCCAGCCGCAACTTTGGGACGAGCAGGCAGGTCTCAGATGGGCCATCGACCGCGGGATGTTGGCTTTGCAGGGTGACCGATTCACGGCCTTTCTTGCTGGTCGCCGCGAGGACTTGAATGTTCGAGCGGAAGACGTCGATGGGATCAGTGTAGGCGAGCTGGTGAAGCGAGCTGTAAGGCATCGGATCTCAGTGGCCCAGCTTGAGCTTTCCACCATTCGCAGAACTCTTACCTATGGTTCTGATCGAGTCGAAGATGTGGCACATGACGAAGAACTGTCAGATTTTGCCGACGTACTCGGGCCGACTGCGAGAGTTAATGCCGCCATTGCCTCCCTGTCCGGTGCCAGAAACCTAAGATGCGAGTTCAACTCTCTGACTGGGCACGGAAGGACCGCAGCTAAGTTTCCGATCGTGGAGCTGCTGTATACGGCGCTTGCTCTGATGTTGGACTTGACGGAGGAAGAGCAGGATGAAATCTCTACTTTTCTCTCACTCCGGTCACTTAGTCGCTTGGAAGATTCTGCGTCTCTCTTTGATCCCGAGGATCTACCCGAATGACGGCCTAGCACCTGTGGCGGCAGGAACCCCGGCCCGTCCTTTCCGAGCTGGAGCCGGGCGAGGTAGTCACGGGCTGCTGGCTCTGAGGCGTGTCGGCATCTCGACAGCGAGCTCCTGGCTGGTCATGATGAGTGGTTGTGGCTGAATCCGCGATCTTCCATCCATTGGGCGGACGCCTCAGGCGGGATCAGGTTTTGTGGTACCGCACGGCTCTTCGACGAAAATCCCTAGATCTTCCAACTCGGCAATCAAATTCGCGTCGATATCCGTGATTGATGACGATTTCCATGGCCTTTCCCCCTCTTTGTCGAATAGTGCGACGCCATGAGGGGCGGCATCCATGTCAAACCGGGTGCGGAATTGAATGCCCTGGAACTGATGTCCCGCGAGTCTTCCTGGTGTCTCATCAAAAACTTTCGCATACCGCTGAGGCACGTCGTAAGGCGTCATAGTCACGAGCTCATTGGTTACTTTGAAGCGGGCCGCCCGGCGGTTTGACAGATCCGCTGCACCAATAGTCCTGGGCAACTTGTAAGAATGGACTACCCGCTCTTTGATGAGCTTGGGGATCAGTACCACGGCTGGCTCGCCGGCGCACCAGTCAGGACCGATACTCTCCAAGATTCCGGTCAACGGGTCAGTGCCTGCGTAGCAAGTCCCGCGCGGGGCCGGCAGGTCGAACCGGCATTCTCCGCAGTGACAGAACCACCAGGCGCCCATGCCCCGCTTAGCGACCCGATACAGCACGAGACCGGGCTTTAAATCGGTTCTCGGGAACTTTGCCCAGGGCAGGGACATGTCCGGGGAAGGAGGCAGCGCGACAGCGTTCCGGCCTTTCATCGCGACCACCGGCTTGCGGTGGCTTGCGCTGCTTGTAGCGCGGCTTCAGTGTCGCCATCTCCGAGCGCTTCCACGACACTGCGTTCATTCAATGTCGTCAGCGGTTTGCGAAGCCAAGAGGCAATGGTCCACGACAAGTCCGCGTCATCGTAAGGGAACGCACGGAGGACAAAACTAAGGCCAGGCAAAATCTGTTGACCCTTGAACTGGAATACTGGATATACAGTCTGTCCATCCTTGGTGTGCAGAGCAAGGATGGAGCGATCCCGGGTCATTCTTTCGAGCATATTCCGCGGAAGTCCTATCAGAATGCGGACTTGGTCGGCGGGGTAGACGGGCCCAATGGCCTCTCGCCATCTGGGACTATCCAGGATTACGGTTTCCGGAAGTGTAGGGCGCGCCTCTACGGCCTTTACTCGATCGCCGCTCCGGGCGCTCGGATTGGCTAGGACCTCATACACTCCACGGGTGAGCCTTCGGCGATCACTGTTATCGAATTTCAGCGATTTTCGTGTCCCGGTCAGCATCTCCGTGACAACTTCCTCGGCAGGGACAGTGTGCCAGGCGCCCTTCACGCCTTTGCGGACTTGTACCTTCCGTGCTGCTCGTTGCACGTCAGCCTTTGTGAAGTACAATTTTCCTTTGGCGTAACGAACTTTCTTCTTGCCCTTGGACCGCGCGGCCTGTGGCTGCAGCCTCGGGGTGCGATTTGGGCTCATGTCGGACGCCTGGTCTCTTGAACAGTTGGGGGGGGCGGTTCCTCCACCGAGGTGACCCTTCCACCATCGTCAACCGGTCGAAGTCTTGCCGCAAGTTGCACCAGAGAGATGAGCGCCGAGATCCTTCAGCTGCTGCTCAACGGGGGAGGAATCCGGGCTTTTGCTCGGCGAGGGAGCGGAGCCGCGCGAGGTAGTCCTGCGCTGCTGGTTCGGAGCCGTACCGGCGCCTCATTTCGGCAGCAAGTTCCCGGCTGGTCATAATCAGCGAGGGAACCGACTGACGGTCCCCTTCGAGGGCCCGCTCTCCCATAGTCAGTGCCTGCTCCAGGTCGCCCTCACGCGCCGCCGTGACTCCGAGCGTGACTCGCGCTTCCGCGTTCCGCATCGGTGATCGCTCGGTGCCGTCGAAATCCGTTCCCGCCCTCAGCACTTCGTTGGCGAGCGTACGCGCAAGCTTGTCTTCGCCGACCAGGCGGTAGCAGTCCATCGCGTAGAAGTCGAACTTAGCGGGGTCCACCACGAAGTGGTTGTCCAAGTTCTCAGGGTGCGGCATCGCTTCGAGCATCCGCCGTCCCTTGTCGAGAGCTACCTCAACCTGCCGGCGGTCCCCGAGCCGCGCCCACGCCTTGGCTTCCTGCGCGGCAAGCTGCACTGTCACACCGTGGTGCTGCGCTGTGTCCGCTCCGGCCTGCGCTGCCGCGATGACGCCGCGGTAATCACCGGTCGTGAGAGCGAACCATGCCCGCATCTCGTGTGCCCACCCGGCAACCTCTGCGTGGTCGGCTTCCGTCGCGAGAGAGAGGGCGGCGCGGCGTGTCGACTCAGCGGCGTGTCGGTCGCCCGTGTCGTACTCGACGCAGCCCACGAGCAGCGCGAGCCAGCCGGACAGGGCGAGTACTTCACGGTGCTGTGCGAGCGTGAGGCTCTTCGTGTGCAGCTCCACGACGCGGCGAAGCCACTGCCGCCCCTCGATGAGCAGTTGCTCGCTCGGCATGAATGGGTACTCTGAGGCGAGCCGGTCCGTCGTGATCCGCAGGGCATCGAGCGTGGCGCTGTCGACATCGGACCGGTTGAGCCGGCTCACGATCTCCAGCGTCTCCATGCCGCTCGCCATGAGGATCTCGCTGTCCCCGTCCCGGCGTGAGGGCGCGGGGAAGAGCGCGTGCGTCACAGTGCCGAAGGTGGCCGCGATGATCGGCTGGTAGAAGTCGTTCGGCATCTGGCCCGACTCCCAGCGCTTCCACTGGCGGATCAGGCTGTCTTCCGCTGGGAGCTCCGTCGGAGCATGTGCCCGCAGTGCCCTGACTGCGTCCCGCTGTGACCAGTCGCGCGCCGCCCGTTCAGCCGCGATGCGCCGTGCCCATGCGGGCCTGTCGTCGGTCATGCGCCCTCCTCCGAGTGCCTACTCCGAGTCTTGCCCGTGAGCCGGGGGGACAGGGAAGAGGACAGAGGGGTGTCACTGGACGTGTCCCCACCTCTGCCTCGCCGTCCCCCAGCTGTCACTTACCTCACAACTCCCGTTCCTTGCAGGCTGGTTGCAGATCAGGCGCCACTCGGACCGGAGCGCTCGCCGAGCGCTTCGAGCCGTTCGACCCTGCCCCGCAGATCTGAGACTTGGGAGGTGAGATGTTCGAGCTGATGCAGGACCTCGGGAAGGTCGACGCCGGTGCTCGCCTCCTGGGATTCGGCCGCTTGCTGGGGGTCCCGGGCGTAGCTACCGCGGGCCGTGGTCGTGATGAGCCCATCCTCGCGCAGGATCGTGAGTGCGCGCTGCACGGTCATTCCCGAGATCTTGAACCGCGTCGCCAAGTCCCGGACCGAGCCCACATGGGCCCCGGGCGGGATGGTGCCGTTCACGATCTCCTGTCGCAGGATGTCGGCCGCTTGCTCGGACTCCGTACGCGGGTTGTCTTTCGAGATTTCAGCGCTGGTCACGCCGTCGAGCGTACCCACCGTTAGTACGCCCTAGCACGAGATCTGTCCGGACCTATTGCGCAGTGGTACGTGCTAGTACATGCTGTTACGCATCAGCACGGCAGGCCCGGCAGGGCCAGCCAGCTGTGTCTGCACGCGCTTGACCTGCAAGACCGCACGACCCAATGGGGGTCGCGTCCACGGATGCGGCCCCAAGGGGCCCGGGACAGAGCGGGCCGAGGGCGGACCCGACCCTTTTCACTTTCGGGACGGCTTAGACCGAAAGGTCACGTCTCCATACGCCTACAACGGGGTCATGCCGCGCTACCTGGTACGGGCACGGCACCCCCGAAGGAGACACGTTCACCGCCCCGGCATCCCGCCGTGAGGGCGCCGGATCAAATCCGGCCCGGGGCACTTGGCCCGCTGCAACCGCGCGGCGTTGGCCCCTCACCTCGGACGCGGCGGCACTCCCGGACAAGGACAGCCCGCCGCTTCCGGTCTCCCATCCCGACGCAGCAAGAGGAGAGAACCCAGCATGCGCATGCGCACCTTCGTCGCTGGCCAAGAGGCCTATGGCGACCTGGAGTTCGTGGAACTGGCGCTCGGTATCGACATCGACCTGTTCCGGGGCCCGCTGGACCCCGAGACGGTCGACGAGCGTGCTGCCCGCGAGGATGCGGCCCGTGACATCCTCGCCGACCTGCACCGCGAGGCCGAGGACGGCGAGGAGATCGCCGGTTGGGATGCCCTGTACGCCGACGCGCTCACCCGCACCGTGCCGTTCCTGCGCGCCGCTCGCGGCCACCGGACGGGAACGGGGGAAGCGGCATGAGTGAGTTGACGTTCGCCACCGCTACTGGTCTTCCGTTACTGGTCGGCTGGTCCGTTCACGCGCTGCGGCTCACCCGCCGGGTCGAGGCCGCCCGCCGCGATCCGCTGTCTGGGCTGTGGACGCGGGACGCGTTCGAGGAGCGCGCCCGCAAGAGCCTGTCGAAGGGGCGGCAGCGAGCCGTGCTCGTGCTGGACCTGAACGGGTTCAAGCAGGTCAACGACACCCGTGGCCATGCGGCCGGAGACGCGGTGATCCGCGCGACCGGCATGCGTCTGGGGGCGTGGGCGGTCGAGCACCACGGGGTCGCCGGCCGGTTGGGCGGGGATGAGTTCGCCGTCGTTACCGACGTGTGCGGCGAGGCCGGCACCGTCACCGAGAACCTGAGCGCCAAGCTGTGTGACCTGCTTTGCAGCCTTGAACGGCCGGTGCCGTACCCGGGCGGGGATATCGACGTGCACGTCTCGATCGGGGTCGCCCGCTACTGGCGCGGCCCCGCCGACCTGTCCGCCCTGCTGCGGCTGGCCGACGAGCGGATGTACCGCACCAAACGGGAGGGCGGGGGCTTCAGCATCGCCCCGAGGCACGAGCAGACCCCCGCGTTGCCCACCGTCCACGGCCGCCGCTTCGGCCGGCCGGGCACCTCTGCCAGGGAGGTGGCGTGATGACCGAACGCAAGCCGCTGACGAAGGTGCAGGTCGGTGTGCTGACGGGCGCGTTCGTGCCCATGCTCGCCACGGGCGTGGTCGGCGGTATCGGCACGTACAGCAATATCGGGCACGCCTACGGCAGGGGGACCGCGCTCGGTGCCCTCGGTGCTGGTGAGGGCGCCACAGCCGTGCTCGCCCTGGTCCTGCTGGGGCTGACGATGCTGGGACAGTCCTCACCGCGCGTTGTGCGGATGGGACTGTGGGCGTTGCCGGCCGCCGCTGCCGTCATGGGCGCGATGGCCGCGCCGGATGCGGGCCGGACCGTCGTCTACGCGCTGACCCCGATGGGCATGTCCGTCTCCGCCGAGGGCATGGCGTTCCTTGCTCGCCGGATCGTGGTGCACACCGATGGCCGCGACGCGGAGAACGAGCGGCGTATCGCCGACATCGTGCAGGCCCTCGCCTACCACCGTGCGCGTGCCGCCCATCATCCGAGCGATCGGGTCAGGAAGCGGTCGGATCGGGCGTCGTGGCGCCTGGCCCGCAAGGTCGGGGTCGGGGACGCGGCGCTCGGATCGAGGCTGCTCGATGTCCAGCGGGACCGGATCACCGATGGCGCCAACGCGGCCCTCGCGTCGATGTTCGGTGCTGCCGCCCCGCTCCTCCCCGTCGGTACGAATGCGGAGGAATCCACTGAGACCGAGATGAATCGGTCTAGGGCTGACCTGCGGGAATCGACCCCGGCGCCCACGGTCACGCTGACCCGACTGAGTGTGCCGGATCCTGTCGCGGTCGACCTGGGCAAGTCGACCCTGCCGCTCAAGCCCGTACGGCAGATTCCCGCGCCGATCCCGGCTCCGGTCGTGCGGTCGGTCCCGGCGGTGTCGAGTCGGCCGCGTCGGGCGACGGGCCGTGTTCCGCAGGTCGCCCGATCGCCCCGTCCCAAGCGCACCCCGGATCAGTTGCTTGCCGAAGCGCGGTCGGCTACGGCCGGGTGGACGGACGCGCAGATCACCGCTGAAGGGATCCGCCGCGAGGTGCACACCTCGCCGGCGAACGCCCGGATGCTGCGTGACACGCTGCTCGCCGAGCGCGCGCAGCACACCGCCCCGACGGCGCCCTGATGTCCGCCGCGCGGTTCTGGGATCCGGACGGCGTCACGTATGGCATCCCCACCTACCCGCTCCACCTGGCCCCGGACGGGCTTGCGACGCGTCGGCAACTGCGGGCGCGTGGGCTTCGGCCGGGTGGTCAGGAGGTGGCGGCGCAGTTGATGTGGCGCTACCCGCGCGGCATCGCGGCCGCCTACCTCTACCGCCTCGACCTGGCCAAGCCCGTCCGCCCGATGACCCCGACCCGGTGGCGCGCACACGAAGAGATGATGCGCCCCCGCCGCACGTGCCCCGCCTGCTGCAAGGACGTGGGCTACGTCATCCGCACTTCCCTCGGTGCCTGCGAGCCCTGCTCCGACTTCAACTGACCCTGGGAGATTCCAGATGGACCCCGATCGTCTTCCTGTTCCCGGTGTCGTCCGTCTCCCGGACGGCCGGTTCGTCTACGACGACACCCCCGCCACGATCACCCCCGCTCTGCCGCAGCAGCACGCGGCCCCGGCTCCGGTGGTGGTGCAGCACATCCACCAGGCGCCGCCGGACCGCACCGTGCAGCGCATCGCCCTCGGCTCCGGCGTCGGGGCCGGAGCCGTCGCGGCCGGGGTGTACTTCGGCCCGCTGCTGGTCGGCGTCCTCACCGCCATCGCCGCCAACCTCGCGCTGCTGGCCCTGATCGCGGCCGTCTGCGCGTGGGGCGTCGTTACCGTCGTCCGCTCGGTGGGCGGCGAGGACGGCAAGCGTGCCGCGAGCAACGTGCGCCGCGCCCGCGGCCGTCGCTGACGGCTGCCTGCGGCCCCGGACCCGCGTCCGGGGCCGTGGGGAGCCGGACAGCCCGGCCCGGATCGGAGAGACAGCCGTGAGCAGCAGGAACCAGCCCCGCCTCACCGCCGGTGAGAAAGCCCAGCTCGCCTGGTATGCCGCCCGGATGGCCAAGCGTGGACTCGCGGACGACCGGCAGTTCGGCGGCCGGGTCGACCAGAGCGACCTTCAGCGCAAGTTCGACCGGGTCATCGCGCAGGCCCGCAAGCGCGAGGAGCGCGCCAAGAACCGCAAGTAGCAACGCCCCGGGGGCGGTCGTCCCGGCCAAGGAAACAGGCCACCCCCGGGCCACCCACCACCACATTTGAGCAGCAGGGAGTACCCAGCATGGCTGACAGCACGGCGGGCCCGCACCTGCGGCCCGTACTCGACACGGACCGCGACGAGGACGTACCGGTGGCGCCCGTCGCGGTGGACAACCCGGCATTGCCGGACCCGAAGGTGCGCGTGGAGAAGCGCAAGCCGGTCCTGGCCGGATGGCTCACCAACCGGCGTGACTTCGTCGCGACCGCCCGCCACGCGGGCGCGAACGTCGGATACGCCGCCCTGTACCACGGGGTGCGGCTGCCGGTGTATGCCGGACGCCTCGCCCTCATGTCACCTCGGGGCGCGTGCCGGTTCATCGCGTCGACGAACCGGTGGGTGTGGGACCGGGAGGCCGCACCCCTGCGGGAGTTCGCGGTCCGCACCGAGGACGTCGAGGAGTACATGCGCCTGGCCCGGCTGCGTGCCGGCCGTATCCGCCTGCGCGGCCTCGTGACGCTGGTCGCGGCCGTGTTCGGTCTCGGCTTCGCCCTGTACCTGTATGTCCTTGCCCCCGAATACCTCTACGCGTTCGCGGCCGGCGGGGTGCTGCTCCTCGGTGTCGGCGGGCAGCAGCCCGACGCTCCGGTGGTGGGTCCGGCGGTGCTGAAGACCGAGGTGCAGAAGCTGACCGGCTCGATCGTCCTGCGCGGTCTGGACTCGATCGGGAACGCGAAGATCACGGCCGCGATCAAGAAGGGCGGTGACATGAACGGGATGCGGTTCGTCTCGGAGATCGTCCGTGACGGGCCCGGCTACCGCGCCGACCTCGACCTTCCCTACGGCGTCACACCCGAGGACATCATGGACGCGCGCAAGCCCCTCGCGTCCGGTCTGCGCCGCAAGGTCGGCTGTGTCTGGCCGTCCCCGGACCCCGAGCAGCACGAGGGGCGCCTGGTGTTGTGGGTGGGGGACAAGCCGATGAACGAGACCACCAAACCCGCTTGGCCGCTGGCGAAGTCGGGCACGGTGGACCTGTTCCAGCCTGTGGTGTTCGGCAACGACCAGCGCATGCGCGACGTGACGGTCACGCTGATGTTCGCCTCCATCGTCATCGGCTCGGTGCCCCGCATGGGCAAGACCTTCCTCATGCGGCTGCTGCTCCTCATCGCCGCCCTCGACCCCCGCGCCGAGATCTACGCGTTCGACTTCAAGGGCACCGGCGACTTCGGCGCCCTGGAGCCGGTCTGCCACCGCTACCGCGCCGGCGAGGATGACGACGACATCGAATACGTCGTGCGCTGCTTGCGGGAGCTGCGGGAGGAGCTGCGGCGCCGCGCGAAGATCATCAAGTCCCTGCCCCGTTCCCGGTGCCCGGAGTCCAAGGTCACCCCCGAACTGGCCAACGACAAGAGCCTGGGACTGCACCCGATCGTGGCGGCCTTCGATGAGTGTCAGGTGCCGTTTGAGGACGACGAGTACGGTGCGGAGATCGAGGAGATCTGCGAGGACGTCACCAAGCGCGGTCCCGCCCTCGGGATCGTGGGCATGTTCGGCACCCAGCGTCCCGATGCGAAGTCCCTGCCGTCGGGCATCAGCGCGAACGCTGTCCTCAGGTTCTGCCTGAAGGTCATGGGCCACACCGCCAATGACATGGTCCTTGGCACCGGCGCCTACAAGGCCGGTATCCGCGCCACCATGTTCTCCCGCTCGGACCGGGGCATCTGCTGGATGGCCGGCGAGGGCGACGACCCGCGAATCGTCGCGTCCGCGTTCGTGGACGCGCTGGGCGCCGAACGCATCGTCGCCCGCGCCCGCAAGGTGCGCGAGGAGTACGGCAACGTCACCGGCCACGCCATCGGCAAGGGCCCCGAGACGACCGGGACCGGCTCCGACATCCTCGCCGACGTCCTCGACGTGATCGCCGCCGACGAGAAGGCCGTGTGGTGCGAGCGCATCGCCGCCCGGCTCACCGCCGCGCACCCCGACACCTACGCCGGCTGGCAGGGCGAGAACGTGACCGCCGCCCTCAAGCCCTGGGGTATCAAGCCGGGGCAGGTGTGGGGGCAGACCGACGACGGCGAGGGCGCCAACCGGCGCGGCATCAAGCGTGCCGACGTCGCCGCCGCGATTACGCGCCGTAACGCCGATCGGGCCGCCGCCTGACCCGAGCAGCACTGCTAGACCTAGCAGCCGCGCCCGCTAGGTCTAGCAGCCCCACTAGCACCCCGCATGGTTGCTGACCTGCCCACTAGCGTCTAGCGGCCCATCTGCGAAAACACCCTGAAATCGCCCCTGGAAGGGATGTGAGCCCTCGTGGCTCTCGCTAGCCTCGCCGTCCTGCTGACCCTCGCCTGTTACGTAGTGTTATGTGCGGTCCGGCCGTTCACGCCGTGCCGGAAGTGCTCCGGCACCGGCCTCCGGCAGGCCCGGCGCACGGTCAAGCTGTGCCGCCGCTGCCGTGGCCAGGCCTACCGGCTCCGCATCGGCCGCCGCCTGCTCAACACCGGACGCGACATCCACCGCGCCGGCATCCGACGACCTCACCGCCCCAACTCCGACAGGAGGTTCACCCCATGGCCGTGACCGTCTCGCTCGTCTTCCTCTTCGGCCTCGTCCTGTTCTTCCTGCTGCGCTCCCACAGCCTCACCGCCGGGGCCGCGTTCACCGCCGTCATGTTCGGGTTCTTCCTCGCCTCCACCGGCGCGGCCGGACCCATCAACGAGATGGCCGCCGCCATCGTCCACGCCATCCCCAGCCTGTGACCGGGCCTAGCTCGTTCGAGATCCGGGTCATCTGCGCCCCGGCGGACGCCGACCGGATCACAGCCGCCCTAGCCGAGGGGTTCACCACCGGCCCAGTGAGGGCGTATCCGACCCGCGACCGCAACCGCGTCCGGCTCTACCTCACCGCCACTGACCGGGCACCCGCCCTGGCAGAGCGACCCGTGGACCTGGACCGCTAGTAACGCCCGTGGGCGGTGGCCTCCCGGACAAGGACAGCCCACCGCCCACGGTCTCCCAATCCCGACGTAGCAGAACAGGAGACCTACAGCATGTCCCAACCGAGCGTTCTCGGCGAGAGCCGATGGGCCCTCTCCCCGGGAGTCGTGGCATGAACCGACACCTCCTGTACGCCGCCCTCGACGCCGCCGAGCAGGGATGGGCGGTGCTGCCGCTCCGTCCCGGTGACAAGCGGCCCGCTCTGCACGGCGAGGACGTGTGCCCCGGCATCGGGGACTGTGCCGGCGGTCACCGCAAGTGGGAAGAGCGCGCCACCATCGACCCCGACCGCATCCGCCGCGCGTGGGGCGACCTGCCGTTCAACGTCGGCATCGCGACCGGCCCGTCCGGGCTGGTCGTCGTCGACCTCGACATGCCCAAGCGGAAGAGCAGTACGGACACGCCTAACGGCGTGACGACCTTCATGGCGCTCTGCGAGCGCGCCGGGCAGGCTGTCCCCACCACCCGCACGGTGCGGACCGCGAGCGGCGGGGTCCACCTGTACTTCACCGCCCCGCCCGGCGTCCGGCTCGGCAACACCGCCGGACGGCTCGGCAAGCGCATCGACACCCGCGCGTGGGGCGGCTACGTCGTCGCCCCTGGCAGCCTCACCTCCACAGGCGCCTACGCGGTCGTCAACGGCACGCCGCCCGCGCCCCTGCCGGACTGGCTGAGCGCCTATCTGGCGACCCGTCAGAGTTCGCGGGCAGTAATGGCTGCACCGTCGGCTGTTCGAGCCTCTCGCTACGCCGCGGCGGGCTTGAATGCGGAAACCGCGTCCGTGCGGCAGGCGCCGGAGGGCGAGCGCAACGCCACCTTGCTCCGGGCGGCGCGAGCCCTGGGGCGGTTCATCGCGTGGGGCGACCTCCCCAGGGAGCAGGTTGAGGAGGCTCTTCAGTGGGCGGGGGAGCAGGCCGGTCTGTCGCCGCGATCATGTGAGGCGACCATTCGCAGCGGTCTGAACTGGTCGATTGCCCGCAACGGTCAGCGGAGGGTGGCATGAGCACCCCTCCCCGCTCCGCACTGAAGAGCCTTCCCGTCACCCCGACCGCCCCGCGCGCCGCCGCACAAGCCGCGCCCGGTCCGGCCGTGGGCGAGTCGAAAGGCGCCGCCCGTAAGGGCGTCCCTTCTGCTCTTCGTCCTGACCAGCACCAAGGCGACGGACGGTTCCCGGTCGCGTGGCTGTGCATCTGCGCACCGCGCGGCGCCGTGTCTACCGCCACCTCGAAATGCCTGTGCGGCAGGGATCGGAGCGCCGTCGGCCACACGAAGGTGCTCGCCCTGATCGACGACCACACCGCCCACCGCGACGCATGCCCGCTCCGCACCAACCAGGAAGGGAGGCAGGCGGCATGAGCGCCAATCCGCCGGCACCCGCCATGGACGGCTCCGCACTGCTCGACGAGGTGGAAGCCTTCCACCGACGCTTCAACATCTTCCCCCTCGAAGCCGCGTACGTCGCCGTGACGCTGTGGGACGCACACGCGCACCTGCTCGACTGCTTCGACTCCACCCCGCGGCTCGCGTTCCTGTCGCCGGAACCGGGTTCGGGTAAGTCCCGCGCGCTGGAGATCGTGGAAACCCTCGTGCCGCAACCGATGGTCGCGGTCAACGCCTCCGCCTCCGCGCTCTTTCGCGCGGTGTCGGGGATGGAGGGACGGCCCACGATCCTGTTCGACGAGATTGACACTGTCTTCGGGCCCAAGGCCGGAGAGAACGAACAGCTCCGCGGTTTCCTGAACGCCGGTCACCGCCGCTCCGGCGTCATGTGGCGCTGCGTCGGCGACGGGGCCAACCAACAGGTGCAGGAGTTTCCGTCGTTCTGCGGAGTGGCGGTCGCCGGTCTCGGCTCGCTGCCGGACACGATCCTGACCCGCTCCGTCATCGTTCGCATGCGCCGTCGCGCGCCGAACGAGCAGGTAGAGCCGTTTCGGCAGCGTATCCACGAGAAGGAGGGGCACGCGCTGCGCGACCGGCTCGCCGCCTGGGCACAGTCCGTACGGCACCTGGTCGACGGGGTGTTCCCGGCACTGCCGGAGGGCGTCAGCGACCGGCCCGCGGACGTGTGGGAACCCCTACTCGCCATCGCGGACGCGGCCGGCGGCACGTGGCCGGAGCGGGCCCGCGCCGCGTGCATCGAGCTGGTGAACGCGGCCAAGACCAGCGACAAGGGCAGCATCGGCATCCGGCTGCTGACCGACCTGCGCGACTACGTGTTCAACGGCATCGACCGCCTGCCCACCGTCGCCATCCTCGACAGGCTGCACAGCCTCGAAGAGGCGCCCTGGGCGGACATGAGCGGCAAGCCGCTCGATGCCCGCGGGCTGTCGCGGATGCTGCGGGAGTACATGACCGCGGACAACAGCCCCATCGCGGCCCGCAACATCAAGGCCGGTGGGAGCGTCATGAAGGGCTACTACGCGAGCGATCTGCACGACGCGTGGCAGCGCTACTGCCCACCCCCCGCGGAAAGTCCGCTACTTCCGCTACCTCCGCTACCGGGCAGCTCAGAGACGGTTTCCGGGTAGCGGCAAGGCGCTTCGCATCCGCTACCGCAACGCCCCATCCGCTACCGGATCCGCGGCCACGACCCCGGCGTCGGTAGCGGCTCCATCCGCTACCCGCACCCCTATCCGCTACCTCGATCATGCCCCTGACCAGGGCGGTAGCGGAGGTAGCGGAAGTAGCGGAACTGACAGGAAGGGGGCCGCTGCCCCCTTCCCGTCTGCTCGACTCCAAGAAAGAGGAGCCATGACCTCGGGTCAGAAGAATGACGCGCTTCCGCCGACGTACTCACCTGCCCAAGTCGCTGAGGCGCTCGACTGCTCGGAGTGGTGGGTGAAGGAACAGGCGCGCCGTCGCCGCATCCCTTTCATCCGTAGCGGCAGCGGCTATCGCTTCACGCGGACACACGTGGAGGACATCTTTCACATCCTTGAGGAGCGTCCGGACCAGGTGAATACCTCCGAGAACAAGGTCACTTCGTCGCGCCGTCGGAAAGTCGTCCCCTTCGACGCTCCTGCGGTGCAGCTCAGGGCACGACGTCCGCGACGTGCTCGGAACGCCGCCTGACAACGCGATGACGAGATGGGCGGGAGCCGAACCGCCGGCTCTCGCCCGTCGCTTGTGATGAGAGGAAGCATGGGGTTCGTCGAGAACCGCGGCACGTACTGGCGTGGCCGCTACAAGATCTCGCCGGGTAAGTACGGCACAGTGGCCGACGAGAACGGCAACGCCATCCGTTTCCGTACCAAGCGCGAAGCTAAGAAGGCCGCTGATGCCGAAGAAGCCAAGGTGCGGGGCGGCACATGGAAGGTTCCGGCGGCCGGACAGATCACTTTCGGCGAGTACGCCTCACGCT
Organism: Streptomyces sp. NPDC101165; assembly: GCF_044768135.1. NCBI lineage: Bacteria > Bacillati > Actinomycetota > Actinomycetes > Kitasatosporales > Streptomycetaceae > Streptomyces > Streptomyces sp. NPDC101165. The sequence continues at coordinate 153,996 of NZ_JBIWPG010000021.1, read as the reverse complement.
GGTACGCGGCGCAAGATCTGGCCGCGTCCACGATGCAGAACTATCGCCGTCACCTGGAAGAACATCTACTTCCGGAGTTCGAGGACCGCCCGCTTGCGTCGATCCAACGCGTGGACGTCGACGTGTGGGAGAAGAAGGAAAAGGCGCTGTACGCCGCATCGAGCGTGAAGACCTGGCGCGGCACGCTTCACCTCGTCCTGGAAGACGCGGTGGACGAGGAGCTCATCAGTTCCAACCCCGCTACGAAGCGCCGCGGCAGGGGGAAGCGTGCCGGACGCTCGCGTGACCGCGGGCCGGAAAAGGTCGTCACGGATCCGCTCGGCATCCTGCTGTGCGCCGAGCGTGCGTCGCTACTCTCCGGACGCGATGACGAGTTCGTAGCCCTTGTCACCAAGGGCTACACGGGTATGCGGTGGGCTGAAATCGTGGGCCTGGAGACGGAGTTCATCCGCCCCTCAGCCGTGCGCGTGGAATGGCAGCTCTACGAACTCGACTCTGGAGAGTTCGAGCGCTGCCCGCCCAAGGACGACAGCTACCGCACCATCGACGCCCCCGCGTGGCTCGCTCGCCTGTGGACCGGCCACATAGCCCGTGTGCAGCCGAAGCCCTGCACCTGTCACGGCAAGACGTACGTGTTCCGAGGGCAGGGCGTGTCCCGCACCGGGGAGACCGGGGCGAAGGTGGTGGACGTGGCGCGACGCGCCGGCGTCTCCACCGGCACAGTGTCCAACGTCCTCAACCGGCCGGACGCCGTAGCCGAAGCCACGACGGCGCGCGTGCGTGAGGCGATCGAGGCTCTCGGGTTCACTCGCGGTGGGGGCGCCGTCGACCAGGCGGAGCACAGGCGCCGGAACGGGTTCGCCACGTGGCTGTTCACGCCGGCTGCTTCCGGCTGGTACCCGAAGAAGGCGCCGCAGGAGGCACGGCCCGTGCCCGTTCTTGCCCACCCCTGGCCCGGTGTGCCGGCGCGGGGGAGGGGCGCCCAGGCGCGGGCGGATGCCTGCTGGGTGCCGATCGCGAAGGGGCTTACGCCCCACGGGCTGCGGCACACGCACAAGACGCGCATGGAAGGGTTCCGCACCCCGCCGAAGCTCATGGATGAGCGCATGGGGCACATCGACGGTTCGGTACAGGCGCGCTACTCCCATATCACCCGAGAGATGCGCGAGGAACTGTTGAAGCACCTCACTGCCGAGTGGGAGGCGTCCTTGGATGCCCGGTTGACCATGTGCCCCGCGTCGCCGGTCACCGTGCTCAACGACCTCTTGCAGGAGCGTCTGAGAGCGCGTCGGTAGGCGTCTTCTGGGAGCGGGATTCCAAGATCTTCTCCCCGATTTCTCCCAGGAAGGCCTCGCACAGCAAATCAGGCCCGGTGCTGATCTCTCAGCACCGGGCCTGACCTGGTGTTTCACTGTCGGGGTGGCGGGATTTGAACCCACGACCTCTTCGTCCCGAACGAAGCGCGCTGCCAAGCTGCGCTACACCCCGATGTCGCTGCTCGTCGCGGCGACGTCGTTTACTTTAGCCCACTGGTGGCCGGAGACGAAATCCGGTTTAGGCGCCGTGGCGGACCGGGGTCGGGCGGGTGTGGTCCAGGGCGATCAGGAGGACCGCCAGGGCGTACATCGCGAGCCCGAGAAGGAGGGCGTTCGCCAGGGAGCTGCGGTAGCCGTGGGCCTCGACGTCGAGGAAGGGGTAGAGGTAGCGGGCGGGGGTGGTCGGGGTGACGAAAGTGGCCCGGATCAGGGAGAAGGCCAGGTAGGCCAGGGGGTAGAGGAGCCAGCCCGCCGCCTGGCGGAGGTGCAGGCGGGCCGCGGGGGTGAGCAGGAGCCAGTCCAGGACGGCCGCCAGGGGGACCACCGTGTGGAGGAGCTGAAGGGCTGCCCACTGGGCGTGCCAGCGGGCCGGGGGCGGGGTCGCGTCCGTCATGCCGAACGGGGGCGTCGTGTGCGCGAGGAGCAGATGGTAGACCAGCGCGGTGATCACGGCGTAGAGAAGTGTGGCGCCTGTCACGGACGAGGGGAGCGGGCGGCGGGCCCGCCAGGCCCTGGATGCCGACAGGAGCATGACCACTGCGAGCAGGATGCCGGTCTGGACGCTGAAGTAGCTCAGGGTCCGGGCGGGGCTGCCCAGTAGGAGCTGCAGGGCGACGCCGGCCGCCGCGGTGAGGGCGATCAGGAGGCGGAACATCGCCGCCAGGGGGCGGTGGGCCGGGGCCACCACCGCCGTGGCCGGGACCGGTGCGGGCAGCAGGAGGGGCGGGCCCGGGACCGCGGGCAGGTCCGGGATCTCCCTGGGTATGGGGGCGGTCATGCCCCCACGCTAAGCAGAGGGGGTAAAAGGGGCCATCCGGGGCACTCCGGGTGGGTTACGTCGGTCCCGGAGATGCCATCGGTGACCTCGGTGCCGCCAGGTGCCGCGACAGGACAGCCCCGGCTCCCACCCCGGCTCCCTTACTCCCGCCTACTCCCGCCCCACCAACGTCAGCAGCGTCGCCTCCGGAGGGCAGGCGAAGCGGACGGGGGTGTAGCGGTTCGTTCCGCAGCCCGCCGACACGTGGAGGTAGGACGTACGGCCCTCCGCCGTGTGCGTGGACAGGCCCTTCACCCGGTCCGTGTCCAGGTCGCAGTTGGTGACCAGGGCGCCGTAGAAGGGGATGCACAGCTGGCCGCCGTGGGTGTGGCCGGCCAGGATCAGGGGGTAGTCGTCCGCCGTGAACGAGTCGAGGACGCGCAGGTAGGGGGCGTGGACGACGCCCATCGAGAAGTCGTGGGTGCCGGAGGGCCCGCCCGCCACCCGGGCGTAGCGGTCGCGCTTGATGTGGGGGTCGTCCAGGCCGGTCAGCTCGATCGACACGCCCTCGACCTTCAGCACGCCGCGCGTGTTCGTCAGGTTCAGCCAGCCCGCCGCGTCGAAGCCGTCCCTGAGGTCCTCCCAGGGGTTGTGGATCACGCCCACCGCCGGGGCGTTGCCGTTCAGGCCGTGGCGGCCGCTGACCTTCTCCAGCAAGTAGCGGGCGGGGTTGCGGGGCCTGGGGCCGTAGTAGTCGTTGGAGCCGAAGACGTACGCGCCCGGGAACTCCATCAGGGGGCCGAGCGCGTCGAGGACCTCGGGGATGCCCTCGGGGTCCGAGAGGTTGTCGCCGGTGTTGATCACGAAGTCGGGGCGCAGGCCCGCCAGCGCCTGCAGCCACCGCTGCTTCTTGCGCTGGCCGCCGACCATGTGGATGTCGGAGACCTGGAGCAGGCGCAGCGGGCGCATGCCCGGCGGGAGGACCGGGACCGTCACTCGTCGGAGGCGGAAGGAGCGGGCCTCGAAGCCCGCCGCGTACGCCAGTCCGGCGGCGCCTGCCGCCATGATTCCCAGGGGTACTCCGTATTGCGCGCGCATATGACCATCGTGTCAGACCCCGCCGACTCGTCGAGACAGGCCGCCTTGCACCCACGGCCGGCCGCCGCCCGACCCCGGTGCCGGCCGCCGCCCGACCCTGGGGCCCTTCCGCCGCCCGACCCTGGGGCCCTTCCGCCGCGTAAATGCGGGGGCGCCCCCGCCGTCGTACCTGAGACAATCGGCCGCATGACCACCACGCTCAAGTCGAAGCTGCACGACGACCTCAACGCCGCGATCAAGGGGCGCGACGAGCTCCGCTCCTCGACGCTCCGGCTGACCCTCGCCGCGATCACCAAGGAGGAGGTCGCGGGCAAGGAGAAGCGCGAGCTCTCCGACGACGAGGTGCAGAAGGTGATCACCCGCGAGGCGAAGAAGCGCCGTGAGGCGGCCGACGCCTTCGCGCAGGGTGGTCGCCCCGAGCAGGCCGAGCGGGAGAAGGCGGAGGGCGAGGTTCTTGCCGCGTACCTGCCCAAGCAGCTGTCCGACGAGGAGCTGAACGCGATCGTCGCCCAGGCCGTCGAGGAGGCGAAGGCGGCCGGCGCCGAGGGGCCGCGGGCCATGGGTGCCGTCATGAAGATCGTGAACCCGAAGGTGGCCGGCCAGGCCGAGGGCGGCCGCGTCGCCGCCGTGGTGAAGAAGCTCCTCCAGGGCTGACAACCGGAAACAGAGACGTACGAGTACGACGGCGGGGCCGCACCTCCATCTGGGAGGTGCGGCCCCGCCGTCGTACCGGGTGAGGTCCGCCGGGGCTAGCCCCGCGTGCCCCCGTTCCTGTTCCCGCCGTTGGTCTGTCCCTCGATGAAGTTGCCGGGGAGGGAGATCGTCGGCGTGGGGAAGGTGCCGCCGTTGGTGTCGCCCGTGGCGCCGCCGGTCGTGCCCCCGTCAGTGAGGCCGCCGATCAGTCCGCCGATCAGCCCGCCCGTGTTGTCCCCGTTCTTGCCGCCGTCGTTCCCCCGGCCTTTTCCCCGGCCTTTCCCGTTTTTGTCGTCGTCGGGGATGTCGATCAGGTTGAAGTCCGGGGCCGCCTTGCCCGCCAGGGCGCCGGTCATGGCGTCCTTCCAGATCGGGCCGGGGACCTGACCACCGAAGACGAGGTCGTGGTAGACCCCGCCGATGCTGATCCCGGTCATCTTCACGTTCTGCTTGGCGCTGCCGACCCAGACCGCACCGGCCAGGTTGGGCGTGTAGCCGACGAACCAGGCGTTCTTGCGCTCGTCCGTCGTACCCGTCTTGCCCGCGCTCTCCCGGTCGGTCAGGCCCGCCTGCTGGCCGGTACCGGAGTCGACCACACCGCGCAGCAGGGTGTTGACGGTGTCGGCGGTCTTCTCGCTCATCGCACGCGAGCAGGTCGACCTGGGGACCTCGAGCGACTTCTGCTCGTTGCCGATCTTCTGGGTGATCGACTCGATGGCGATCGGGGTGCAGTACATGCCCCGCGCGGCGAAGGTGGCGTACGCGTTCGCCATGGTCAGCGGGGAGAGGCCGATCGAACCGAGGGCGATCGAGGGGGTCTCCGGGAGCTTCGAGCCGTCGCCCTGCACCACGTGCAGCGCGTCGGTCATCTTCACCACCGGGCACAGACCGATGTCGGAGATCAGCTGCACGAAGTAGGTGTTGATGGACTTCGCCATCGCCTCCTTCATGCGGTACGGGCCCTTCTCGGACTCGTTCTCGTTCTCTACCGTCTCGCCCTTGGTGTTGACGTAGGGGTTGCTGCTGCACCGCTGGACCGGGCTCGGGTAGTTCATCTTGTACGGCGCCGAGTACGCCTGCGTCGCGGGCTTGCCGCCCTCGATCGCGGCCGCCGCGACGAACGGCTTGAACGTCGAACCGGTCGGGAACCCGTAGTTGGAGCCGCCCATGTCCCGGTTGACCGAGAAGTTGTACTCGGTCTCGTTGTTGCCGTAGCCGTAGGGCTTCGACTGGCCCATCGCCAGGACCTTGCCGGTGCCGGGCTCGACCAGGGTGGCCGCCGCCGCGACGCTGTCGGACTTGTAGACGTGCTCCTTCAGGGAGGCCTGCACGGACTCCTGCGCCTGCGGGTCCATCGTCGTACGGATGGTGAGGCCACCGCGGTTCCAGAGCTGGGCGCGCGCCTCGCGGGTCTTGCCGAAGGTCGGGTCGGTCAGGAACACGTTCTCGACGTACTTGCAGAAGAACGCGGCGCCCTTGGTGGCCGTGATGCAGCCGTTCTTCGGCTGGCTGACGTGCAGGCCGAGCGGCTTCTCCTTGGCCCGGTCGGCCTCCGCCTGGGAGATGTCGCCGAGCTCGGCCATGCGCTGCAGGACGGTGTTGCGGCGCTTGGTGGCCTCGGCCTCGTCGTTCACCGGGTCGTAGCGGCTCGGGGACTGGACGATGCCGGCCAGCAGCGCCGACTCCTGCACGTTCAGGTCCTTGGCGTGCTTGGAGAAGTAGCGCTGGGAGGCGGCCTCGACGCCGTAGGCCTGCTCGCCGAAGAAGGTGATGTTCAGGTAGTTCTCGAGGATCTTCTTCTTGCCCAGCTTCTCCTCGATCTGGATCGCGTACTTCAGCTCGCGGACCTTGCGCCCGAGGGTCTGCTGGGTGGCCTCGGCGACCTTGGTGGGGTCGTCGCCGGCCTCCTCGATGAAGTAGTTCTTCACCAGCTGCTGGGTGAGCGTGGAGGCGCCCTGGGATACCCCGCCGCTCTGCGCGTTCTTGTTCAGGGCGCGCAGCACGCCCTTGAGGTCGATCGCGCCGTGCTTGTAGAAGCGGGAGTCCTCGATCGCGACGATCGCCTTCTGCATGTACGGCGAGATGTCCTTGAGGTCCACCACCGTACGGTCGCGTGAGTAGACCGTCGCGAGCTGGTTGCCCCGGCTGTCCAGTATGGTCGTGCGCTGGCTGAGCTGGGGGCTCTTGAGGTTGGCAGGGATCTCGTCGAAGCCCTGGACCGAGCCCTTGGCCGCGAGTCCGAGCGCGCCGGCAGCGGGCAGCGCGATGCCCGCCATCACGGCTCCCGCGAGCACACTGACACCGAGGAACTTGGCGGCCTGCTGCGTTGCCGACAGGCCACCGCCCGAGCGCTTCTTTGGCATGGGGGCAGCCTAAACCGTTGTGATGAGCGTTCCATCACGGCACGGCAAAGCAGAACGCGTTCCTTCTCATTCGCCGGACATGCGCGCAGGCCTTGGCCTAAGCTGCTCTCAACTGTCACAGCGGTGCGGCCACGTATCAATACGTCCGACGACCCCGAATCGTTCCGGAAGTACCCCGATTTTCTGGTGGGGGCGTGTCCGAATCCGCCTTGTGTGTCACCTGGCGCCCGTTGTGGCGCACCACAGCCGTCCCGGTTTGCCGGGATGATCACGCATGTCGCCAGCTCACTCCCGCGGGTGATCTGCCGCTTACCCATAGTCCGTTCGGGCCATTCAAGATTGGGCCCGAAGGGGGTGTTGCGCTGTCCCCACCTTCCGTAACGTCCTCAACTGGCGGCGGTGAATATGCCGCTGCCGCCGTGGGGGAGCCTCGATTCGGGAGAGGACGGCGCCGGTATGGGCTGGGTAACCGACTGGAGTGCGCAGGCTGCCTGCCGCACTACCGATCCGGATGAACTGTTCGTTCAAGGAGCAGCACAGAACAGGGCCAAGGCGGTGTGCACCGGATGTCCGGTACGCACCGAATGTCTGGCCGATGCGTTGGACAACCGCGTGGAGTTCGGCGTGTGGGGAGGTATGACGGAGCGGGAGCGCCGCGCACTGCTGCGCCGGCGGCCCACCGTGACCTCCTGGCGCAGGCTGTTGGAAACCGCCCGCTTGGAGTACGAGCGTGGCGTCGGCATCGTGCCCCTCGACAGCGACGAGGTGTACGAGAACTATGCGGCGGTGAGCTGAGGGCATCGCCCCCGGCGTGGATCCGGGGTCACTCCGACCGGCCATGAGGCATGGGAAGCAGCGGTCGGACGTGTGTCTTGGGGCACATCCGCTGAACACCTGCTGTGCGTGGGCGTGCCCTCGGGGCAACGCCCGCTCGGCAGGCGGGTACGAAGTCGGCGCACAGCCAGGTTAGGTGTGCGCCCGTTTACGGCCGGGGCCCGGGCGGCTCAGCCGTCCGCGGTGAGCGCTACGACAGCTCTGTTCGCCGTGCCGCCAGCCGGTCCCCGATGTCGCGCAGGCCCGTGAGGTCGTGCACGTCACCGGGCAGTGCGGGCACCTCGACGACCGCCACCTCGGGGTGGCGGGCGGTGAAGCGGTCACGCGTGCGCTGTTCGCGGGAGAGCAGCTGCATGCGCTCCGCGTGCAGCCTCAGCAGGCCTGCTGTCAGCTGGTCGACGGAACGCTCTGTGTCCGCTTCCGTGTCCCCGTCAGGGGAGCCGTTGTCCGGTGCATCGCTGTCCACGGCCGGTGAACCGTCGTCCGAGGCGGGGGAGCCGTCGTCCGGAGCCGGTGTTGCGGAAGCAGGAGATTCTGAACTGCCGTACGTGTCGGGAGAGTTACGAAGTCCAGCTTTCCCGCCCCCCTGATCCACAATGCGGGGCTCCTCAAGATTTTCCGCGGCGGCGAGCGCCCGCTCGGCCGACAGCCGGCCGGCGCCGCTGCCATGAACCCGGTTGAGCACCAGTCCCACCAGCGGCATGTCCTCCGCGGCCAGCCGCTCCACGAAGTACGCGGCCTCGCGCAGCGCGTCCCGCTCCGGGGCCGCCACCACCAGGAACGCCGTACCGGGCGCCTGGAGCAGCTTGTACGTGGCGTCCGCGCGGGTGCGGAAACCGCCGAACGTGGTGTCCATCGCGGCCACGAAGGTCTGTACGTCCTTCAGCAGCTGGCCGCCCAGCAGCTTGCCCAGCGTGCCGGTCATCATCGACATGCCGACGTTCAGAAAGGCCATCCCCGCGCGGCCGCCGAGCTTCGCCGGAGCGGTCAGCAGCCGGATCAGGCGGCCGTCCAGGAAGGAGCCGAGCCGCTTGGGCGCGTCCAGGAAGTCCAGCGCCGAGCGGGACGGCGGAGTGTCGACCACGATCAGGTCCCACTCGTCCCTGGCCCGCAACTGGCCCAGCTTCTCCATCGCCATGTACTCCTGCGTGCCCGCGAAGCCCGCCGAGAGCGACTGGTAGAAGGGGTTGGCCAGGATCGCGGCCGCCCGCTCCGGGTCCGCGTGCGCCTCGACGACCTCGTCGAAGGTGCGCTTCATGTCGAGCATCATGGCGTGCAGCTCGCCGTCGCCCTCGGAGCCCTTCACCCGCCGGGGCACGTTGTCGAGGGAGTCGATGCCCATCGACTGGGCGAGCCGGCGGGCCGGGTCGATGGTGAGGACGACCACCTTGCGGCCCCGCTCGGCCGCCCTGAGGCCCAGCGCCGCCGCGGTCGTCGTCTTGCCGACCCCGCCCGAGCCGCAGCACACCACGATCCGGGTCTTCGGGTCGTCCAGCAGCGGGTCGATGTCGAGCACGCGCGCGGCGGAGAGGTGCGGGCGAGCGGCGTCCTGCGCCTCGGCCGGGTCCGGACTCATGACAACCCCTGCTTCCGCAGCTCGGTGGCGAGTTCGTACAGGCCCGCGAGATCCATGCCCTCGGCGAGCAGCGGCAGTTCGTGCAGCGGCAGGTCCAGCTCGCCGAGGACCGCGCGCTGCTCCTGCTCCAGCGTGTGCCGCTCGGCGTACTCCGCGGCCTGCGCCAGCAGCGGGTCCACCAGCCGCTCGGCGTTCCCGCCCCGCCGGGCCCCGCCGAGCCCCGCGGCCGACAAGGCCTGCGCGAAGGAGGAACGCGGGACGGTCCGTACGAGTTCCAGGTCGGTCGCGTCCAGCACCTGGGGCCGGACCATGTTCACGATGACCCTGCCCACCGGCAGCCGTGCCGCGTGCAGTTCGGCGATGCCGTCGGCGGTCTCCTGGACGGGCATCTCCTCCAACAGCGTCACCAGGTGCACCGCCGTCTCCGGCGACTTCAGCACCCGCATCACCGCCTGCGCCTGATTGTGTATCGGGCCGATCCTCGCGAGCCCGGCGACCTCGTCGTTGACGTTGAGGAAGCGGGTGATGCGCCCGGTGGGCGGGGCGTCCATGACGACGTAGTCGTACGCGAACCGCCCGGACTTGTCCTTGCGGCGCACCGCCTCGCACGCCTTGCCGGTGAGCAGGACGTCCCTGAGGCCCGGCGCGATGGTGGTCGCGAAGTCGACCGCGCCGAGTTTCTTCAGGGCCCGGCCCGCGCCGCCGAGCTTGTAGAACATCTGGAGATAGTCCAGAAGGGCCAGTTCGGGGTCGATGGCGAGGGCGTACACCTCCCCGCCGCCCGGAGCGACCGCGATCTTCCGCTCCTCGTAGGGCAGCGCCTCCGTCTCGAAGAGCTGTGCGATGCCCTGCCGGCCCTCGACCTCCACGAGAAGCGTCCGCTTCCCCTCGGTCGCGAGGGCCAGCGCGAGTGCGGCGGCGACCGTCGTCTTTCCGGTCCCGCCCTTGCCGCTGACGACCTGGAGCCTGCTCACGCCTTCGAGACTAACCAGTCCCGCCGACGGTCACGCGGGAGGCTGTGGATAAACGGCCCTCAGGCCGTCCACCTGTCCCGTGGGTCACAGCGGATACAGTCGGCCCATGACCAAGTGGGAATACGCAACCGTGCCGCTGCTCGTCCATGCCACGAAGCAGATTCTGGACACCTGGGGCGAGGACGGCTGGGAGCTCGTCCAGGTCGTGCCCGGGCCCAACAACCCCGAACAGCTGGTGGCCTACCTGAAGCGGGAGAAGCAGGCGTGAGCGCGGTCGAGGCCAAGCTGGCCGCACTGGGCCTGACCCTGCCGGCGGTCGTCCCACCGCTGGCCGCGTACCAGCCGGCCGTGCGGTCCGGTGCGTACGTCTACACCTCCGGCCAGCTGCCGATGGTGGACGGCAAGCTCCCGGTCACCGGCAAGGTGGGCGCCGAGGTCACCGCGGAGGAGGCCAAGGAGCTGGCCCGCACCTGCGCGCTGAACGCGCTGGCCGCCGTGAAGTCCGTCACCGGCGACCTGGACCGCATCGCGCGCGTGGTGAAGGTCGTCGGCTTCGTCGCCTCGGCCGCCGACTTCACCGGGCAGCCCGGTGTCGTCAACGGCGCCAGCGAGCTGCTCGGCGAGGTCCTCGGTGACAAGGGCGTGCACGCCCGCAGCGCGGTGGGCGTCGCGGTGCTGCCGCTGGACGCGCCCGTGGAGGTCGAGATCCAGGTCGAGCTGATTCCCTGAGTTCCCTCAGCCCCGCTGACCTCGGCTACCTCTCGAACATTCGCCCTACACGGGATAGCCTCCGGCCATGGCGAACGGTCAGTGGTACCCCGAGGAGTGGCCCGACCGCATCCGCGCGCTCGCGGACGGCACCCTCACCCCGGTGTCCCCGAGGCGCGCGGCCACGGTGCTGCTCCTGAAGGACACCGCGGCCGGCCCGGTCGTCCACATGCTGCGCAGACGCGCCTCCATGGCCTTCGCCGGAGGCGCGTACGCGTACCCCGGCGGCGGTGTCGACCCGCGCGACGACGACCGCCAGGTCCGCTGGGCGGGCCCCACGCGCGCGTGGTGGGCCGACCGGCTCGGTGTCGACGAGGCCGGCGCCCAGGCGATCGTCTGCGCGGCCGTCCGGGAGACGTACGAGGAGGCGGGCGTCCTGCTCGCCGGACCCGACCCGGACTCCGTCGTCGGCGACACCACCGGGGACGACTGGGAGACCGACCGCGCCGCCCTCGTCGCCCGCGACCTCTCCTTCGCCGAGTTCCTGGACCGCCGCGGCCTGGTGCTGCGTTCCGACCTGCTCGGCGCCTGGACCCGCTGGATCACCCCGGAGTTCGAGTCCCGCCGCTACGACACCTGGTTCTTCGTCGCCGCCCTCCCCGAGGGCCAGCGCACCCGCAACGCCTCCACGGAGGCCGACCGCACGGTGTGGATCCGCCCCGAGGAGGCCGCGGCCGGGTACGACAAGGGCGAGCTGCTGATGATGCCGCCCACCATCTCCACCCTGCGCCAGCTGCTCCCGTACGCCACCGCCGCCGAGGCGCTCGCCGCGGCGCCCGCGCGCGACATGACCCCGGTACTGGCGCGTGCCCGCCTGGAGGGCGGCGAGATCGTGCTGTCCTGGCCGGGGCACGACGAGTTCACCAAGCACATCCCGACCGCCCCGAGCATCGGTGGAGGCCCCGCATGACCGACGCAGCAGCCCTGCCCGGCCAGCCGCGAGGCGGTGTGCTCTCGGGGCCCGCGACCGAACGGGCCGTCAATGTGCTGGCGCCCAACGCCTCCGCGATGACCCTGGACGGCACCAACACCTGGATCGTCGCCGAGCCCGACTCCGAGCTGGCCGTGGTGATCGACCCGGGTCCGCTGGACGACACACACCTGCGCAGCGTCGTCGACACGGCCGAGAGGGCCGGCAAGCGGATCGCCCTCACCCTGCTCACGCACGGCCACCCCGACCACGCCGAGGGCGCCGCCCGCTTCGCCGAGCTGACCGGCACGCGCGTGCGTGCCCTCGACCCGGCGCTGCGGCTGGGTGACGAGGGCCTGGCCGCCGGGGACGTGATCGGCGTCGGCGGCCTGGAGCTGCGGGTCGTACCGACCCCCGGGCACACCGCGGACTCCCTGTGCTTCCATCTCCCGGCCGACCGGGCCGTGCTGACCGGCGACACCATCCTCGGGCGCGGTACGACGGTCGTGGCGCACCCCGACGGCCGCCTGGGCGACTATCTGGACTCCCTGCGCCGCCTGCGGTCCCTGACCGTGGACGACGGCGTGCACACGGTCCTGCCGGGCCACGGGCCGGTCCTGGAGGACGCCCAGGGCGCGGTCGAGTTCTACCTCGCCCACCGTGCCCATCGCCTCGCCCAGGTCGAGACGGCCGTCGAGGACGGCTACCGCACCCCGGCCCAGGTCGTCGCCCATGTGTACGCCGACGTGGACCGCTCCCTGTGGCCGGCGGCCGAGCTGTCCGTGCGGGCGCAGATGGACTACCTCAGCGAGCACGGGCTCATCTAGTCCGGCCGAGGTCCGGTCCGGCCGAGGGTCTAAGGGGCCGGCCGTGGGGCTTTGACGCCGTGCACGCGCGCGTACTCCGCGGCCAGCCAGGGACCCAGGTCGTCCATGTACGACCGCAGGACGTCCGGGTCGCCGACGGGCTCGTAGCCGTACTCCGCCGCCCTGCGCAGTTCGGCGGCCCGCTCGGGGTAGTACGCGCCGAACACCTCGGCCATCTCCCGCAGATCGCTGGTCCAGCCGTTCCAGCGGGGCATGACGAGGGTGAAGCCGGTACGGACCAGGTGCCGGGACATGAAGCGCACCAGGGGCCGCCGGGCCTCCGCACGGTCCGCGGCGGCGGCGATCCGCTCCCGCCAGCGGGGGAGGAGCAGCGCGAGGTCGCCGTTGGTCTCCCGGGCGAGCAGGGAGTCCGGGCGGTAGCGGGGCAGATACTCGGCGAGGTCGTCCCCGAGCAGCGGGGTGCACAGGCAGGCCACGAACCAGCCCAGGTCGTACGTCTCCAGGTCGCTCAGCAGCCGGGCCCGGCCGTACAGCAGCGTGCCCACACCGTCGATCTGTGGAAACTCCTGGTCGAGCGCCTCGCCGAGGGCACGGACGGCCTCCCGGTCGGCGTCGGCGGGCTCCTCGTACAGCGCGACCAGCAGGTCCAGGTCGCTGCGCCCCACGCGCGCGGTGCCGCGCGGGATCGACCCGTAGAGGTAGGCGCTGTGCAGCCGCGTCCCGAAGGCGTCCAGCAGCCGGTCGCGCGCGGCGGCCACGACCGGACGGAACGCGTGCGGCACGCGCGCGAGGGAGCCTTCGCGCTCGATGAAGCCCCGGGCGTCGAGCCCGTGGGGGACGGGGGGTTCGACCATGCGTTCACTGTGCCCTGACGGGCACGGTGAAGCGCCTTGTTTTTCGGTGCCGGTCGGCATCGATCGGCCCGTCCGGCGTCCGGCGTCGAGGCCGTTCGGGCCGAAAGCGGGTGCCTGGGGGCGGCAGCCCCCAGAGACCTCAGCGCGACCGCTTGGCCAACCGCTCGACGTCCAGCAGGATCACGGCCCGCGCCTCCAGGCGGAGCCAGCCACGCTGGGCGAAGTCCGCCAGTGCCTTGTTCACGGTCTCGCGCGAGGCGCCCACCAGCTGGGCCAGCTCCTCCTGCGTGAGGTCGTGGACGACGTGGATGCCCTCCTCGGACTGCACGCCGAAGCGGCGGGAGAGGTCCAGCAGGGCGCGTGCCACACGCCCGGGCACATCGGAGAAGACCAGGTCGGACATGGCGTCGTTGGTCTTACGCAGTCGGCGGGCGACGGCGCGCAGCAGGGCGCCGGCCACCTCGGGGCGCGCGTTCAGCCAGGGCTGGAGGTCGCCGTGACCGAGACCGAGCAGCTTGACCTCGGTCAGCGCGGTCGCGGTCGCCGTGCGCGGGCCCGGGTCGAACAGCGACAGTTCGCCGATCAGCTCGCTGGGGCCGACGACGGCGAGCATGTTCTCGCGGCCGTCGGGGGAAGTGCGGTGCAGCTTCACCTTGCCCTCGGTGACGACGTACAGCCGGTCGCCGGGGTCCCCCTCATGGAACAGCGAGTCGCCGCGTGCGAGGGTCACCTCACTCATGGAGGCGCGAAGCTCCGCGGCCTGCTCGTCGTCGAGAGCCGCGAAGAGCGGGTTGCGCCGCAGAACGTCGTCCACGAGTTCTCTCCTTGTCGACCTGCTCAGGGGATCTTGCTCCCCCTTGGTACCAGGGGACCGTGCTCCCCATTTTGCCGGACGATCCAAACAGTGTGATCTGTCACAAGGATGCCGCACAGGTGTCCCAAGGTAAGCGGCAGGGGTCCAATCGGGGGCTGATCTTCCGGGTCCGGGGCGGATGTCGGTGCCTGGCTTTAGGCTGGCCGGGTGTCCAAAACGCCGGTGAGAGCACAGGCCAAGGGGGCTGGGTGGGTGGTTGTACGTCGGGATTCCGCTGTGGGCGAACAAGGCTCTGGCGGAAATAACAAAAGTATGAGATCAGGACAAAAGGTACCTCTTAAGAAACCGGCTGCCAACGAGTCCCGCACCGCCCTGGTCCGCCGTGCCCGCCGCATCAACCGCGAGCTGGCCGAGGTCTACCCGTACGCCCACCCCGAGCTGGATTTCGAGAACTCCTTCCAGCTGCTGGTCGCCACGGTGCTGTCCGCCCAGACCACCGATCTGCGCGTCAACCAGACCACCCCGGCGCTCTTCGCGAAGTACCCCACCCCCGAGGACCTGGCCGCCGCCAACCCGGAGGAGGTCGAGGAGATCCTGCGCCCCTGCGGCTTCTTCCGGGCCAAGACCCGCTCGGTGATAGGTCTCTCCAAGGCCCTCTCCGAGGACTTCGGCGGTGAGGTCCCCGGAAAGCTGGAGGACCTGGTCAAGCTGCCCGGCGTCGGCCGCAAGACCGCCTTCGTGGTCCTCGGCAACGCCTTCGGGCGCCCGGGAATCACCGTGGACACCCACTTCCAGCGGCTGGTGCGGCGCTGGCAGTGGACCGACGAGACCGACCCCGACAAGATCGAGGCGGCCGTCGGCGCGCTGTTCCCGAAGAGCGACTGGACCGACCTGTCCCACCACGTGATCTGGCACGGCCGCCGCATCTGCCACGCCCGCAAGCCCGCCTGCGGCGCCTGCCCCATCGCCCCGCTCTGCCCGGCCTACGGCGAGGGCGAGACGGACCCGGAGAAGGCGAAGAAGCTCCTGAAGTACGAGAAGGGCGGCTATCCGGGCCAGCGCCTGAACCCGCCGCAGGCCTACCTCGACGCGGGCGGCAGGCCTGCGC
Source organism: Streptomyces sp. NPDC101165 (assembly GCF_044768135.1). Classification (NCBI taxonomy): domain Bacteria; kingdom Bacillati; phylum Actinomycetota; class Actinomycetes; order Kitasatosporales; family Streptomycetaceae; genus Streptomyces; species Streptomyces sp. NPDC101165. The sequence continues at coordinate 138,885 of NZ_JBIWPG010000021.1, read as the reverse complement.
CGCCGCTGGGGGCCGGATGACGGAACGATCTCGGGGCTCTGGGGCGTTGGACACGGCAGGACGGGGGTGGCGATGACGTACACGCACGACACGCACAGAGGTCCGGTCGCGCTGAGCAAGGAGGGCCTGCCGGGCTGGCTGGACCCGGTGGTGCGGGCCGTGGAGACGGTCGAGCCGCTCCAGCTCAGCCGCTTCCTGCCGCCGGAGAACGGATCGGGCCGGCAGTCGGCCGTGCTGATCCTGTTCGGCGAGGGCGAGCAAGGCCCCGAGCTGCTGCTCATGGAGCGGGCCGGCTCCCTGCGCTCCCACGCCGGCCAGCCCTCCTTCCCCGGCGGCGCCCTCGACCCGGAGGACGGTGAGGCACACGGTGACGGACCGCTGCACGCAGCGCTGCGCGAGGCCGAGGAGGAGACCGGCCTCGACCCCGCCGGCGTCCAGCTCTTCGGCGTCCTGCCCGCCCTCTACATCCCGGTCAGCGGCTTCGTCGTCACGCCCGTGCTCGGATGGTGGCGCGAGCCCAGCCCGGTCGGCGTCGTCGACCCGAACGAGACCGCCCGCGTCTTCACCGTCCCCGTGGCGGATCTCACGGACCCCGCCAACCGCGCGACCACCGTCCACCCCAGCGGTCACCGGGGTCCGGCATTCCTGGTCGAATCGGCCCTGGTCTGGGGTTTCACCGCTGGAGTGATCGACCGCCTGCTGCACTTCGCGGGCTGGGAGCGCCCTTGGAACAGGGAGAACGAGGTCCCGCTCGACTGGCGGTCATGACAGGGTGTCGTCCGTGAATGTGCTGGACATCTTGTTGCTGGTCGCCGCCGTGTGGTTCGCGGTCGTGGGCTATCGCCAGGGCTTCGTCGTCGGCATCCTGTCGGTGATCGGGTTCCTCGGCGGTGGTCTCGTCGCCGTGTACACACTGCCCGTCATCTGGGACGCCGTGACCGACAACGCGGAGGTCGGCACCACCGCGGCCGTAGTCGCCGTGGTCGTCGTCATCGTCTGCGCCTCCATCGGCCAGGCCCTGACCACCCACCTCGGCAACAAGCTGCGCCGCTACATCACCTGGTCCCCGGCACGCGCCCTGGACGCCACCGGCGGCGCCCTGGTCAACGTCGTCGCCATGCTGCTCGTCGCCTGGCTGATCGGATCCGCGCTCGCCCAGACCACGCTGCCGACCCTGGGCAAGGAGGTCCGCAGCTCCAAGGTGCTCCTGGGGGTGTCGGAGGCGCTGCCCGCCGCGGCCGACACCTGGTTCAAGGACTTCACCTCGGTCCTCGCGCAGAACGGCTTCCCGCAGGTCTTCAGCCCCTTCTCCAACGAGCCGATCAAGGACGTGAAGCCGCCCGACCCGGCCCTGGCGAACAGCTCGGTCGCCACCCGGGCCCAGCGCTCCATCGTCAAGGTCACCGGCACCGCCCAGAGCTGCGGCAAGGTCCTGGAGGGCACCGGCTTCGTCTTCGCCGACCGCCGCGTCATGACCAACGCGCACGTCGTCGGCGGCGTCGACGCGCCCTCCGTGCAGATCGGCGGCGAGGGCCGCAAGTACAGCGCGAAGGTCGTCCTGTACGACTGGAAGCGCGACATCGCCGTCCTCGACGTACCGGACCTGAAGGCGACCGCCCTCCGGTTCACCACCCAGGACGCGGCCGGCGGCGACGGCGCGATCGTCGCCGGCTTCCCGGAGAACGGCTCGTACGACGTCCGTGCCGCGCGCGTGCGCGGGCGCATCACGGCCAACGGCCCGGACATCTACCACCGCGGCACGGTCAGCCGCGACGTCTACTCCCTGTACGCGACCGTCCGCCAGGGCAACTCCGGCGGCCCCCTGCTCACGCCCGACGGCAAGGTGTACGGCGTGGTGTTCGCCAAGTCCCTCGACGACGCCGACACCGGTTACGCGCTCACGGCCGACGAGATCAAGCAGGACGTCAGCCGGGGTCGTGCGGCGAACGAGCAGGTGGGCACCGACAGCTGTGCCCTGTAAGGGTGTTGGGGAAGCGCCCCGCGCGGTTCAGCCGCGCGGGTGACGCAGGCGCACGGAGACCCAGCGGGCCCGGCGGCGCAGGATGCGCGGAATTCCCACCCTGAGGTCCGCCTCCGCGAGCTGCGGAGTGCCTCGCTGTGAGGAGCTCGGCCCAGCGGCCGAGCGGCGGTTGCGGGGTGCGTCACTGTAGTCGTGCGTCCAGCCCATACCCCGACGTCTGCCCCTGCCCCAAGGTCGATAACCGCTTCCGCGCCCCCCAATTGGCCTATGCGGCAGGCATGTGGCCGTTCGAGGGACAACTGTTCAGGAACCGGATACTCCACTCACCGTACCGCTTACCGGTCCGGCTCGGGATCCTTCAGCCAGTTGATGAGTTCCGTGGAGAAAGCCGCCGGATCCTCTTCGTGCGGGAAGTGGCCGAGGCCGTCGAACAGGCGCCAGCGGTACGGGGCTTCGACGTACTCACCCGAGCCGGCCGCGCTGCGTGTCCGGATCACCGGGTCCAGTGAGCCGTGCAGATGGAGCGTCGGCACCCGAACCGGCCGCTTCATCCTGCGGTTGAACTGGATGCCGTCAGGGCGGGCCAGTGAGCGCACCAGCCAGCGGTACGGCTCGATCGCGCAGTGCGCGGTGGACGGGATGCACATGGCCCGCTGGTACGTCTCCACGTCCGCGTCCTCCGGAAGCTGCGGCCCGGACCACTCCCGGATCAGCCGGCCCACCAGCGCACCGTCGTCGGCGGTCAGCTGACGCTCCGGGATCCACGGCCGCTGGAAGCCCCAGATGTAGGAGCCGGCGGCCGTCTGCCGGGCGTCCCGGAGCATCGCGGAGCGCCAGCGCCGGGGGTGCGGCATCGACACGACCGCGAGCCGTCGTACGAGCTTGGGCCGCATCGCCGCCGCCGTCCATGCCAGATAGCCGCCCAGGTCGTGCCCGACCAGCGCGGCGTCCGGCTCGCCGAGCGAGCGGATGACGCCGGTGACGTCCAGGGCGAGGTTGGCCGGGTCGTACCCGCGCGGGGTGCGGTCGCTGCCGCCGACACCGCGCAGGTCCATGGCCACCGCCCGGTACCCCGCGTCGGCGAGCGCGACCAGCTGGTGCCGCCACGTCCACCAGAACTGCGGGAAGCCGTGCAGCAGCAGCACCAGGGGTCCGTCGCCGAGTTCGGCGATGTGGAAGCGCGCGCCGTTGGCGGCGACGTCCCGGTACGTCACCTTCTCCCCGTGGGGGAGGTCGATCCTTACGGCCGATGTCGCGGCGGGCTCCGTCATGACGACGAGCGTGCCACAGCCTCGATGGCCTCGGGCGCCCGGTCCTGCGGCAGCTCGGGGCGCGGGTGCGGCTTGGCGTTCTGCAGGACGCCCGCCGTCTCCTTCATCGACGCGGCGACCGTCTGCGGACCCTGGCTCTTCTTGACCTTCTTCGCGAACATCATGCCGATGAGCGTGAGCAGGCCGGCGACCAGCACGTTCGCCGCGAAGGACAGCAGGAAGCAGACGGCGAGGTTCCAGCCGCTCCAGGTCCGAATGCCGTACGCCAGAGCGAAGTTGAGCATGGGCAGGGAGAACAGCAGCACCATGCCGGCCGCCCCGAACGCGCCACCGCTCGTCGCGCCGCGCTTGACGTCCTGCCTGAGCTGGGCCTTGGCCAGCGCGATCTCGTCGTGCACGAGCGCCGACATTTCGGTCGTCGCCGAGGCGACCAGCTGGCCGATGCTGCGTTCGGCGCCGACCGGGCTGCCGTCGGGTGCGCTCATCGCGTTCTCCCTCTGAAGTCGTATCTGCCGTCTTGATTTGTACCGTCTCGTCAGATCATGCCGGACGACCGTCCTCCTCGCCTGCCCTGCCCGGCACTTCCGCAACCCCGTGGCGCGCCGCGGCGGCCTTCTCGGCGGCGATGCGGCGGTGCTCGGCGGCCTTGCGCTCGAAGATGTCCGCCATCCGCAGGTGGTAGGCCGGGTCGTCCTGCTCGTAGACGTCCGGGATGCCGTCCCGGTCCTCGTCGCGCTCCTCGTCCTCGCACAGCCCGCGGTAGCGGGCGTTGCGTATCTTCAGCAGCACCGTGGCGCACAGGGCGGCGATCAGCGATCCGGTGAGGACGGCCGCCTTCACCTCGTCGGTCAGCAGGGCGTCGCCCGCGAAGGCCAGCTCGCCGATGAGCAGCGAGACGGTGAAGCCGATCCCGGCGAGGGAGGCCACCGCGAAGATGTCGGCCCATTCCAGGTCCTCGCTGAGCTCCGCGTGGGTGAAGCGGGCCGTCAGCCAGGTGCCGCCGAAGATGCCGACCGTCTTGCCCACGACCAGCCCGAGCACCACCCCGAGCGTCTCCGGCTCGGTGAACACATCCGCGAGCGCCCCGCCGGAGACCGCCACCCCGGCGCTGAACAGCGCGAACAGCGGTACGGCGAGCCCGGCCGACAGCGGCCGCACCACATGCTCGATGTGCTCGCCCGGCGAGTGCTCCTCACCCTCACGGGTGGTGCAGCGCAGCATCAGGCCCATCGCCACGCCCGCGATGGTGGCGTGCACGCCGCTGTTGTACATCAGCGCCCAGACGACGACGGCCAGCGGCACGTACACGTACCAGCCGCGTACGCCCTTGCGCAGCAGCAGCCAGAAGACCGCCAGCCCGGCGACGGCTCCGCCGAGCGCCGCGAAGTTGATCCGCTCCGTGAAGAAGATCGCGATGATCAGGATCGCGAACAGGTCGTCGACGACCGCGAGGGTGAGCAGGAAGGCGCGCAGGGCGCTGGGCAGCGAGGTGCCGATGACCGCGAGGACGGCGAGTGCGAAGGCGATGTCGGTGGCGGTGGGCACCGCCCAGCCCTGGGTGGAGCCGTGCCCGGTGAGGTTGGTGAGGGTGTAGACGAGCGCCGGTACGGCCATCCCGCACAGCGCGGCCACCACCGGCAGCACCGCCGCCCTGGGGTCGCGCAGGTCCCCGGCGACCAGCTCTCGCTTGAGCTCGATGCCGGCGACGAAGAAGAAGACGGCGAGGAGGCCGTCGGCGGCCCAGTGGGTCACGGACAGGTTCAGGCCGAGGGCGCTCGGGCCGAAGTGGAAGTGGCTGACCGCCTCGTAGCTGTGGTGCAGCGCGGGGACGTTTGCCCAGATCAGCGCCGTCACCGTGGCGACGAGAAGCAGGACACCGCCGACGGTCTCGGTGCGCAGCGCGTCCGCGACGAAGGTCCGCTCGGGCAGGGACAGACGTCCGAGAGCCTTGCGGGCGGTGTTCGGGGTGCGGGGCGCGGCCACGGCGGGGACCTCCGGGTCGGTGGGCAGGACGGAGCGCTTGCCGACCAGACTTCCCGGCACACCTTGAGGATCGTTTCGCGTTGGAGCTTTGCTTAGTTTACCTAAGGTTGCCGCAGGATGCATCCGGTGATCCGTACGATATGCGCGTTACGCGCAAAAGGGGCGCCCGGCGATGGTCGCCGGGCGCCCCTTCGGTCGTAGGCCCTAGTCCTCGCTCGGCGCCGCCGGGAGCTTGGCCTGGATGAAGTCCATGACCGTGGAGTCGGTCAGCGTGGTGACGTCACCCAGCTGGCGGTTCTCGGCCACGTCCCGCAGGAGTCGGCGCATGATCTTGCCGGAGCGGGTCTTCGGCAGCTCGGCCACCGGCAGGATCCGCTTCGGCTTGGCGATCGGGCCGAGCGTGGCGCCGACGTGGTCGCGCAGCTCGCCGATCAGCTTGTCGTCCTCGGACGCCGTACCGCGCAGGATGACGAAGGCGACGATGGCCTGGCCGGTGGTCTCGTCGGCGGCACCGACGACGGCCGCCTCGGCGACCGACGGGTGCGAGACGAGTGCCGACTCCACCTCGGTGGTGGAGATGTTGTGCCCGGACACCAGCATGACGTCGTCCACCCGGCCCAGCAGCCAGATGTCGCCGTCGTCGTCCTTCTTCGCGCCGTCACCGGCGAAGTACTTGCCCTCGAAGCGCGTCCAGTAGGTGTCGATGAACCGCTGGTCGTCGCCCCAGATGGTGCGCAGCATCGACGGCCACGGCTCGGTGAGGACCAGGTAGCCACCGCCGCCGTTGGGCACCTCGTTCGCCTCGTCGTCGACGACGGTCGCGGAGATGCCGGGCAGCGGGCGCTGCGCCGAACCGGGCTTGGTCTCGGTCACGCCGGGCAGTGGCGAGATCATCATCGCGCCGGTCTCGGTCTGCCACCAGGTGTCCACGACCGGCGTCCGGTCGGCGCCGATGTGCTTGCGGTACCAGACCCACGCCTCGGGGTTGATCGGCTCGCCCACGGAGCCCAGGACCCGCAGGGACGACAGGTCGAACTGCGCGGGGATGTCGTCGCCCCACTTCATGAACGTCCGGATCGCGGTCGGCGCGGTGTAGAGGATCGTGACCCGGTACTTCTCCACGATCTCCCAGAACCGCCCCTGGTGCGGGGTGTCCGGGGTGCCCTCGTACATGACCTGCGTCGCGCCGTTGGCCAGCGGCCCGTACACGATGTACGAGTGCCCGGTGACCCAGCCGACGTCCGCCGTGCACCAGAAGACGTCCGTCTCCGGCTTGAGGTCGAACACCGCGTGGTGCGTGTACGCGGCCTGCGTCAGGTAGCCGCCGGAGGTGTGCAGGATGCCCTTCGGCTTCCCCGTCGTGCCGGAGGTGTACAGGATGAACAGCGGGTGCTCCGCCTCGAACGCCTCCGGGGCGTGCTCGGCGGACTGCCGCTCCACCAGCTCGTGCCACCAGACGTCCCGCTCGGCGTTCCAGGCGACGTCCTGGCCGGTGCGGCGGACGACGAGCACGTGCTCCACGTTGTCCACCCGGTCGATCGCGTCGTCGACGGCCGGCTTGAGCGCGGACGGCTTGCCACGGCGGTAGCCGCCGTCGGAGGTGATGACGACCTTGGCGTCCGCGTCCTGGATCCGGGTGGCGAGCGCGTCGGCCGAGAAGCCGCCGAAGACGACCGAGTGCGCGGCGCCGATGCGGGCGCAGGCCAGCATCGCGATCGCGGTCTCGGGGATCATCGGCATGTAGATCGCGACCCGGTCGCTCTTCCGGACGCCGAGTTCCAGCAGCGCGTTGGCGGCCTTGGAGACCTCGTCCTTCAGCTCCGCGTAGGTGATCGCGCGGCTGTCGCCGGGCTCGCCCTCGAAGTGGATGGCCACCCGGTCCCCGTGCCCGGCCTCGACGTGCCGGTCCACGCAGTTGTACGCGACGTTCAGCTCGCCGTCCTTGAACCACTTCGCGAACGGCGGGTTCGACCAGTCCAGCGTCTCCGACGGTTCCTTGGCCCAGCTCAGCCGGCGGGCCTGCTCGGCCCAGAAGCCGAGCCTGTCAGCCTTGGCCTGCTCGTACGCCTCTGCCGTGACGTTGGCGTGCGCGGCCAGGTCAGCCGGCGGCGCGAAGCGTCGCTCCTCCTTCAAGAGGTTGGCCAGGCTTTCGTTGCTCACGACATCTCCCTTTCCCAGGGTGTCCGTTGTGTCCCAGGCCACAGCTCATCAGACGCGGGGGGCCGATGACAAGAGTCGACGGCAAAATTGGTTTAGACCTGTCTGGGGGTGGCTGGTCACACCGGACTGCGCAGCTCCTCCACTGCGCTCCCGTCGTCTCTCACGTCCTCGAACACCTTCCCGGTTCTGCCGAGCAGATACGCCTGCGCCTCGCCCACGTGGAAGTACATCCCGTGCAGCTCCAGCGCGCCGGCCGCCAGAGCTCGCGCGACCGAGTCGTGGGCCCGCAGATGCTCCAGCTGCTGGACCACGTTGGTCAGGCACAGCTGCTCCACCGCGTCGGCGGGCGCCCGCCCGGCCAGCCGGGGCCGGGCGCGGCGGTCGCCGGCCAGCCGCGCGAGGCTCGGCAGCCCGTGCCTGAGCCACCGCTTCAGCGGGGTCTGCGGCCCGCCGGGCTCGGCGGTCAGCAGCGCCTGCATCGCCCCGCACCCGGAGTGCCCGCACACGGTGATGGACCGGACCCCGAGCACCTCCACCGCGTACTCGATCGCGGCCGCCACCGAGTCGTCTCCGTGTTCCTCGCCCGGCGGCGGCACCAGGTTGCCGACGTTGCGGACGACGAACAGGTCGCCGGGACCACTGGAGGTGATCATCGACGTGACGAGTCGGGAGTCGGCACAGGTGAGGAAGAGCTGCGAGGGCCGCTGCCCCTCCCGTGCCAGCCGCGCCAGCTCCGCCCGCACCAGCGGAGCAGTGTTGCGCTGGAACGAGCTGATGCCACGGGCCAGTTCACGGGCCGCCGGGGCGACGGGGGCCGAGGGGGTTCCGGCGAAGCAGGCCTGGTGATTGCGCCAGGGCGTCCAGGGCCGGCACCGGCACACCGCGGACGGGGCCGGGTCGGCGGTCGTGACTCCGCCGCGTCGGCCCGCCAGCTCCGCGGAACCGCCCCGCGCGGTGTGGGCGCTCTGCCAGTCCTGCAGTGACTCGTACGCCGCGTGGTCCATGAACGACCCGTCCAACTCCACGACGGCGTGGGCGCCTTGGGGTACGAGATGCAGGGCTCTGCTGAGCCGGGGCACCGCGAGGAACGTCAGCTGGCCTCGTACATGTAGGTGATGGACTCCTTCCTTCTCCTCGTGCGTGATACGGGTGCGGGTGAGGCGGTGCAGGGCGAGAGCGACCGCCACGGCGACCCCGAGGGCCACGCCCTCCAGGACGCCCAGGAACACCACGCCGAGTGTGGTGGCGGCGTACACCAGCACTTCGCGGTGGCGGGTCACCGTGCGGATGTGGTGCAGGGACACCATCTGGATGCCGACGGCCATCACCAGGGCGGCGAGCGAGGCGAGCGGGATCTGCTCCAGGAGCGGGATCATCAGCAGCGCGGCGACTACTACGAGAACGCCGTGCAGCATCGTGGAGTTCCGGCTCACGGCACCTGATCTGACATTCGCCGAACTCCGCACGGCCACCCCCGCGACGGGCAGTCCGCCGAGCGCTCCCGAGACGATGTTGGCGGCGCCCTGGCCGAGCAGCTCGCGGTCGAGGTCGGAGCGCCCGACGTGGGTCTGGGGCCCGGACCGGGCGGCGACCAGCTTGTCCACGGCGACCGCGCCGAGCAGTGACTGCACGCTGCACACCAGGGTGGTGGTGAGCACGGCGGCGGCGATGCCGAGCACCGGGCCCTCGGGCAGCCCGGCCAGGGCATGGCTGCTCCAGGACGGCAGGTCGACCCGGGGCAGGGTCAGCCCGGTCAGCGCGGCGGTGGCGGTGGCCCCGGCGACGGCGACCAGGGCGGCCGGGACCCTGCGCAGCAGACGGCCGGCACGGCCGGGGACGCGCGGCCAGGCCAGCAGCAGGGTCAGGGTCAGTGCGCTCATCGACACGGCGGCCGGATGCAGGTCGGCCAACTGGGCGGGCAGGGCACGCAGGTTGGCGAGGACGGAACTGTCGGGGCTGCTGCCGAGGACGATGTGCAGCTGGGCCACGGCGATGGTGACACCGATGCCGGCGAGCATGCCGTGCACCACGGCGGGGCTCACGGCGAGTGCCCCGCGGGCCACGCGCAGGCAGCCGAGGCCCAGTTGGGCGAGCCCGGCGAGGACGGTGATGCCGCAGGTGGCCTGCCAGCCGTAGCGGTGGATCAGGTCGGCGGTGACCACCGTGAGTCCGGCGGCGGGGCCGCTGACCTGCAACGGGCTGCCGCCGAGCCGGCCGGCGACGAGTCCGCCGACGGCGGCGGCGACCAGCCCGGCCTGGAGCGGGGCGCCGGTGGCGAGGGCGATGCCCAGGGACAGGGGAAGGGCGATCAGGAACACCGCGACGCACGCGGACAGATCGGCGCCCTCGACGAGGAAGCGGCGGCGCGGGGCCGGTGGGGGGCTGTGCGGCGGGTGGGGGTGGTGGGCGCGAGGGGGTGCGCAGGCTGACATGGTCCCGTCTCCTCCGGGCGGCGCGGTCGCGGACTGGGGGTGCCCCGTGGGGCCGGGCATGGTCGCGGCCATGGGGTCACGGCGTGCAGCGGCGGGATGAAATCAACGCTTGGTAAATGAACCGTAATACGAAGTAAAGAACTTACATAGCTTTTCGGGGCAAATGGCGCATTAGGTCACTCCAGCGAGTGAAGCGAGCATTTCATCGGCTTGTCGTACTAATTCCTTCTCGGCCTCGTGCGACCTTGGCGGCGCTGTCGGCAGAACCCGGCACATCACCACAGAACGCGCTCGCCAGCGTTTGTCCGAGAGAAGGAAGAAGGTGGGCGGAACATGGCCGCCAACCAGAGGATCGCCGCCGGCGCCATGGCCGCCGCGGCGTGTGCCGCCTCGCTCGCCGGTTGCGCGAGTTCCAGCGGCTCGAAGGAAGGGTCGTCAGGCCCGCAGAAGGGAGCCCCGGCGCCCAACAGCGTGCTCCGTCTGATCGGCGACGGGTCGACCGCGTTCACCGGTGCGCAACCGCACCTGCCCAGCCCCGAGCGACTGAAGCCCGGTCAAAAGCCCCCGCAGTTCGTGGTGTTCTCCTGGGACGGAGCGGGGGAGGACAGCCAGAAGCTGTTCTCCCACTTCCGCAAGGTCGCCAAGGAGAACCACGCGACGATGACGTACTTCCTCAGCGGCGTGTACATGCTGCCGGAGGAGAAGCGTGACCGCTACCGGCCCCCGCAGCACTCGCCGGGCAGCTCGGAGATCGGCTTCAACGACGAGCAGGGCATCGCCGACACCCTCAAGCAGGTGCGGCTGGCCTGGCTGGAGGGCAACGAGATCGGCACCCACTTCAACGGCCACTTCTGCGGCCCCGACGGCGGGGTCGGCGAGTGGTCGGTGAAGGAGTGGAAGAGCGAGATCGCCCAGGCCAAGGAGTTCGTGAAGTCCTGGAAGACCAACACCGCGATGAAGAACGCGGCCCCCCTTCCCTTCGACTACGACAAGGAGCTGATCGGCGCCCGCACCCCCTGCCTGGAAGGGCAGAGGAACTTCACGAAGGCGGCCCGCCAGCTGGGCTTCCGCTACGACTCCAGCGGAGTCAACGACCAGGTCTGGCCCAAGAAGAAGCAGGGCCTGTGGGACGTGTCGATGCAGCTGGTCCCCTTCCCGGGGCACACCTATGAGCAACTGACCATGGACTACAACTTCATGGTCAACCAGTCCGGCACGCAGACCCAGGGCGACCCCGACATGTACGACTACTGGGGCGACCAGATGCGCGACGGCCTGCTCAAGGGCTTCTACCGGGCCTACGACGGCAACCGCGCGCCCCTGATCATCGGCAACCACTTCGAATCCTGGAACGGCGGCACCTACATGCGGGCCGTCGACGAGGTGGTGAAGGAGGTGTGCAACAAGTCCGAGGTGCGCTGCGTCTCCTTCCACCAGCTCGTCGACTGGCTGGACGCCCAGGATCCGCAGACGCTGGCGAAGATGCGCACCCTGGAGGTGGGCCAGGCGCCCCGGCAGGGCTGGGCGTCCTTCCTCTCCGGCCACCAGGCTCCGGCGCCAAAGGGTGTCCCCGGGGCGCCGGCGGTCAAGCAGTAGCCGTCAGACGGGAGTTGCCACGCTCTCGCCGAGCACGAACCCGGGGTCGACCTGCGCTGCCAGGTCGACCCCGGTGCGCTCGCTGCCCCACGACTCGGCGTTCTTCAGGTGGAAGTGCACCATCTGGCGTGTGTAGCGCTCCCAGTCGCGCAGCTCGTACGTGGCGTCGGCGGCGGCCCGGAGGGTGTGCAGGGCACGGCAGTTGGTCTCCTCCAGGAGGTCGAACCGGGGCGGACGGCCCTTCTCCATGGCGCGTACCCAGTCGGAGTGTCCGACCGTCACGAGCAGGTCGTCCCCGACCTCCGCGCGCAGGAAGTCGACGTCGTCCGGTGCCTGGATCTTGTTGCCGACGACCTTCAGGGCGACACCGAAGTCCCGGGCGTACTCCTTGTACTGGCGGTAGACGGAGACCCCCTTCCGGGTCGGCTCGGCGACGAGGAACGTCATGTCGAAGCGGGTGAACATGCCGGACGCGAAGGAGTCCGAACCCGCGGTCATGTCGACCACGACGTACTCGTCGGGGCCGTCGACGAGGTGGTTCAGGAACAGCTCCACCGCTCCCGTCTTGGAGTGGTAGCAGGCGACCCCCAGGTCGGCGTCCGTGAAGGGGCCGGTGACCATCAAACGGGCGGCGCCGCCGTCGAGTTCCACCGGGCGGGCGCAGGCGTCGTACACCGGGTTGGGCTCCCGCACCCGGACCAGCCGTGAGCCCTCGCCGGGCGGGGTCGTCTTGATCATCGTTGCGGCCGAGGCGATGCGCGGGTTGGAGCCGCGCAGGTGGTCCTTGATCAGCGACAGTCGTTCGCCCATGGCGGGCAGCGCGGCCGCCTCCGCCTCCTCGAGGCCGAGCGCGGGGCCGAGGTGCTGGTTGATGTCCGCGTCGATGGCGACCACCGGGGCGCCGGCGGCCACGAGATGGCGGATGAAGAGGGAGGAGAGCGTGGTCTTGCCGCTGCCGCCCTTCCCGACGAAAGCAATTTTCATGTTCACCAAGGGTAGTCAGTTGATAGCTGTATGTGTCAGACGGAGTGAAGAAGACCACTCCTTCGTGGGGCGGAGGGCTCGGGTGCGTAGTGTCGTACTCATGAGTACGACAGGCGCGACCGCCGAACCCCCCCCAAGCTCTCGAATGAGCTCGAACGGGGAGGACCCCCTCGCGGCCCTGGGCTCGCTGTCCGGTGTGGCCGAGTCCGTGGAGTCCGTGCGCAAGGCCGTGGACCGGGTCTACGGGCACCGGGTCATGCGGCGCCGCAGCAACGAGATCACCTCCGAGGCCGCGCTGCGCGGTGCCCGCGGTTCGGCGGCGCTGTCCGGTGCCGACTGGGCCCTGGAAGAGGTGCGGCGGCGCACCGACTTCAGCGTCGACGCCGAGGCGCGCGTCATGGGCGCGGCGCTGCGGCTCACGGCCGAGGCGGGCCAGCTGCTGTCCATCTGGCGGCAGTCGCCCCTCAGGGTGCTGGCCCGGCTGCATCTGGTGGCCGCCGCGGACAAGAGCGACGAGGTCGGACGGCCGCGCCAGGCGGGCGAGCCGGTCGACGAGCCGCTGATCGAGCTGCCACTGCCGGACGCCAAGGAGATGTCCGGACGCCTGGAGGGCCTGGCGGACCTGATCATCGCGGGGACCTCCGCGCCCGCGCTGGTGACGGCCGCCGTGGTGCACGGCGAACTCCTCGCGCTGCGGCCCTTCACCTCGCACAACGGCCTGGTGGCGCGCGCGGCCGAGCGGATCGTCCTGATCGGCAGCGGTCTCGACCCGAAGGCGGTCTGCCCGGCCGAGGTGGGCCACGCCGAACTGGGCCGAGCCTCCTACCTCGCCGCACTGGACGGGTACGTCTCCGGCACCCCCGAGGGCATGGCGGCCTGGATCGCCCACTGCGGCCGGGCGGTCGAGCTGGGCGTGCGCGAGTCCACCGCGGTGTGCGAGGCGCTGCAGCGCGGGGCGGCCTGAGAAATCGTCCCGGACATGGGTTGCGGCGGTACGAGTCCTCGTACCGCCGCTGGCATGTTCACCGGGTTACCAAGCGTCCTCGATATGTCGCCCATCAGGTCGGGAACTTTGCCCGTCACCTGGTGCGGCTGGCCCGTAATCGACGGGTCGACGTCGCGTGGGTGCCCAATGTCCATACGCGGTCCGTGGGGCCAAGTGCGTAGTAGTAGGGGATCCTCTCGGATGTCCTTTGGTCACGCGGGCCGTTGAGTCCTTTGTACTGCAGCCCCGGAGCAAGCGGAACCCCTGCCCGCACTTCTTTACTTTAGGGTTCAAAAGGGGGTGAATCGGGTCAGGATGCGACGCCGCGGCGTCGGCTGGCGTACCAGACGAGGCCGGCGGTGGCGGCCGCCGCTCCTATGGCCGCCGCCGCGACCAGGGCCGGGCGGGGCGGTACGGAGAAGGCGGGCAGCCGCTGCTTGAGCCGGACCGGCCGGCGGAACTCCAGGACTGGCCATCCGCGCGCCACGGCCTCGCGGCGCAGCGCGCGGTCCGGGTTCACGGCGTGCGCGTGCCCGACGGCCTGGAGCATCGGCAGATCGGTCACCGAGTCGCTGTAGGCGTAGCAGCGGTCGAGGTCGTACCCCTCGGACGCGGCCAGTTCCCTGATCGCCTCGGCCTTGGTCGGGCCGTAGGCGTAGTACTCCACCTCGCCGGTGAAGCAGCCGTCGTCGCCGACGACCATGCGCGTGGCCACCACCCGGTCGGCGCCGAGCAGCTCGCCGACCGGCTCGACCACCTCGGCGCCCGACGTGGACACGATGACGACGTCGCGGCCGGCCGTGTGGTGCTCCTCGATGAGGGAGGCGGCCTCGTCGTAGATGATCGGGTCGATCAGGTCGTGCAGGGTCTCGGCGACGATCTCCCGCACCTGTTGGACGTTCCAGCCTCGGCACAGAGAGGCCATGTACTCGCGCATGCGCTCCATCTGGTCGTGGTCGAGGCCGCCGACCAGGAAGACGAACTGGGCGTATGCGGTACGCAGTGCGGCCCTGCGGTTGATCAGGCCACCCTGGTAGAACGACTTGCTGAACGTGAGCGTGCTCGACTTCGCAATGACCGTCTTGTCCAGGTCAAAGAAGGCTGCTGCGCGGGGCAAGGAGTGGTTTTCCACGCCCCTGAGCATAGGCGCCCACCATTCGGCGTAAGGTGGGGCGCGTGGGTTTGCTTGAGAGGGCTCTCGGGTACACCATGGAAGTCACGGATCGTTCGCGACCGTGCTAACCCGGTCCGACTCCTCCCCCCCCGAGTCGGCCGTGGGGACGACCCCCGCTCTCCCCCCCGGCGGGGGTCGTCGCATGTCCGGGTGGGTTTTCTTCTCTCTTCAACGGTCGCGAGGCCGGTAGCAGGCGGCGCGGGCCGCCCCTTCGTCGCGCCCGCGCTCTGTTACTCACGGTAATCGCAGCGCTGCTCTGTGGAAGTTGTACAGGGGCCAGTACAGGGGTCACCGGTATGGGTGACAGCGATATTCACAACCGCTGAGTTGTCCACGGTTTTTGACCAAGATCCACACGATTTCCCGCTTCGTTGCACCGTGATTCCTGCGCGCTCCGACCGCGGCGAGTTCATGGCCGGTTCTGATTGCCCGAGCGCGTATGGCCGGTTCCTATCGGCCGTTCATATGGAGGCCGGTTGCCGGTTCTTCACATCTTTGGGAATCGCGAGGCCGCAGAGGCTGCGCGGAAGACACAGCGAAGGGGGACCACACGTGACCGGAACCGTCACCCACGACCCGCCGCCCGCCACCGGAGGCCGGCCGGGACGGCCGCTCATCGTCACCGAGGACGCCGAACTGCTCGACGATCTGCTGCGCCTGTGCGCGGCCGCGGGCGCCACACCGGAGGTCCACCCCGGCGTGCCGGACCACGGCGGTGGCTGGGAAGCGGCCCCGCTCGTCCTGGTCGGCGACGACGCCGTCGGCCGGGTCCGCGGGACCGCGCGCCGGCCCGGTGTGGTGCTGGTCGGCCGAGACCAGGACGACTCCGGTGTGTGGAAAAGGGCCGTCCAGATCGGCGCCGACCACGTCCTGATGCTGCCCGACGGCGAGCAGTGGCTGGTCGACCGGATCGCCGACGTCGCCGAGGGCGTCGGCCGCCCGGCCCTCACCGTCGGGGTCATCGGCGGCCGGGGCGGGGCCGGCGCCTCCACGCTCGCCTGCGCGCTCGCCGTCACCTCCGCGCGCGAGGGACTGCGCACACTCCTCGTGGACGCCGATCCGCTGGGTGGCGGACTCGACGTACTCCTCGGCGGTGAGAGCGCCGAGGGACTGCGCTGGCCCGCCTTCGCCGCCTCCCGCGGCCGGGTCGGCGGCGGCGCCCTGGAGGAGTCGCTGCCCGAGCTGCACTCCCTGCGGGTGCTCAGCTGGGACCGCGGCGACTGCGTCGCGATCCCGCCCCCGGCCGTGCGCGCGGTGCTCGCCGCCGCCCGGCGGCGCGGCGGCACGGTCGTGGTCGACCTCCCGCGCCGCCTGGACGACGGGGTCGCAGAAGCCCTCGCCCAACTCGACCTGGCACTTCTGGTCGTCCCTGCCGAACTGCGCGCGGTCGCGGCCGCGGGCCGGGTGGCCTCGGCGGTCGGCATGGTCGTCCGGGACCTGCGGTTGGCGGTCCGCGGGCCGTACGCGCCCGGCCTGGACGATCGCGAGGTGGCCCGGCTGCTCGGCCTGCCCCTGGCCGGCGAAGTGCCCGTCGAACCGGCGCTGCTGCGTCCCCAGGGCGCAGCGAAACCGCCCGGCGCGACCGGACGCGGCCCCCTGGCCCGCTTCTGCGCCACCTTCTGGGAGCAGGCGCTGGTCGAGGCGGGAGGCGCACGATGACGCCTCCCGGACTGGACCGGGCCGACGGCGCGGCCCTGCTCGACGGAGTCCGCCGCCGGCTGGCCGAGAGCGGCGCCGAACCCACCCCCGCGCGCGTGGCCCAGGCACTGCGCGAACAGGGCCGGGTGCTGGGCGATACCGAAGTCCTCGGCGCGGCGGAGCAGTTACGGTCCGAGCTCGTCGGTACCGGCCCGCTGGAGCCGCTGCTCGCCGACCCGAGCGTCACCGACGTCCTGGTGTCCGCCCCGGACCGGGTGTGGGTGGACCGCGGCGGCGGCCTGGAGCGGGCCCCGGTGACCTTCCCCGACGCGGCGGCCGTACGACGCCTCGCGCAGCGGCTGGCCGCCGTGGCCGGACGCCGGCTGGACGACGCGCGGCCCTGGGCGGACGCCCGGCTGCCCGACGGGACCCGGCTCCACGCGGTGCTGCCGCCGGTGGCCGTCGGCTGCACGTGCCTGTCCCTGCGGGTGGTACGCCCCCGGGCGTTCACCCTCGAGGAACTGGTCGAGGCGGGCACCGTGCCGCCCGGCGGGGACCGGATCCTGCGGGCACTGCTGGCGGCCCGGCTGTCCTTCCTCGTCAGCGGCGGCACCGGCAGTGGCAAGACGACCCTGCTGAGCGCCCTGCTCGGTCTCGTCGGGCCCGGTGAGCGGATCGTGCTCGCCGAGGACTCGGCCGAGCTGAGACCGGAACACCCGCACGTCGTACGGCTGGAGACCCGGCCGGCGAACCAGGAGGGCGCGGGCCTGGTCACCCTGGAGGACCTCGTCCGGCAGGCGCTGCGGATGCGGCCCGACCGGCTGGTCGTGGGCGAGGTGCGCGGCCCCGAGGTGGTCCACCTGCTGGCGGCGCTCAACACCGGTCACGAGGGCGGCTGCGGCACCGTGCACGCCAACACGGCCACCGACGTACCGGCCCGCCTGGAGGCGCTCGGGACGGCGGCCGGGCTCGACCGGGCCGCGCTGCACAGCCAGTTGGCGGCCGCGCTGGCTGTGGTGCTCCACCTCGTACGGGACCGGTCCGGGCGGCGCCGGATCGCCGAGGTGCACGTGCTGGAGCGGGATGCCTCGGGGCTGGTGCGAACGGTGCCGGCGTTGCGGTGGGGCACGCGGGCCTTCGCCCGGGAGCGCGGCTGGGAGCGGCTGCGGGAGCTGCTGCGCGGTGAGTTCGGGAGCGAGAGGAGTGACGGAAGTGAGCAGTGAGACGGCCATGAGCGCGGCGGTGGCCTGCGTCGGGGCGGCGGCCTGGCTGCTGGGCGGGCGGCACTACGGGGTGCGGCGGGCGCGGCTGCTGCTGGCCGGCGGCGGAGTGGTGGCGACCGGGCCGCCCACCTGGGAGCAGGCCGTGGCCGAACTGCGGCGGCTGCACGCGAGGTTGGGTGCCGAGTGGTGGTCGCTCGCGGCCGGGCTGCTGCTCGCTGTGCTGGGTTCCTCGGTGATTCCGGCCGTCGCGGGGGCGGCCGGGGTTCCGGTGCTGCGCCGGATGCGGCTGGCCCGAGCTGCCGGGCGGGCCCGGGACGGGCGCGCGGATGCGGTGATCGGCCTGTGCGGGGCGCTCGCCGGGGAAGTCCGCGCGGGACGGCAACCCGCTGAGGCACTGCTGCGGGCCGCGCGGGACTCCGGCGGGCTGGGGGACGCGCAGGCGGCCGTGGTCGCGGCGGCGCGGTTCGGCGGGGACGTGCCGGGTGCGCTGGCCGTCGCGGCCCGCCGGCCGGGCGCCGAAGGGCTGCTGGGGCTCGCCGCCTGCTGGCGGGTGGCCGTGGACCAGGGCGCAGGACTCGCCGCCGGCCTCGACCGGCTGGACGCGGCCCTGCGCGACGAACGGGACCAGCGGGCCGACCTGCGCGCCCAGTTGGCGGGCGCCCGGGCGACGGCACTGCTGCTCGCCGTGCTGCCCGCCCTCGGGCTGCTGCTCGGCTCGGCCATGGGCGCCGACCCGCTGCGGGTGCTGCTGCACAGCGGGGCCGGGCTGGGCTGCCTGGTGGCCGGGGCGGTGTTCGAAGGCGCCGGGATCTGGTGGGCGGCGCGGATCGTGCGGGGAGCTGAGGCGGTGTGAGCGGGGAAGTCGTCCACAGGCTGGGGACGGTCACGGCCGTCGTGGCGGCCCTCGGCTGGGCGGTCCGGTGGTTGGACCTGACCCGGCGCAGGCGCCGGTCGCGGCGCCGGCTGGTCGAACTGCTGGCCCTGGAGACGGCCGAGTCCGCACCGTCCCTCGAGGTCGGCGCGGCGGTACGGCGGTGGCTGCCCCTGGCCGGAGCGGTGTGCGGTGCGTGGGTGCTGGTCGGCGGGGTCGTCGGTGCGGTCGTGGGGCTCGGCGTCGCCGCGGGACTGTGGCGATGGCGGCGCCGGCAGCCGCAGGAGGGCCCGGCGGAGGAGATCGACACGGGTCTGGCCGCCCGCCAACTCCCGCTCGCCGCGGATCTGCTGGCGGCCTGCATCGCGGCCGGCGCCGGTCCGGTGATCGCGGCGCAGGCGGTGGGGGAGGCCCTCGGCGGACCGGTCGGGGACGCGCTGGCGCGGGGTGCGGCGGAGGTGCGGCTCGGTGGCGAACCGGCCGACGTCTGGCGGCGGTTGGCCGCGCTGCCCGGCGCCGGTGCCCTGGCCCGGCTGCTGGAGCGGGCCGACGAGTCGGGGCTGCCCGCGGCGGCGCCCGTCGCCCGCCTCGCCTCGGACGCACGCGGGGAGTGGGCCCGCGCCGCCACGGCCCGGGCGCGCCGGGCGGCCGTCATGGTCTCCGCGCCGGTGGGGCTGTGCTTCCTGCCCGCGTTCATCGCGATCGGCGTGCTGCCCGTGGTGATCGGGCTGGCGGGCGGAGTGGTGGGAGGAGGTGGGCGCTGACGGGCGGTGCAGGTTGCAGGTGAGTCGGACATCGGACAACAGAGCTGGAACGAGGGGAGTTCGAGATGCGGAACCTCAAGGTGCGGGACAGGGCCGTGAGGCTGTGGATGCGTCTGCGGGAGCGGTGCCGCGGGGACGCCGGAATGGTGACCTCCGAGTACGCGATGGGGATCGTCGCGGCGGTCGGGTTCGCCTTGCTGCTCTACGAGGTCGTCACCAGCGGCCAGGTCAAGGCGGAGTTGCAGGCCATCGTGAAGCGAGCCCTCAGTGCGCGGATGTGAGCGAGGGGCGGACCGGGGGTTCGTGACCGCGGAGTCGGCCATGGTGCTGTCCGTGCTGGTGGCGTTCACCATGGCGCTGGTCTGGGCGTTGCTCGCGGTGGCGGCGCAGATCCAGTGCGTGGACGCCGCTCGCACGGGCGCCCGGGCCGCTGCCCGGCAGGATCCGCCCGGCGCGGTGGTGGAGGTGACCCAGGAGGCGGCCCCGCGTGGGGCACGGGTGAAGGTCGGCCGGGAGGGCGACCAGATCCACGTGACGGTGGTGGCCAAGCCGCCGCTGCTGACCGGCCTGCCTTTCGAGGTGCGGGAGGAGGCCGTGGCGGCGGCGGAGGACGCGGTCGGAGCGGGCCCGGGTACGGCTGCGGGGACCGGGGAGGTGGGGCCGTGAGCCGGCCCGGACTCGGGGCCTGGTCCGGACTCGGCGACCGGGGAGGCCGGGTCGTGAAGGGCCACCCCGGCCGCGGGGACCCAGGAGGTGGATCCGTGACGCGCCGGCCCCGCGATGGCCGTGTGGACCTTGGCGGTGGGGCCGTGGATCGCCGTCCCGGTCGTGAGGACCTCGGAGGCAGGGGGTTGAAACGCCGTCGGCGGGGCCTCCAGGGCTCGGATCGGGGGTCCGCCACCATCTGGAGCCTTGGGGCGATTGCCGTGCTCTGTGTGGTCTTCGGTGCCGTGCTCGCCCTCGGGCAGGCCGTTGTCGTACGGCATCGGGCGGCCGGGGGTGCGGATCTGGCGGCGCTCGCGGCGGCGGACCACTGGGCCGAGGGCGGTGCGGAGGCCTGTGCCCGGGCGGAGCGGGTGGCGGCCGCGCAGGGGGCCCGGTTGGTGCGGTGCGCGATCGTGGGCGAGACCTCGGACGTGACGGCGGCGTCGGGACGGGGGCCGTTCGCGGCGGAGGTCAGGGCCCGAGCGGGGCCGGCGGGGCCGGTGCCGCCGGGACCCATGCCGTCCGCCGCGCCGACCCCCGTGCCGGGTGAGGCAGCTGCCCTGGACGCCGTACCCCTCAGCCCTCGTCCGGCTTCTCCTCCGGCGCTCCCCGCAACAGCACCGTGAGGAGCCGTACGGCCCCCCTCTTGTGCAGTGGATCGTTGCCGTTGCCGCACTTGGGGGACTGGATGCAGGACGGGCAGCCGGAGTCGCACTCGCAGGAGGCGATGGCCTCCCGGGTGGCGGCGAGCCACTCGCGGGCCGTGTGGAAGGCCCGCTCGGCGAAGCCCGCTCCGCCGGGGTGGCCGTCGTAGACGAAGACCGTGGGCAGGAGCGTGTCGGGGTGGAGCGGCACCGACACGCCGCCGATGTCCCAGCGGTCGCAGGTCGCGAAGAGGGGCAGCAGGCCGATCGAGGCGTGCTCGGCGGCGTGCAGGGAGCCGCCGAGGATCTCCGGGTCGATCCGGGCCTCGTCCAGCTGGTCCTCGGTGACCGTCCACCACACCGCGCGCGTGCGCAGCGTACGAGGAGGGAGGTCGAGTTTCGTCTCGCCCAGCACTTCGCCCGTGATGAGTCGTCTGCGGAGGAAGGAGACCACCTGGTTGGTGACTTCGACGGAGCCGTAGCACAGGCGGCCGGAGCCCCAGGGCACCTCGATGTCCGTCTCCAGGACGGAGATGGACGTGGTGTCGCGGGCGACCGTCGAGTACGGCGGGTCGGCCTGCTCGACCAGGGCGACCGAGGCCTCCAGGTCGAGGGAGCGGACGAGGTAGGTGCGGCCCTGGTGGAGGTGCACGGCGCCCTCGTGGACCGTGGAGTGGGAGGCGCCCGCGTCCACCGTGCCGAGCAGGCGTCCCGTGCCCTCCTCGACGACCTGCACGGGCCGCCCGCCCGCGCCGCGGATGTCGGTCAGGTCGGCGGCCCGTTCCCGGCGCGTCCAGTGCCAGGCCTTCGTCCGGCGGCGCAGCAGCTTCGCGGCCTCCAGCTGCGGCAGCAGCTCTTCGCTCGCGGGGCCGAAGAGGTCCAGGTCCTCCTCGGTCAGCGGGATCTCCGCGGCGGCGGCGCACAGGTGCGGGGCCAGGACGTAGGGGTTGTCGGGGTCGAGGACCGTGGATTCGACCGGTTGGTCGAACAGGGCCTCGGGATGGTGGACGAGGAAGGTGTCCAGCGGGTCGTCGCGGGCCACCAGTACCGCCAGGGCGCCCTGCCCGGAGCGGCCCGCACGGCCCGCCTGCTGCCACAGGGAGGCGCGCGTGCCCGGGTACCCGGCGATCACCACCGCGTCCAGGCCCGAGACGTCCACACCCAGCTCCAGGGCCGTCGTGGCGGCGAGGCCGAGGAGTTCCCCGGAGTGCAGGGCGCGTTCCAGGGCGCGGCGCTCCTCGGGGAGGTAACCGCCGCGGTAGGCCGCGACACGCCGGACCAGGGAGCGGTCCACCTCGGCGAGCCGCTCCTGGGCGATCACCGAGATCAGCTCGGCGCCGCGCCGGGAGCGCACGAAGGCGACCGAGCGCACGCCCTGCACGGTGAGGTCGGTCAGCAGGTCGGCGGTCTCGGCGGTGGCGGTACGCCGGACGGGTGCACCCTTCTCGCCGTGCAGTTCGGTGAGCGGGGGCTCCCAGAGGGCGAAGACGAGTTCCCCGCGCGGGGAGGCGTCGTCGGCGACCTCGACCACCGGCAGGCCGGTCAGCCGGCGGGCGGCGACGGCGGGCTCGGCGGCGGTCGCGGAGGCCAGCAGGAAGACGGGCGAGGCGCCGTAGCGGGCGCACAGGCGGCGTAGCCGGCGCAGCACCTGGGCGACGTGCGAGCCGAACACGCCCCGGTAGGTGTGGCACTCGTCGATGACGACGTACTTGAGCGACTTCAGGAAGGAGGACCAGCGGGGGTGGGACGGCAATATGCCCCGGTGCAGCATGTCGGGGTTGGTCAGGACGTAGTTGGCGTACTGGCGGACCCACTCGCGTTCCTCGAACGGCGTGTCGCCGTCGTACACGGCCGGGCGTACCGCGGTGCCCAGCGGTTGTGAAAGTTCCTTCACCGACCGGCACTGGTCCGCCGCGAGCGCCTTGGTGGGCGCGAGGTAGAGGGCGGTGGCGCCACGGCCGTTGGGGGCCGCGGAGCCGTCCAGGAGGGCGGACAGGACGGGCACCAGGTAGGCGAGGGACTTGCCGGAGGCGGTGCCGGTGGCGACGACCACCGAATCGCCGTCCAGAGCGTGCTCGGCGGCCAGCGCCTGGTGGGTCCAGGGGTGCTCGATGCCGCACGCCTGCACGGCCGCGATCACTTCCGAGCGAATTCGATCAGGCCAGACGGCATGCCGACCCGCGCGCGGGGGCAAGTGCTCCGTATGAGTGATGCGCGCGGAGCGGCTCGGCCCGGAGGCGAGCCGGTCCAGGACGGTGCCCGGAGACGGGCGGGACGCCCGGTCCGCCAGGGGTCGATCGGGTCGGTGATTCTTGGCCATCGGCACCGAGTGTGTCACTGGCGTAGCGGACAATGGAGCCAAGGCGTCGTGCACGCCTGCCAGTAAGTGATTGAATGCCATCGCGGCTGGCGATGCGTCCCGGGGGCCGCAAGCCGAGGTGTCCCTAGGGGCGACCGCTCGATGCAAGGTGCTGGAGGATCCGTGGACCTGTCCCTGTCGACCCGTACCGTCGGCGATCGTACGGTCGTCGAGGTCGGTGGCGAAATCGATGTATACACCGCGCCCAAGCTGCGCGAGCAGTTGGTCGAGCTGGTGAACGACGGGAATTTCCACCTCGTCGTCGACATGGAGGGCGTGGACTTCCTCGACTCCACCGGGCTCGGCGTGCTGGTTGGCGGCCTGAAGCGGGTGCGTGCCCACGAGGGCTCGCTGCGCCTGGTCTGCAACCAGGAGCGCATTCTGAAGATCTTCCGCATCACCGGCCTCACCAAGGTGTTCCCGATCCACACCTCGGTCGAGGAAGCGGTGGCGGCCACCGACTGAGACCGGGCCGATCGCCGGGTCCGGACCGACCATCGGTCCGGACGCCGGTCGGTCCCGCCCCGGGCCGGTGTGTCCGGGGCCAGAAGTTCATCAGGGGGTGTGGGCTCTCGGCGCCCCGCCCCCGGATCGCACGCCCGTAGTCGCGAGGGGGATGCATGGCCACCGTCGAACTCCGCTTCAGCGCGCTGCCCGAGCACGTCCGTACCGCCCGACTCGTGGCGGCTGCGGTGGCGCGCAGGGCCGGAGTGGACGAGGCCGTCCTGGACGAGGTCCGGCTCGCCGTCGGTGAGGCCTGCTCGCGTGCTGTCGGACTGCACCAGAGCAACGCCATCACGGCACCCGTGAAGGTCGCGCTGATCGAGGATGAGAAACAGTTCTCCATCGAGGTCGGCGACGAGGCCCCGCATGCCGCCCCCGCCGAGAGGGTGGCCGGCGGTGCCGCCGCCGACGCGGACGTGGAGGCGGAGGAGGACGAGATGGGCCTCGCCGTCATCAGCGGCCTCGTGGACGACGTGGAGGTCACCACGGGCGAGAACGGTGGGCTGATCCGCATGAGCTGGCCCACTGCCCCGCCGGCCGCGGCACTCGCCTGAACCACCCCCGCGCACAGCGCATCGAAGGGCCCTGCTGAGCAGGGCCCTTCGTGTTGCCTCCGGCACCGTTTCCGGTGACCCTGGAATTCGTGAAGGAATTCACGATCGATAGCCTGATAATTCGATCAAGCATCAATCTGGTCGTCAATGCCTTTGAGGCATTACCGCTTTCGGGTTCCCTGACGTGACCTCGATCATTTGCTGAAGAGCACAAGAAGGCCAATTCCGTTTACCGCGCCCTGTTTAGATCACGATCGGGTACCTACAATCCGTCCACATCTTGAGCTCAGCCCAAGCGCCAAGGAGGACGAATGGCGGGGCTTTCTACCCCTCATCAGTTGGGCCAACCCACAACCTTCGCAGCAGCGGTCCTGACCGACGACAACCGGATCATGGTGGCGGTGATCGCGGCCGTCGCCCTGGCCGCGCTCGTGGTCGCGGGTGTCCTGGTGCGTCAGGTCCTGGCAGCGGGCGAGGGCACCGACAGCATGAAAGAGATCGCCGAGGCGGTCCAGGAGGGTGCCAAGGCGTATCTCGCCCGGCAGCTGCGCACGCTCGGCGTATTCGCCGTCGTCGTCTTCTTCCTGCTCATGCTGCTGCCCGCGGACGACTGGAATCAGCGCGCCGGCCGGTCGGTGTTCTTCCTGATCGGCGCGGCGTTCTCGGCGGCCACCGGCTATATCGGCATGTGGCTGGCCGTGCGCAGCAATGTTCGGGTCGCCGCGGCGGCCCGGGAAGCGACCCCGGCCCCGGGTGAACCGCAAAAGGATCTCACCACCGTTTCACACACCGCGATGAAGATCGCATTTCGCACGGGCGGCGTCGTAGGCATGTTCACGGTGGGCCTCGGCCTGCTGGGCGCCTCCTGTGTGGTGCTGGTGTACGCGGCCGACGCGCCGAAGGTGCTCGAGGGCTTCGGCCTCGGTGCCGCCCTGATCGCCATGTTCATGCGTGTGGGCGGCGGCATCTTCACCAAGGCCGCCGACGTCGGCGCCGACCTGGTCGGCAAGGTCGAGCAGGGCATTCCGGAGGACGATCCGCGCAATGCCGCGACCATCGCCGACAACGTGGGCGACAACGTCGGCGACTGCGCCGGCATGGCGGCCGACCTGTTCGAGTCGTACGCCGTCACCCTGGTGGCCGCACTGATCCTCGGCAAGGTCGCCTTCGGCGACTCCGGGCTCGCCTTCCCGCTGCTCGTGCCAGCCATCGGCGTGGTCACCGCCATGATCGGCATCTTCGCGGTCGCCCCGCGGCGATCCGACCGCAGCGGCATGACGGCGATCAACCGCGGCTTCTTCATCTCCGCGGTGATCTCCCTCGTCCTGGTCGCGGTCGCGGTCTTCGTCTACCTGCCCGCGAAGTACTCCGACCTCGACGGCGTCACCGACGCGGCGATCCGGGGCAAGGACGGCGACCCGCGGATCCTCGCGCTGGTCGCGGTCGCCATCGGCATCCTGCTCGCCGCCGTGATCCAGCAGCTGACCGGCTACTTCACCGAGACCAACCGGCGCCCGGTCCGGGACATCGGCAAGACCTCCCTCACGGGCCCGGCCACCGTTGTCCTCTCCGGCATCTCGCTGGGTCTGGAATCGGCCGTCTACACCGCCCTGCTCATCGGGCTCGGCGTGTACGGCGCGTTCCTGCTCGGCGGTACGTCGATCATGCTGGCGCTGTTCGCGGTCGCCCTGGCCGGCACCGGTCTGCTCACCACGGTGGGCGTGATCGTCGCCATGGACACCTTCGGGCCGGTCTCCGACAACGCGCAGGGCATCGCCGAGATGTCCGGCGACGTCGAGGGCGCGGGCGCCCAGGTGCTCACCAACCTGGACGCGGTCGGCAACACCACCAAGGCCATCACCAAGGGCATCGCCATCGCCACCGCCGTCCTCGCGGCCGCGGCGCTCTTCGGGTCGTACCGGGACGCGATCACGACCAACGTGCAGGACGTCGGGGCGAAGCTCACCGGGCCGGGTGCGCCGATGAGCCTGTCGCTGGACATCTCGCAGCCCAACAACCTGGTCGGCCTCATCGCAGGTGCCGCGGTCGTCTTCCTCTTCTCCGGACTGGCCATCAACGCCGTGTCGCGCTCGGCCGGTTCGGTGGTCTTCGAGGTGCGGCGGCAGTTCCGTGAGAAGCCCGGGATCATGGACTTCACGGAGAAGCCCGAGTACGGCAAGGTCGTCGACATCTGCACCAAGGACGCCCTGCGGGAGCTGGCCACGCCCGGTCTGCTCGCCGTCATGGCGCCGATCTTCATCGGGTTCACTCTCGGCGTCGGCGCGCTCGGTTCGTACCTCGCGGGCGCGATCGGCGCGGGCACGCTGATGGCGGTGTTCCTCGCCAACTCCGGTGGCGCCTGGGACAACGCCAAGAAGCTGGTGGAGGACGGTCATCACGGTGGCAAGGGCAGTGAAGCCCATGCGGCCACGGTGATCGGCGACACGGTCGGCGACCCCTTCAAGGACACCGCGGGGCCGGCGATCAACCCGCTGCTGAAGGTCATGAACCTGGTCTCCCTGCTCATCGCGCCCGCGGTGATCAAGTTCTCCTACGGCAGCGACAAGAGCATCGGTGTACGCATCGCGATCGCGATCCTGGCGCTCGTGGTGATCGTCGTGTCGGTGTACGTCTCCAAGCGGCGCGGCATCGCCGTCGGCGACGACGACGGTGCCGAACGGGTCTCCAACTCGGCCGATCCGGCGGTGGTTTCGTAGGCGGTCCGGACCGGGCCTGAACAACGGGCGGGCGGGTGGCGCGTGCTGACGCGCCGCCCGCCCGCTTCGTGTGTGGGCTCGCCCACGTCGTGAGCCTTCTCTCCCATGCGCAAAGAGTCACAAAAGCTGACTAATGGGGCGTTCGGCATGTGGAGGACACCGGTTCGCGTGTAGATTCCGGGTGCCGAGAGCCATGGAAGGGACCGATCCGGTGAACAAGAAGCTCGCGGCCGCACTGTCCGGCGGTGCGGTACTGGTAGTGGCGTTGTCGGGCTGTAGCAGCAGCAACAAGGACAGCGGACCCGATCCCAAGCTGGTGGCCTGGGCCAAGACGGTGTGCGACGCGGTGCCCGCGCAGGACGCGAAGATCAGGGCGGCGAACGCGTCGATAGCCAAGATCGCCACGGACAGCAACCTGCCGCCGAAGACGGCCAAGGCGACGTACTCGCAGGCCTTCCAGGACATGGCCGACGGTTACAAGGCGCTCGCCGCGGCCATCAGCGGCGCCGGAGCGCCCCCCGGCGTCGACGGCGGCGCCAAGCGGCAGCAGGACGCCGCCAAGAATCTGAGCGGTCTCTCCTCCTCGTACGCCGACCTGAAGAAGCAGGTCGACGACCTCGACACCAAGGACCAGGGCAAGTTCGCCCAGGGGCTGCACGAGGTCGCCGATCAGACGAAGCAGATCGGCAAGCAGAGCAACAGCGGCACGGAGGCGCTGAAGCGGCTGGAGCAGGGCGACGTCCAGGCGGCCATCGCCAAGCAGCCCAGCTGCCAGGTCGCCGCGTCGGCGTCGGCGTCTGCGTCGGCCTCGGCTACGACCGGCTGACATCGGCCCACGGCCCGCGCTGAGGCAGCCTCCGGCCGCCCCCGCGGGCCACAATGGGGGGCGTGACTGACTCCGGCCTCGCCCCCCTGCCCGCCACCGACCGGCCCGAGGCCGCCGCGCGCCTGCGCGACGCCCTGCTCGCCGCCTCCTTCACCGCCGACGGGCTGCTCGATCTGCTCGGCGCCCCCGCCTATGCGGCGCTGGCCCGCAGCGAGACCGTGCCCGCCCTGCGGGCCACCCGCGGCGACGCGCCGCTGGAGACGCTCGTACGGCTCTTCCTGCTCCAGCAACCGGCGCCCCACGCGCGCGTGGCGGCCGTTCTGCCGGTCGAGGAGGCTCTGGAGGGCGGGTGGCTCACGCGCGTGGGCGGCGACGAGGTGGCCGCGACCGTGGACGTACGGCCCTACGGCGGTCCCGGCGGCGAGGACTGGTTCATCGTGTCCGACCTGGGCTGTGCGGTCGGCGGCGCGGGCGGCATCGGCCGGCGCGACGAGGCCGTCGTCCTCGGTGTCGGCGGCGCCTCCACAACCCTCGCCGGCATCACCGTCCGTACGCCCGTCGCCTCCGCGCTCGACCTCGGAACCGGCTCGGGCATCCAGGCGCTGCACGCCTCCCAGCACGCCACGCGCGTGACGGCCACCGACCTCAATCCGCGCGCGCTGCACATCACCGCGCTCACACTCGCGCTCTCCGGCGCGCCCGCCGCCGACCTGCGCGAGGGCTCGCTGTTCGAGCCGGTCCGGAACGACGAGACGTTCGATCTGATCGTGTCCAACCCGCCGTTCGTGATCTCGCCGGGTGCCCGACTGACGTACCGCGACGGCGGGATGGGCGGGGACGATCTGTGCCGCTCGCTCGTTCAGCAGGCGGGGGAACGGCTGAACGAGGGCGGGTTCGCGCAGTTCCTCGCCAACTGGCAGCACGTCGCGGGGGAGGACTGGCAGGACAGACTCAGGTCATGGGTGCCGCGCGGGTGCGATGCCTGGATCGTGCAGCGCGAGGTGCAGGACATCACGCAGTATGCCGAGCTGTGGCTCAGGGACGCCGGCGACCACCGCGGTGACCCCGCGGAGTACCAGGCACGGTACGACGCCTGGCTCGACGAGTTCGAGGCGCGCAAGGTCAAGGCGATCGGCTTCGGCTGGATCACCCTGCGCAGGACCGGGGCCGCCGAGCCCTCGGTCACCGTGGAGGAATGGCCGCACCCGGTCGAACAGCCGCTCGGGGAGGCGATCCGGGCGCACTTCGACCGCCTCGACTTCCTCCGGGAGTACGACGACGCGGCCCTGCTCGAAGGTCACTTCAGGCTGGCCGCCGAAGTGGTCCAGGAGCAGGTCGGGCTGCCCGGCGCCGAGGACCCGGAGCACGTGGTGCTGCGCCAGCACCGCGGGATGCGCCGTGCCACGAAGGTGGACACGGTCGGCGCGGGCTTCGCGGGCGTGTGCGACGGCACGCTGAGCGCCGGCCGCATCCTGGACGCCATCGCCCAGCTCGTCGGCGAGGACCCGGTGCTGCTGCGCGACCGCACGCCCGCGCAGATCCGGCTGCTGGTGGAGCAGGGCTTCCTGGAGCCGGTGGTGTGAGGCGGGGTACGGCGGCCGGGCCGGGTGCCGTAGCCCGGCTACCCGAGCCGTCGTACCCGCGTCCGGATCGAGGTCGTATGCCGGTGGCACGGGCGGGGACGCGCCGGTGCCGGTAAAACGGCCGGAAAATTACGGGTGCCGGACCGGGCCGATCTCGTTCGACTATGTGTTCGAGGTCACGTCGACCTTCCGTTCACCCCGATGTCGCCCGCCCGTCTCCCGCGCGTGCCACCCTCCCCGCGCTGGGTAGGGGCGGGCGGCACGAAAGGGGCGGGCGGGGCATGGAGAGCGGGCCGGCGATCTTCGCGGGAGTGGTGTTCGCCCTGTTCGGGGGCGCTCTGTTGGTGTGGACCGGGGCTCGGGTGCGGCGTGGTGAACCAGTCGCCCAGGGTGTGAGCCAGGTCGCATCGGCCACCCTTGCCGGCACCGCCGGAGTCTTCGCGCTGGGCCTCGCCGTGTACTGCCTCACCCGCCTCTGACGTCGGCGGCAGTACTGCCGTACGAGTAATGGGAGCATCACGCTCCGGACAGGGGGCGAGACGTCACCGGACACTCCGGGCGGCAGGAATGCCGGTAGTCGGGTTACCGTTCGAGTGGCCGTTGTGGGCTTTTCCCGTTTGACACGGGGGCGGGATGTACCGTCACACTCCGCAGCGTCACACGAGCCAGAAGCACGCCGCGACCCCGGGACCAAGGCCTGGGGAGGCCACAGCGTCGACCGGAGAGAAGAGCGAAGTTGTCCCCGACCAGCGAGACCGCACAGGGCGGCCGCCGACTCGTCATCGTCGAGTCGCCTGCCAAGGCGAAGACGATCAAGGGCTACCTCGGCCCCGGCTACGTAGTCGAAGCGAGCGTCGGGCACATCCGTGACCTCCCCAACGGCGCCGCGGAGGTGCCCGAGAAGTACACCGGCGAGGTCCGCCGCCTCGGGGTGGACGTCGAGCACGACTTCGAGCCGATCTATGTCGTCAACGCTGACAAGAAGGCGCAGGTCAAGAAGCTCAAGGACCTGCTGAAGGACTCCGACGAGCTCTTCCTCGCCACCGATGAGGACCGCGAGGGCGAGGCCATCGCGTGGCACCTCATGGAGGTCCTGAAGCCCAAGGTCCCGGTCAAGCGCATGGTGTTCCACGAGATCACCAAGGACGCGATCCGCGAGGCCGTCGCCAACCCGCGTGATCTCAACCAGCGCATGGTCGACGCCCAGGAGACCCGCCGGATCCTCGACCGCCTCTACGGCTACGAGGTCTCGCCGGTCCTGTGGAAGAAGGTCATGCCGCGCCTGTCGGCCGGCCGTGTCCAGTCGGTCGCGACCCGGCTCGTGGTGGAGCGGGAGCGCGAGCGCATCGCGTTCCGTTCGGCTGAGTACTGGGACCTGACGGGCACCTTCGCGACCGGCCGCGCGGGGGACCCGTCGGACCCGTCGTCGCTGGTCGCCCGCCTGCAGACCGTCGACGGCAGGCGCGTCGCGCAGGGCCGCGACTTCGACTCCCTGGGACAGCTCAAGAGCGCGAACACCCTCCACCTCGACGAGGCGAACGCCCGCGCCCTTGCCGCCGCCCTGGAGAACACCCGCTTCTCCGTGCGCTCGGTCGAGTCCAAGCCGTATCGCCGCTCGCCGTACGCCCCGTTCCGTACGACGACGCTGCAGCAGGAGGCGAGCCGCAAGCTCGGCTTCGGCGCGAAGGCCACGATGCAGGTCGCGCAGAAGCTGTACGAGAACGGCTACATCACGTACATGCGTACGGACTCCACGACGCTGAGCGACACCGCGATCACGGCCGCCCGCGCCCAGGTCACGCAGCTGTACGGCGCCGACTACCTGCCCCCGCAGCCGCGCACCTACGCCGCCAAGGTCAAGAACGCCCAAGAGGCGCACGAGGCGATCCGCCCCTCGGGTGATCGTTTCCGCACCCCGGCGGAGACCGGCCTGACCGGAGACCAGTTCAAGCTCTACGAGCTGATCTGGAAGCGGACCGTCGCCTCCCAGATGAAGGACGCGACCGGGAACAGCGTCACCGTGAAGATCGGCGGCACCGCCACCGACGGCCGGGACGTCGAGTTCAGCGCCTCCGGCAAGACGATCACCTTCCACGGCTTCCTGAAGGCCTACGTCGAGGGCGCCGACGACCCGAACGCCGAGCTGGACGACCGCGAGCGCCGTCTGCCGCAGGTCGCCGAGGGCGACGGGCTGTCCGCCGAGGAGATCACGGTCGACGGCCACGCCACCAAGGCCCCGGCCCGCTACACCGAGGCCTCCCTGGTCAAGGAGCTGGAAGAGCGCGAGATCGGCCGCCCGTCGACGTACGCGTCGATCATCGGCACGATCCTGGACCGCGGCTACGTGTTCAAGAAGGGCACGGCCCTGGTGCCGTCCTTCCTGTCCTTCGCCGTGGTCAACCTCCTGGAGAAGCACTTCGGGCGGCTCGTCGACTACGACTTCACCGCCAAGATGGAGGACGACCTCGACCGCATCGCCCGCGGCGAGGCCCAGGCCGTGCCGTGGCTGAAGCGCTTCTACTTCGGCGAGACCGCGTCCGACAGCGGCTTCGCCGCGGGGGGCGTCGGCGGCGCCGCCGACGCGGGCAACGGCGACGGGGACCACCTCGGCGGCCTCAAGGAACTGGTGACCGACCTGGGCGCGATCGACGCGCGCGAGGTCTCCTCGTTCCCTGTGGGCAACGACATCGTGCTGCGCGTCGGCCGCTACGGCCCGTACATCGAGCGCGGCGAGAAGGACACCGAGCAGCACCAGCGCGCCGACATCCCGGACGACCTGGCGCCGGACGAGCTGACCGTCGAGCTGGCCGAGGAAGTGCTGGCCAAGCCGAGCGGCGACTTCGAGCTGGGCGCCCACCCGGAGACCGGGAACATGATCGTCGCCAAGGACGGCCGCTACGGCCCGTACGTGACGGAGATCCTCCCCGAAGGCACCCCGAAGACGGGCAAGAACGCGGTCAAGCCGCGCACCGCCTCGCTCTTCAAGTCCATGGCGCTGGACACGGTGACCCTCGAGGACGCCCTGAACCTGATGTCGCTGCCGCGAGTCGTCGGCACCGACGCCGACGGCGTGGAGATCACCGCGCAGAACGGCCGCTACGGCCCGTACCTGAAGAAGGGCACGGACTCGCGCTCGCTGCAGTCCGAGGACCAGATCTTCGCGATCACGCTGGAGGAGGCGCAGACGATCTACGCCCAGCCGAAGCAGCGGGGCCGCGCCGCCGCCAAGCCGCCGCTGAAGGAGCTGGGCGAGGACCCGGTCTCCGGCAAGCCGGTCGTGGTCAAGGACGGCCGCTTCGGTCCGTACGTCACCGACGGCGAGACCAACGCGACCCTGCGCTCCGACGACAGTGTGGAAACGATCACTCCGGAGCGTGGCTTCGAACTGCTCGCCGAGAAGCGGGCGAAGGGGCCCGCCAAGAAGACGGCGAAGAAGGCCACGGCCAAGAAGGCCGCTCCGGCGAAGAAGACCGCCACCGCCGCCAAGAAGACGGCGGCGAAGAAGACGACCGCGGCCGCGAAGAAGACCACGGCGAAGAAGACCACGGCCAAGAAGGCGACGGCTTCGAAGACGACCGCCTCCGGCGCGGAGGACTGACGCCCCGTCGGAACGGCGCCCGGTGCGCCGTTCCGGCTTCGCGAAACGAACGCCCCGGCATCACTTTGGTGTCGGGGCGCGCGTACGCCCGGACGGCCTGGGTGTGCTGTCGGTGGCTGCCGATAGGCTGAACGCATGACGCGAGCCGAGCAGCCAACGGCCCCCACCACCGAACCGGACGATGCACTCGTAGCGGACTCCCGCGAGCGCGCCGTCCGCTCCCTGCTGCGCCGACCGGAGCTTCGGCGCCTGTGGAGCGCGCAGCTCGTGAGTGGTGTCGGCGACACCCTCGCGTTGCTCGTGCTCGTCCTTCTCGTCCTCCAGGCGGCCATCGTCGAAGGCTCCTTCGGCGGCGGCTACCGAGGCGTGGCCTTCGCAGTGGCGATCGTCTTCGCGGCCCGCATCCTCGCCGCGCTGCTCTTCGGCGCGGTGCTGCTCGGCCCGCTGACCACGCTCACCTCCCAGGACGGCCCGCTCGACCGCCGCTGGACGATGGCCGGCGCAGACGGCGTGCGGGCCGCGCTGCTGATCGTCGCGCCCCTGTGGATCGACTGGACCCCGGACAACGCACTCGCGGTCCTGCTGGTCACCGCCTTCGTCACCGGCGTCGCCGAGCGGCTGTGGACGGTGTGCCGGGAGAGCGCGGCGCCCGCCCTGCTGCCCGCCCCGCCCCCGGAGGGGGCGACGGTACGGCCGCTGCCGGACCACCTGGACGCCCTGCGCCGCCTCGCGCTGCGCACCGGCTTCCTGGCGGTCCCGCTGGCCGCCGCAGCCCTGGTCGTCGCCGCCCTGCTGAACAACCTGCTCGGCACCGTGGTGACCTGGTTCGACCAGCACCAGGCGGCCCTCGGGTCGTACGTGGCGGCGGGACTGTTCGCCGCGTCCCTGTCCGTGATCACCTTCCTGGAGCTGCCGGACACGCGCACCCCGCGCCCGCGCTCCCCGCTGGAGGGCCTGCGCCGTCCGCGCACCGGCACGGGCGTCGACAAGGGCCGTACGGGCGCCATCCCGCTGCTCGTCCCGGCCTGCGCCGCCGTGGCCGGAGCCATCGCCGCCGCGGTCGCGGTGTGCGTGCTGCACGCCAAGGACCTGGGCGGCGGCCCGGTCCTGTACGGCCTGCTGGTGCTGGGCCTGACCGGCGGTGTCGCCGTCGGCATCCGGACGGCGCCCTCGGTGCTGCCCTCGCTCTCGCGCCGCCGGCTCCTGGCCCTCGCGATCGCCTTCACCGGCATCGCCCTGCTGGCCGCCGGGCTCGTCCCGGACGTCACCACCGTGCTGCTGATCGTCACGCTGGCCGGCGTCTCCGCGGGCGTGGCCGCGAACACCGGGCACGCCCTGCTCGACCAGGAGACCGAGGAGTACCGCAGGGCCCGCACCACCGAGCACCTGCACGCGGTCGTACGGGTCTTCATAGCGCTCGGCGCCCTGATCGCCCCCCTGGTCGCGGCGCTGATCGGCCCGCACCGGCTGGAGAACGGCAGGTTCGTCTTCGCGCACGGCGGTGCCGCCTTCACGCTGATGCTGGTCGGCGCGCTGCTGCTGCCGGTGGCCGCGCTGGTGCTCGCCAAGGTCGACGACCGCTCCGGCGTCCCGCTGCGCCAGGACCTGAAGGACGCGCTGCTCGGCGGCGACGACCCCGTCCAGGCCCCGGCGGCGAACGGCTTCTTCATCGCCCTGGAGGGCGGCGACGGCGCCGGCAAGTCCACCCAGGCCGAGGCCCTCGCGGAGTGGATCCGCGCCAAGGGCCACGAGGTCGTCCTCACCCGCGAGCCGGGCGCCACCCCTGTGGGCAAGCGGCTGCGCTCGATCCTGCTGGACGTGTCCTCGGCGGGCCTGTCGCACCGCGCGGAAGCGCTGCTCTACGCGGCCGACCGGGCCGAGCACGTCGACACCGTCGTGCGGCCCGCCCTGGAGCGCGGCGCCGTCGTCATCTCGGACCGGTACATCGACTCGTCCGTGGCCTACCAGGGCGCGGGCCGCGACCTGTCCCCGACCGAGATCGCCCGTATCAACCGCTGGGCGACCGACGGGCTCGTCCCGCACCTCACCGTCCTGCTGGACGTCGCACCGGAGGCCGCCCGCGAGCGGTTCACCGAGGCGCCCGACCGGCTGGAGTCGGAGCCCGCCGAGTTCCACGCGCGCGTGCGGGCCGGTTTCCTCACGCTCGCCGCCTCCGACCCGGGCCGCTACCTGGTCGTGGACGCCGCGCAGGAGCCCGAGGCCGTCACCACCGTGATCCGGCACCGGCTCGACACCGTGCTGCCGCTCTCCGAGGCCGAGATCAAGGCCCAGGAGGAGGCGCGGAAGAAGGCCGAGGAGGAGGCGCGCCGCAAGGCCGAGGAAGAGGCCGCGCGCAAGGCCGAGGAGGAGCGCCTGGAGCGCGAGCGCGAGGAGCAGCTCGCCAAGCTGCGCGCCGAGGAGGAGGAGCGCAAGCGACGCGAGCTGGAGGAGGCGCAGCGCCGCGAGGCCGAACGGCAGGCGGAGGAGGCCCGGCAGCGGGCCGAGGACGCGCGGCGCCGGGCGGAGGAGGAGCGACAGCGTCTCCTCGCCGAGGAGAAGGCCCGCGCCGAGGAGGAGGCTCGCCGCAGGGCCGAGGAGGAGCGGCGCCGCAAGCAGGCCGAGGAGGAAGCCCGGCTGCGCGCCGAGGAAGAGGCCCGGCAGGCCCGGCTGCGCGCCGAGGAGGAAGCCCGCCGCCTGGAGAAGCAGCGCAAGGCCGAGGAGGCCCTGCTGCGCGCGGAGGAGGCCCGCCGTCAGGCGGCCGAGGCCGCGACTGCGGCCGACGTGGCGGCCCTCAGGCCCAGCACCCCGCAGTCGGCGGTGCCGGGCATGACCCCGGACGCGGCGACCGTGCCGACGCCGGTCGTCTCGCCGGGCGCGGACGAGACGACGGTGCTGCGGCCGGTGCGCGAGGAGCGGGGTGGAGAAGCCCGGAAGCGCGGGGCCGGCCCCGACTCCGAGGTGACGGCCGAGCTGCCGCAGCCGCCGGCTGCGTCGTCGGCCGCCGACGAGACCGCGGTGCTGCCGCCGGTGACTCCGGGTGCGGCGGACGAGACGGCCGTACTGCCGCCCGTGTCCGTGGGCGAGAAGGCCGTACCGCCGCCCGCGTCCACCGAAGAGACGGCCGTGCTGCCGCCGGTGACCCCCGGCGCCGCGGACGAGACCGCCGTACTGCCGCCCGTGCGGGGTGAGGCTCCGGCGGACCGGATGCCGCCCGGCTTCTTCCGGGACGAGCGGCCGGGCGCGGGGCCCGACGGCTCCGAGGGCCGTACGCGCGAGATGCCCCAGGTCGACGCCGACGGCACGCCGCGCCGCCGGCCGCGTTCGGACTGGGCCGAGGAGACCCCGCTGGACGACCTGCCGTCCCTGGCGGACGAGCTGCTGGGGTCGTACGACGACCAGGACCACGGGGAGCCGGGCGAGGACCAGGGCCGCCGGGGCCGGGGTCGCGGTCGCCGCGGCTGAGCCAGGACATCGGGCGGCGCCCGTCGGAGCGTTCAGGCGCACCGACGGGCGCCGTCGTCGTTGTCAGTGCCCACCCGCACAATGGATGGCGGAACGCAGAGTGTGACGGAAGGGCGGCGTGACCCATGACCGTGTGGGACGACCTCGTCGGGCAGGAGAAGGTGAGCGCGGTGCTCGACGCCGCCGCCCGGGACGCCGACGCCCTGGTCACGGCCGCGGCAGCGGGCCAGCCGCCGCCGGAGGCGTCGAAGATGACCCACGCCTGGCTGTTCACGGGCCCGCCCGGAGCGGGCCGCAACCAGACGGCGCGGGCCTTCGCGGCCGCCCTGCAGTGCGTGAGCCCCGACCGAGCCCTCGGCGGATCACCCGGCTGCGGCTTCTGCGACGGCTGCCACACCGCGCTGCTCGGCACCCACGCGGACGTCTCCACGGTCGCCGCCGTGGGCTCCGAGATCCTGGTGAGGGACATGCGGGACACGGTCCGCAAGTCGTTCACCTCCCCCGCGAACGGCCGCTGGCAGATCATCCTGGTCGAGGACGCCGAGCGGCTGAACGAGAAGTCGGCCAACGCCGTCCTCAAGGCCGTCGAGGAGCCCGCCCCGCGGACGGTCTGGCTGCTGTGCGCCCCCTCGATCGAGGACGTCCTGCCCACGATCCGCTCCCGCTGCCGCCACCTGACCCTGCGGACGCCCTCGGTCCACGCGGTCGCCGACATGCTCGTCCGCCGTGACGGCATCGAACCCGAGGTCGCCTCGGCCGCCGCCCGCGCCACCCAGGGCCATGTCGACCGGGCCCGCCGGCTGGCCACCGACCCGGCGGCTCGTGAGCGCCGCGCCGCCGTGCTCAGGCTCCCGCTGCGCCTGGACGAGGTGGGTGCCTGTCTCAAGGCGGCCCAGGAGCTGGTCGACGCGGCCGCCGAGGACGCCAAGCAGCTCGCCGAGGAGATGGACGGCAAGGAGACCGAGGAGCTGAAGGCGGCGCTCGGCGCGGCCCAGGGCGGCCGGCTGCCGCGCGGTACGGCGGGCGTGATGAAGGACCTCGAGGACATGCAGAAGCGCCGCAGAACCCGCACCCAGCGCGACAGCCTGGATGTGGCTCTCGGCGACCTCACCGGCTTCTACCGCGACGTCCTCGCCCTCCAGCTCGGCTCACGGGTCGCCATCGCCAACGGCGACACCGAGGACGCCCTGGAGCGGCTGGCCCGCGGCAGCAGCCCGGAGGCCACGCTGCGCCGCATCGAGGCGATCGCCGCCTGCCGCGAGGCCCTGGACCGCAACGTGGCTCCGCTGCTGGCGGTGGAGGCGATGACGATGGCACTGCGGGCGGGGTGAGCCGGGCGTACGGTGGTTGACGGACTGCGTCCCCCGTACGAGGCCACCGTCCGAACGCACCGCACCCACCCTGTAGCTCAGCGTTACGCTCGTCCGATGCACACCTGGCCTTCCCCTCGCCGGAAGCACACCACCCGGAGCGGAACCCGGACCCGAAACCGGACCCGCCGGGCGACCGCGCGCGTCTCGGGCAGCCTCCTCGCGGCCGCCGCGCTGCTCGTGTCCGCCTGTTCCGCCGGCAGCTCGACCGCGTCGTCCGGACGTGCGGCGGAGGCGGCGTTGGCCGCGCTGCCGCGGTCCACCCCGTCGGCGCTGTCGTCGTACTACACCCAGCACCTGAACTGGCGCAGCTGCGGTGCCTCCGGCTTCCAGTGCGCCACGATGGTGGCGCCGCTGGACTACGCCAAGCCCGGCTCGGGTGACATCCGGCTCGCCGTCGCCCGCAAGAAGGCCACCGGCAAGGAGCGGCCGCTCGGCTCGCTGCTGGTCAACCCGGGCGGCCCGGGCGGCTCCGCGATCGACTACCTCCAGCAGTACGCTGGCATCGGCTACCCCGCCGAGATCCGCGCCCGCTACGACATGGTCGCGATGGACCCACGCGGCGTCGCCCGCAGCGAGCCCGTCGAATGCCTCGACGGACGCCGGATGGACGCCTACACGCAGACGGACAGCACGCCCGACGACCAGCGGGAGAAGAACGCGCTGGTCAGCGAGTACAGGTCGTTCGCCGACAGCTGCGGGGCGCACTCGGCGAAGCTGCTGCGGCACGTGTCCACCGTCGAGGCGGCGCGGGACATGGACATCCTGCGGGCGGTGCTCGGCGACCCGAAGCTGAACTATGTGGGGGCGTCGTACGGCACCTTCCTCGGGGCGACGTACGCGGGGCTGTTCCCGGGCCGGGTGGGCCGTCTGGTGCTGGACGGGGCGATGGACCCCTCCCTGGACGCCCGGAAGCTCAACCTCGACCAGACGGCGGGCTTCGAGACGGCGTTCCAGGCGTTCGCCAAGGACTGCGTGCGTCGGCCCGACTGCCCGCTCGGCGGCAAGGGCACGACACCCGCCCAGGTCGGCGACCATCTTCAGGCCTTCTTCCGCAAGCTGGACGCCCACCCCATCCCGGCGGGCGACGCGAACCACCGCAAGCTCGGCGAGTCGCTGGCCACCACCGGGGTGATCGCGGCGATGTACGACGAGGGGACCTGGCAGCAACTGCGTGACGCGCTGACCTCGGCGATGCAGAAGAACGACGGAGCCGGCCTGCTCGCTCTCTCCGACAGCTACTACGAACGCGACGCGAACGGCCACTACAGCAACCTGATGATGGCCAACGCCGCCGTGAACTGCCTCGACCTGCCGCCCGCCTTCACCGCCCCCGAGCAGGTGGCGAAGGCCGTCCCGCAGTTCGAGAAGGCGTCCCCGGTCTTCGGCGAGAGCCTGGCCTGGGCCTCGCTGAACTGCGCGTACTGGCCGGTGAAGGCCACGGGCGAGCCGCACCGCATCGAGGCGAAGGGCGCGGCCCCCATCGTCGTGGTCGGCACCACTCGCGACCCGGCCACCCCCTACCCCTGGGCCAGGTCCCTCGCCCGCCGGCTCTCCTCGGGCCGCCTGCTGACCTACGTCGGCGACGGCCACACCGCCTACGGCCGCGGCAGCTCCTGCATCGACTCGGCGATCGACACCTACCTCCTCCACGGCACCCCGCCGCCCGCCGGAAAGCGCTGCTCATAGCACCTCTGGCACGCCCCGGACCCCCGCGCTCCGGGGCGTGTGCGAAGCACCCCCGGAAACTGTGTAGACTTACCGACGTTGCTGATCGCACCATAAGTGCGGACAGCGTGCCGCTTTAGCTCAGATGGCCAGAGCAACGCACTCGTAATGCGTAGGTCTCGGGTTCGAATCCCGAAAGCGGCTCCGTCGGAACCCCAGGTCAGACGCTTCTGGCCTGGGGTTTTCTGTTGCCCGGTGCGCGTTCTCGAACGTGCTGTGCGAGCCGGTGGCCACGGCGTCGTCGTGGCCTGTGAGGGCGGCGGATTCGGGAGTGTGTTCGGCGCGCTGCTGGCTAGTCTTCAGGCGTGACGACCGAGTTGACCCTGCTGCCCCGAGTCTCCTGTCGCGGACAGGAGATCACGGCGCCCCGGCTGCGTGGACTGTTGGCGTTGCTGGCCGGGGAGCTGCGTACCGGGTGCAGTACGGGGCGGCTGGTCGAGGGGCTGTGGGCGGAGCAACTGCCCGAGCGGCCCGGCAAGGCGGTGCAGGTGCTGGTGTCGCGGCTCCGGGCACAGTTCGGTGCCGGACTGATCGTGAGCACACCCACGGGGTACCGGCTCGCGCTGGACGAGGCGCAGGTCGACAGCTCGGCGCTGCTGTCGCACGAGGCCGCGAGCGCCGAGTGCGCGCGGGCGGGGGACCATGAGGGTGCCCTGGCGCGGGCCGAGCAGGGGCTGGCGCTGTGGGACGGCGGCCTGGGGGCCGGGGAGGGCGAGGAGCGGCACGATCCGGTGACGGCGCTGCGTGCCGACCGGGTCCCGGCGCTCCGTTCGCTGGTGCGGTACCGGGCGCTCGCGCTGGCCCGGCTGGGGCGCAGGGAGGAGGCCGCCGCGCCGCTGGCCGAGCTGGTCCGCGAACTGCCGCGCGACGAGGAGGTGTTGGCGGAGCTGCTGCGCTGCGAGGCGGCCACGGCGGGCCGGGCCGCGGCGCTGACCCGGTACGACGCCTACCGACGCGGGCTGCGCGACGAGCTGGGCACGGATCCGGGGCCCCGGCTCAGGTCCGTGTACCAGGAGTTGCTGCGTGCGGACACCCCACCCGTCCGCCACGGCGTGCCGCACGAGCCGAACCCCCTGCTGGGGCGGGACGCCGACATCGCCGCCGTCGCCGGGCTGCTGCGCGACGCGCGGGTGGTCACCGTCGTGGGCCCCGGCGGGCTGGGCAAGACGCGGCTCTCGTACGCGGTGAGCCGGGCGGCCGCGCAGCCCGTGGTGCACTTCGTCGCCCTGGCCGGAGCCACCGCCGACGAGGATGTGGCCGACGAGGTGGCATCGGCGGTCGGCACCGGGGACGTACGGCAGTTCGCCGGTGGCGGGGACGTGGTGAGTGGCATCGTCACCGCGCTGGGGCCCGGCCCCACCCTGTTGGTGCTGGACAACT
The DNA here is from genome assembly GCF_044768135.1 of Streptomyces sp. NPDC101165. Taxonomy (NCBI): domain Bacteria; kingdom Bacillati; phylum Actinomycetota; class Actinomycetes; order Kitasatosporales; family Streptomycetaceae; genus Streptomyces; species Streptomyces sp. NPDC101165. The sequence continues at coordinate 98,393 of NZ_JBIWPG010000021.1, read as the reverse complement.
GCGAGCACGTACTCGCCGGTGCGGCCGGTCTCGTCCAGGCGCTGGTGTCGCGGTCCAAGGAGCTGCGGGTGCTGGCGACCAGCCGGGCACCCCTGGGGCTGACCTCGGAGTCCGTGCATGCGCTGCCCGAGTTGTCCCCGGCGACCTCGGTGGAACTCTTCGAGCAACGGGCGCGGGCCGCCCGGCCCGGTGTGGAGCTGCCCGCCGACCGCGTGGCGGAGATCTGCCGCCACCTGGACGGGCTGCCGCTGGCCGTGGAACTCGCCGCGGCCCGGGTGCGGGTGCTCTCCGTGGCCGACATCGCCCGCCGCCTGCAGGACCGTTTCGCGCTGCTGCGCGGCGGCGCCCGGGACGCACCCGAACGGCATCGCACGTTGCGGGCCGTGGTCGAGTGGAGCTGGAACCTGCTGGAGAGCGACGGCCGGGCGGCGCTGCGCGCGCTGTCGGTGTTCCCCGGGGGCTTCACCGTGGACGCGGCGGAGTACGTGCTCGGCGAGACCGGTGGCGCGCTGGATCTGCTGGAGCAGCTGGCCGGCCAGTCCCTGATCAAGGTGGGCGACAGCCCTTCGGGGGTGCGCTTCCACATGCTGGAGACGCTGCGGGAGTTCAGTGCCGCCCGGCGGGAGGAGGCGGGCGAGGGCGAGGCGGTGACCGGCCGGTTCCTCCGCTGGGCCCGGGACTTCGGCCGGGCGCACCACGACCGGCTGTTCGGCGGTGACGCGTTGGCCGCCTTCGGCCGCGTCCGTGCCGAGCAGGACAATCTCGTCCTGGCGCTGCGGCACGCCCTGGCCCGCACCGACGCGCCGGCCGTCGCCGCCGTGACCGCCGCACTGGCCTGCGTGTGGTCCGCCGGCAACAACTACGCCCGGCTCACCGCGCTCGCCGCCGAGACCGGCGGGCCGCTGTCCCATTTCCGCCCGGGGCCGGAGGACCCCGAGGATCTGGAGGCGGCCCGAAGCGCGGCGGTGGTGTGCGCGGCCGGCCTCTTCATGGGCCACGGCCCGCACGCCGTGCGCCAGCTCGCCACTCTGCGCCGCCTGCCGCCCGCCCCGTCGGACACCGTGCCGCGGGCACTGGCCGTCGTGCTGGGTGCCGTCCCGGACATACACCCGCCGCGGTACGCGCGGCTGCAGGAGTTGTGCGACGCCGACGAGCCCATGCTGGCGGGCATCGCGGCGGGCGTCGCCAGCTACGTGTGGGAATCCACGTACGAGACGGAGCGCGCGCTCGAGTGCGCCCGCCGGATGCTCACCGCGGTGGAGTCGCTCGGCAATCCGTTCATGATGCTGCTCAGTCGCGGGCGGATCAGCGAGTTGTGTCTCAAGACGGAGCGCGGCGCGGAGGCGTACGAGCATCTGCGGGCCGCGGAGGCGCTCGGTGAGGTCGGGGACTGGTCCGACGCGATCGGCGTCCGCTACGGGCTGGTGTCCGCCTGTCTGCAGCGCGGGGAGGTCGACGAGGCGGAGTACTGGCTGGGCCTCGCCGCCCCGGACCGGCAGCCGGAGCACGCCCAGACCTTCACTCCCGAAGGGCTGCAGGCCCGGGCGGAGATCGCACTGGCCCGGGGGCTGACCGAGGTCGGCCTCGGCCTGTGGCGACAGGCGGCGGAGGGGCTGCGGGAGAGCAGCCTGCTGGTGGACGGTGATCCCTTCCTGGATTCGTGGGCGCTCCAGGTGCAGGCGGCCGCGCTCGCGGCGCACGCGCAGCACGGCCGGCTGGAGCCGGTGACCCACCTGGCCGAGCACCTGCGGGTACGGCTGCTCGGGGTGCTGTCCGGCTCCCCGGGTGCCGGGGACCTGCCGGAACTTTCGGTGTGCGGCACGGTGCTGCTGGCGCTCGGCTTCACCGGGCTGGCCCGCGACGACGCGGCGGCGGTAAGGCTGATGGCGCTGGCGGAGCGGATGCCGGTGATGCGGGACCTCCCCACCCTGTCCTCGGCGCGGTCCCGGCAGGCGGCCGAGAACGCCGACAGGGCGGCCTACGCCGAGGCGAGATCGGCGTACGCCACCCTGGGCCAGGAGGAGTTGCGGGCCGCGGCACTGCGCGAACTCAACTCCGCGGCTCGCGGTTGAACTGCGCCCTGGACCACAGGTAGCCCAGCACGGTCAGCGCCAGGCACCAGCCGACCGCCAGCACCGCGTTCTTCGTGCCGATCTCGCTGCCCAGCAGCAGCCCGCGCAGGGTCTCGATGGCCGGCGAGAAGGGCTGGTACTCGGCGAACCAGCGGAACCCGCCCGGCATGGCGTCCACCGGCACGAACGCGCTGGACAGCAGCGGCAGCATCGTCAGCGGCATGCCGAGGTTGCTGGCTCCCTCGGCGTTCGGGCTCACCAGGCCGATGCCGACCGCGATCCAGGTCAGGGCGAGGCTGACCAGGGCCATCAGGCCGGCCGCCGCGATCCACTCCAGCGGCGTGGCGTCGGGCCGGAAGCCCAAGGCCACCCCGATGCCCAGGATCAGCGCCAGGGCCAGCATGGTCTGGATCACGGTGCCGATCACGTGGCCGGTCAGCACGGAGGCGCGGGAGATCGCCATGGTGCGGAAGCGGGCGATGATGCCCTCGGTCATGTCGGTGGCCACGGACACGGCGGTGCCGAGCGAGGTCATGCCCACGGTCATGAGGAGGATGCCGGGGACGATGTAGGCGATGTACTCGGAGCGGTCCGCGTGGCCGCCGGCCATGCCCGCGCTCATCACGTCGCCGAAGACATAGACGAAGAGCAGCAGCAACATGATCGGGGTGAGCAGCAGGTTCAGGGTGAGGGAGGGGTAGCGGCGGGCGTGCAGGAGGCTGCGCCGCAGCATCGTGAGGTTGTCGCGGAAGGCCTGGGCGGGGGCGCTCATCGGACGGTCTCCTTGTCGGCGGTGGCGGTGGCGGTGGCGGTGGCGGTGGCGGTGCCGGTCAGGGCGAAGAAGACGTCGTCCAGGTCCGGGGTGTGCACGGAGAGTTCGTCGGCCTCGATGTCGGCTGCGTCGAGCCAGTCGAGGATGGCGCGCAGTTCGCGCTGGCTGCCGTCGCTGGGGATCTGCAGGGCGAGGGAGTCGTCGTCCCGGGAGGCCTCACGCAGTGCGGTCGCGGCCCGTTCGTAGGCGGCGGGGTCGGTGAAGCGGAGCCGGACGTGTCCGCCGGGCACGAGCCGCTTGAGTTCCTCGGCGGTGCCCTCGGCGACGATCTTGCCGCCGTTGAGGACCGCGATGCGGTCGGCGAGTTCGTCGGCCTCGTCCAGGTACTGGGTGGTGAGGAAGACGGTGACGCCGTCGGAGACGAGCTCGCGGATGATCTGCCACATGGTGTGCCGCGAGCGTGGGTCGAGTCCGGTCGTCGGTTCGTCGAGGAAGATGATCCGCGGGTTGCCGACCAGGGTCATGGCGATGTCCAGGCGCCGCTTCATGCCGCCGGAGTAGGTGGAGGCGGGCTTCTTCGCGGCCTCGGTGAGGTCGAAACGCTCCAGCAACTCGGCGGTGACCCGGCGTCCCTCGCGCTTGGAGAGGTGGTGCAGGTCGGCCATGAGGAGCATGTTCTCCTCGCCGGTGATCAGCCCGTCGACGGCGGAGAACTGGCCGGTGACGCCGATGGCGGCCCGTACCGCCTGGGCCTGGGCGGCGAGGTCGTGTCCGGCGATCCGGGCCCGGCCGCCGTCGGCGGAGATGAGGGTGGAGAGGATCTTGACGGCGGTGGTCTTGCCCGCACCGTTCGGGCCGAGGAGCGAGAAGATCGTGCCGGCCGGCACCTGGATGTCGATGCCGTCCAGGACGGTCCTGTCCCCGTAGGACTTGCGCAACCCGGTGGCTGCGATGGCGAGTTCGTGGTCTGTCGTCGTCATGCCGCAGAGCTTGCGGCCGGGGCGGTTCAGCGTGGTTTCAGCGCGGTTTCAACCGCCTGGGGGGGAGCCCCCGTACCGGCCCTCCTTCCTCCGCACCGCTGCTCTGCCCGGCACGATCGGACTGCCGGCGGCGTGGCGGCCGCGCCCCGAGCGGGACGCCAGGTGTCTGCCGGATGCTTCATCCCTTTTGCTGTCGAATGCCTAGATACTGCGTGGCATGTCGCATCCCGGGACGCTCATCCTGATCATGGCCATCGCGGTGCTGGCGCCGCTGCTCGCGTACGGCAGCAGCCGCTGGATCCCCGTCCCGCTGGTCATCTTCGAGATCGTGCTCGGCATCGTCATCGGCCCCGACGTTCTCGGCTGGGCCCACCACGATCAGGTCATCGACGTCCTGTCGAACCTCGGTCTGGCCATGCTGATCTTCCTCGCCGGCTACGAGATCGACTTCGCGGCCGTCCGCGGCACCGTCCTGAACCGCTCGATCGCCGCCTGGGTCATCTCCCTCGCGGCCGGCCTCGGTATCGCCTTCGCGCTCACCGGCGGCGAGACCACGAAGAGTTTCGTCATCGGCACCGCGCTCACCAGCACCGCCCTGGGCACGGTCCTGCCGATCCTGCGTGACTCGGGGGACCTGCGCGGCCGCTTCGGCACGGTCGTCCTCGCCTTCGGCGCGGTCGGTGAGTTCGGTCCCGTCATCGCCACGGCCCTGCTGCTCAGCGGCCGCAGGCCGGGCGCGGCCACCGCGGTCCTGGTGGCGTTCGCGGCCGTGACCGCGGCGGGCGTGTGGTGGGCACTGCGGCCCCGTCCGCCCTGGTTCTCCCGGCTGATCACCCAAACCCTGGACAGCAGCAGCCAGTCCGCCGTCCGGTTCGTCATGCTGCTGCTCGCCTCGATGCTCGGCCTGGCCCTCGCGTTCGGCCTGGACATCCTGCTCGGCGCCTTCGCCGCCGGCGTCATCACCCGCCTGATCCTGCACGCCGCCGCCCCTGAGCGCAGCGCCCAAGTGCTCAGCAGGATCGAGGCGATGGGGTTCGGCTTCCTGGTCCCGCTCTTCTTCATCGTCACGGGCATCGACTTCGACCTCGACGCGCTGCTGCACGGAGGTCGTTCCCTCGTCCTGCTGCCGGCCTTCCTGCTGCTCTTCCTCCTGGTCCGCGGCCTGCCGCTCTACCTGCTGGCGCCGCCCGACCTGACCCGCCGGGACAGCGCCGCCCTGCTCCTGTACGGCTCCACGTGCCTGCCCCTCGTCGTCGCCATCACCACCATCGGCCTCGCCGACCGGTCCATCGCCCCGGGCGAGGCCGCCGCTCTCGTCGGCGCCGCCATGCTCTCCGTCCTGATCTTTCCCCTCCTCGCGCTCCGGATCCACGCGGGCCATGGCGAGAGGGCCGAACGGCCGTCGGGGGTCGTCGAGAGTGCGGAGTCGTGGTGAGCCGGGGGAGGGGAGCCACCGCTGAAGTTCCCGCGGCCCGCTGAAGTTCCCGCGCCCCATGGAAAGGTGCACACAAAACCGCAGCAAAGGGGCTGCAAAGTGAATCTGCGTCAGATGAACCGGCGCACCTGAGGCAACATCTTGGTGAACGGCGAGCGCCCCGCGGTCAGGACGCCGGTGCCGCCGTCGGTCGGATGGGGTGAGGGACGTGGTGGAGCCGAGGATCGCCGTCGCCGTGGTGACCATGGGCAACCGGCCCGCCGAAGTCGACGCCCTGCTGGAGTCCGTGGCCAAACAGGACGTCGCGCCCGCCCGCATCGTGATCGTCGGCAACGGCTGCCGGCTGCCCGACTTCGCCGAGCGGCTGTCCCTGCCGGGCGAGGTCACGACCATCGACGTCGAGGAGAACCTCGGCTGCCCGGGCGGCCGCAACGTCGCCCTGGCCCGGCTGCGGGAGTACGACGACGTCGACGCGGTCGTGGAACTGGACGACGACGGACTGCTCGTCGACCCCGATGTGCTGCGCCGGGTGCGTGAGCTGTTCGCGGCCGACCCGCGCCTCGGCATCATCGGCTTCCGCATCGCCGACGAGCACGGCGAGACGCAGCAGCGGCACGTGCCCCGGGTGGGCAAGTCCGACCCCCTGCGCGGCGGTTACGTCACCGGCTTCCTCGGCGGCGGGCACGCCTTCCGCATGGCGATGCTGGCCGAGACCGGGGACTGGCCCGCCGAGTTCTTCTTCGCGCACGAGGAGACCGACCTCGCCTGGCGGGCCGCCGACGCCGGCTGGGAGATCCTCTACGCCCCCGAACTGCTGCTGCGGCACCCCAAGACCTCGCCGGCCCGGCATGCCATCTACTACCGCGTCAACGCCCGCAACCGGGTCTGGCTCGTCCGGCGCCGGCTGCCCCTGCCGCTCGTCCCGGTGCACCTGGGGGCGTGGCTGCTGCTCACCCTCGCCCGCACCCGCTCCCCGGCCGGGCTGCGGGCCTGGTTCGGCGGGTTCGCGGAGGGGCTGCGGGAGTCGCCCGGCGAGCGGCGGCCGATGCGCTGGCGGACGGTGTGGCGGCTCACCCGGCTCGGGCGCCCGCCCGTCATCTGAGCGAAGGGCGGCGTGGGGCGACGAAGGCGCGAGGGCGCGAAAGCGAGAAGGGCGCGAAAGCGCGAAGGGGGCGGGACAGGTCCCCGGTCGTTCACCTCCGCCGACCGGGGACCCTTGCGTCCCCGGATCAGGCCTGCGGCGACACTCCCCCGAGTTACGCGACTTGCCGCGCGCGCCGTCGGGCCGGATCCGATGGAAAGATCACATCAGGGCCCACCAACGGATCGCTAACATATGGCCAACGGTTCTTCCGCGGGTCGCGGTTCGGCTGGCCGGAAGTAGCCGGGCGGCAGGGCTAGTAGGCAGGAACCCTAACGGATTCCGGCCCCGGCCAACAGGTGGTGGCTGGCGGAAAATCGTTGTGAATGGGGCGGATTTCCGCCAGGGACCGGCGGGCACACGTCCGCCGTGCAGCACGGTCGGACAGGACCGCGTGGGAAGGCAGTGGAGCGGGATGCGGCGGTGCGAGCTGCGGTTCGGACTGCTGGGACCGCCCGTCCTGTACGACCGACAGCCGTACGAGATTTCGTACGGCGCCTCTGGCGGTGTCCTCGGCACCCCGGAGACCCCCGACGCTCCCGACAACCTCGTCCGTGCCATCGGCAGCCCCAAGGTCCGCGCCCTGCTCGCCGCGCTGCTGCTGGAGGCCGGCCGGGTCGTCTCGGTCGAGTCGCTGAAGGACGCCCTGTGGGGTGGGGCACCCCCCGTCTCCGCGCAGGCCTCGCTGCACAACCACGTCACCCGGCTGCGCCGGCTGCTGGACGACCCCGAGCGGCTCAGGGCCGTGGCGCCCGGCTATCTGCTGCGCGTGGACGAGGGCGAGTTGGACGTGCACGTCTTCGACGCCCGGGTCGCCGAGGCGCGTGCCGCGCACGCCCGGCGGGACTGGGCGGGTGTGGTGCGCTCCTGCACGGCCGCGCTCGCGCTCTGGCGTGGCACCCCGCTGAGCGGACTCCCCGCCGACCTCGGCGGCTACGCCCTCGTGCAGCGCCTGGGGGAGGCGCGGCTGCTCCTGCTGGAATGGCGGTACGACGCCGAACTCGCGCTCGGTGGAGCCCGGTTGGCCGGACTCGTCCCCGAGCTGGCGGCCCTGGTCGCCGAGCATCCGCTGCGCGAGGCGTACCACCGCCAGCTGATGCTCGCCCTGCACCGCAGCGGCCGCCAGGCCGAGGCCCTGGCCGTCCACCGCGACCTGCGTGCCCGCCTGGTGGAGGAACTCGGCATCGAACCGGGCCGCTCGGTCCGCGAGGCCCACGTGGAGGTCCTGCGGGGCGCCCCGGCGCCGGAAGCCGGGGAAAGGAGCGCCCGGGTCCCCGCCCAGCGCGTCTACGCCCCCGCGGCCGCCGACGGCGAGAAACCCCCGCAGGAGCCACCCGCGCCCGACGGCGAAAGCGGTACGGGCGGTGCGGATGGGAACCCGAACCCGGCCGAGGGCCGGGCCTCCACCCATGCACCGGCACCGGCCCAACTCCCGGCACCCCCGGCACACTTCACCGGCCGGGCCCCCGAGACCAAGGCGCTGCACGACACCCTCGTCACCCGGCGGAGCCGACTCGCCGTGATCAGCGGCATGGCCGGCGTGGGAAAGAGCGCCCTCGCCCTGCACGTGGCCCACGAACTGAGGGAACGTTTCCCCGACGGTCAGCTGTACGTGAACCTGCACGGTGCGACCCCCGGCATGGCCCCGCTCACCTCGTGCCAGGCGCTCACCGCCCTGCTCCGCGACCTCGGCGCCGAGCCCCGCAACATCCCCGAACACCCTGACGCGGCGGCCGCGTTGCTCCGCTCCCTGCTCGCCCCGGCCCGCATCCTGCTGGTGCTGGACGACGCGGCGAGCGCGGCCCAGGTACGGCCCCTGCTGCCGGCCGGACCCGGCTGTGCCGTGATCATCACCAGCCGCTCCCCGCTGACCGCCCTGGACGGCGCCCGGCGCTTCCCGCTCGGCCCGCTGACCGGCGAGGACAGCGCCGCACTGCTGCGCGCGGTGAGCGGACGCGAGGGGCTCGACGCGAGCCACGCCCTGGTCGAGCTGACCGGCAGGCTGCCGCTCGCGCTGCGGGTCGTCGCCGCCCGGCTGGCCGCCCGCCGGGCCCTCACCCCGGACGTGCTGGCCGGTCAACTGGCCGCCACGGAAGGCCGCCTGCACCACCTGGAGTACGACGACCTGAGCGTCCGCCGGTCCCTGGCCGTCGCCCATGACGCGCTCGCAGCCGCCGAGCGCGAGGCCGACCGGGACGCGGCCCTCGCCCTGCGTCGCATCGGCGCGCTCGACCTGCCCACCTACGGCGCCCCGCTGGTCGCCCGCCTCACCGGTACCGACGCGCGTCGCGCCGAGGCCGCCCTGGACCGGCTGGTCGACGTGGCCCTGCTGGAGGAGACGGAGTACGGCCGCTACGCCCCGCACGACCTGGTCCGTGACTTCGCCCGCGAACTGGCGGGCCAGAGCCCCGAGCCGGCCACCGGCGCCGATCCGGACCTGACCGCCCTGCGCTGGTACGCGGCCGCCGCCGAGCGCGCCCTCGTCACCATCGTGGAGCCCGGTCTCGACCAGGACGACCGGCTGCGGCCCACCTCCGCCCAGCCGCCCGAGCACGCGGCGGACGTGGCGACCCTCGGCACCTTCGAGTCCGCCGAGCGGGCGTTCGCCTGGGGCGACGTGGAGCTGGAGAACATCGTGGCGCTGGTGGAGCGCAACGCCGGCCCGGGCGACGACCGCCGGGCCGCCCATCTCTCCACGCTCGTCCGGCTGTTCTTCCCCTACGTGCAGCGCAACGGCCGGGTCGCCGAGATGGAGGTGCTGGGGCAGGCCGCGCTCGGCGCGGCGCGGCGGCTCGGGGACGAGGCGGCCGAGGCGTACGCCCTCGGCGACCTCGCGGGCCTGCACTTCCTGACCGGCCGGCAGAACGACGCTCTCGCCCTCACCGACCAGGCCCTCGTGATCTGGCGGCGGCTCGGCACCGTCTCCTGGATCCGGCGCTGTCTGAACAATCGCGGGCTGCTGCTGGAGGGGCTCGGCCGGTTCGAGGAGTCCGGCGAGGCGCTGCGGCAGAGCCTCGCCCACTCCCGGCAGCTGAACGACCCCTACGGCGAGGCGGTCACCCGCAGCCACCTCGGCAACCTCTACGAGCACACCGACCCGCGCGCCGCCATCGAGCAGCACCGGCGCTCGCTGGCGATCGGGGACGAGATCGGCGCGGTCATCGTGCAGCACTCCGCGCACTGCAACATCGGCTACGCCCACCTCACCCTCGGCGAACCGGCCGCTGCCGCCGGGCACTTCCAGGAGAGCCTGCGCATCCTCGGCGGACACGGCGACTGGCACGGCGAGTCGCAGACCCGGCTCGGTCTGGTCCGCGCGCTGCGCCGGCTGGGCGAGGTCGAGCGGGCAGCCGAGGAGTGCACCGAGCTGCTGCGCCGGGCCGACGCCCGCGCCGACCGCTACATGGGCGGCCTCGCCCGCCACCAGCACGGGCTGCTGCTGAGCGAGCAGGGGCGGCGGCCGGCGGCGTACGACGCCTGGCGCGCGGCCCTCGTGGCCCTGGACGGCACCGACGAGCAGACGGTGCTGGAGGAGCTGCGCGAGCTGCTGGCCGAGGCCTCGGCCCCGTGAGGGGCCCTCACTTGGCGTCGGCGTAGCACTCCACCACGGCCGTCGTGAACGGAAAGCGCACCGGGGTCTCGCCGAAGGTCAGCCGTCCGGCGAGGTCGGCGGCGTCCCGGATGGCTCGGGCGACGGTGTCGGCCTCCGCGGCGGGGCAGTGCACGATCACCTCGTCGTGCTGGAAGAACACCAGCTCGGCCGTCAGGTCCGCGCAGGACCGGCGCAGCGCGGCGAGCAGCAGCAGGGCCCAGTCGGCGGCGCTGCCCTGCACCACGAAGTTGCGCGCGAAGCGGCCCCGGGCACGGGAGTCGGTGGACGCGTATCCGGGGACCCACGGCTGCCCGTCGGGGGTGTCCTCGCCGACGGGGATGCCCGCCTCCTCCTCCGCGTCCTCGCCCTGCCGGGCGGCGGGCGGGCAGGTGCGGCCCAGCCAGGTGCGCACGAGCCGGCCCTCCTCGCCTGCCCGCGCGGCCTCGTCGACGTAGGCCACCGCCCTGGGGAACCGCCGGCGCAGCGCGGCGAGGTTCTTCAGGCCGTCGCCCGAGGTCTGGCCGTAGACGGCGCCGAGCACGGCGAGCTTGGCCTGGTCCCGGTCGCCGGAGAAGGCGCGGTCGGAGACGGACTGATAGAGGTCGCTCTCGCGGCCGGCCACCTCCATCAGGCCGGGGTCGCGGGAGATCGCCGCCAGCACGCGCGGCTCCATCTGGTCGGCGTCGGCCACGACCAGCCGCCAGCCGGGGTCGGCGACCACGGCCCGCCGGATCACCTTGGGGATCTGCAGCGCGCCCCCGCCGTTGGTCACCCAGCGCCCGGTGACCGTGCCGCCGGCGAGGAACTCGGGCCGGAAGCGGCCGTCGCGGACCCAGTCCTGCAGCCAGGACCAGCCGTGCGCGACCCAGATGCGGTACAGCCTCTTGTACTCCAGCAGGGGTTTCACCGCCGGGTGGTCGAGGGATTCGATCTCCCAGCGGCGGGTGGACTTCACCTTGATCCCGGCCTGGGCGAAGGCCTTGACGACGTCGGCGGGCAGGTCGGGCCGGACCCGGCGGCCGAAGGCGGTGGACACCTCGTCGGCCAGCTCGGCCAGGCGGCGCGGCTCGCCACCGCCCGCGTACCGCTCGCCCAGCAGGTCGTGCAGCAGTTCGCGGTGGACCTCGGCGCTCCAGGGGAGACCGGCGTGGTTCATCTCGGCGGCCACCAGCATCCCGGCCGACTCGGCGGCGGTCAGCAGCCGCATCCGGTCGGGGTGGGCGGTCTTCTCGTGCCGCCGCTGCTGGTCGGCGTAGACCGCGAGGAGGTCCGCCAGGGGCAGCCGGGTGCCGCTCGGCTCGAACAGCGGGGACTGGGCGCCCGGTTCGGCCGGGCGAAGCGGCGGGTCGGGCGGTACGGGGCCGCCGCGGAGGCGGGCCAGGGCGGCGGCGGCCGAGCGCGGCTCGCCGTACCGGCCCTCGTGGCCCAGCAGAAGTGTCTCGGCGTCCTCGATGTCGTAGCACCGCTCCACTCGCACCCCCGTGGCGAGCAGACGCGGATAGACCTCGGGGGTCGACCGCCACACCCAGCGTGTCACCTCCGGGCGGCTCCGCACCGCCCCGGCGAGATCGCTCTCCCGCCGCACCGGACCGGCGGGCAGCCCGTCCGGGCCGAGGGGGGCGACGTCCACGCCACCGTCCTCGGCCGGTGCGAGAGCCCACCGGTCGGTCATGACTGCGAGTGTGGCAGGCGGCACTGACAATGAGCCTGACCTGCGGATTCGCGTCTCGGGCCGGGCGCGCCTCGACCGTTGTTCCGGCTCCTTCTCAGTCCGCCGGTCCGTCGCTCGCGGCCTCCTCCGCGTCCGAGGCGGCCTTCTTCTGCTCCAGGAGCAGCGCCAGCACCTTGCCGACGTACTCCTCGGTCCCGGCCTTGGTGATGCCGAGCCCGCTGAGGACGCCCGTGCCGTTCTCGTGCTCCAGCAGGGCCAGCAGGAGGTGCTCGGTGCCGATGTAGTTGTGGCCGAGCCGGAGGGCCTCGCGGAAGGTGAGTTCCAGGACCTTCTTGGCCTCCGGGCCGTAGGGGACGAGGTCGGGGACCTCCTCGGCGGCCGGCGGGAGCGCGGCGGTCGCGGCCTGGCGCACGGAGTCCAGCAGGACGCCCTGCGCGGTGACCGCCTTCGCGGCCAGGCCCTCCGGCTCGACCAGCAGCCCGAGGACCAGGTGCTCGGGGCGGCCCTCGGGGTTGCGCGCGGCCAGTGCCTCGTTGTGCGCGGCCATGACCACGTTCCGCGCGCGCGGGGTGTAGCGGCTGAAGCCCTGGCTGGGGTCGAGGTCGGCGGACTCCTTCGGCACGAACCGCTTCTGCGCCGCCTGCCGGGTCACGCCCATGCTCCTGCCGATGTCGGTCCAGGACGCCCCCGAGCGGCGGGCCTGGTCGACGAAGTGACCGATCAGATGGTCGGCCACGTCACCGAGGTGATCGGCGGCGATCACCGCGTCCTGGAGCTGGTCGAGGGGTTCGGGGTGGACCTTCTTGATCGCCTCGATGAGGTCGTCGAGGCGCACGGATGCCGTGATGTTCGGATTGGTCGCCATGTGTCAACCGTAGGTTGTCACTCTGATGGTGTCAACCGACGGTTGACAGTCCGGATTTCCTGCCCGTGGCGGCTACTTGGGCGCGGCCGCCAGGCGCACCGCCAGCCCCGCGAACACGGTCCCGCTGAAGTAGTCCAGGCCCCGGGTCACCCGCCGGCTGCGCCGCAGCAGTGAGGCGAGCCGCCCGGAGAGCAGCCCGACCGAGCCGTCCACCAGGAGGCCCATCACCGTGATCGTGAACCCCAGGACCAGGAACTGCTCCCGCACGTGCCCGAGGTCCGGGTTCACGAACTGCGGAAGGAAGGAGACGTTGAAGAGGATCACCTTCGGGTTGAGCAGATTGGTGACGGCGCCCCGCCAGAAGGCCCGCCGGCGTCCCGGCCCCGGCGTGTCCTCCTCCTCGGCGGACCCGCCGTCGCCGCGGAACGCCCTGACCGCGAGAAACAGCAGATAGGCCGCGCCCGCCCAGCGCAGCACGTGGTACAGCGTCGGCAGGGTCAGGAACAGCGCCGACAGGCCGAGCGCAGCGGCGACCGCGTGCACGAACATCGCGCACGCCACCCCGGCGGCGGCCGTCATGCCGGTCAGCGGGCCGCCCCGGCCGCCCATCGCCACGATGAACATCATGTCCGGACCCGGAGTGACACAGAGCGCGAAGGCGGCCACGAGGAAGGCCGTATAGAGAGACATGTCCACCATGGGTTCATGCTGGGCACCTTCCGCGCGCGGGGGTGGCTGAATTCCGTGGAGTGAGACACCGCAGCCCCGGCGGCCGTGTGCGGAAGGCTGTCCACAGGGTGTGGACGGCCCCGGCCCGCTGTCCGCGGCCCATGGCACGATCGACACCGTGACCAGCACCTCCAGCACCGTCGAGCGGGCCTTCCGGGCCGCCCTGTACGACGACACCGACGCCGGGCTCGACACGGGCGCCTCCCTGCTCGCCGCCGACCCCGCGGCCGACCCCGAACTCGTGCGGCGGGGCGAGGAGTTCGTCGCCACGGCCTGGCAGCGCGGCTGGCAGCCCGCCGACGTCGTCCGGCTCGTACGGCGCGACCTGGAGGACGGTCACGTCCGCCTGGCCGCGGATCTGATCCGGGCGCAGGCCGGACGGGACCGCCCGCGCGGGCACCGCTGGGCCGCCCAGCTGGAGGCCCTGCCGCAGGACGCCGCGCGCGTCGGAGACCGTTTCTCGCACGCCACCGCCGTCCTCCAGCTGTACCGCCTGCTGCTGCGGCTGCCCGCCCTGGAGCCCCTCGAAGAGCCCCGCCGCGAGCACGGGCCCGCCGCCTCCCGCATGCTCACCCGGATCCGCGCCCTGCTCGCCAAGGCCGAGGCGACCGGGTATCCGGAGGAGGCCGAGGCACTCAGCGCCAAGGCGCAGGAGCTGATGGCCCGGCACAGCGTCGACGAGGCGCTGCTCGCCGCCGCTGCCCCCGCACCGGACGCGCCCGGCGCCTGCCGCATCGGCGTCGAGCCGCCGTACGAGCAGGCCAAGGCGATGCTGCTGGACGCGGTCGCCACCGCCAACCACTGCCGCGCCGTGTGGAACGAACCGCTGGGCTTCTCCACGGTCGTCGGCTTCGAGGCGGACCTGGAGGTGGTCGAGCTGCTCCACACGTCGCTGCTGGTGCAGGCCACGCACGCGATGACCAAGGCGGAGGCCGCCCAGCGAGCCGGTGGCCGCAAGCGCACCAAGACCTTCCGGCAGTCCTTCCTCGCGGCCTACGCCCACCGCGTCGGCGACCGCCTCGCGGCCGTCGCCGAGACCCAGGTGACCCAGGACCTGCTGCCTGTCCTCGCCACCCGCGAGGTCGCCGTCACCGACCGGCTGGAGCGCATGTTCCCCGAGACCACCACGACCCGGCTGCGCGGCGTGACCGACGCGGCCGGCTGGACGGAGGGCGCGCGAGCGGCGGACGAGGCCCAGGTCGGGGCCCGCCCCAGGCTGCCGTGAGGGTCAGTCCCCGACCTGCTGGAAGGCGCTGACGGAGGCGTCCGGGGTGCCCTGGGTGCCCTTGGAGGCGACGGGCCCGTACGACCACGGGAAGCTCCGGGTGGTGGTGGAGCCGGGCAGGGCGATCTTCACGGTCTTCGCCGCCACGCTGCTCTTGTCGCCCGCCTTGCCGCGCACATAGGTGATGGTGAAGCTCGCCGAGTCGCCCTTGGCGAGGTTCAGCTTCTGGGCCTTCGCCCCCTGCTGCACGGGCACGTCGACCTCTACGTTGCCCGTGTTCAGCAGGGCGCCGGGGAACTTGTCCAGGACGCAGGGCGCGCTCTGGTTGGTGATGCTGACGGGCACCACGCCCGTGTCACCGGCGGCCGGGGCCACGCTCGCCGACCCGATCTGCACGGACACCCCGCCGATCTCGCAGGCGGAGCTGCTCTTTCCGTTCTTGCCGCCTCCGCCGTCATTGCAGGCGGTCAGCAGGAGGGCGGCGGCGAGGGCGGTGACGGTGAGCGGAATGGCGCGCATGAGCAGATCCCCATCGAGGTCGTGACGGTCTCCCCGCATCATGGCCCCTGCGCCCGGGACGCGATAACGCGCCCCGGGGGAATTCACCGCTTCAGGCGGCCCGTCACTGCTTCACGGGTGCCGTCGGCAGCCCGGACGGCAGCTTGCCGCCCTCGGCCTTGGTGTAGGTCTCCTGGCCGAGCTTGCCCGACCAGGTCACCTTCAGAGCGTCCTTGCCCACCGATTCGACCATGCCGGTGCCCCGGTCCTTGCTGCCGCCGGTGCAGGTCAGATGGATCATCTGCATGCCCGCCTCGGTGCCCGCTGCGCCGCTGCACACGGTCCCGCCGGTCACGAACAGCCCGGCCTGCTTCCCGGTGATCACCAGGGCCACGATGCTGCCCTTGCTGGTGGTGATCCAGCTGCCCTGGAGCTTGCCGGAGGAGCCCGTCACGGCGCCCGTGCCCGTGGACGTCGGGGTCGCGCTCGGGGTGGGCGAGGAGTCGTCCTTGGAGCCGCCCCCGCTGCACCCGGTCAGCGCGAGCGCGCCCACCAGCCCCGCGGCCGCGGCCGCCGTCCGCACCCTTGCAGTCGCCGTAGTCACGTCAAGCTCCCCAAGCTCTGGCGGGCCGGCCGTCCCGGGGCCGTCGGCCCGTCGCGGTCGAGACCCCCCGGACCGGAGGGACCGCAGCAAGTTACCAGCCGTTACCAGGAGGACTTCCGGACGCCGGGCAGGAATCCGTTGTGAGCCTGCTGGCGCAGGTTCACCCGGGAGAGGCCGAAGGTGGTGGGCGGACATGGTGACGCACCTCTCGCCCCCTATTATTGGCAATGGGATTCATTTTCAGTAATATGACGGCATGGCACACAACGAACTCCGCCCGGTCATCAAGCTCCGGTCCACGGCCGGCACCGGGCACACCTATGTGACCCGCAAGAACCGCCGCAACGACCCGGACCGCATGACGCTGCGCAAGTACGACCCGGTCGCCGGCCGGCACGTCGAGTTCCGAGAGGAGCGCTGAGGCGGCGCGGGGCGGCCGGCCCACGCGGTCGGCGGTGTGGATCGCTTCGAGCTCCGCCGAAGGTGAGCAGTGATAGGTAGGCAATCTCCTACGGTTGACTCGTAGGAGATTGCCTACCTATTCTTCTGGGCATGACCATCACGCATGCCTCATTCGTCACGCTTCCCGTCACCGACCAGGACCGCGCCCTGCGCTTCTACCGGGACGTCCTCGGCTTCGAGGTCACCGCCGACCTCCAGATGCCGCCGGGGCGCTGGCTCCAGGTCGCACCGAAGGGCGCGCAGACCGTCTTCACGCTCTCCGGGCCCGGCATGGGGGATTTCGAGCCCGGTTCGGCCCGGGGGATCATGTTGGTGACGACCGATGTCGACGCCGACTGCGCACGGCTCGCCGAGGCGGGCACCGAGGTGCAGGGCCCGGACGGGTACCCCTGGGGGCGGATGGCCTCCTTCCGGGACCCGGACGGCAACGGTCTGATGCTGCTCACGGAGGTTCACCAGTAGGAAGGTCGGCAATGACCGCAGCCGGAACCCGGGAGGCCGCCGAGGACCGCGTCTTCGCGGCGCTCGCCAACGCCACCCGCAGGGAAGTGCTCCGACTGCTGCGCGAGCGCGGGCCGCAGCCCGTGCAGGCCCTGGCCGACCACTTCGACATGCGCCGTCCGAGCCTCTCGGAACATCTCAGGGTGCTCCGGGAGGCCGGACTCGTCTCCGAGCAGCGCTCCGGCCGGCAGCGGATCTACCGCCTGGAGGCGGCCCCGCTCGCCGAGGTGCAGGACTGGCTCCACCCGTACGAGCGGTTCTGGCGGGACCAACTGAAGGGCCTCGGCGCTCTGCTCGACCGCATGCCGGACGATGACCGCCCATGAACACCGCGCCCGGCGACGCCGACGACCTCACCACGATCCGCGTCGACCAGTTCTTCCCGCACCGGCCCGCCAAGGTCTGGCGCGCCCTGACCGAGCCCGAGCTGCTGGCCCGCTGGCAGATGCCCGGCGTCGAGGACTTCCGGCTCGAGGTCGGTCACCGGTACCGGATGACCTCGGTCCCGCGTCCCAACACCCGCTTCTCCGGTGTCGTGGAGGTGCAGGTGCTGGCCTACGACACCGAGCGGATGCTGTCCCTCCGGTGGGTGGACGCCGATCCGGCCAATCCCGCGGACTGGACCATTACGTGGACGCTGGAACAGGAAGGGCGCGGAACGCGTCTCTTCCTAGTGCACGAGGGATTCGATCCGGACGACCCGGCGCAGATGATGGCTCGGAAGATCATGGACGGGGGCTGGCGGGAGCATGTGCTGCCGTCTCTGGGGCAGACGCTGGAACGACTTCGGTAAAGCGGACGCCAAAGCTGTAATCACGGGAACACCCCCCGTGCACGTGCATCTGCTCATGCATCTGCACATGAACGGGGTTATGATCCGGGTCAGTTGACTACAGCATCCATGGCCACATCAGCCAGTGCACCACCGGGGAGCGACCTGTGGACCGCGACGTTGACGGCGTGTACGGGGGGTACGACGTGTACAACGGCATGGCTTACAACGGCATGGCTGCCACGCAGCTGGACGGTGTGGCCTGGCAGAAGAGTAGGCACAGCAACTCGCAGGGCTCCTGCGTGGAGTTCGCGCGGCTGCCCGGCGGCGAGGTGGCCGTACGCAATTCGCGATTCCCGGACGGGCCCGCGCTCGTCTACACGCGCGCGGAGATCGAGGCCATGCTCCTCGGTGTCAAGGACGGCGAGTTCGACCATCTGATCGCCGGCTGAAACGACTCACCGGCCCGTTGGGCCGGGGTGGTCGGGACAGCCGGTGGCGGCCGGGCGAAGTTCGGGTGTACGCGCGTAGAAACGCGGCGTCGGTCGGCGCCGCGTTTCTTCAGTCGGCCGTTCGGAGCCGGAACAGCGCCCAGACGACCTTGCCGTCGAGGCTGCCCGCGAGCGGGTGCCAGCCCCAGCTGTCGGCGAAGGAGTCGACCAGGAACAGTCCGCGGCCCGACTCGGCCGAGAAGTCGTCCGAGTCGCGCGGGACGGGCGTCTCGTGACTGGGGTCGCGCACCGCGCACACCAGCCGCTCGGTCCAGCGCATCAGGTGCAGCCGTACCGAGGGCGCGTGCTCGGAGCACGCCGCGTCGGCCGGCAGTGCATGGCGCAGTGCGTTGGTGACGAGTTCGGAGACGACGAGACATATGTCGTCGAAGCGGTCGCCCACGTCCCACTGGTCCAGAGTGCCGCGGGTGAAGCGGCGGGCCTCGCGCACCGCTTCGTAGCGGGCGGGCAGGGCGCAGGAGGCGGCATCGGACACGGCCGCGGGGTCCAGCGGCGGAAGGCCCTGCCGTAACGGCTTGAGCATGGTCGATCCATTCGTTCCCATGCGAGGCACTCCCGGGAATTCGCGGTCGTTGCGATGCAGCGGTGGCGCTGCACCATGGTTTCGGATGGGAAGGGCAGATGCAAGGGCAGATGCACGTGCACGCGACCGAATTGAACCTGCCCGTACCGCTTCTTGGCCATTTTTTCCGCCAACTTGGATCGCAAGTCTGTCAAAGGTCCTGACCTCTTCCTGCCGAAAACGGCTGACCTCTTTCCGTTTCCGTAACCGGACGAGTACTGCTCGAAGTGTTTTAGTGGCAGACTTCGGCCCCAAAGACGGTTGGGGAGGCTGGCGAACGTGAGCGCGGGAGAGCCCGGATCGGTGGTGCGGCGCATGCTGCTCGGCTCGCAACTCAGGCGACTGCGTGAAGCGCGGGGGATCACGCGTGAGGCGGCGGGGTACTCGATCCGTGCGTCCGAGTCGAAGATCAGCCGGATGGAGCTGGGCCGGGTGAGCTTCAAGACCAGGGACGTGGAAGACCTGTTGACGCTGTACGGCATCACCGACGAGGCGGAGCGCGAGTCCCTGCTCTCCCTCGCCCGGGAGGCCAACGTCGCGGGCTGGTGGCACAGTTACACCGACGTGCTGCCCAGCTGGTTCCCCACCTATGTGGGTCTGGAGGGCGCCGCCTCCCTGGTCCGGGTGTACGAGGTGCAGTTCGTGCACGGCCTGCTGCAGACCGAGGAGTACGCCAGCGCGGTGGTCCGGCGCGGGATGAAGGGTGCGAGCGCGGCCGACGTGGAGCGGCGGGTGGCGCTGCGCCTGGAGCGGCAGAAGCACCTGCTCGACGACAACGCCCCCGAGTTCCACATCGTCCTGGACGAGGCCGCCCTGCGCCGTCCCTACGGCGACCGCGACGTGATGCGCGGTCAGCTCCAGCACCTGATCGAGATCTCCCAGCGGCCCAACGTGCGGCTGCAGATCATGCCGTTCGGCTTCGGCGGGCACTCCGGCGAGAGCGGCGCCTTCACCATTCTCAGCTTCCCCGAGTCGGACCTGTCCGACGTGGTGTACGTGGAGCAGCTGACCAGCGCCCTCTACCTGGACAAGCGGGAGGACGTCGCCCAGTACGAGCAGGCGCTGAAGGAACTGCAGCAGGACAGCCCGGGCCCGGACGAGAGCCGGGACCTGCTGCGAGGTCTGCTTCAACTGTCTTGAGAGGTCACCCTCAACTCTCTTGAATCGCAAGTACGATGACGGATGATCAGACCGTGACCAGGATCTGGCATCGCTAGTGATTGAGGGATCACATGTCGTCCTACTTCAGCGAGCTGGCCCAGCAGTACATCGACGGTGAATGGCGCCCGGGCACCGGTTCCTGGGACGTCATCGACTTCAACCCCTACGACGACGAGAAGCTGGCCTCGATCACGGTGGCCACGGTCGACGAGGTCGATCAGGCCTACCGGGCCGCGGCCCGTGCCCAGAAGCAGTGGGCCGCGACCAACCCGTACACCCGCCGCGCGGTCTTCGAGCGGGCCCTCAGGCTGATAGAGGACCGCGAGCAGGAGATAGCCGACCTGATCATCGCGGAGCTCGGCGGCACGCGTGTGAAGGCGGGCTTCGAGCTGCACCTCGCCAAGGAGTTCCTGCGCGAGTCGGTCCACCTGGCGCTGCGCCCCGAGGGGAAGATCCTGCCCTCGCCGGCCGACGGCAAGGAGAACCGCGTCTACCGGGTACCGGTCGGTGTGGTGGGCGTGATCAGCCCGTTCAACTTCCCGTTCCTGCTCTCGATCAAGTCGGTGGCCCCGGCCCTCGCCCTCGGCAACGGCGTGGTGCTCAAGCCGCACCAGAACACCCCGATCGCCGGCGGCACCCTGGTCGCGAAGATCTTCGAGGAGGCCGGGCTGCCCGGCGGCCTGCTCAACGTCGTCGTCACCGACATCGCCGAGATCGGCGACGCCTTCATCGAGCACCCGGTCCCCAAGGTCATCTCCTTCACCGGCTCCGACAAGGTCGGCCGGCACGTCGCCACCGTCTGCGCCTCGCACTTCAAGCGCTCGGTGCTCGAACTGGGCGGCAACAGCGCGCTGGTGGTCCTGGACGACGCCGACATCGACTACGCGGTCGACGCGGCGGTCTTCAGCCGGTACGTCCACCAGGGCCAGGTCTGCATGGCCGCGAACCGGGTGCTCGTGGACCGCTCGATCGCCGACGAGTTCACCGAGAAGTTCGTCGCCAAGGTCAGGACGCTCAAGGTCGGCGACCCGCGCGACCCGCAGACCGTCATCGGTCCGGTGATCAACTCCGCGCAGGCCAACGCCGTTTCGGGCACCGTCGAGCAGGCGCTCGCCGAGGGCGCCACCGCCCTGGTGCACGGCACCACCACCGGCAACCTGGTCGAGCCCAGCGTGCTCACCGACGTCCCCGCCGACTCCGCCCTGCTGCAGCAGGAGGTCTTCGGGCCGGTCGTCTTCCTCGTCCCCTTCGACGGCGAGGAGGAGGCGGTCCGGATCGTCAACGACACCCCGTACGGCCTCAGCGGCGCCGTCCACACGGGTGACATCGAGCGTGGTGTGGCGTTCGCCAAGCAGATCGACACGGGCATGTTCCATGTGAACGACGGCACCGTGCACGACGAGCCGCTCGTGCCCTTCGGCGGCGAGAAGCACTCCGGCCTCGGCCGCCTGAACGGCGAGACGACCCTCGAGGCCTTCACCACCATCAAGTGGATCTCGGTGCAGCACGGCCGCAGCGGCTTCCCGTTCTAGGCCTCCTTCCAGATCTCCTTCGCATCGCGGGCCCTTGCGGACAGAACCTGACCGCAAGGGCCCGTAATTTCGTCGGTGTCAGGGAAACGGACCCGATGAAGGGCGGTCGGTCATGGTCACTCACGTGGCGGCGGAGACGCAGGGCGACGAGCGGGGAGCGCTGCTCGCGTTCATCGAGGAACAGCGCGGCGGGATCCGCCGGGCGCTGCTGGGGCTGACCGAGGAGCAGGCCCGCTCCCGCCCCAGCGCCAGCGAGCTGTCCCTGGGCGGACTGCTCAAGCATGTCGCCGAGGTCGAGCAGGGCTGGGTGCTCCGCGCCAAGCAGGAGCCGCCGGCGATCCGGCGCGACGAGTCGAACTGGCACGAGACCTTCCAGCTCGTCGGCGACGAGACGGTCGCCTCGCAGCTCGCGTACTGGGAGGAGATCGCCGCCGAGACGGAGAAGTTCATCCGTTCCGCGCCCAGCCTGGACGACAGCTTCCCGCTGCCGCCCGACCCGTGGTTCCCGCCGCAGGGCCGTGTCTCCCTGCGCTGGCTGTGCCTGCACCTGATCCGCGAGACGGCCCGGCACGCCGGCCACGCCGACATCATCCGCGAGTCCCTGGACGGGAAGACCGCGTTCGAGCTGGTGGCCCTGGAGCAGGCGGGCTAGCTCCGCGGCAATAACCTGGACCGCATGTCAGCGATCCGTCTTCTCGTGCTGGGCGCGGTGCGCCAGCACGGGCGGGCCCATGGCTACCAGGTGCGCAACGACCTGGAGTACTGGGGCGCGCACGAGTGGTCCAACGCCAAGCCGGGCTCGATCTACCACGCCCTGAAGCAGATGCAGAAGCAGGGGCTGCTGCACGCGCACGAGATCGCGCCGTCCACGGCCGGGGGGCCGCCGCGCACCGAGTACGAGATCACGGACCGGGGCGAGGAGGAGTTCTTCCGGCTGCTGCGGGAGTCCCTGGTCTCCTACGACCAGAAGATGGACATCCAGTCGGCGGCCATCGGCTTCCTGGTCGAGCTGACGCGGGACGAGGCCCTGGACCTGCTCAGGGAGCGGATCCGGCGGATCGGGGAGTGGCGGGCGGCCGTCACCGAGCACTACATCCCCGAGGACGGCCCCGAACAGCTCGGCCACATCGGCGAGATCATGAACCTCTGGGTCCACACGGCCGACTCCGACGCGGCCTGGACCCAGGGGTTGATCGCCCGCCTGGAGGCAGGCGCCTACACGTTCGCCGGCGAGGGCGAGCGCTTCGTGGGCGTGCTCACCGAGGGCCAGGAGAACCCGTACGCGACGGGGGAGCCGCATCCGGAGGACGACCACTAATCAAGTTTGACCAACGAGCCGGCTCGCGTTACTTTCGAGGAGTAGTCAAGTTTGACTAGCGAGGGAGTTGGCACGTGGCCGACACGGCGATCACCGTCGAGGACGCACGCAAGACCTACGGCACCAAACACGCCTTGGACGGGCTCGACCTGCACGTCACCCACGGCACCGTGCATGCGGTGCTCGGCCCCAACGGGGCGGGCAAGACCACCCTGGTCCGGATCCTGTCCACCCTGCTCAGGCCGGACGGCGGCCGCGTCGAGGTCGCCGGGCACGACGTCCGCACCGAGGCCCGCGCGGTACGGCGGCGCATCGGCCTGCTGGGCCAGTACGCGGCCCTGGACGAGCAGCTGGACGGTCGGCAGAACCTGGAGATGTTCGCCCGCCTGCACCACCTCGGCGCCCGTCGCGCGCGCGTGCGCGCCGCCGAACTCCTGGACCGCTTCGACCTCGGCGACACCGGCCGCACCCCGGTGGCCCGCTACAGCGGCGGCATGCGCCGCCGGCTCGACCTCGCCGCCTCCCTGATCACCGACCCCGAGGTGCTGTTCCTGGACGAGCCGACGACCGGCCTCGACCCGCGCGGCCGCGCCGAGGTCCGGGCCGCCGTCCGCTCCCTGGTCGGCGGCGGCACGACGGTCCTGCTCACCACCCAGTACCTGGAGGAGGCCGACCAGCTGGCCCACCGCATCGCCTTCGTGGACCACGGCCGGGTCGTCGCCGACGGCACCCCCGACGAGCTGAAGACCCTCACCGGCGGCGACCGCATCGACGTCGTCCTGCGCGACGCGGGCCACCTCGGCGCGGCCGTCGCCCTGCTGCCCGTCACCGGCGTCTCGGTGGACACCGACCGCCGGCTGCTGAGCGCCCCGGTCACCGACCGTATGAGCGCGCTCTCCGGGGTCGTACGCGCCCTGGAGGCGGCCGGCATCGAGGCGGCGGATGTGGCTCTGCGCCGGCCCACGCTGGACGAGGTGTTCCTGCACCTGACCGGTGACGAGAACCGAGTGAAGGAGGCCGCGTGATGGCGGTGTCCCCGTACGTCCTGACCGACTCCTGGACCATGACCCGGCGCGAACTCGCCCACTGGGCACGGCAGCCCGGGCAGGTGCTGGTCGCCCTGGTCTTCCCGGTGATGCTGCTGCTGATGTTCGGCTACCTGGTCGGCGGCGGCCGGCACGTCGCCGGCGACTACGTCGACTACCTGGTGCCCGGCATGCTCGCGCTCACCATGGCCTTCGGCCTGGAGGGCACGATGCTCAACGTCACCCAGGACCTCAACAAGGGCGTCATCGACCGTTTCCGCTCCCTTCCCATGACCAACGGGGCGGTCCTGGTCGGCCGTTCGGCGGCCGACATGCTCCAGTCGGCGGTGGCGCTCGCCCTGATGACGGCGGTGGCGTACGCGCTCGGCTGGCGGGCGCACGGCGGCCCCGGCGCCTTCCTGGGCGCCGTGGGCCTGCTCCTGCTGCTCCGCTTCGCGATGCTGTGGGTCGGCATCCACCTCGCCCTGGTCGCCGGCCGGCCCGAGATGGTCCAGGCCGTGCAGATCCTCGTCTGGCCGGTCGGCTTCCTCTCCAACGCGCTCGCCACACCGGACGCCATGCCCGACTGGCTGGGCACGGCCGTCCAGTGGAACCCCCTGTCCCGGACGGCGACGGCGGTGCGCGACCTGCTCGGCGGTCAGGGCGGCGATCCGGGCCACGTGGGGGCGGCCGTGGCCTGGCCGCTCGGACTGCTGGCCGTGTTCTTCCCGCTGGCGGTACGGAAGTTCGCGCGCCTGGGCCGTTAGTGGTGGAAGCTGGTGGCCGCTCCCTTGTCCCGGGTCAGCGGATGCGGCTGCCGGCGCAGCTCGGGCACCAGGCGGTCCAGGTCCTCCACGAACAGGTCGGCGAGGTCGTGGGAGAAGCCGTTGCGGCACACGATCCGGATCACGGAGAGATCCTCCCGGTTGGGCGGGAAGGTGTACGCGGGCACCAGCCAGCCGTTCTCGCGCAGCCGCCGGGAGACGTCGAAGACGTCGTACGACGTCACGTCCGGAGCGGTGGTGAAGGCGAACACCGGCAGTTCGTCGCCGTGTGTGAGCAGCCGGAAGTCGTCCAGTGCCTCGATCCGGCCGGCGACGTAGCGCGCCACGTCCCGGGTCGACTGCTGTACCGCCCGGTAGCCCTCCCGGCCCAGCCGCAGGAACGTGTAGTACTGCGCGACCACCTGGGCGCCGGGTCGGGAGAAGTTGAGCGCGAAGGTCGGCATGTCGCCGCCCAGGTAGTTCACCCGGAAGACCAGTTCCTCGGGCAGCGCCTCCTGGTCCCGCCACAGGGCCCAGCCGACGCCCGGGTAGACCAGGCCGTACTTGTGGCCCGAGGTGTTGATCGAGGCCACGCGCGGGAGGCGGAAGTCCCACACCAGGTCCTCGTCGAGGAAGGGCGCCACCATGGCCCCGGACGCGCCGTCCACGTGCACCGGGATGTCGAGACCGGTGCGCTCCTGGAGGTCGTCCAGGGCCGCGCACAGGTCTGCGATCGGTTCGTAGGAGCCGTCGAAGGTGGAGCCGAGGATGCCGACGACCCCGATGGTGTTCTCGTCGCACATCCCGGCCGCTGCCTGCGGATCCAGGTGGTACCGCTCGCCCTCCATCGGGACCAGCCGGGGCTCCACCTCCCAGAAGTTGCAGAACTTGTCCCAGCAGACCTGGACGTTGACGCCCATGACCAGGTTCGGGCGCGCCGCCGGGTAGCGGTCGGCGTTGCGCTTCGCCCAGCGCCGCTTCAGCGCCATCCCGGCGAGCATGCACGCCTCGCTGGATCCCGTGGTCGAGCAGCCCACGGCGGCCGACGGGTCCGGCGCGTTCCACAGGTCGGCGAGCATCGCCACACAGCGCCGCTCCAGCTCCGCCGTGCGCGGGTACTCGTCCTTGTCGATCATGTTCTTGTCGGTGCACTCCGCCATCAGCGCCCCGGCCTGCGGCTCCATCCAGGTGGTGACGAACGTGGCCAGGTTCAGCCGGGAGTTGCCGTCCAGCATCAGCTCGTCGTGCACGATCTGCGCCGCCGCGGTGGGGGGCAGGGGCGCGTCCGGGAGCCGGTGCTTGGGCGGGGCCTCGGCCATCTCGACAACCGGGTTCGCCTCCCCGAAGAACGGGTTGACCGACATCGGCCGCTCGTCGTGCTTCTCGGGACCTTTGTGCAGGGCCATGTACATGCCTCCAGACAGGGAGTGAGTCAGCGGATCTGTGTGCCGTCCGCCCTCAGCTGCATCTGCGGCCGCCCCGTCACCAGCAGCCAGGCCGGCAGCGAGGCGATGCAGAGCAGGGCGATGATGACGGGCGAGGCGACCAGGACCGCCGCGGTGAACAGGCTCACCCAGCCTTGCCGGGTGATGGCCAGGAGCATGCCCAGCACACCCGCCGCCACCCCCACGGCGGGCTGGACGCCGGGCACCAGGGCGTGGGCGCACAGACCGAGGGCGGTGCCGATGAACACGCCGGGGAAGATCCGGCCGCCGCGGAAGCCGCAGGTCGCGGCGACCGTCAGGGCGGCCAGCTTCACCACCGTCATCGTGGCGAACTGTCCGGCCGTCCAGCCCTCGGGATCGGCCGCCAGCTCCGCGATCTGGTCCAGCCCCTTGAAGAGCGTCAGCGGGCCGCCCAGGGCCCCCAGCGCTCCCAGGACGAGTCCGCCCACCGGAAGCATCAGCATCGGGTGCCGCAGCCGCTGGAAGGCGCGGTGGAGGTACGGGAAGGCGTAGACCGCGCACATGCCGAGCACCGCGCCGACCGACGCGACGACGATCGCCGCCAGGATGTCGCCCGGGTCCGGTCGGCTGACCGGGGGCAGATGGAGGTCGAAGCTCGCGTGGTGGAGGAGGTCGGTCGTCAGGGCGCCCGCCGCGGCGGCGGCCAGCGGGGCGAAGAGGTTGTCCCACAGCAGCCCCTTGATCCGCTGCCCGGCCAGTGCTTCCGATATGACCAGCGCGGCGGCCACCGGGGTGCCGAACAGGGCGCCGAGCGTCCCCGCCTCCGCCAGCGCCATCCACAGCGGGCCCGGCAGCAGAGGCTGGAACCGGCGCCCCAGCCACACCGCCAGCCCGACGTTGGTGGCGATGATCGGGTTCTCGGGGCCGAGGCTCGGGCCGCCCGCGAGCATCAGGGCCGCCGCCAGCAGCAGGCCGGGCAGCACGACGGGCGGCAACGCGGGCGCGTTCAGCCCCATGGTGGCCGGGTCGGGCCCCGCGTGCCCCGGCACCTTCCACACCACCAGACCGACCGCGACACCGGTCGCGGTGAGCATGACGAAGATCCACAGCGTGGAGTAGCCGCCGATGCCCAGGGCGGCGGGCAGGTTCTGCCACAGCACGTCTTCGAGCTGCTCGGCCCCGACGCTCACCCCGACGTAGAGCAGGCTGCACACCACGCCCACGGCCAGAGCGGGCAGGATCAAGGGCAACAGAGAGCGCGCGGGGGTCGCGGGAGCGGTGGTGAGCGGCTGCTGCGCGCTGTCCTGGGCCACGGGATCACCATAAGCGGACAAAACGTGACGAACATCCCGAGCGAAACAGGCTTGCACCTCACGTGGCGTGAGGCCTCAGCGTGGAGGGCGTACCGACGACAAGGAGCGGAAAAGTGAGTTACTCCGTGGGACAGGTCGCGGGGTTCGCCGGGGTCACGGTGCGCACCCTGCACCACTACGACGAGATCG
The DNA here is from genome assembly GCF_044768135.1 of Streptomyces sp. NPDC101165. Taxonomy (NCBI): domain Bacteria; kingdom Bacillati; phylum Actinomycetota; class Actinomycetes; order Kitasatosporales; family Streptomycetaceae; genus Streptomyces; species Streptomyces sp. NPDC101165. The sequence continues at coordinate 71,291 of NZ_JBIWPG010000021.1, read as the reverse complement.
GCCTGCTCGTGCCCAGCGAGCGCACCCACGCCGGCCACCGGCGCTACGGCGACGCCGACCTCGACCGGCTCCAGCAGATCCTGTTCTACCGGGAGCTCGGCTTCCCGCTCGACGAGGTCGCGGCCCTGCTCGACGACCCGGAGTCGGACCCGCGCGTACACCTGCGCCGCCAGCACGAGCTGCTGACCGCCCGGATCGAGAAGCTGCAGAAGATGGCCACGGCCGTGGAGCACGCCATGGAGGCACGCACGATGGGCATCAACCTCACCCCCGAGGAGCGGTTCGAGGTCTTCGGGGACAAGGACCCCGAGCAGTACGCCGAGGAGGCGGAGCAGCGCTGGGGCGGCACCGAGGCGTACGCGGAGTCGCAGCGCCGCGCCGCCCGCTACACCAAGGAGGACTGGAAGCGCCTCCAGGCGGAGGTCGACGACTGGACCGAGCGCTACGTCGCCCTGATGACCGCCGGCGAGCAGCCGTCCGGCGAGGCGGCCATGGACCTGGCCGAGGAGCACCGCCGGCACATCAGCAAGTGGTTCTACGAGTGCCCGCACTCCATGCACCGCTGCCTGGGCGCGATGTACGTCGCCGACGAGCGTTTCAAGGCGTTCTACGACGCCATGCGGCCCGGGCTCGCCGATCACCTGAGCGAGGCGATCACCGCGAACGCCGACCGGCACACCGCGTGACCCCTGGCCCGGGGGGACCTACTCCCGGGCCAGGACCACCGCGGTCCCGTAGGCGCACACCTCCGTGCCCACGTCGGCGGCCTCCGTCACGTCGAAGCGGAACGCCAGCACCCCGTTGGCGCCACGCGCGCGTGCCTGCTCCACCAGCCGCTCCATGGCCTGGTTGCGGGTCTGCACGAGCGTCTTGGTGAGGCCCTTCAGCTCGCCGCCGATCATCGACTTCAGTCCGGCGCCGATCTGGCTGCCCAGGTGCCGCGAGCGCACGGTGAGCCCGAAGACCTCACCGAGCACCTGCTGAACCCGGTATCCGGGCACGTCGTTGGTCGTGACGACCAGCACGTCCGGCTGGGGCCCCTGGCCGCCGCCGTAGTCATCGAGTCCCATGGCTCACAGCTTTGCCCCGGTTGCCCCACAGTGCATCCTGGAGACACCGGTGGAACCTGGGGCGGTCACATCGCGTTGGTAGCTTTGTGCGGCGGCCCATCGACGTTCAGCGCCGCCGTAGCCGCCCTCATCCCCCTCAGGAGCCCGGACCCGTGATGACACTCGCCCTCGGCCCGAGCTGGCTCGATCCCAACCACCTGCTCAACACGTACAGCATCTGGGGTCTGCTGCTCATCGTCTTCGCCGAGTCCGGTCTGCTCATCGGGTTCTTCCTGCCGGGCGACTCGCTGCTGTTCACCTGCGGTCTGCTGATCACGTCCCACCAGCTGGACTTCCCGCTGTGGGGCGCGATCGCCCTGATCTGCCTCGCCGCGGTCCTCGGCGACCAGGCGGGCTACATGTTCGGCAAGAAGGTCGGCCCGTCCCTCTTCAACCGCCCGGACTCCCGCCTCTTCAAGCAGGAGAACGTCACCAAGGCGCACGAGTTCTTCGAGAAGTACGGCCCGAAGTCACTGGTCCTGGCCCGCTTCGTGCCCATCGTGCGCACGTTCACGCCGATCATCGCCGGCGTCAGCGGCATGAAGTACCGCTCGTTCCTGATCTTCAACGTCATCGGCGGCGTCCTGTGGGGCGCGGGCGTCACCCTGCTCGGCTCCTGGCTCGGCAACATCGACTTCGTCAACAAGAACATCGAGGCGATCCTCATCCTGATCGTCCTGGTCTCGGTGATCCCGATCGCGATCGAGTTCCTCCGCGCGCGCGGCAAGGCCAAGAAGGCCGAGCAGGAGACGCCTCAGCCTCCCCAGCAGCCCCGGTACCAGCACCCCCCGGTCATGGACGCCGCCACCACCCAGCTCCGTCGCATCGAGCCGGAGGAGCCGTACCAGCCGCAGTACCAGCAGCCCCAGTACCAGCAGCAGCCGTACCAGCCGCAGCAGGACCAGCAGTACTGGAACCAGGGCTACGACAACCAGGGCCAGCAGGGTTATGACAACCAGGGCCACCAGGGGTACGACAACCAGTACTACGACCAGCAGCAGTACCCGCAGCAGCAGTACGACCAGAACGGGTACCCCCGGAACCACTAGGCGGCTCAGAATCCCCTGGTCCGCTTGGCGGCCCGCCGCTTGCCGGCGGAGCCGACCCGCAGGGTCAGCCTGGAGATCTCCGAGCCCAGGTTGACCCCGATGGCGATCGCCATGGCCAGCGACGCGGCCTTCGCCAGGGACACCAGTCCCTTGTCGATCTCGTTCTGCGCCATGGACAGCAGCCCGAAGTACGTGGCCGAACCGGGCAGCAGCGGCCCGATCGCCGCCGTCGTGTAGGGCAGCGCGGACGCGAACCGGTACCGCGACAGCAACTGTCCGAACAGCCCGACGAGCCCCGCAGCCACCGCCGTGGAGGCGACGGGGGAGATGCCGCCCACGTAGTGCATGGCGCCGTACACCGACCACGCCACACCGCCGTTGAGGGTCACCGCCAGCACGGTGGACCGTTCCTGCTGCAGCAGTACGGCGAACGTCAGCGACAGCAGCATGGACGCGGCGATCTGGATCAGCGGCCGTTCGGAGATGTTCATCGCCGCGTCCGGGTTGAGCTCGCCGCCCACCTTCACGCCGAAGTACAGGACGGTCAGCACACCGATGACGATGCCGACGAAGAAGTACATGACCTCCAGCAGGCGGGCGGCCGCGGTGATGTAGAAGCCCGTCAGCCCGTCCTGCACGCCCGCCACCAGCGCCCGCCCGGGCAGCAGCGCGAAGAGCCCACCGGTGACGACCGCGGACGCCGCCACGTCGATGTGTGCCAGCGCGAACGCCACACCGATCGCCGCCGGGGGCATCGCGGCGATCGTGAACTGGTAGAACTCCGGCAGCCCCCGCCCCGCGCACAGCCACGCCAGCCGGTCGCCGAGCATCGCGCCCACCGCCGCCGCGAAGAAGACGATCAGGTCACCGCCGACCAGCACGGAGGCCGCACCCGCGAGCAGCCCGCTCGCCAGGGTCAGGGCCCAGCCGGGATAGGGGTGCCGGTTGCGGCGTATCTCCGCCAGACGCCGGTAGGCCTCCTCCAGGGAGACATGGGTCTCCGGGTCGGTCAGGTCGTCCACCAGCCGGAACACGGCCGCGAGCCGCGTGTAGTCCGTGCCCCGCCGGCGTACGGTCCGGGACGCGGTGACCGGGTCCTCCACCAGGGACGGCTGGTGGGAGATCGACAGCAGCGTGAAGGTGACCGTGGGCTCGCAGCGGTCCAGGCCGTAGGACCGGCACACCGCGAACATCGCGGCCTCCACGTCCTCGGCGCCCTCGCCGCCCGCCAGCAGCAGCTCCCCGATACGCAGGGTCAGGTCGAGCACGCGCGGGACGGCGGGCCCGCCCTCCTCGGCCTTCTGCACCGGCTCCGGCGCCGGCCGCTCGGCCACCGGCATGCGCAGCATCGTGCGCATCCGGTCCTGCCAGGGCGCGTCCTTGATCAGGCTGACCGCCGGCATCCCGGTCGCCGGGGTGAACGCGGGCGGGGCGTCCTTGGCGCTGTAGGTGCGCGGCAGGCTGAACGCCGACCCCTCCGGCTCGGCACTCGGCGGCTGCGGCGCCGCCAGCCCCTCCGGCACGACGAACTCGGAGGTGGTCTCCGGCTCACCGGCGCCCTCGGGGACCTCGATGCCCTCGGGAATGGCGAACTCGGACGTGATCTCCGGGTCGTACCGCGCCTCGTCCGACCGGGGCTTGCGGTCCTCCGCCTCCGTCACCTGGCACTGCTCCCTGAACGCGACCTTCCGTAAGCCACAGTATGCGCATGGGTACGCGAACGGGCCGCACGCGTGCGCGTGCGGCCCGTGGCAACAGAGAGACTCAGTGGCCGCCCTGCTCCTTGAAGCGCTTGTAGGACCGCTCGATCTCGATCTCGGCGTCCGTGCGACCCACCCAGTTGGCACCCTCGACCGACTTGCCGGGCTCCAGGTCCTTGTACACCTCGAAGAAGTGCTGGATCTCCAGGCGGTCGAACTCCGACACGTGGTGGATGTCGCGCAGGTGCTCCACGCGCGGGTCGGTGGCCGGAACGCACAGCAGCTTGTCGTCGCCGCCCGCCTCGTCCGTCATCCGGAACATGCCGATCGCACGGCACTTGATCAGACAGCCCGGGAAGGTCGGCTCGTCCAGGATGACCAGCGCGTCCAGCGGGTCGCCGTCCTCGCCGAGGGTGTTCTCGACGAAGCCGTAGTCGGTCGGGTAGGCGGTCGAGGTGAAGAGGCGACGGTCCAGGCGGATCCGACCGGTCTCGTGGTCCACCTCGTACTTGTTCCGCGAACCCTTCGGGATCTCGATCGTGACGTCGAACTCCACCGGTGGCTCCTCCATGATCAGCACATAGTTCTGGTGGTTAAGTGTCCCTCACGCAGGTGTGTGATCGCGAAAGGGGCTGGTGGTCGTGCCAGAGCTGAGGCCTTGGCGAGCCGCGAGACCGCAGGTGATGCGGCTCGCGAACGCCGTACGACCGCGACTGGCGCGCGCCGTGACGGCCGCGAAACCAGGGGTCGCGCGGCTGACGAAGGCAGTGCGCCCGGGGCTTGCACACCTCCCTCGGCCGCGAGCCGTCAGGACCTGGCAGTACACCGCGGGCGCCGCCACCGCCGGACTGGCGCTGGCCGCCGGTGTGGTGACCGTCGCCGGTCCCTGGGACGCCAACGGTCAGCGTACGGCCGAGCGGGACCGGGCCGCCGCCCTGGAGCGGCCAGGTGGCGCAGATCACGGCGACTCCGGCACGAGCGCGCGGGGACCCCGGCCCGCACCGAGCGCCCCGGCCGTCCTGGCGGGCCTGGGCGGCACCACGGACACCGTCAGCACCAAGAAGGCCCCGCCGGGCCGACAGGCCCTCGCGGACGTCCTGGGGCCGCTCCTGGCCGCCTCCGCGCTCGGCGGCGCCCACGCGGCGTCCGTCGTCGACGTCAGCACCGGCAAGCAGCTGTACGGCACCGCCGCCGACCGGGCCCTCACCCCTGCCTCCACCACCAAGATCGCCACCGCCGTCGCCACCCTGTCCGCCCTCGGCCCGGACCACCGCCTCACCACCCGCGCCGCGCTCGAACCCGACACCAGGGAACTGGTCCTGGTCGGCGGCGGCGATCCCACCCTCACCGCCCACCCGAAGGCCGAGGGCTGGGCGAGCCTGCGCACGCTCGCCGCCGACGCCGCGGCCGCCCTGAAGAAGCGCGGCATCGACAAGATCACGCTCTCCTACGACACCACGCTCTTCTCCGGACCCGCGCTGCCTCCCATCGGCGTCAACGACAACATCGCCCCGGTCAGCGCCCTGGCCGCCGACGAGGGCCGCACCGACGACTCCACCAGCGGCCCGGTGACCCGCGTGAGCGACCCGGCGGCCGACGCGGCCCGCAAGTTCGCGGACTACCTAGAGCAGGCCGGCATCAAGGCCACGCCTCCCGGCCCCTCCAAGGCCACCAACCGCGCCGAGACCCTCGCCACCGTCTCCTCGCCCCCGCTGTCCGCCCTGGTCGAGCGCATGCTGACGAACAGTGACAACGACATCGCCGAGGCCCTGGCCCGTCAGACCGCCCTGGCCAGTGGCCGGGCGGGGAGTTTCGACGGCGGCGCGAAGGCCATCGCCACCCAGCTGACCAAGCTCGGCCTGCCCATGTCCGGCGCCGCCTTCCACGACGGCAGCGGCCTCAACCGCGACGACCGGCTCACGGCGAACCTCCTCACCGCCCTGCTGGTCAAGGCCGGCGACCCGGCCCGCCCCGGTCTCCGCCCGGTCCTCACCGGTCTCCCCGTGGCCCGCTTCACCGGCACTCTGGCCGACCGCTACACCGACGGCGCCGCAGGAGTCGTACGCGCGAAGACGGGCACCCTGACCGGCGTGAACACCCTGGCGGGCACGGTCGTGGACCAGGACGGCCACCTCCTGGCCTTCGCCTTCCTGGCCTCCGACACGACCGACCGCGACGAGGCCCAGGCGGCGCTGGACAAGACGGCGACGGCGCTGGCGGGCTGCGGCTGCCGGTAGGGCGCCAACACCCGTCACCACACGAGAAACCGCACCTCACCCGACGCCCACGGCCTGCCCCAAGCGGGAGCGCTCACGTACCGTTGACGCATGACGAGCTTCGGTGGCACCGCATCTCCCGGGATGGTCGACTGGAACCTCGCGGTGGCGACCGCGACACGGCTCGTACGACCGGGCCCCGAAGTCAGCCGCGACGAGGCCAGGGCCGTCGTGGCGGAGCTGCGCCGGCACGCGAAGGCCTCGGAGGAACACGTCCGGGGCTTCACCCGGCTGGGCACCGAGGGAACCCACGACACCCCCGTCCTGGTCGTCGACCGCCCGGGCTGGGTGCGGGCCAACGTCGCCGGCTTCCGGGAGATTCTCAAGCCCCTCCTGGAGAAGATGCAGGAACGCCGTGGCAGCAGCCCCGGCAACGCGGTCCTCGGCGCCGTCGGCGGCAAGGTCACCGGCGTCGAACTCGGCATGCTGCTGTCCTTCCTCTCCTCCCGCGTCCTCGGCCAGTACGAGACCTTCGCCCCCGCCTCCCGCGACCTCCCGTCCGGCGAGAACGGCGGCGGCCGCCTCCTCCTCGTCGCCCCGAACATCGTCCACGTGGAGCGCGAACTCGACGTCGAGCCGCACGACTTCAGGCTCTGGGTGTGCCTGCACGAGGAGACCCACCGCACGCAGTTCACCGCCGTGCCCTGGCTCCGTGACCACCTCGAGGGTGAAATCCAGTCGTTCTTGGCGGAGACCGACGTCGATCCGATGACCGTCCTGGAGCGCATCCGGGAAGCCGCCCAGTCCCTCGCCGGCGGCCGCCCCGAGGGCGAGGAGGACGACGGCGGACGCTCCTTCGTGGAGCTGGTGCAGACCCCGGTCCAGCGCGAGATCCTCGGCCGCCTCACCGCGGTCATGTCCCTGCTGGAGGGGCACGCCGACTTCGTCATGGACGGGGTGGGCCCGAGCGTCGTGCCGACCGTCTCCGAGATCCGCGAGAAGTTCCAGCAGCGCCGCGCCAAGGGCGCCTCCCGCCTCGACCTCGCCCTGCGCAAGCTGCTCGGTCTGGACGCCAAGCTCAGGCAGTACCGGGACGGCGAACGCTTCGTGCGCGCCGTCGTCGAACAGGTCGGCATGGACGGCTTCAACCGCGTGTGGACATCCCCCAACACCCTGCCCACCAAGGCGGAGATCGCCAAACCGGCGGACTGGGTCGCACGGGTGCACCGCAAGGCCGAGTCGTGAACCGCGTGAGGAAGTCGTGAACCGAATCCGGCCTACGGCAGGCGAACGCCCCTTCAATCACCCGTCCGAGGGACCGTGAGCGATGGGTAGGCGTGCAATGCTCGGGGAACGGCCCGCTTCTGTCACCATCTACACACTCTGAGTGACCGACCTCGGGCTCACCCCCCGAAAACTTCATGAAGGGAACCGGACATGGGTCCCCATCCTGCGGTCGCGGCGATACGCCTGGCGGTCCGCCGCGTCCTCCACGACCTCCTCATCGACCACAGCCGCATCACCGAAGCAGCGATGACAGCCGCAACGGCTGCCACCGTGGAAGCCCGCGAACCGAGCCGGAACGAGCGCACCCCCTCCCCGCTCGTGCTGGTCGCGTGCTCCGGCGGCGCCGACTCCATGGCGCTCGCCTCGGCCCTCGCCTTCGAGGCCCCCAAGCTCGGCATCCGCGCCGGCGGCATCACCGTGGACCACGGCCTCCAGCCCGGCTCCGACCTCCGGGCCGACGAGGTCGTCCTCAGGCTGCGCGAACTCGGCCTCGAACCCGCCGAGTCCATCGCCGTGACGGTCGGCCGCGAGGGCGGCCCCGAGGCCGCCGCCCGAGACGCCCGCTACGCCGCCCTCGACGCCGCGGCCGAACGACACGGCGCCGCCGCGGTCCTGCTCGGCCACACCCGCGACGACCAGGCCGAAACCGTCCTGCTCGGCCTCGCCCGCGGCTCCGGCATCCGCTCCCTGTCCGGAATGGCCGCGGTCTCGGGGGCCGACGGCCGTTACCGGCGCCCCTTCCTGCACATCGACCGGCAGACCGCCCGCAAGGCCTGCATGGTCCAGTCCCTGCCCGTCTGGGACGACCCGCACAACGCCGACCCCGCCTACACCCGCTCCCGGCTCCGGCACGAAGGTCTGCCCGCCCTGGAGAAGGCCCTCGGCAAAGGCGTCGTGGAAGCCCTCGCCCGCACCGCCCAGCTCTCCCGCGACGACGCCGACGCCCTCGACTCCTGGGCCTCCCAGGCCGAGGCGTCCGTACGCGACGCCACGGGCCTCCTGGAGTGCGCCAAGCTCTACGCCCTCCCGCCCGCCGTACGCCGCCGCATCCTGCGCCGCGCCGCCATCGAGGCCGGCGCCCCGGCCGGCTCCCTCTTCGCCCGCCACATCGAGGAAGTCGACCGGCTGATCACCGGCTGGCGGGGCCAGGGAGCCATCAATCTCCCCGGCAAGGTCGTCGCCCAGCGTCAGGGTGGCAGACTGGTGATTCGGCAAGGCTGAATCCCGACCTCCGGAGCGACCCTCCGGCGGGCCGGACAGCCGGTGGCCGTAAGAGCGGCCGTAAGTGCGGGACGACCGAAAGTGATGCGGGTGGACGCGAAAGACATGGGTGCCGACCTCAAGCAGGTACTCATCACCAAGGAAGAGATCGACGCGAAGCTGGCCGAGCTGGCCGCGAAGATCGACGCGGAGTACGCGGGCAAGGACCTGCTCATCGTCGGCGTGCTCAAGGGCGCCGTCATGGTCATGGCCGACCTGGCCCGGGCGCTGTCCACCCCCGTCACCATGGACTGGATGGCCGTGTCGTCCTACGGCGCGGGCACCCAGTCCTCCGGTGTCGTGCGGATCCTCAAGGACCTGGACACCGACATCAAGGGCAGGCACGTCCTGATCGTCGAGGACATCATCGACTCCGGACTGACCCTGTCCTGGCTGCTGTCCAACCTCGGCTCCCGCGAGCCCGAGTCCCTCAAGGTGTGCACGCTGCTGCGCAAGCCGGACGCCGCCAAGGTCGCCATCGACGTGGAATGGGTCGGCTTCGACATCCCCAACGAGTTCGTCGTGGGATACGGCCTCGACTACGCCGAGAAGTACCGCAACCTGCCGTTCGTCGGTACGCTCGCGCCTCACGTCTACGGCGGCTGAGCCAATCGGGCCAGTCCCTGTAAGACGATCGGGAACCCCAGCGGGTTTCGCGCCGTTGGAGGAAGCAGAGACGGGAATGACAGCCGTCCATGCCACTCCGTGCGGCTTCGGACAACAATGCTGGGGTACCGTCAGAAGAACTGTCTTATCAAACTCACTATGGCAGGAGGGACGGGGCGACACCGCTCCGTATGGATGGACGTGAAGCGATACTTCCGTGGGCCGGTCATGTGGATCGTGCTGGCCGTCCTTGCCGTGGTCGTGTTGATGCAGGTCGTCGGCTCGTCCGGCGGCTACAAGACGGTGGACACCGGCCAGGTCGTGGCGGCGATCAACGAGAACAAGGTCGAGTCGGCCAAGCTCACCACCGGTGACGAGCAGACCATCAAGGTCACCCTCAAGGACGGCCAGAAGGTCGAGGACAGCTCGAAGATCCAGGCGAGCTACATCGGCGACCAGGGCGTGGCCATCGCCGCCACACTGCAGAACAAGTACCAGGACAAGCAGATCCCGGACGGCTACACGGTCTCGCCGTCCAAGCAGAACCCGTTCGTCGGCGTCCTGCTCTCCCTGCTGCCCTTCGTCCTGATCGTGGTCGTCTTCCTGTTCCTGATGAATCAGATGCAGGGCGGCGGCTCCCGGGTCATGAACTTCGGCAAGTCCAAGGCCAAGCTCATCACCAAGGACACCCCGAAGACGACCTTCTCCGACGTCGCGGGCTGCGACGAGGCCGTCGAGGAGCTCCACGAGATCAAGGAGTTCCTCCAGGAGCCGGCCAAGTTCCAGGCCGTCGGCGCCAAGATCCCCAAGGGCGTGCTCCTCTACGGCCGTCCCGGTACCGGCAAGACGCTCCTCGCGCGCGCCGTGGCCGGCGAGGCCGGGGTGCCCTTCTACTCGATCTCCGGTTCCGACTTCGTCGAGATGTTCGTCGGTGTCGGTGCCTCCCGAGTCCGTGACCTCTTCGAGCAGGCCAAGGCGAACGCCCCGGCGATCGTCTTCGTCGACGAGATCGACGCGGTCGGCCGCCACCGCGGCGCCGGCCTCGGCGGCGGTCACGACGAGCGCGAGCAGACCCTGAACCAGCTGCTCGTCGAGATGGACGGCTTCGACGTCAAGGGCGGCGTGATCCTCATCGCCGCGACGAACCGGCCCGACATCCTCGACCCGGCTCTGCTCCGTCCCGGCCGCTTCGACCGCCAGATCGCGGTCGACCCGCCGGACCTGCAGGGCCGCATGGAGATCCTCAAGGTTCACCAGAAGGGCAAGCCGGTCGCGCCCGACGTCGACCTGGCCGCCGTCGCCCGCCGCACCCCCGGCATGACCGGTGCCGACCTCGCGAACGTCCTGAACGAGGCCGCGCTGCTCACCGCCCGCAGCGACCAGAAGCTGATCGACAACAAGGCGCTGGACGAGGCGATCGACCGCGTGGTCGCGGGCCCGCAGAAGCGGACCCGGATCATGTCGGACAAGGAGAAGAAGATCACCGCGTACCACGAGGGCGGCCACGCCCTGGTCGCGGCGGCCTCGCCGAACTCCGACCCGGTCCACAAGATCACGATCCTCTCCCGCGGCCGCGCCCTCGGCTACACGATGGTGCTCCCGGACGAGGACAAGTACTCGACCACTCGCAACGAGATGCTCGACCAGCTGGCGTACATGCTGGGCGGTCGCGCGGCCGAGGAACTGGTCTTCCACGACCCGACCACCGGCGCCGCCAACGACATCGAGAAGGCCACCAACCTGGCCCGCGCGATGGTCACGCAGTACGGCATGACCGAGCGGCTCGGCGCGATCAAGTTCGGCGGCGACAACAGCGAGCCCTTCCTCGGACGTGAGATGGCTCACCAGCGCGACTACTCGGAAGAGGTCGCCGCGCTGGTCGACGAAGAGGTCAAGAAGCTCATCGAGACCGCTCACAACGAGGCCTGGGAGATCCTGGTCGAGAACCGTGACGTGCTCGACCAGCTCGTCCTCCACCTGCTGGAGAAGGAGACCCTGGGCAAGGAGGAGATCGCCGAGATCTTCGCCCCGATCCACAAGCGCCCGCCGCGGCCCGCGTGGACCGGCTCGTCCCGTCGCACCCCGTCCACCCGCCCGCCGGTGCTCTCCCCGAAGGAGCTGGCACTGACCAACGGGGCGAACGGATCGACGGCGGCGATCAGCACGGCCAAGTCGACGGCGTCGGAGTCCGCCCCGGTGACGGACAAGACCCCGGAAGACCGCCCCGAGAGCTGAACACTTTCAGCCACCAGGCCGGAATGAATGCCGCGGCCCCCAGGTTCTAGCCTGGGGGGCGCGGCATTTCGTATGTCCGCAGACAGAGCGCGTGGACGCACGCGTGACAGCACAGGAACGAGGAACCAGATGACCGACCCCGTGACCCTGGACGGTGAGGGCACCATCGGCGAGTTCGACGAGAAGCGCGCCGAGAACGCCGTACGGGAACTGCTGATCGCGGTCGGTGAGGATCCGGATCGTGAGGGCCTCAGGGAGACGCCGGCGCGGGTGGCGCGGGCGTACAAGGAGATCTTCGCGGGCCTGTGGCAGAAGCCCGAGGACGTCCTGACCACGACGTTCGACCTGGGGCACGACGAGATGGTGCTGGTGAAGGACATCGAGGTCTACAGCACCTGTGAGCATCATCTGGTGCCGTTCCGGGGCGTCGCCCACGTCGGCTACATCCCGTCCGTGACCGGGAAGATCACCGGTCTGTCCAAGCTGGCCCGGCTCGTGGACGTCTACGCCCGGCGCCCGCAGGTGCAGGAACGGCTCACCACGCAGATAGCGGACTCCCTGATGGAGATCCTGGAGCCGCGCGGCGTGATCGTGGTCGTCGAGTGCGAGCACATGTGCATGTCGATGCGGGGCATCCGCAAGCCGGGCGCGAAGACGATCACCTCGGCGGTGCGCGGTCAGCTGCGCGACGCGGCGACGCGGAACGAGGCGATGAGCCTCATCATGGCGCGCTGACCGGCCCCCACCGCACGACCGGAGCCGGTGGTCAGGCCGCCGGCTCCGCGCCCGCGTGGTTGTGGTCCTCGTCCTCGGGGAGCTTGCAGACCCGCTCCAGGAACATGGCCGCCGCTATCACGCCGATGCCGGCCAGGACCGAGAGACCGGCGTAGAGGGCCTGGTCGCGGCGGGCGGGGATGTCCAGGAGCTCCAGGAGGAAGACGCCCGTGCCGCCGTACATGCCGGCGACCAGGGCGGCCACCAGGGCGCTGGCCTGGCCGAAGACGACCGCTCGGGCGGCCATCAGGGGGTCGACGCCCTTGGCGCCGGGCCGGCGTTCGCGCTGGGCCTTGAGGCGGGCGCGCAGCGAGAGCGCGGTGGCGAGCAGGACCACCGCGATCAGTGCGAGGACGATGGGGGCGGCCAGGGGGACGCTGGGGAGTGTCCCGATCGAGTTCCAGAGGCGGGCGCCCGCCCAGGACAGGACGCCGGCCACGACGAACACGCCGGCCAGCACCCTGATGCGCAGCTCTCTCACGGTGTCCCTTCAGCTCCCCCGGACCGGTCCCGGACTGTGGTCGTCTTGACCTTAACGACTACTCGGGCAGTCGGAGTTCCAGGTCCGCGCGCGCCTCGATGCCGTTGAGGGTGACGGCCGACAGCAGTTCGGCCACCGTGCCCCGGCCGGGCAGCAGCGCCTGCGGGTCGATGTCGTGCCAGGGGGCGAGCACGAAGGCGCGTTCGTGGGCGCGCGGGTGCGGGAGGGTGAGCTGCGGGTCGTCGGAGGTGACGTCCGCGTAGGCGACGATGTCGACGTCCAGGGTGCGCGGTCCCCAGCGCTCGTCGCGGACCCGGTTGAAGGCCTCCTCGACGGCGTGGGCCCGCTCCAGCAGGGAGGACGGGGGCAGGGTGGTCTTCAGGACGACGACGGCGTTGTAGTAGGACGGCTGGCTGCCGGGCTCGACGCCCCACGGCTCCGTCTCGTAGACCGGCGACACGGCCTTCACACGGACGCCGGGGGTGTCCTCCAGGGCGTCGACGGCTCCCTGGAGGGTCTCCAGGCGGTTGCCGAGGTTGGAGCCGATGGAGATCACGGCCCATTTCGGATTGCTCAGTGTCGTGTCGGCGGCGTCCACCTGCTCGACGACCGAGGCGGGCACCGGCTGGACGGTCGGGTCGCTGTGACCCTGGGCGAAAGGTCGGGTCATACTCGGCTCCGGGTGATGGTGACGGTCACGTCGTCGAACGGGACGGTGATCGGGGCGTCCGGCTTGTGGACACAGACCTCGGCCTCCTGGACCCCTTCGTGCTTCAGGCAGGTCTGGGCGATCCGCTCGGCGAGGGTTTCGATGAGGTTCACCGGTTCGCCCTCGACCACGGCCACGACCTCTTCGGCCACGATGCCGTAGTGGACGGTCTTCGCCAGGTCGTCGTCGGCGGCGGCGGGTCGGGTGTCCAGGCCAAGGACGAGGTCCACGATGAAGGTCTGGCCCTCCTCGCGCTCCTTGGGGAACACACCGTGGTGCCCGCGGGCCTTCAGGCCGCGCAGCGCGACACGATCCACGCGAATCACTCCTGCAATCGTCGGGAACGGCCGGGCGGTGTCGCGTGCGGGCGGCACACCGGCCTCTGACGAATCTACCTGCGGGCGCTGACACATCCGGGTGACGGGGGCGTGTGCCCCGGCGGCGACCCGGAGGCTTCACCGTGTGTTTCCCCCGGGGAACCCGGCCGCGTCATGGGCTGGTAGCCGCACATACCCCCGGGTAGGTGATTCCAACCACTTCTTGGTCCTTGTGGGGCTCGTACCCGGTCAGGCGAGGGGGTTGTCACCCGAACTATCGCCGTTTGCTTCGTTCTGACCGTTCTCCTCTTCCTCGTCGGATTCGGCCAGCACGGGGGAGGCGTGGTGCGACCAGAGTTTCCAGCCGGTGAGGGTGCGCCGGAACACGTTCGTGGCGACGACGAGCTGGCCGACCAGGGGGCCGAGCTCCGCGCCGTCCTCCGGGGCGGGGCCGCCGCTGAGGATGTTCTCGGTGCAGGTCACGAGGGCGGTGTTGCCGGTCACGGAGACGTGCACGTCGGTGAGGAAGAACTGGATGTAGTCGGTGTTCGCCATGATCAGCGCGTACGACCTGAGGACCTCGGAGCGGCCGGTGAGCACCGGCCAGCCGGGGTGGACGCAGGAGATCACGCCGGTGTCCGCCGGGTCGTGGTACTCCTCGTCGACGCCCAGGTCGGCGGGTGTGAGCCAGAGCGAGGACAGCTCCTCGAAGTCACCGCGCTCCATCGCCTCGTAGAAGGCGGTGTTGGCGGCCTCCACCTGTTCGACGTCGGTGTGGGGGGCGCTCACCGGGCTCCTTCAACGGCGCGCGCGACCCGCACCGCGTCCGCGGTGGCGCGTACCTCGTGCACGCGCACCGCCCATGCCCCGGCGTGCGCCGCGAGCGCCGAGACGGCGGCCGTGGCGGCGTCTCGCTCGCGGGCCGGCGGGGGTGCGCCCTCCGGTCCGGCGAGGACGCGGCCGAGGAACCGCTTGCGGGAGGCGGCGACGAGCAGGGGGTGGCCCAGGGCGTGCAGGCGGTCGAGGTGGGCGAGCAGGGTGAGGTCGTGGTCGGCCTGCTTGGAGAAGCCGAGGCCGGGGTCCACGACGATGCGGTCGGGGGCGATGCCGCCCTCGAGAACGGCCTCCACGCGCGCCTGCAGTTCGTCCACGACTTCGGCGACGACGTCCTTGTACGCGCCCTGGACGTTGCCGCCCTGCAGGAAGCCGCGCCAGTGCATGACGACGAAGGGGGCGCCCGTGGCCGCGACCACGGGGATCATCGCGGGGTCGGCGAGGCCGCCGCTGACGTCGTTGACGAGGGTGGCGCCGGCGGCGAGGGCCTGTTCGGCGACGGAGGCGCGCATGGTGTCGACGGAGACGGCCACGCCTTCGGAGGCGAGGCCGCGGACGACGGGGATGACGCGCCTGAGTTCCTCGGCCTCGTCGACGCGGGTGGCGCCGGGGCGGGTGGACTCGCCGCCGACGTCGACCAGGTCAGCGCCCTCGGCGACCAGGTCCAGGCCGTGCTTGACGGCGACGGTCGTGTCGAACCAGCGGCCGCCGTCGGAGAAGGAATCGGGGGTCACGTTCACGACCCCCATGACCGCGCACCGGTCCCATGCCGGAAGGCCTGCCACTCGGCCGCGCCCGCTGAGGTTGTTCATACGTTCAGCGTAGGCCCAGGGGGGCGCCGCCCACGCGCCGCGGCCCGGGCGGAAGCTCCCGTGCTGGAGGGGGTGGGGCTTCCGCCCGGGCCGGTCAGGGGCCGGGCTGTGCTCTGCGCGCGGCAGGCGGCCGGGGTCAGGCGGCTCGGACGTCGCGTTCCGCCACGGCGTGCGCGCAGGGGCGCTCGGCGGCCGCCCGGCGCCGGCGCAGGAAGCGCGGGAGCGGCAGGGCCAGGTCGACGAAGCCCTCCGCCTGCATGGCGGCGAAGCCGATGCGGGGCAGGTCGGCGGAGGCGCGGTAGACGACGAAGCGCGGCTCCCAGCGGGGCTGGAACTTGGCGTTGAACTTGTACAGCGACTCGATCTGGAACCAGCGGGAGAGGAACACCAGCAGTCCGCGCCAGGCGCGCAGCACCGGGCCCGCGCCGATCTTCTCCCCGCGCGCGAGGGCGGAGCGGAACATCGCGAAGTTCAGCGAGACCCGGGTGATGCCGAACTTGGGGGCGGCCTGCAGGGCGGCGGCGATCAGCAGCTCGTTCATGCCGGGGTCGGCGGTGCGGTCGCGGCGCATCAGGTCCAGGGAGACACCGTCGGTTCCCCAGGGCACGAAGTGCAGGATCGCCTTCAGGTCGCCGTACTCGCCGGGCTCGTCGTCGGTCTTGTGGGCGGTGGCGATCAGGCAGTCGCCGTCGGTGGGGTCGCCGATGCGGCCGAGCGCCATGGAGAAGCCGCGCTCGGTGTCGGTGCCGCGCCAGTCCTCCGCCGCCCGGCGGATGCGCTCCAGCTCGGCCTCGCCGAGGTCACGGATACGCCGTACCCGGGTTTCGTAGCCGGCCCGCTCGATGCGCTTGACCATCTGGCGCACGTTGCGCATCGCGCGTCCGGCGAGTGAGAAATCCGCCACGTCGACCACCGCCTCGTCGCCCAGCTCCAGGGCGTCCAGGCCGGTCTCGCGGGTCCACACCTCGCCGCCCGTCTCCGAGCAGCCCATGACGGCCGGGGTCCAGGAGTGCGCCTTGGCCTCGTCCATGAAGCGTTCGATGGCGCCGGGCCAGGCCTCGACGTCGCCGATCGGGTCGCCGCTGGCGAGCATCACGCCGGAGACCACGCGGTAGGTGACCGCCGCCTTGCCGCTGGGCGAGAAGACGACCGCCTTGTCGCGGCGCAGCGCGAAGTGACCGAGGGAGTCGCGGCCGCCGTGCTTGTCCAGCAGCACGCGCAGCCGGGCCTCGTCGTCCTCGGTGAGGCGGGCGGCCGGGTGCTCGGGGCGGAAGGCGAAGTAGATGGTGGTGACCGCGGTCAGCCAGCCGAGGGCGCCGAGGGAGAAGGCGACCGTCCAGGAGGTGTTGCCGTCGTAGTCCAGCGGCCCCTCGAAGCCGAACAGGCCGTAGACGACGTGCGTCAGGCGGTCGGCGAGGCTCGGGTCGCCGACCATCCGGTGCGGATGGACGCTGACGATGACCAGGCCGAGGGCGAGGGAACCGGCGGCCATCAGGACGAAGTTGGCGAGTGCGCGCCAGCGGCTGCGCGGGTCGGGCAGGGCCGCGAACTCGTCGCGGTGGCGCAGCAGCGGAATCAGGATCGCCATCGAGATGAGCATGCCGATGACCGAGTGCCGGTACACGAACTCGGCGGCAGCACCTGCGGGCAGGAGCGCGACCGCGGCGCGCCACGCCCGGCGCTTGCGGCGCTTGAGTCCGTGTGCGAGCAGGAGCAGCAGCACGCCCGCGCTGAGCGAGAGAGCCGCCGCGAAGGGCCCGAAGGAGCCGGGCAGTACCTCGGCCAGGGCGTGCATACGACTGTGACGGAAGCGCGGGAACACGCCCGCGGCAATGTCCACCACGCCCACGAGGGCGCACGCCTTGGCGACCAGAGCGGGAACGGCCTCGGGGCGCGGGCCGCGCAGTATGCGCCGCGCCCGGCTTGATCGGCTCGGAACCTCGCCCGACATTTCCCCATCTATCCTGACAGACATCGCATCCCGTAGTTCTGCGAGAGACCTTGAACCCGGTGCCGATCGGGGCATCCGGCGACATTGCGCCCTCTAGGACGGTGTCTCGGGGAGAGAGGTTCACTCCCCTCCGGAAAGTCGGGTCAAAGGCCAAGGAAAGCCCCGGGCAAGCCCTTGCAACGATGCTGGGTGGGCCACGGGCGGAAAGCGCAGGCAGGAAGAGCCCATGGGTCTCACGAGCAACAAGGTGCTGGCGCTTGCGGTCGTGCTCGCCGCGGTGCTGTTCATCGCCACGGTGTGGGTGTGGCCGCGGCTCGCCCGGCAGAACTGGCGGGCCGTCATCGGGCGCGTCGGTCTGCTCCTTGTCACACAACTGGTCCTCGTCGGCTCCCTCGGGATCGCCGCCAACCAGGCCTTCGGGTTCTACGCCAGCTGGGCGGACCTGTTCGGCCAGGAGACCGACCAGGGCATAGTCGTCGACCACTCGGCCAACCCCGGTACGGGCGGCCCGCTGCAGGTGGTCTCCACCTCCCTGGTCAAGGGCGTCAACGGATCACGGCCGCAGACGACCGGGCAGATCCAGAAGGTGGGCATCGTGGGCCGCAAGACCCACATCGCCACACCGGCGTACGTCTATCTGCCGCCCGAGTACTTCCAGCCGCAGTACCGCACGCGTACGTTCCCGGCGGCCGTCGTACTGACCGGCTACCCCGGTACGGCGCAGGCGCTGGTGGACAAACTGCACTACCCGCGTACGGCGCAGGAGCTGGCCAAGGACGGGCGGATGCAGCCGATGATCCTGGTGATGCTGCGGCCGACCGTGGCGCCGCCGCGCGACACCGAGTGCGTGGACATCCCTGGCGGGCCACAGAGCGAGACCTTCTTCGCCCAGGACCTGCCCGAGGCCGTACTCGCGCACTACCGGGTGGGCAAGCGGCCCGGCAGCTGGGGCATCGTCGGCGACTCCACCGGCGGTTACTGCGCGCTGAAGCTCGCCATGCACCATCCGAGCGTCTACGCGGCCGCCGCCGGCCTCTCGCCCTACTACAAGGCGCCGATCGACCCCACGACCGGTGACCTCTTCAAGGGCGACACGAAACTGCAGAATCGTGCCGACCTGTGGTGGCTCCTCAAGCACGAGCCCGCGCCCGACACCTCGCTGCTCGTCACCAGCAGCAGGATCGGCGAACACAACTACAAGGACACCCTCAAGTTCATAGGGGATGTGCAGGCCACGAACCTGACCCGGATCTCGTCGATCATCCTGGACAGCGGCGGGCACAACTTCAACACCTGGCGCCGGGAGATCCCTCCGACGCTGCAGTGGCTCAGCGGGCGGCTGAGCGACCGCTGAGCCGCCGGGTGCCCGTTACCCGGGAAAGCTCATGGTGTGGCGGTGTTTTTGCGGGGCGGGGGTCCGCGAATCGCCTACGCGCGGTAAGTTTCTGGCCATGCCACGTGGACGCCACCGCCATTCACCACCTCTGCACCGGCTGTTGCCTCCGTCGGCGATCGCCGGCGTGTCCGTCGTCTGCGCGCTGGGTCCCTGGGTGTTCTCCGAGGTCACGGTGTTGCGCACGCTGGCGGCAGCCGCCGCGGCGACCGCTGTCGCGGGCGCCGTCGTGATGCGCCGCTGGGACTCCCAGGCGGGCAAGCAGGTCGCCGACCTCTCGCGCGCGCGTGTCAGCGACGAGTGGCGCTACGACGAACGGGTCGCCGAACTGGAGACCGACCTGGAGGAGTCGCGCGAGCTGCGCACCAAGCTCGAGCAGCGGCTGCGCGCCAAGCGTGCGGAGCTGGCCGGGCTGCGCAACGAGCACGCGGCCCTGCTGCGCCGCTACGCCACGGCGGAGACCGAGCGCGCCAGCGCCCTGGAGGGGCGCCGGCTGCTGGAGATCGAGACGGCCGAGCCGTCCGGCCCGCCCGCGCTGCCGCCCGCGCGCAGCGCCGAGCCCGAGGCCGCCGAGTCCGAGGCCGAGACGGTCGAGGCCGCCGAGGAGAAGCCGAAGGCCGGCCCGGCGTTCTCCGCCGAGGGTGCTCAGCTGTTCCTGAAGGCCGCGGTGGCGCTGTCCCGGCTGGACCGTGACGGGGCGCCGGCCGAGGCCGAGGTCGAGTCCGCCGAGGTCGCGGTTGCCCAGGCCGAGTCCGTCGCGGCCGAGTCCGTCGCGCCCGGGTCCGCCGAACCCGAGCCGGTCAGGCCCTCGCCCGTCACGGCCGAGCCGAAGGCGGCCGGGTCCGCCGAGGCCCCGGGTGACGGTGCGCGCAAGGAGTCCGCGCAGGAGGCCGTCACGGAGGGCGAGGCGCAGGGGAAGCCCGAGGCGGTCGGCGGACACGAGCCCGCGGCCGCCACCTCGACGACACCGGACCAGCCCGCCAAGCCCGCGGGGCAGCAGCCCGCCGGTCACTTCACGGTGCCGACCGCGGTAGCCGTCGTACCGGCCGCGCCCGTGCGGCGCCCGGCGATCGAGGGCGGGTTCGACTTCTTCGGCACCCAGAAGCAGTCGGCGTCCGCCGCGCTGGAGTCCGTGCAGAACGAGGATCTCGCCGACGTCGTCGGCCAGGAGGCCCTCGCGCTGCACAAGGCCGAGGCGGAGGCCGAGTTCAAGCCCGCCGACGCGGAGTCGCGCGGCATCGGTCAGGTCATCGACCTGACCGCGCACGACGAGACGGAGCAGATCGACCTCCAGGGGCTGCGCACCGCCGCTTCCTGAGACTCCGTCAGGCACCCACCAGGCACCGAGCCCGGTCCACCCGAGAGGGGTGGGCCGGGCTCACGCCATCCAGCGGTCGGGGCGGGCGTCCCTGCGGCCGGTGCGGGACCGCTCCGCCTGGGCGCGCAGCAGCAGCGCGGCCTCCTCGGCGTCCCGCAGACGGGCCGTGACGGTCTTGTCGGCCCCGGTGTCCACATGGACGTCGGCGAGCCGCCACAGCCGCTCCCAGGGCCCCTGGGTGAGGCGTACGCTCTGCACCTTGGCGTGCGGGACCAGCGACAGGCGGCGGCGCAGCAGGCCGTGCCGGGCGGCGAACACCGCTTCGGTGACCGCGAGGCCGTGCCCGCGCCACCACACCGGCACGCACCGACCGGCCCGCCGGGGCGGTCGGGACAGCGACTCCGGTACGGTCACGCCGGGCAGTATGCGCGCTATGACCGACTCGGCCACCGCGCGCGGGGCGACCGGCACCAGCACGGAGTTGTCGGACCCGGCCACGTCCAGCTCCACCCGCACCCAGCCCCGCCGTCGCCACAGCAGCGGTTCCACGATCCGCACGGTCTGCACCCGTCCCGGGGGCACGGTCTCGTGCGCGCGGTCGAGCAGCCCGTGGTCGATGCGCAGCCCGTCCGGGGACTCGCCCACCGTCCAGTCGTACTCGGCGACGAACCGCCCCGCGCTGCTCGCGCCCGCCGTACCGAGCAGCGGCAGGGCGGCGGCGAGGACCGTCCACACACTGTGGGTGGCGAGCCACAGCACGGGCGGTACGACGAGGGCTGCGGCCAGCGAGCCCCAGGCGGCGCCCGTCAGCACGAGGGAGAGCGCCAGCTCGCGCGGAGGCACCCGCAGCAGCTCGTGCGCCGGTGCCTCGCCGACTTCGCGCGCCGTCTCGGGCGCGAAACCCGCGGCGCGCGCGAGCAGCTCCGCGCGCAGGGCGCGCGCCTCCTGCTCGCCCAGGAAGGCGAGTTCGTCCTTCTTGTCGGCCCCGACGACGTCGATGCGCAGCTTGGCGACACCCGCCACGCGCGCGAGGAGCGGACGCGTCACGTCGATCGCCTGGATGCGCTCCAGCCGGATGTGCGCGGTGCGCCGGAACAGCAGCCCGGTACGGATGCGCAGTTCGCTGTCGGTGACCGCGAAGTGTGTGAACCACCAGGACAGGAAGCCGTAGAGGCCGGCGGCCGGGACCAGCACGGCGAGCCCGACGAGCAGCATCGTGGAGGTCAGCCGCTGAAGCTGCTCCTGCGCGCCGCTCGGGTCGTGCCCGGCCCAGCCGGCGAGTACGGCGACCGGCGCCCAGGCCCGCCGGAAGGGCGTGACGGGGTGCAGCCGCCGCTCGGCCAGGGACGGGCGTGCCGCCACGTCGTCGAGGTCAGGCGTGGTCACAGGCCCGCCGATCGGGCCTCGCCGAGCTCGGTGAGCCGGTCGCGCAGCCGCTCCGCCTCGGCCGGGTCCAGACCCGGGATGGTCGCGTCGGTCGCCGCGGCGGCGGTGTGCAGCTGCACGCTGGCCAGCCCGAAGGAGCGCTCCACGGGCCCCGAGGTGACCTCCACCAGTTGCATCCGCCCGTACGGCACCACGGTCTCCTCGCGCCACAGGACACCGCGGCTGATCAGCAGGTCGTCGGCGCGCTCGGCGTACCGCCAGGAGCGCCAGTTGCGGCCCAGCAGTAGCCAGCCCCACGCGCCCAGGGCCAGTGGGAGCAGCGCGAGGGCGGCCCACGTCCAGCCGGCGAGCAGGCCGGGCAGCAGCCCCGCCACGAGGGCGAGCACGCCCGTCCACACCGCCAGCAGCAGTCGGCGCATGCGCAGCAGGCCGGGCGGCAGCCCCCGCCACACCGGCTCTTCCCCCGATACCCCGGTCTGCTCGGGGATCCCCGTCTCCATGGAGCCAGCGTACGTAGGGGAAACTGGGTCCATGACTGCGACGGAGACCACGGTCGGCATCGGCGGTGCCGCCGAGAGCACCGACATGGTGCTCAACATCGGCCCCCAGCATCCGTCCACGCACGGCGTGCTGCGGCTCAAGCTGGTGCTGGACGGAGAGCGCATCCTGCACGCGGAGCCGGTGATCGGCTACATGCACCGGGGCGCGGAGAAGCTTTTCGAGGCGCGCGACTACCGGCAGATCATCATGCTCGCCAACCGCCACGACTGGCTGTCGGCGTTCTCGAACGAGCTGGGCGTGGTCCTCGCCGTGGAGCGGATGCTCGGCATGGAGGTCCCCGAGCGTGCGGTGTGGACGCGGACGCTGCTGGCGGAGCTGAACCGGGTGCTGAACCACCTGATGTTCCTCGGGTCGTACCCGCTGGAGCTGGGCGGGATCACGCCGGTCTTCTACGCGTTCCGTGAGCGCGAGGTGCTCCAGAACGTCATGGAGGAGGTCTCCGGCGGGCGCATGCACTACATGTTCAACCGCGTCGGCGGCCTCAAGGAGGACCTGCCGGCCGGCTGGACGGCACGCGCGCGTGCGGCCGTCGCCGCCGTGCGCTCCCGGATGGACGTCTTCGACGACCTGGTGCTCGGCAACGAGATCTTCCGGGGGCGTACGCGGGGCGTGGGGGCGCTCACGCCGGAGACCGTGCACGCCTACGGCGTGAGCGGGCCCATCGCGCGCGGCTCGGGCGTCGACTTCGACCTGCGCCGCGACGAGCCGTACCTGGCCTACGGCGACCTCCAGGACACGCTGAAGGTCGTCACCCGGAGCGAGGGCGACTGTCTTGCCCGTTTCGAGGTGCTCCTGGAGCAGACCCATAACGCGCTCGACCTCGCCGACGCCTGCCTGGACCGGTTCGCCGAGCTGCCGCCCGGGCCGATCAACCAGCGGCTGCCCAAGGTGCTGAAGGCGCCGGAGGGGCACACGTACGCCTGGACCGAGAACCCGCTCGGGATCAACGGCTACTACCTGGTCAGCAAGGGCGAGAAGACCCCGTACCGGCTGAAGCTGCGCTCCGCGTCCTACAACAACATCCAGGTCCTGACCGAGCTGCTGCCGGGGACGCTGGTGGCGGACATGGTGGCGATCCTCGGGTCGATGTTCTTCGTGGTCGGGGACATCGACAAGTGAGCCGCCGGCCCTAGGCGAGCGGGTCCGGGATTCCAACCGGCTGGAGCAGCCAGCCGAAGTCGCCGAGGCCGGCCGGGGCGGTGAGTTCGGCGGCCTCGCCGGCACTCGCCAGGGCGCGTACGTAGGCGGCGGGGTCTGCCGAGGCCAGCGCGAGCGGGGGGCGTGCGCCGGTGAGGTCCAGGGCGCGCAGGGCGGCGCGTTGCGTGAGCAGGCGTGCGGCGATGAGTGTGCGCGCTGTGCCGGAGGATGTGTGCGCCGTTTCGTGAGGCCTGCGAGCCGTCGCGTGAGCTGACGTGCCTGCCGCCGCACACGCGTCCAGCGCGACATGCGCCGTGATGTCGCACGAGCCGTCCGGCACGGGCGCCGTCTCGCGTCCCTCCCGGAAGCCGGTGAGCGTCCCGAACGGGGGGCGCGCGTCCGCTGTGTGCACGTAGTCCACGGCAACCGCAAGTCCCCGCACCACCCGGTCCACCGCGGCCGCCCACGCCAGGTCCCTGGGCAGCCCGATCTCCGCGCGCAGCCCCTCCTCGCCCGGCAGCGGCCACCACCGCGCCAGCCAGTGCGCGTCCGCGCCCGACACCGGCTCCCCGAGTCGTTCGGTGCCGTCCGCCGCGACGAGCACCAGCCGGGGCACGCCCGCCGGGTCCACCTCGGCGACGTCCACGGGCACGTTGTCGAGCCACTCGTTGGCGAACAGCAGCCCGGTGATCGTCGCCGGGGGTTCGCTGCGCCAGGTGATCCGGTCGTCCAGGCCCGCCGGACGGTCCGCGATCTCGACGGCGCAACCGCGCGCGCGGGCCGCCACGTCGGCCGGCAGGGCGGCAAGTACGCCGGTCACCAGCTCCCCGCGCCCGGCGCCCATGTCGACGAAGTCCAGCGTCCGCGGCCGCCCGAGCGCCTCGTCGACCCGGCACAGCAGCCGCGCCACGGCGCCCGCGAACAACGCGGACGCGTGCACGGACGTACGGAAGTGACCGGCCGGGCCCTCGGGCCGCCGGTAGAAGCCGCCCGGCCCGTAGAGCGCCTCCTGGGTCGCCTCCCGCCAGCCGCGTCCCTCGCGGACGCTCTCCGCCGTCGCCTCATCCGTCACCGGGACAGACTAGGCGCACAGGTGATCACGGCATCCACCTTGCGGAGTACGCGTCGCTCTTGCGGATCGGCCCTCCGGTTGACCCCTGCACGCATCCAGCTTCCCTACTCTGGGTTACGTGCAACGCCTTTATGACTTCCTCCGCAGGCACCCGACATGGGTCGACAGCTTCTGGGCCGTCGTCCTGTTCGGGCTTTCCGGCGTGAGCGTGGTGAGTCAGAACGGCGTGCCGGACCACCACATGTCGATCGGCGGCGGTCTTGCGGTGTCCGCCGTCCTGTGCGTCGTCGTGGCGCTGCGTCGTCGCTTCCCCGAGGCGATGTTGCTGCTGGCCCTCGCGACCGGGCTGGCCCAGCTGGTCCTGGACATCGAGATGACCGCCGCCGACTTCGCCATGCTGGTGATCACCTACACGGTCGCGGCGGTCGGCGCGCGCTGGGCCTCCCGGCTCGCGCTCTTCGTCAGCCTGTCCGCGGCCGCCCTGGCGCAGATCCGCTGGCCGGACCAGCACTCCAGCGGGGTGGGCCAGCTGGCGATCGCGGTGTTCCAGACGGTGCCGTTCGCCCTGGCCTGGGTGCTCGGCGACTCCATGCGCACCCGCCGGGCCTACTTCGCCCAGCTGGAGGAGCGCGCCGCCCGGCTGGAGAAGGAGCGCGAGGCACAGGCGAAGGTGGCGGTCGCGGCCGAGCGCGCGCGGATCGCGCGCGAGCTGCACGACGTCGTCGCGCACAACGTGTCGGTGATGGTGGTCCAGGCCGACGGCGCCGCCTACGTCCTCGACGCCGCGCCCGACCAGGCGAAGAAGGCCCTGGAGACGATCTCCTCCACCGGCCGCCAGGCCCTCGCCGAGATGCGCCGCCTGCTGGGCGTGCTGCGCACCGGCGAGCACCAGGAGAGCGGGGAGTACGTCCCGCAGCCGGACGTCGAGCAGATCGACGACCTCATCGAGCAGTGCCGCAGTTCCGGACTGCCCGTCGACTTCAAGGTCGAGGGCACCCCGCGCCCGCTCCCCAGCGGGGTGGAGCTGACCGCGTACCGCATCGTGCAGGAGGCGCTCACCAACACCCGCAAGCACGGCGGGCCCAACGCGGGCGCGAGCGTGCGACTGGTCTACTTCGACGACGGGCTCGGCCTGCTCGTCGAGGACGACGGCAAGGGCGCCCCGCACGAGCTGTACGAGGAGGGCGGCGCCGACGGTCAGGGGCACGGCCTGATCGGCATGCGCGAGCGGGTCGGCATGGTCGGCGGCACCCTGGACGCCGGCCCGCGCCCGGGCGGAGGATTCCGCATCAGCGTGCTGCTCCCGCTCAAACCGGCGCACTGACGCCGCCGCACGCCCCCTGTTGACACCTGTCACACCCCCCCAAGAGCACCCCAGAGCAAACGGAAGAGGACCCCGATGACGATCCGCGTGATGCTCGTCGACGACCAGGTGCTGCTGCGCACCGGGTTCCGGATGGTGCTCGCCGCCCAGCCGGACATGGAGGTCGTCGCGGAGGCGGGTGACGGAGTCGAGGCCCTTCAGGTGGTGCGCTCCACCGCCGTCGACGTCGTCCTGATGGACGTCCGCATGCCGAAGCTGGACGGCGTCGAGGCCACGCGCCGCATCTGCCAGGAGCCGAACCCGCCGAAGGTGCTCATCCTGACCACCTTCGACCTGGACGAGTACGCCTTCTCCGGGCTGAAGGCGGGCGCCTCCGGCTTCATGCTCAAGGACGTGCCGCCCGGCGAGCTGCTGGCGGCCATCCGCTCCGTGCACAGCGGCGACGCGGTGGTGGCCCCGTCCACCACCCGGCGCCTGCTGGACCGGTTCGCGCCGATGCTGCCCTCCGCCGGCCGGGAGCCCCAGCACAAGGAGCTGGAGCGGCTCACCGACCGGGAGCGCGAGGTCATGGTGCTGGTCGCGCAGGGCCTGTCCAACGGCGAGATCGCGGCCCGCCTGGTGCTGTCCGAGGCGACGGTGAAGACCCATGTGGGCCGCATACTGACCAAGCTCGGCCTGCGTGACCGGGTGCAGGTGGTGGTGCTGGCGTACGAGACCGGACTGGTGCGGGCCGGCGGCCACGGCTGACGCCCCTCGGCGAAGTCCGCTGCAGTCGGGCAGCGCCCTGAAGGGGCGCGGGGCCGTGTTTGACATGCGGCTACCGCCGCGTGGGCGCGACCGGCCACGACGGTGCTGCAGGCGAGCGACGGCACATCGCGGCATGTCCGGCGGAGCGCCTAGCGCAGGACGCCCTCGATGAAGTCGCTGCCCAGGCGGGCCACCGCGGACAGGTCCAGCTGGTGCTGGACGTAGCGGCCGCGGCGGCCGCTCGTGATCAGACCCGCCTTCTTCAGCACCGCCAGGTGCCGGGATATCTCGGGGGCGGACATGCCGTGCGCGTCCGCCAGTTCGCTCGTGGTGTGCTGTGCGCGGGCCAGATGGCGGCACAGTCGCATCCGCACCGGGTGGGCCAGCGCCTCCAGACGGAGCGTGAGCTGCTCGACGGACGGCGCCTGCGGGTGGCAGCCGCTGACGGGATAGGTGATCGTGGGCTGCCAGCCGTAGCGGTGCAGGACCATCACATGGGGCCAGCCGAGGCTGGTCGGCACCAGGACGAGGCCGCCGTCGCCGGTGGCCGTCCGCCCCACCAGGAGCTTGTCGACTGTGATGAGCCCGGCCTCCTCGTCCAGCGAGACGGCACCGGAGAGCGAGGCGAGGGCCTCGCCCAAGCTCTTGCGGCGCAGCAGTTCGGTCTTGTGCCGGGCGTCCGCCGCGAGCTGGGGCTGGAGCCGGGCCCAGGTGTCCGCGAAGAAGGCCTCGTCGCAGTCGAGCACGAGCTGCCGGAACCAGGCGCGGACGGCCGACGGGTCCTCCAGCAGCCGGAGGGTGACCCGTTCCTGGACGGCACCGCGCGCGGCGGCCAGCTCCAGGGAGCGCCGGCGCAGCTCGGGATCGTCGAGCGGGCCGGGCTCGGCGATGTCGTAGCGCAGCTGGCAGGTGAACTCCAGGGCCGCGTGGACGAACTGTTCGTCCGTCAGCTGATCCAGCTGGTCCAGTTCCTCGGCGAGCGTGGCGCCCGGCTGCGCACGCCCGCCGGGGATACCGGCGAACGGGGCGAAGACGTCGGAGAACGTCGTGCGCCACAGGAAGTCCGCCTCGCACAGCCGGTCGGCCAGACCCGGGTCCAGCCGGGTCGACACGGCGGTCACCCAGCCCTGCAGCTGCGGGTGGTGGCCGGGCTCGCTGAGCGCGTGCAGCGCCATCCCCAGCTCCGCCAGCGCGGAGGGCACGACGGAGATTCGCTCCGGCGGCAGTCCGGCGATGTCGATCGTCACGCTCATGCCCCCATGGTGCACCCGGCCACTGACGGTGCCCCGTGGATTGACGGCTGCCGTCAATCCACGGGACATCCGCTCCGAGCAGGAGCAATCTGAGGACACCGGGGCAACCGCGGAGCCCGATCAGTCATCGATCAGCCACGTCCCCAGAAGGCGATCCGCCATGAGCATCACGCAGCAGTACCTCCTCGACACCTACCGCGCCCGCCTGCACGGAGAGCCCGCACCGCCCGCGCCGGGCCGCCACGACCGCGACCTGATGCGCGAACTGCGCGACTACCGGCGCTTCCGCGCGGTCCTCGCCGAGCGCCCGGCGTACGGACGGCTCCGCCAGGCCCTGACCCGCCGGCTGCGCCCGCGCGCCCTGTAGGGCCCGCTACGCCCTCCCGGGCAGTCGGCTCACGAACTCCTGGACGGCCGCACGGACGTCGGCGGCCGTCCACTCCAGGCCCGCCGAGCGGACGGTGACCTCCGTGTACGCCAGGCCGGGCGCGGCGCCGTCCCAGGCGTTCGTGAAGAGCATCACCGAGGTCTCCTCGGCCTGCCGGATCGCCGCCTCCGTCAGCACCTCGGGCTCGTACGGCAGCCAGACCTGGAACTCATGGGTGTGCGGCACCTCGGGGTGCACGCGCGCCCACGGCAGGCCCGCCTCCGCGAAGCCCTCGCGCAGGGCCGCGGCCACCACGCGCGCGTGCCGCACGTAGTCGGGCAGCCGGGGCAGCTCCCGCTCCAGGCCGACGAGCGCCGACAGCACGGTCGGGAACTGCTGGAAGACCATGCCGCCGTACCGGTGCCGCCAGGTCCTCGCCTCCTCGACCAGGGTTCGCGGACCGGCCAGCGCGGCACCGCCGAAGCCGTCGAGGGACTTGTAGAACGACACGTAGACGCTGTCCGCGAGGCCCGCGATCTCGTCCAGGGGGCGCTCGAAGTGGACGGTGCACTCCCAAAGGCGCGCGCCGTCGAAGTGCACCACCGCGTCGCGCTCCCGCGCGGCCTCGACGACCTCGGTCAGCTCCTCCCAGGTGGGCAGCACGAAACCGGCGTCCCGGAGAGGCAGTTCCAGCATCAGTGCCCCGAAGGGCTCCGGGAAGTCGCGTATCTCGTCGGCCGTGGGCAGCCGGGGCTCGTCGGTCACGCGCACCGGGCGCAGACCGGCGACCTGGCTGAGCGCATGCCGTTCGTGCACCTCGGGGTGGGCCAGGGCGTGCAGGGCCACGGCGGGATTGCCGGTGCGAGCCGCCCAGCAGCGCAGGGCGACCTGCTGGGCCATCGTGCCCGTCGGGAAGAACACGGCGGCCTCCGTGCCGAGCAGGGCCGCGACCCGCTTCTCCAGGGCCGCCACGATCCCGTTGCCGTAGACGTCCGCCGGCTCGTCCAGGTCGTACATCTCGGGGGCCGCCTCCTGGAGCAGCGCGAGCCGCTCCCGGATCGTGCCCCGCCAGCCCGCGCGCGACAGGACGCTCCGGGCCCCGCGCTGGGCCGCCGCGCGCCGTTCCCGCGACCGCTCCTGCGCGGTCCGCTCCTCGCCCTGCTCAGCCGTATCAGTCATGCCCGGGATCATGCCCTGCGCGCCTTTGCGGGGCAGCGGGGTTTTCCGGCGGGGCGGGCGTGGGGTAACCCACAGCCTGTGGACAACCGGCCGCGCTCCGACCCGATAGCGTTAACATGACGAGAAATCGTCCGGTACCCAGAGCGGACTGGAACGGGAAGGCCGCCGTCGCGTGAGTACAGTCCACCAGCCAGACCTCAAGGACCGCCCCGCGCGGCTCACCGTCGGTGTCGTCGGCGCCGGACGGGTGGGTCCCGCCCTGGCCGCGTGCCTCCAGCTCGCCGGGCACCGCCCGGTGGCCGTCTCCGGAGTCTCCGACGCCTCCCGCAGGCGCGCCGAGACGATGCTCCCCGACGTGCCCCTGGTGCCGCCCGCCGAGGTCCTCCAGCGCGCCGACCTCGTCCTGCTCACCGTCCCCGACGACGCCCTGCCCGGCCTGGTCGCCGGCCTCGCCGAGACCGGTGCCGTACGGCCGGGACAGCTGCTCGTGCACACCTCCGGGCGATACGGCGCGAAGGTCCTCGACCCCGCCCTGCGCGCGGGCGCGCTGCCGCTGGCGCTGCACCCGGCGATGACCTTCACCGGCACCCCGGTGGACGTCCAGCGCCTGGCGGGCTGCTCGTTCGGCGTCACCGCGCCCGAGGAGCTGCGTCTGGCCGCCGAGGCCCTGGTCATCGAGATGGGCGGCGAGCCCGAGTGGATCAGCGAGGAGAACCGCCCGCTCTACCACGCGGCCCTCGCCCTCGGCGCCAACCACCTGGTGACCCTGGTCGCCCAGTCCATGGAGCTGCTGCGCACGGCGGGCGTCGAGGCCCCCGACCGGATGCTCGGCCCGCTCCTCGGCGCCGCCCTGGACAACGCGCTGCGCTCGGGCGACGCGGCACTCACCGGACCGGTCGCGCGCGGTGACGCCGGCACGGTCGCCGCGCACGTCACCGAGCTGCGCAGACACGCCCCGCAGACCGTCGCGGGCTATCTGGCGATGGCCCGCGCGACCGCCGACCGTGCCCTCGCCCACGGCCTGCTGAAGCCGGAACTCGCCGAGGACCTGCTCGGCGTGCTGGCCGACGGCAAGAACGGCACCGACGGCAAGAACGGGACCGACGGCACGAACAGCACCGAGGGGAACGCCTGATGACCGCCGCCCTGCTGAGCACCGCCGAAGAGCTGCACGCGCGCGTGCGGCACGGCCGCCGGGCCGTCGTGATGACCATGGGCGCCCTGCACGAAGGCCACGCGACGCTGATCCGCGCCGCGCGCGAGATGGCCGGCCCGGGCGGGGAGGTCGTCGTCACCGTCTTCGTCAACCCGCTGCAGTTCGGAGCCGGCGAGGACCTGGACCGCTACCCGCGCACCCTCGAAGCCGACCTGAAACTCGCCGAGCAGGCGGGCGCCGACGCCGTGTTCGCGCCCTCCGCGGACGAGGTGTACCCGGGCGGCGAACCCCAGGTCCGCGTCTCCGCGGGACCGATGGGCGAACGCCTGGAGGGCGCCTCGCGGCCCGGGCACTTCGACGGTGTGCTCACCGTCGTCGCCAAGCTGCTGCACCTCAGCCGCCCCGACGTGGCGCTGTTCGGGCAGAAGGACGCCCAGCAACTGGCCCTGATCCGGCGCATGGTGCGGGACCTGAACTTCGGCATCGAGATCGTCGGCGTACCGACCGTGCGCGAGGAGGACGGGCTCGCCCTGTCCAGCCGCAACCGCTACCTCTCGCCCGACGAGCGCCGTACCGCCCTCACCCTGTCCCGCGCGCTGTTCGCCGGCAGCGACCGGCACGCAGCGCAGGAGGCGCTGCGCGCGCGGGCCCGCGAAGTGCCCTCCACGCACGCGCGTGCCGAGGCGCTGAGCGCCATAGGGGAGTCCCGCGCGGCGGCCGACGCACACGCCGTGGCCACCGCCGCACCCGGCCGCCCGGCGGCCGTCCGCGCGGCCGCCCGCCAGGTCCTCGACGAGGGCGTCCGCCTCGACCCGCCGCTCCAACTGGACTACCTCGCCCTCGTGGACCCCTCCGACTTCACCGAGATCGGTGACGGCTTCACCGGCGAGGCCGTCCTCGCCGTGGCCGCCCGGGTGGGCACCACCCGGCTGATCGACAACCTCCCTCTCACCTTCGGATCCCTCGGAGCCGCCTCGTGACCAGCACAGGCATACGACTGCACGCGCCCGCACCCGGGTGGTCCATCTCCGCGGACGTGGTCGTCGTCGGCTCCGGAGTGGCCGGCCTGACCGCCGCTCTGCGCTGCGAGGCCGCGGGCCTGACGACGGTCGTCGTCACCAAGGCCCGTCTTGACGACGGCTCCACACGCTGGGCGCAGGGCGGCATCGCCGCCGCCCTCGGCGAGGGCGACACCCCGGAGCAGCACCTGGAGGACACCCTGGTGGCCGGCGCGGGCCTGTGCGACGAGGACGCCGTACGGATCCTCGTCACGGAGGGCCCCGACGCGGTACGGCGGCTGATCTCCACCGGCGCCCACTTCGACACCGACGACGAGGGCGACATCCAGCTCACCCGCGAGGGCGGCCACCACCGGCGCCGCATCGCGCACGCGGGCGGGGACGCGACCGGCGCGGAGATCTCCCGCGCGCTCGTGGAGGCCGCACGCGCGCGCGGGGTGCGCATGATCGAGAACGCGCTGGTCCTGGACCTGCTCACGGATGCCGACGGCCGCACCGCGGGCGTCTCCCTGCACGTGATGGGCGAGGGCCAGCACGACGGCGTGGGCGCCGTGCACGCCCCCACGGTCGTCCTCGCCACCGGCGGCATGGGCCAGGTGTTCTCCGCGACCACCAACCCGTCCGTGTCCACCGGCGACGGCGTGGCGCTGGCGCTGCGCGCGGGCGCGGAGATCAGCGACCTCGAGTTCGTCCAGTTCCACCCGACCGTGCTCTTCCTCGGCCCGGACGCCGAGGGCCAGCAGCCGCTCGTCTCCGAGGCGGTGCGCGGCGAGGGCGCCCACCTGGTCGACGGGGACGGGGTGCGCTTCATGGTCGGACAGCACGAGCTGGCCGAGCTGGCGCCCCGGGACATCGTCGCCAAGGGCATCATGCGGCGGATGCAGGAGCAGGACGCCGAGCACATGTTCCTCGACGCCCGGCACTTCGGCGCCCACATGTGGGAGCACCGCTTCCCGACCATCCTGGCCGCCTGCCGCGCCAACGGCATCGACCCGGTCACCGAGCCCATCCCGATCGCCCCGGCCGCCCACTACGCCTCCGGAGGCCTCCGCACCGACGCACAGGGCCGGACGACCGTCCCCGGCCTGTACGCGTGCGGCGAGGTCGCCTGCACCGGCGTGCACGGCGCCAACCGGCTCGCCTCCAACTCCCTTCTCGAAGGCCTCGTCTACGCCGAGCGGATCGCCGCCGACATCGCGGCGACCCACGCCGCGGACGGCCTGCACGCGCGCGTGCCCATACCGGTCCCGGACCCGGAGAAGCCCGCGCACCCGCTGCTCGCCCCCGAGGCCCGGTTCGCCATCCAGCGGATCATGACCGAGGGCGCGGGCGTGCTCCGCTCGGCGGAGTCGCTGGACAAGGCCGCGGACCAGCTCCAGCGGCTGCACAGCGAGGCCCGCGACGCCCTGGAGGAGAACGGCAAGACCGCCGAGCCCGGCGTCGACACCTGGGAGGCGACCAACCTCCTGTGCGTGGCCCGCGTCCTGGTCACCGCCGCGCGGCTGCGCGAGGAGACCCGCGGCTGCCACTGGCGCGAGGACCGCGCCGAGCGCGACGACACGAACTGGCGACGCCACATCGTCGTACGGCTCAATCCCGACCGGTCGTTGGCCGTACGTACCACGGACACCGCAGACTTCCCCCCGACCCGGCAACACCAGCGCCCTCAGGAGCAGAACAAGTGAGCACCGACGACCTTCCCCTCGCCCCGACCGGCGGCTGCGGTGACGGCTGCGCCTGCGGCGCGGAGGGCGACGAGGAGTACCTGGAGTGCGGGCTCGACCCCGCGCTCGCCGAGCTGCTGGAAGCTGCCGGACTCGACCCCGTCGAGGTCGAGGACATCGCGAACGTCGCCATCCAGGAGGACCTGGCCGGCGGCGTGGACGTGACGACCGTCGCGACCATCCCCGAAGAGGCCGTGGCCACCGGCGACTTCACCGCGCGCGAGGCCGGCGTGGCGGCGGGCCTGCGGGTCGCCGAGGCCGTGCTCTCGGTGGTCTGCACGGACGAGTTCGAGGTCGAGCGACACGTCGAGGACGGCGACCGCGTCGAGGCCGGGCAGAAGCTGCTGTCGGTCACCACGCGCACGCGTGACCTGCTCACCGCCGAGCGCAGCGCCCTCAACCTCATGTGCAGCCTCTCCGGCATCGCGACCGCCACGCGCGCGTGGGCGGACGTGCTGGAGGGCACCACGGCGCGCGTGCGTGACACCCGCAAGACCACGCCGGGGCTGCGCTCGCTGGAGAAGTTCGCGGTGCGCTGCGGCGGGGGCGTCAACCACCGCATGTCGCTCTCCGACGCCGCCCTGGTGAAGGACAACCACGTGGTGGCCGCCGGCGGCGTCGCCCAGGCCTTCAAGGCCGTACGGGAGGCCTTCCCGGAGGTGCCGATCGAGGTCGAGGTCGACACCCTGCACCAGCTGCGCGAGGTCGTCGAGGCGGGCGCCGACCTGATCCTGCTGGACAACTTCACGCCCGACGAGTGCGCGGAGGCCGTCGGGATCGTCGGCGGGCGGGCCCTGCTGGAGGCCTCCGGGCGGCTCACCCTCGACACCGCGCGCATGTACGCCGACACCGGCGTGGACTTCCTGGCCGTCGGCGCCCTCACCCACTCCTCGCCGATCCTCGACATCGGCCTGGACCTGCGCGAGGCGGAGTAACGGCCATGCTGCTCACGATCGACGTCGGTAACACGCACACCGTGCTCGGCCTGTTCGACGGCGAGGACATCGTCGAGCACTGGCGCATCTCCACGGACGCGCGCCGCACGGCGGACGAGCTGGCGGTGCTGCTGCAGGGCCTGATGGGCATGCACCCGCTGCTCGGTGAGGAGCTGGGCGACGGCATCGACGGCATCGCGATCTGCGCGACCGTGCCGTCGGTGCTGCACGAGCTGCGCGAGGTCACCCGGCGCTACTACGGCGACGTGCCCGCGGTGCTGGTCGAGCCGGGCGTGAAGACGGGCGTGCCGATCCAGTTCGACAACCCCAAGGAGGTCGGCGCCGACCGCATCATCAACGCGGTCGCGGCGAACGAGCTGTACGGCGGCCCGGCGATCGTCGTCGACTTCGGCACGGCGACCACCTTCGACGCGATCTCCGCGCGCGGGGAGTACGTCGGCGGGGTCATCGCCCCCGGCATCGAGATCTCGGTGGAGGCCCTCGGGATCAGGGCCGCGCAGCTGCGGAAGATCGAGGTGGCCCGGCCCAGGAACGTGATCGGCAAGAACACCGTCGAGGCCATGCAGTCGGGCGTCGTGTACGGCTTCGCCGGGCAGGTCGACGGCGTGGTGGGCCGGATGGCCCGGGAGCTGGCCGACGACCCCGACGACGTCACGGTGATCGCCACGGGCGGTCTCGCGCCGGTGGTGCTGGGCGAGTCCTCGGTGATCGACGAGCACCAGCCGTGGCTGACCCTGATCGGCCTGCGCCTGGTGTACGAACGGAACGTGTCGCGGATGTGAGGCACCGGCGCCCGTGGCGGGCGCCGGCCTTCACGGGCGCCGCGCGCCCGGTCTGCGCGCCGTACGCGCGCGGGTGACCCCGGTCGGGGGAAACCTGGCAGCGACACGCGACGACACAGCATTCCGATTCGTCACTTTTGTCCGATTAGCGGTAGCGTCGCCGCATGCCCACGCCATACGGATCCTGCGGCGGCATGGCGTTCGGTGCGGAGGAGCTGCGTGTGCTCCGCCGCGCTCTCGCCCTCGCCCTTCACCCCGGCCGAGCGTCCGCCGAGGACGCCAAGGACTGCTTCCGCCTCGCCGAGTCCCTCGACGAGGCGATGTGCGAGGGGGC
Organism: Streptomyces sp. NPDC101165; assembly: GCF_044768135.1. Lineage (NCBI taxonomy): Bacteria > Bacillati > Actinomycetota > Actinomycetes > Kitasatosporales > Streptomycetaceae > Streptomyces > Streptomyces sp. NPDC101165. The sequence continues at coordinate 36,243 of NZ_JBIWPG010000021.1, read as the reverse complement.
CAGGCTGCGCGCCTTCCTGGTGGCCGACCTGGGCCGGTACCGCGCCGCCCTGCCGGGCACCGCCGCCGGCTACCTCGCCCTGCTCGAGGAGGCGTTGGGTGCCGGGCACCGGCCGACGCCGGACGATCTCGCCGCGCTCCGGGCGCTGTGCGGGAACCCCGTGGCGGCCGCCCTGCTGGACCGCTGCCGGGCGCTCGCCGAGCAGGACGTACGGGCACGCTTCGCCCAGGGGGCCCGCAAGGTCCCGGCCCCCGCCGTACCGCCCTCCAGGACGCGCCTGCTGGCCCTTCCCGGCGGCGCGGGGGAGACCCCGGCCGCGGAGGCCGACGACCCGGAGAAGCCCGCCCAGAAGCCCGCTCCGAAGCCCGGCAAGACCCCTCCCGCACGCCCCGCCGAGCGTCCGGCCTCCGAACCGGCCGCCCCGAAGCGCCCCATCCCCACACCGGGCGAGGTCTTCCCCCGCCGCAAGCCGCCGACGCCGCCCGCCGCCCCGGCCGAGACCGCCGAGTCGCGGCAGCTCGCCGCCGGCTGAGCGCAGGTTCGCCCACCCCGCCCCTTTCGCCCCGACCCCGCTGGCTACCCTGGAGCCATGGACTACGTCTCCGCGCTCGTGCCCCCGGTCGTCATGGCCGTGTTCTTCATCGGTGTGGTCAGGGTGATCGTGAAGACCCAGGGCGGGGCCGCCAAGGCCAAGGAGGACGCGGCCGTGGACGCCGCCCTCGCGCGCGCGGAAGGCACGCGTCAGGCCTCCGCCGCCGGCGACGCCTGAACCGTACGGACCCGGGCGCACGACTCCCCGCACCCCGGTGCTTTCGGAGTCGTGCGCCCTTTTTGTTCACGTTTGTAACCTAAGCGCACGTCCGGCACGCCATTGTCGGGATCTCCCACTATTGTTCTGAGCTGTGCCTCGCCCATTGGGAGAACTCGAAGACGCGGTCATGACGCGGGTGTGGAAGTGGAACCGCCCGGTGACCGTTCGAGAAGTCCTGGAAGACCTGCAGCAGGAACGGTCCATCGCGTACACCACCGTGATGACCGTTCTGGACAATCTCCATCAGAAGGGCTGGGTGCGCCGGGAGGCCGAAGGGCGCGCCTATCGATATGAGGCCGTCTCCACCCGAGCCGCCTACGCCGCCGCTCTGATGAACGACGCCTGGTCGCAGAGCGACAACCCCGCCGCGGCTCTCGTCGCCTTCTTCGGGATGATGAGCGAGGAACAGCGCCAGGCTCTCAGGGACGCCGTACGCATCGTCCAGGGTCCGGAAACCCAGGAAGCCCCCCAAGCCCCGCAAGTGGAGAACCCCGGCGCGGCGGGGGAGGCCGCCGGGCGATAGCGTCCGCTCATGTCAGCAGAGCGTCCCGAAGTCACCGCAAAAGCCATCACCGTCCGGCGGGCCCGGACCAGCGATGTCCCGGCCGTGCGCCGCCTCCTCGACGCCTACGCCCGCGACCGCATCCTGCTCGACAAAGCCACGGTGACGCTTTACGAGGACATCCAGGAGTTCTGGGTCGCGGAACGCGACGACAACGCCGAGGTGGTCGGCTGCGGGGCGCTGCACGTCATGTGGGAAGACCTGGCGGAAGTCCGCACTCTCGCGGTGAAGCCCGGCCTCAAGGGCGCCGGCGTCGGTCATCAGTTGCTGGAGAAGTTGGTGGAGACAGCGCGCTGGCTCGGTGTTCGGCGCGTTTTCTGTCTCACCTTCGAAGTGGACTTCTTCGGGAAGCACGGCTTCGTGGAGATCGGTGAGACACCGGTCGACACCGATGTGTACGCGGAGCTGTTGCGTTCCTATGACGAGGGCGTCGCCGAGTTCCTCGGTCTCGAACGAGTGAAACCGAACACCTTGGGCAACAGCCGGATGCTTCTGCATCTGTGATCGTCTTTGCCCCGGTGCCCTATGTCCGAAACGCGCATGTTTCCGGGCCGGGGCGGGCCCCTGGGTCTCTCCCAGGGGTTTGTGTTTTTCCGGCAAAAGCGGTTTGCTTTCCGACGTACTGCAGTACTGCATATAACAGGGGCGGCGAAACGGCGGGCGCCGCACACCCCTGACCCTCACGTTATCGATGAAAGGAAATCCGGTGGCACAGAAGGTTCAGGTCCTTCTTGTCGACGACCTCGACGGCGGCGAGGCGGACGAGACCGTGACGTTCGCGCTGGACGGCAAGACGTACGAGATCGATCTCACGACCAGCAATGCGGACAAGCTGCGTGGCCTTCTCGACCCCTATGTGAAGGGTGGTCGGCGTACCGGTGGCCGTGCCTCGGGCGGGCGTGGAAAGACGCGTGCCGCTTCCGGTGGCAGCCAGGACACCGCGCAGATCCGTGCCTGGGCGAAGGACAACGGCTTCGAGGTCAACGACCGCGGCCGTGTTCCCGCGTCCATTCGCGAGGCCTACGAGAAGGCCAACGGCTGATTTCGCCGGCAGGCGGGCGGCCGCGCGCTCGCGCGCCGCAGCCGGACCCGGTGGCACTGCGCTGCCACCGTGTCCACCAGTCGTACGAGATCGGGGGCGCCTCCGGGCCTCCCCATGGCCGGCAACGCCGGCAGCGAGGCCTCTGCCTCGCCCCCCGGCCCGGGGGGCCGCAGCCATACGGCGGCCCCCTGCACGGAATCGGCGGCGCAGGGCCCGTCGAGCAGAGGCTGAGCCCCGCTCCAGGCCCGCTCGGGCGGAACCGGCGCCTCCATCAGGCCGCCCGCGCCCAGGACCCGAAGGTCCAGCGCCAGCGCCCCCCATTCCAGCCACTCCAGCAGCCCGGGCACTTCCTCCGCACTGCCGACGGCCAGCAGCAGCCGCATCCGATCGCCCCACAGGGCCACCGGAGAGCCCGGCGCGAGATGCCTGAGCGCCACGGCTCCCGCCTCGGCCGGCACGTCCAGGACGTCGAACCGCAGCCCCGTGACCAACCGCAGCGGCCGTCCGGGCACGGTCGGCCAGCCCAGATCGTTCTCGTACCAGTGCCGGGCCCGTACTTCCGGGTTCTCCGGAAGGTCGGAGAGCTTCCGGTCGAGCGCTCGGCGAGGAAGGGGGACAGTGGAGGTCATGGAGACCGAGCCAGCCATGCCAAGTGCAACAGCCGAAGCGGGCCACAGGTTACGCTGGGTGCTCTGACCATTGCGCAGAGTGCCCGAAAAGGGAGCGTGCGGGGGTCCGCGGAGGCGCAAGGTTGTTCGCCCATAGCGGAGGGAACCGGTGCGCGCGGCATGGAGTGTCAGTCCCTGCGGGTAAGACATGCCTAGTGGGAGGGGGCGACGCGCAGAACGGGCCGTCTCACGTTCGCCATCGGCGTAGTGGCGAGTGGGGTAACTGCCTGGCCTGCGGGAACATCGTCTCGCACCATCGGGTTGGAGCAGATGTCGGCGTTCGGGGTCAGGAGGCCAAGGACGGTGTCGGCAGTTGGAATGAGCGGTCCCCGCTTGCGGGACTAAGCTGCGGAAGGACAGGGAGGGGAAGTTCCCCCCACTGCCTGACCGCTCTGAGGAGCGATTAACGATGTTCGAGAGGTTCACCGACCGCGCGCGGCGGGTTGTCGTCCTGGCTCAGGAAGAAGCCCGGATGCTCAACCACAACTACATCGGCACCGAGCACATCCTCCTGGGTCTCATCCACGAGGGCGAAGGTGTCGCCGCTAAGGCCCTGGAGAGCCTCGGCATTTCGCTTGAGGCGGTCCGCCAGCAGGTGGAGGAGATCATCGGTCAGGGCCAGCAGGCCCCGTCCGGCCACATCCCCTTCACTCCCCGTGCCAAGAAGGTCCTGGAGCTGTCGCTCCGCGAGGCCCTTCAGCTGGGCCACAACTACATCGGCACGGAGCACATCCTGCTCGGCCTGATCCGTGAGGGCGAGGGCGTCGCCGCCCAGGTCCTGGTCAAGCTGGGCGCAGACCTCAACCGGGTGCGGCAGCAGGTCATCCAGCTGCTCTCCGGTTACCAGGGCAAGGAGACCGCCACCGCCGGCGGCCCGGCCGAGGGCACGCCCTCGACCTCCCTCGTCCTGGACCAGTTCGGCCGGAACCTCACCCAGGCCGCTCGTGAGTCCAAGCTCGACCCGGTCATCGGGCGCGAGAAGGAGATCGAGCGGGTCATGCAGGTGCTGTCCCGCCGTACGAAGAACAACCCGGTCCTGATCGGTGAGCCCGGTGTCGGCAAGACCGCCGTCGTCGAGGGCCTCGCCCAGGCCATCGTCAAGGGCGAGGTGCCCGAGACGCTCAAGGACAAGCACCTCTACACGCTGGACCTCGGCGCCCTGGTCGCCGGCTCCCGCTACCGCGGTGACTTCGAGGAGCGCCTGAAGAAGGTGCTCAAGGAGATCCGCACCCGCGGCGACATCATCCTGTTCATCGACGAGCTGCACACGCTGGTCGGTGCGGGTGCCGCCGAGGGCGCCATCGACGCCGCTTCGATCCTGAAGCCGATGCTGGCCCGCGGTGAGCTGCAGACCATCGGTGCGACCACGCTGGACGAGTACCGCAAGCACCTGGAGAAGGACGCGGCCCTGGAGCGCCGCTTCCAGCCCATCCAGGTCGCCGAGCCGTCCCTGCCGCACACGATCGAGATCCTCAAGGGTCTGCGCGACCGGTACGAGGCCCACCACCGCGTCTCCATCACCGACGAGGCGCTGGTCCAGGCCGCCACCCTGGCCGACCGCTACATCTCGGACCGCTTCCTGCCGGACAAGGCGATCGACCTGATCGACGAGGCCGGTTCCCGGATGCGCATCCGCCGGATGACCGCGCCGCCGGACCTGCGCGAGTTCGACGAGAAGATCGCCGCCGTCCGCCGGGACAAGGAGTCCGCGATCGACTCGCAGGACTTCGAGAAGGCCGCCTCCCTGCGCGACAAGGAGAAGCAGCTCCTGGCCGCCAAGGCCAAGCGGGAGAAGGAGTGGAAGGCCGGCGACATGGACGTCGTCGCCGAGGTCGACGGCGAGCTGATCGCCGAGGTCCTCGCCACGGCCACCGGCATCCCGGTCTTCAAGCTGACCGAGGAGGAGTCCAGCCGCCTGCTCCGCATGGAGGAGGAGCTGCACAAGCGGGTCATCGGCCAGAACGACGCCGTCAAGGCGCTGTCGAAGGCGATCCGTCGTACGCGTGCGGGTCTGAAGGACCCGAAGCGTCCCGGTGGTTCGTTCATCTTCGCCGGCCCGTCCGGTGTCGGTAAGACCGAACTGTCCAAGGCGCTCGCCGAGTTCCTCTTCGGCGACGAGGACGCGCTGATCTCCCTCGACATGTCGGAGTTCAGCGAGAAGCACACGGTCTCGCGTCTCTTCGGTTCGCCCCCCGGCTACGTGGGCTACGAAGAGGGCGGCCAGCTGACCGAGAAGGTCCGCCGCAAGCCGTTCTCCGTCGTCCTCTTCGACGAGGTCGAGAAGGCCCACCCGGACATCTTCAACTCGCTGCTGCAGATCCTGGAGGACGGTCGCCTGACCGACTCCCAGGGCCGGGTCGTGGACTTCAAGAACACGGTCATCATTATGACGACCAACCTCGGCACCCGCGACATCTCCAAGGGCTTCAACCTGGGCTTCGCGGCCACGGGCGACACGAAGTCCAACTACGAGCGCATGAAGAACAAGGTGTCGGACGAGCTCAAGCAGCACTTCCGCCCCGAGTTCCTCAACCGCGTCGACGACGTGGTCGTCTTCCCGCAGCTGACGCAGGCGGACATCCTGCGGATCGTCGACCTGATGATCGGCAAGGTGGACGAGCGCCTGAAGGACCGGGACATGGGCATCGAGCTCTCCCAGTCCGCCAAGGAGCTGCTGGCCAAGAAGGGTTACGACCCAGTGCTGGGTGCCCGGCCGCTGCGCCGCACCATCCAGCGCGAGATCGAGGACTCGCTGTCGGAGAAGATCCTCTTCGGCGAGCTGCGCCCCGGTCACATCGTGGTCGTGGACACCGAGGGCGAGGGCGACGCCGCCACCTTCACCTTCCGGGGCGAGGAGAAGTCGGCTCTGCCCGACGTCCCGCCGATCGAGCAGGCGGCCGGCGGTGCCGGGCCGAACCTGAGCAAGGACGCGTAAGCGTCACGGTCGACGAAAAGGGGCCGGTGCTTTCGAGCACCGGCCCCTTTTCGCATGCATGGACTCCCGTGCGGGAGCGCCGAATTCCGGACGGGCGAATTCCGGACGGGTTACGACAACTGTCCGTTGTAGTCCGGCAGTTTGAACGTCTTCTCGGCGTGGCCGCCCGACAGGTCGGTGGCGCTGTTGCCGACGTTCGCGATGATCGTGTAGCCCTGGTTCTCGATGTCGACGCGCTGGGCGGTCTTGTACGCGGCGACGTCCTTGAAGAGGTCGAACAGGCCGCGGACGTAGAGACCGGAGACGTCGTAGCCGTCGTGCTCCAGGTTGTACTCGGTGGGCCAGTAGATGATGCCCGGGCGAGCCGTGACGAAGAACAGCGAGACGCCGTGCTCCTGGGCGTACTCGGCGACGTTCAGCACCGGCTTGTTGGCCGGCTGCGGGTAGCTGAAGCCGAAGTCGGTCTCCAGCGTGGTGTTGTCGATGTCGAAGACGATCGCCTGCTTCTCACCGGGCTTGGCGGCGGCGATGCGGGCCTTCAGGTACGGCAGGGCCTGGTCCATGACCGACTGGCAGTCCTTCTGCCAGGTGGCGTAGTCGACCTTGGCGGCCGTGGCGGAGGCGCTGCTCGTGGTCGCGTCCGCAGCCTCGGCCGGGGCGGCCAACGCGGCGAGCGCGGCCACGGTGACGGCGGTGGCGGAAATCCGGCGCGCCCAGGGGCGATTGGTCATCGGTGGGGGTCCTCTCACGTCCGTACGCTGCACGGCCTGAACGGTTGGCTGTCAGGGGCATGATCTGTGGTGAGGGTGGCGCGAGGGGAACCGTAGGGTTACCGGCTGGTAGGTGGCTAGAGGTGTGCGTCACATTTCTCGGGTCGGCGGTTTGGGTTTCCGGTGATAAGCCGCACAGGCGAAATGTCCGTTACTAACCCACATAGTGGGACTCTTTATTCGGACAAAAAGGGACTTTCACCCCAGAAGTCTGCGTAAGAAACCGATGTCGTCGGGGCTGGTGCCCGGGGTTGGCCGACCTGTCAAGAAGTGGGTGTTTTTCAGGGCGTCTACTAGCTTGCGCCGTAGATGAGGGGCTTTGAGTAGAGATGGGGCGCCGGGTTACCAATGAGTGGCCCGCCCGGCGAACACCTGAGCGCCGGGTGGTGGTTATGTCCCCGAACCCACGAGGTCCAGATGATCCAGCGCTTCACGTCCCGTTCTTCCCGTACGTCCTCGCTCCGCACCCGCGTAACCGTCCTGGCTGCCGGAGTAGGCGCCACGGCCGTACTGGGGACCGGGATCGCGAGCGCCGCCGCTCCGTCGGCGACCGCCTGGGTCGACCCGGTGAAGAAGTACACGCTCTCCGCCAGCTTCGCCCAGGCCGGCAGCCACTGGGTCGCCAAGCACAGCGGCCAGGACTTCGCCGTCCCGACCGGCACCGAGGTCGTCGCCGCGCACGGCGGCACCGTCGTCAAGGCCGGCCCCAACGGCGCCGGTGACGGCCCCGCGTACGGCAACGCCATCGTCATCAAGCACGGCAACGGCACGTACTCGCAGTACGCCCACCTGTCCCGGATCGACGCCAAGATCGGTCAGATCGTCAAGACCGGTCAGCACATAGCCCTCTCGGGCAGCACCGGCAACTCCACCGGCCCGCACCTGCACTTCGAGATCCGTACGACCCCGAACTACGGCTCTGCGGTCGACCCGGTCGCCTTCCTGAAGGCCAAGGGCGTGACCGTCTGAGCCGGCCCTCCGGGCGGCTGGACTAGATCTCCTTGTGGGCGCCCCGGTGCGCCTGCGTGACGAGGTCCATGGCGACTTCGAGAACGGCCTCGTGCTTCTTCTCGGAGTCGCCTTCCACGTCCTGCATCACGAACATCCCCGCGTGCAGCGTGAACATCGCGCTGATGCAGCGGACCTGCTCCACGAGGGGTGCCTCGGGGTCGATGAAGATCTCCCTGAGGTCGCGCATCCGGTCCTTGAAGGTGTCGCCGATGCGCAGCTCCCGCACCGTCGCCTGGTTCTCCTGCATGAACCGGAAGAGCGGTTCCGCGCCGACCAGCGCCTGGCTGTAGCGCCGCAGGATCTCGTGCTTGGTCTCCAGGGTGTGCGGCTGGTTGCGGCCCCACTCGATCAGGTCCTGGATCGGTTGCGTCAGGTCCTCGAAGAGGCTGACGATGATCTCTTCCTTCGTCTTGAAGTGGTAGTACAGGGCCGCCTTCGTGACGTCGAGATGCTCCGCGATCTCGCGCAGCGAAGTCTTCTCGTAGCCCTGCTCGGCGAAGAGTTCGAGCGCGACGTCCTGGATGCGCTGGCGGGTATTGCCGCGGCGCTGCTGCTTGGTGCCGTCCATGGTGACGCCCATCCTCGTACTCCTCGCCCCCCGGCGAAAACTTACTTGACGCCCGGCTAGTGACAGGTCTACCTTCCCCAGTGTAGTGAACTAGCCGGGCGGCAAGTAAGTAGTCGTCAGGGGGAGTGGGAGAGATGGCGGACACACAGGCGGCCGTGACGGCCCCGGGGGTACCCGATCCACAGGAGAAACAGCCGAAGAGCGTGCGCGTGGTCCTGCTCGCGCTCATGATCGCGATGATGCTCGCGATGCTGGACAACATGATCGTGGGTACGGCGATGCCGACGATCGTCGGCGAGCTGGGCGGGCTGGAACACCTCTCGTGGGTCGTGACCGGCTACACCCTCGCGACCGCGGCGGCCACCCCGATCTGGGGCAAGCTCGGTGACATGTACGGCCGCAAGGCCACCTTCCTGAGCTCGATCGTGATCTTCCTGATCGGCTCCGCGCTCAGCGGCATGGCCCAGGACATGGGGCAGCTCATCGGCTTCCGCGCGATCCAGGGCCTCGGCGCCGGCGGTCTGATGGTCGGCGTGATGGCGATCATCGGCGACCTGATCCCGCCGCGGGAGCGCGGCAAGTACCAGGGCATGATGGCCGGCGTCATGGCGCTCGCGATGATCGGCGGTCCGCTGGTCGGCGGCACCATCACCGACAACTGGGGCTGGCGCTGGTCCTTCTACATCAACCTGCCTCTCGGCGTGGTCGCGCTGGCGCTGGTCAGCGCCGTGCTGCACCTGCCGAAGAAGCGGGCCAAGGCCGGCATCGACTACCTCGGCGTCGTCCTGCTGACCGTCGGCATCACCTCGATCGTGCTGGTCACCACCTGGGGCGGCACCGAGTACGCCTGGACGTCCGCGCGGATCATGGAGCTGATCGGCATCGGCGTCGCCGCGCTGATCGGGTTCGTGTTCTGGCAGACCAAGGCCGCCGAGCCGGTCGTACCGCTGCACATCTTCCGCAGCCGCAACTTCACCCTGATGTCCCTCATCGGCTTCATCACCGGCTTCGTGATGTTCGGCGCCACGCTCTTCCTGCCGCTGTACCAGCAGTCGGTGCAGGGCGCCTCCGCGACCAACTCCGGTCTGCTGCTCCTGCCGATGCTCGGCGCGATGCTGGTGACCTCGATGGTCGCCGGCCGGGTCACCACCGGCAGCGGCCGCTACAAGATCTTCCCGATCGTCGGCGGCGCGCTGATGATCGTCGGCCTGTACCTGCTGTCGCTGATGGACACGGACACGACCCGGCTGACCTCCGGCCTCTACATGGCCGTGCTCGGTCTCGGCATGGGCTGCCTGATGCAGGTCACCATGCTGGTCGCGCAGAACAGCGTGGAGATGAAGGACATGGGCGTGGCGTCCTCGTCCACCACCCTGTTCCGTACCCTCGGCTCCTCCTTCGGCGTCGCCATCATGGGCGCCCTGTTCAACCACCGGGTCCAGGACGTCATGTCCGAGCGGGCCGGCGCGCTGGGCTCGAAGATCACCGAGCAGTCGGCCCAGCTGGACGCGGCGAGCCTCGCGAAGCTGCCGAAGGCGGCGCGGGAGGCGTACCAGCACGCGGTGTCCGCCGGTACGCACTCGGCGTTCCTGCTGGGCGCGGTGATCGCCGTGGTCGTGCTGATCGCCTCGCTGTTCGTGAAGGAGGTGCCGCTCCGGGGCGGCCCGCAGAAGCCGACTCCTGCGGAGGGCAGCGACGATGCGGTGCCGGCGCCCGTGATCGAAGCGGTGTGAGCCGTCCCTGAGCTGAAGGCCCCCGGTTGGTGTCCGCCCCGGGGGCCTGCCCCTTTTTGCGCCTGAACCGGCGCCGCTCCCGCGGACCTGGCTGATCGCCGTCGTGATTCCTCAATCGATGGTTGCGGCCGCTGCGGGCTGTTCAAAACCGTTGTCAGTTCCTCATGTCACCATCGCTCCATGGACAAGATGCGCCGGTTGCGCCTGGCCAAGGACGCCATGGACCGTGACTGGGCCGACCCTGCCCTGGACCTGGACGCGGTGGCCGCGCATGCCGGGTACTCGCGCTATCACTTCCTGCGCGCCTTCAAGGACGCGTACGGCGAGACGCCCGGGCAGTATCTGACCCACCGCCGGATCGAGCGGGCCGAGGAGATGCTGCGCGGGGCCAACCTCACCGTGACCGAGATCTGCACCCTGGTCGGCTTCAGCAGCCTCGGCACTTTCTCCGCCCGCTTCAAGGCCCGCACCGGGCTCGCCCCGAGCGAGTACCGCACGAAGCACGTCGGCCGCGGCGCCTCCCTCATACCCGGCTGCTACGCCATGCTCTGGGCCGGCGGCTTCAACACCGCAACTTCGAAGAAGCGCGCCGAGCCCGCCGCTGCCTACGGTGACGAGCAGGAACAGCAGCCTGCCGACAGGAGAGCGGAGCCATGATCAAAGGCCTGGGCATCACCACCGTATGGACCTTCGACCAGCAGCGCACGAAGGCCTTCTTCACCGAGAAGCTGGACTTCGAGGTGTGCAGCGACCTCGCCATGGGCGACATGCGCTGGGTCACCGTCGGCGCCAAGGACCAGCCCGGCGTGGAGCTGGCCCTGATGAGCCTGGACGGCCCCGGCCTCGACCCCGAGTCCGCCGAGGCGCTGAAGAAGCTGGTGGCCAAGGGCGTGCTGGGGGCCGGAGCGTTCCGCACGGACGACTGCCGCGGTGACTACGAGCGGTTCCGGGCGCGGGGAGTGGAGTTCGTCCAGGAGCCGAAGGAACGGCCGTACGGCATCGAGGCGATCTTCCGGGACGACAACGGCAACTGGTACTCGCTGACCGAGCGCAGCGAGGAACTCGATTTCTCGAAGGACTTCGGCTGACCGGCGGACGGGGAGCCAGCGGCATGCACGAGCAGACGGTCGCGGCGGACCACACGGCCGTGCGGGTCGCCCTGTGGCGGGCCCTGCACGTCCAGGCCGATCCGCCGCCACATGTGATCGACGACGAGATCGGACTGCGGCTGGCGGCCCCGGACGAGGACTGGCGCGGCCGCCCGGACATGGACGTCGAGGCCACGCGGCGCACCCGCGCCTCCATCGCGGCCCGCGCCCGCTTCGTGGAGGATCTCGTCGCGGACCAGGCCGCGCGGGGCGTCGACCAGTACGTCCTCCTGGGGGCCGGGCTGGACACCTTCGCCCAGCGGCGGCCGGAGATCGCCGCCACGCTCCGGGTGTTCGAGGTGGACCGGCCCGGGCCGCAGGCCTGGAAGCGACAGCGGCTGGCCGAGCTGGGGTACGGCGTCCCCGAGTGGCTGCGGCTGGTGCCGGTCGACTTCGAGGGGGACTGGTGGGGGCAGCTGGTCACGGCCGGCCTGGATCCCGGCCGGCCGGCGGTGGTGGCCGCCACCGGCGTCACGATGTACCTCACCGGGGAAGCGGTCGAGGCCATGTTCCGCCTCGTCGCCACGCTCGCCGCGGGCTCCACGCTGGCCACGACCTTCCTGCGGCCGCCGACGGACGTCGAGCCGGAGCAGCGTCCGCAGCTGCAGGCCGCCGTGAACGGCGCCCGTGCCGCCGGGACCCCCTTCCTCAGCTTCTTCACACCGCCGCGGATCCTGGCCCTGGCCCGCGAGACCGGGTTCCGTGAGGTCCGCCATGTCACGGCCGAGGAACTCGGCGAGCGCTACTTCGCCGACCGGACGGACGGCCTGCGGCCGTCACGCGGGGAGGAGCTGCTCGTCGCGACCACGTGAGGGTGTCACCTGGGGGAACCCGGCTCCGTGCTCAGCTGCCGGCGCGCCCGGACGGCGGCAGCATCGGGTAGCTGCCCGTGCTCGTGGGCGCGTGTTCCGGGAGCCAGAGGACGGCCACCGCGCCCTCGGCCGGGAGATGGTCGGGGGTGCCGACGGGGCGTACGTTGCGGAAGGTCAGGCGGGCGCCCAGCACCCGGGCCTGGCCGGCCGCGATGGTCAGGCCGAGGCCGTGACCCTGGCCCGCGCGGTCCGCGCTGCCGGTGCGGAAGCGGCTCGGTCCGTCGGCGAGCAGCGCCTCGGGGAACCCCGGGCCGTGGTCGCGGACCCGGATGACCCGGCCCTCGACGGTCACCTCGATCGGCGGCTTGCCGTGCCGGGCGGCGTTGGCGAGCAGGTTGTACAGGACTCGCTCCAGGCGCCGCGGGTCGGTGGTGACCTCCGACTCGTGCACCACCCGTACGGCGATGTCCGGGTCCTTGGCGGCCACGCGCCGGGCCACGAACTCGCCCAGCATGATGTCCTGCAGCTCGGCCCGCTCGGAGGCGCTGTCCAGGCGGGCCACCTCCAGGACGTCCTCGACGAGCGTGCGCATGGCCTTCGCCCGGTCCAGGACCAGTTCGGTGGGGCGGCCGGGCGGCAGGAGTTCGGCGGCGGTGAGCAGGCCGGTCACCGGGGTGCGCAGCTCGTGCGCGATGTCGGCGGTCACCCGCCGCTCGGCCTCCAGACGCTGGCGCAGCGCGTCCGCCATCGCGTCCACCGCGCGCGCGAGATCGTCGGTCTCGTCCCGTACGACCCCGCCGATGGCCTCCCGCACCCGTACGTCGGTCTCACCGTTGGCGACCTGGCCCGCCGCGGCCGCCGCCTTGCGCAGTCGCCGCGACAGCTGCCCGCCGATCAGCACGCCGAGCGCGCTGCCGCCCAGCACGACGGCGATGGACCCGATGACCAGGGCCTGGTCGAGGTCCTTCATCACGTCGGTGGAGCGGTCGGGGAAGTGGCTGTGCACGGACAGCACATGCCCGTCCTTGGCAGGTACGGCCGCCCAGATGTCCGGCACGCCGCCGCGGTGGTCACTGACGTAGCTGGCCCGGCGGCCCTCCTCGACCTTCTCGCGCAGCACCAGCGGCAGCTCGGGGTCGTCGATCTTGATGTTGGGGAAGTTCGGCCGCCCGAACCGCTCGTAGTTTCCCTGGGCCAGCTGCACACGCTCGTTGGCCAGGTCGCGCGCGTTGTCCAGCATCGAGACCCGGGCGGCGTTGTGCACGACCAGACTGAGCGCGATGGCCACCAGCCCGGCGACCAGGGCGATCGCCGCGCTGAGCTTCCATCTGAGCCCGGTCCGCAGGCCTGCGCGCTCCGCCCACCCCATCGGACGCCTGATGATCCCCCGCATGCCGGCCCCGCTCAGGCCTTCAACTTGTAGCCGAAGCCGCGGACCGTCTCGATCCGGTCCTGGCCGATCTTCTGCCGCAGCCGCTGCACATGGACGTCGACGACCCGGGTGTCCCCGCCCCAGCCGTAGTCCCAGACCCGCTCCAGCAGCTTGTCGCGGGAGAGCACGGTGCCGGGCGCGGTGGAGAACTCCAGCAGCAGCCGCATCTCGGTCGGGGTCAGCGCCACCGGCTGCCCGGCCCGGTGCACCTCCATGCCCTCGGTGTCGATCTCCACATCACCGAAGGTCAGCGGGCCGCCGTTCACCTGCGCCGGGTTCTCCTCGATGTGCGCGGCACCGGCGTGGCCGAAGCGGCGCAGCACCGCGCGGATCCGGGCGACCAGGACGGCACCGTCGAACGGCTTGGTCACATAGTCGTCGGCGCCCGCCTCCAGACCGAGGACGACGTCGATCGAGTCGGCACGCGCCGAGAGCATGATCACCGGCACGGTCGACTCGTCCCGGATACGACGGCACAGGCTGACGCCGTCCAGGCCCGGGACCATGACGTCCAGCAGCGCGATGTCGGGGCGGTCGGCCCGGAACGCCTCCAGGCCGGACAGCCCGTCGGGCATGGCGGTCACCGCGAAGCCGTCCCGCTCCAGGGCGAGCTGGGTGGCCTCGCGGATGACGTCGTCGTCCTCGACGAACAGGACGTGGGTCTGGTCTGCCATCCCGGTGCTCTCAGTTCTGGGTGATGTGGTCGGTGCGGTCGGTCAGGTGCCCGGAACGGGCGAGGGGGTCGCGGTGGAGCTGTCTCCGACGCCGGCGCCGTAGTCGTTGTGGACGGCCCGCCCCTGGACGAACCGCCCGTTCTTCCAGGTGTAGGGGATCACATCCTCGCTGGACGGGCTGGAGATCGGGTCGCCCTTCTTGTACACCTGCTTGGTCACGGTCAGGACGCCCTGTTCGATGTCCGCGACGACCGGGGACTCCTCGTTCTTGAAGACGTTCCTGAACGTGCCGCCCTCGTCCCGGTACACATACGAGCCGAGGCCGATCCAGTCGTCGCAGGTGAGCACGTTGACGACGACGTCGTCCACGGAGCCGCCGGTCAGCGCGCCGTAGGAGACGTCGACCGGGTAGTCGTCGCCGTTGCACGGCTTCAGGTCGCGCTTGACGGCCGACGAGACCGCGGGGTCCTCCTTGAGCAGGGCCACGGCGTCCACGCGCCGGTACGTGTCGGTGGGACTCGGCGGCGGGGAGGCGACCGCACCGGCCACCGCGGAGGCGTGCGCCGGGCCCTCGTCCCGTGCCCCCGTGCCCCCGGTGCCGCACGCGGCGACGAAAAGGGCGAGGGCGGCGAGCGCGGCCGCAGCCGCGATCACCGCCTGTGTACTGCCTCGGGCCTCGCTGGGCCCGGCCCCTGTCAGGCCGCGCAACGCTCCCGCTCCTCACGCTCCAGCGCGCGTGCGTCCAGATCGCGGGCCTCCAGCTCCTCGCGGAGCCGGGCGAGCGCCCGGTGCAGCGTGCTCTTGACCGTACCGGCCGACATGCCGAGGGCCGCGGCCGTCTCCTCAGTGGACATCTGCTCCCAGTGTCGCAGCACCACGACGCTGCGCTGCTTCGGAGCGAGAACCTTCATGATGTCCATCAGCAGGGCCCGGTCGGCGTGCTGCTCGGTGGAGTCGTCCACGGAGGCGTCCGGCAGCTGCTCGGTCGGAACCTCCTCCAGCTTGCGCGCCCGCCACCACTCGGTACGGGTGTTGATCATCACCCGGCGCAGGTAGGCGTCCGCGAGCCGCTTGTCGGCGATGCCCTCCCAGCGGCCGTACGTCCGCACCAGCGCGGTCTGCAGCAGGTCCTGGGCGTCGACCGGGTCCGGGACCAGGCGGCGGGCGCTGCGCAGCAGCGCGTCCTGCCGCGTGCGGACGTACTCCTCGAACTCGAGCACCTCACCCTGCGCCATGATCAACCGCCTCCGTTCCCCGTGTACTCCGGCTCCCCGCCCGAGTCCCGCTGTACCGCTCGCCCGTGGTCTGCCGGGCACGAGAAAAAAGCTACGGAGCTGTTGTCACGGGGCTGTGCGGAGCAGCCTGCGGCTAGCAATCGGCTGTCCGTCGGTTGTGTAACGGAAGTGAGTTCGGGGTAGAGGGGCTGGTGCTTATGTTCCTTTATGGGGCGGTTTGTATGGCGAGAGGGGCCGTAACGAAGGCCCGTACGCCGTGACTTGGCTGTGTGTCAGGTCAGCGGCAGCCGGTACAGATGGTTGGGCAGCGGCTCCACCAGACCGTCCGTGACGAGTCCGTCGAGCGCGCGGGCGCGCTGCACCGGCTCGTGCCACACCCGGTCCAGCGCCGCCTGCGGCACCGGCGCGTGCGCCTCCCGCAGCACGGCGAGCAGCTTGCCGCGCACCTGCCGGTCCGTGCCGGCGTACGTCTGCCCGCGGCGCGGCGGACCCTCGTGCTCCGGCTTGCCCGCCAGCCGCCAGGCGCACTGCGCGGCGATCGGGCAGCGGTGGCAGCCCTCGTTCTTCGCCGTGCACACCAGTGCGCCCAGCTCCATGGACGCGGCGGCCCAGCGGGCGGCGGTCCTCTCGTCCTCGGGCAGCAGCTCGCGGGCGAGCCTGCGCTCGGCCGCCGTGGTGGCGTTCGGCGGGTACTGCACCCCGGTCACCGCCCGGGCGAAGACCCGGCGCACGTTCGTGTCCAGCACCGGATGGCGCTGCCCGTACGCGAAGGAGGCCACCGCGGCGGCCGTGTACTCGCCGATGCCGGGCAGGGCCAGCAGCTGGGTGTGGTCCGTCGGTACGTCTCCGCCGTGCCGCTCCGTTATGGCGACCGCGGCGCCGTGCAGCCGCAGGGCGCGGCGCGGGTAGCCGAGCCGGCCCCAGGCGCGCACCGCCTCTCCGGGGGCCTCCTCGGCGAGGTCGGCGGGGCGCGGCCAGCGGGCGAGCCACTGCTCGTAGACGGGCAGGACCCGGCTGACCGGCGTCTGCTGCAGCATGAACTCGCTGACCATCACGCCCCAGGGGCCCGCCTCCGGGCGGCGCCAGGGGAGGTCGCGGGCGTGGGTGTCGAACCAGGCGATCACGGGGGCGTGGAGCTTCTCAGTCATGGCCTTCCGATCCTGCCACGGGTCGGGCGGGCATGGCCGACGACAGCGCGGTTGCCGAGCGTTGCGTCTGGTCGCGATACGTGAAGGACCCTTTCTCCTGGCGGAAGTTGCCGAGATGATGATCCGGAAAAGTTGGAGCCGGGGCGGCGGGTGGCGCAAGCAAGCGCGCCGATCTCTCGTACAGTTTGCGCCGTGGGATCTCTGCGCAATCCGGTCGGGCCGCTTCCCTCCTCCATCTACTGGCGACGGAGGGTCGTCATGGTGTCGGTGGTCGCCGTGTTGGCGCTGCTGATCACCTGGATCGTCACGGCCGGTGACGGGGGCGGCAAGAAGGACACCGACGCGTCCAACGGCAAGAACCCCGTGTCCACGATCACGCCGGGGCCCTCCCCGTCCGGGTCCGCGATCAGCCAACACCCGGGCGGGCGCAACGAGTCGAGCGGCGGCGGAGACGCCGGCGGGACCGGGTCCGGGTCGGACGGCAAGGGCGACTCCGGCTCGGCGGGGTCCGACGGTGGTTCGGGCGGTGGCTCGGGTTCGGGTTCCGGTGGGGGCGATGTCGGTACGGGCGACGTACTGCCGGCGTCCTCCTCGCTGCCCAAGTGCACGGCCGGAGCGGTCACGTTGAGCCTGCGCAGCCTGCACAACTCGTACTCGCCGGACCAGGTGCCGACGTTCGAACTCGTCGCGAAGAACGCGTCGTCCAGTGACTGCAAGGTCGATCTCGGGCCGAAGAGCGCGGTGTTGACGATCACGACGGCCGACAGCAGTGACGCCTACTGGTCCTCGGGCGACTGCCCGAAGGGTGCGGCGAGCCTGGTGTTCCGGGTGTCCGCGGGGCAGAGCATCACGTACGCCGTGAAGTGGGACCGCAAGCCGAGCGCTCCCCAGTGCGGGACGCCTCCGGCGGGCTCGGCCAAGCCCGGGACCTACCTGCTGGAGGCCAAGACCCCGGGGTTCACGAAGTCTCAGGCCTCGTTCGTACTGTCGGCGGATTAGCGACCGCCCGAAGCCACCGAGGGCGCCGGCCCGCACCGGGCCCGCAGCTACGACGGACCCGGTAGTCCCCGGATCAGACGTACCGCTCCAGAATCGACGACTCGGCCAGCCGCGACAGGCCCTCCCGCACGCTGCGGGCACGCGCCTCGCCGACCCCGTCCACCGCCTGGAGGTCGTCCACGCTCGCGGCAAGCAGCTTCTGCAGGCCGCCGAAGTGTTCCACCAGGCGGTCGATGATCGCCCCCGGCAACCTCGGCACCTTCGCCAGCAGGCGGAAGCCCCGCGGGGACACCGCCGAGTCGAGGGTCTCGGGGGAGCCGGTGTAGCCCAGCGCACGCGCCACCGTGCCCATCTCCAGCAGTTCTGCGTGGGAGAGCGCGTCCAGCTCGGACAGCGCCTCCTCGACCGTGCGGGAGCGCTTCGCCGTGGGCTCGGGGACGTAGTCCCGGACGACCAGCTCGCGGTCGGGCTCCACCCCGGCGATCAACTCCTCCAGCTGCAGCGCCAGAAGCCGACCATCGGTGCCCAGTTCGACCACATATTCAGCGATTTCGGTGGCAATGCGCCGGACCATCTCAAGACGCTGGGCGACCGCGGACACGTCGCGGACCGTCACCAGGTCCTCGATCTCCAGCGCCGACAGCGTGCCCGCGACCTCGTCCAGCCGGAGCTTGTACCGCTCCAGGGTGGCCAGCGCCTGGTTCGCGCGGGACAGGATCGCCGCCGAGTCCTCCAGCACGCGCCGCTGCCCGTCGACGTACAGGGCGATCAGCCGCATGGACTGGGAGACGGAGACCACGGGGAAGCCCACCTGCTTCGAGACGCGGTCCGCCGTGCGGTGCCGCGTGCCCGTCTCTTCCGTCGGGATCGTCGGGTCCGGCACCAGCTGCACGCCGGCCCGCAGGATCTTCGAAAGGTCGGAGGAGACCACGATGCCGCCGTCGAGCTTGCACAGCTCCCGCAGGCGGGTGGCCGTGAACTCGACGTCCAGGACGAACCCGCCCGTGCACATCGTCTCGACGGTCTTGTCGGAGCCGAGCACGATGAGCCCGCCGGTGTTGCCGCGGAGCACCCGCTCGAGGCCGTCACGCAGGGCCGTGCCCGGAGCCACTGCGCTCAGTGCGGCGCGCATCAGGCCCTCGGCACGGGAACTCCCACCGGACTTTCCGGGAGCTGCCGCCCGGTCGTTGGCTGCCACTGCACTCCTCCGGTCGCAGGTTCTGAGGCGCTCCCGTTTCGCGCACTCGGTTCGTACGGACGGGCGAGACCTGGGCAAAGTCTACCGGCGGTCCTCCGCCTCCCGTGGGGCCTCTCGGCGACGGGAGCGCGGCAGGACCCTGAGCGCGTCCCCCATGTCGGCGACTTCCAGGACCTTCATCCCGGACGGGACCTTGCCCGGATCACCCGGCACGAGTGCATGTGTGAAGCCCAGCCGGTGCGCCTCGGCGAGCCTGCGCTGCACGCCTGTGACCCGTCTGACCTCGCCTGCCAGGCCGACCTCGCCGATCGCGACGAGGTTCTTGGGCAGCGGGGTGTCGCTGGCGGCCGAGGCGAGCGCGAGGGCGATCGCGAGGTCGGCGGCCGGCTCGGAAAGCTTCACGCCGCCCACCGTCGCCGAGTAGATGTCCCGCTTGCCGAGCGCGCTGATCCGGCCCCGCTGCTCCAGCACCGCGAGCATCATCGACACCCGGGAGGTCTCCAGGCCCGAGGTGGTCCGGCGCGGGGAGGGGATCTGGGAGTCCACGGTCAGCGCCTGCACCTCCGCCACCAGCGGGCGGCGGCCCTCCAGGGTGACCGTCAGGCAGGTACCGGGAACCGGTTCGTCACGACGGGTCAGGAAGAGCCCGCTGGGGTCCGCGAGGCCCGTGATGCCCTCGTCGTGCAGCTCGAAGCAGCCGACCTCGTCGGTGGCGCCGTAGCGGTTCTTCACGCCCCGCACCAGGCGCAGGCGCGCGTGCCGGTCGCCCTCGAAGTGCAGGACGACGTCCACCAGGTGCTCCAGCAGCCGGGGGCCGGCGATCGCGCCGTCCTTGGTGACGTGGCCCACCAGCAGCGTGGACATGCCGCGCTCCTTGGAGGCGCGGATCAGAGCGCCGGCCACCTCGCGGACCTGGGCCATGCCGCCGGGCGCGCCGTCGATCTCCGGGGAGGCCACCGTCTGCACCGAGTCGAGGATCAGCAGGGACGGCTTCACCGCGTCCAAGTGACCGAGCACGGCGGCCAGATCGGTCTCGGCGGCGAGGTACAGATCGTCGTCGAGGGCGCCGATGCGGTCGGCGCGCAGCCTGACCTGGCTCGCGGACTCCTCGCCGGTCACATAGAGGGTGCGGTGCTCCTCGCTCGCCGACTTGGCGGCCACGTCCAGCAGCAGGGTGGACTTGCCGACGCCGGGCTCGCCCGCGAGCAGCACGACCGCGCCGGGCACGAGACCGCCGCCGAGCACCCGGTCCAGCTCCGGCACGCCGGTCGAGCGGGCGATGGCCTGGCGGCTGTCGACCTGGCCGATGGGCACCGCGGAGCTGGTGACCCGGCCCGGAGCCGTCGTACGGACCGCGGGCGCGCCGTACTCCTCGACCGTCCCCCAGGCCTGGCACTCGGGGCAGCGGCCGAGCCACTTGGCCGTCTGCCAGCCGCACTCGGTGCAGCGGTAGGACGGTCGGTCCTTGGTGGTCTTGGTACGGGCAGCCATGCGGAAACCGTAGCCCGCGGCACTGACAGCGCCCGCTCGGGGCGTATGTGGGTGGATCGGTATTGGCCAGTGCCCGTCGGATTCGAGCCACGGAATAAAACGTTCCTGTCCCCTTATGAGGGATCGTTTCACCCGTACGGATTAAAAGTGCTCAAGGTGCAAGAAGGTGCACTCCGTCGCCGCCTACGGTCGCACAGGTGATGAGCAGCAGTCCTCAGACCACGACCCGCACCGCCGGCGCGCACCGGGCGCATCGAGAGGCGCGCGATCGAGCCGCCGCGCGCACCCTCGCCCAGCGGCCGCCGGCGCGCTACGAGCCGTACCTGGACGGTCTGTTCACCTACTGCCTGTCGGTGCTGTGCGACCACGACGCGGCCACCGCCGCCCTCGGGGACGTCCTGGTGCTGGCCGAGCGGCGCGGGCAGCGTGTCCCGGAGGCCCCCGCCGACCGCAGGGCCTGGCTGTACGCGCTGGCCCGCTGGGCATGCCTGCGCGGGCTCGCCGAGGCCAAGCAGAAACGTCAGGCCAGTCACGCCGCGGGCCGGCCCGCGGCCAAGAGACAGGTACCCGATCCGCCCGTCGCCCCGGAGATCCAGGAGCAGCGACGCCGCGAACTGGCCCTGCTCGCGTGGCCGGAGGCGGCAGGTACCACCCCCGAGCAGCGCGAGGCCCTGGAACTCGCCGTCCGCCACCACCTCGCCGCCCCCGAGGTCGCCGCCGTCCTCGGCATGGAGCCCGCCGCCGCGCGCGAGTTGCTCGCCTCCGCTGCCTGCGAGGTCGAGCGCACCCGCGCCGCACTCGCCGTGGTCGAGACCGGCGGGTGCCCGAGCGTGGCCCATCTGACCGGAGACAGTCAGCTGGTCCTCAGCACGGCCCTGCGCCGCGAGCTGGTCCGGCACGTCGACGACTGCCCGCGCTGCCGCCGTACCGCCGAGCGCGCGGTGCCCGGCCAGTGGCCCGGCGCCACGGTCACCCCGGCCGAGCTGCCCGTCCTGGAGGCACCGCGCACCACCCTGCACGTCGCCCTCGCGCACCAGCCGCGCGCGCGGGGCACGGCCGTGCCCCGCTTCGACCGGCGGGGTTTCCCGATGGATCCCAAGGACCGCGCGGCCCGTCGTGACCGCCTACGCGCGCGTGCCGTCACCACGACCGTCGTCGCCACCGTCGTCGCAGCCCCCGTGCTCGCCCTGTGGGCCGCCTACCGGGGTACCCCGGACGCCGAGGACGGACGCTCGGCCACCGCGCGCGAGGCGCAGGGGCCCGACGCGCTCGGCAGCGACACCGCCGGCGGCTACGAGAACGCCGGAAACGCCAGCGCGAAGCCCGGCGGCCCAGGCAAGGACGGCAAGTCGGACGTCTCCGTGGAGGTCATCAGCGTCTCCGGAGGAGACAAGAAGGGCGCGGGCCAGCTCGCGGTCAGCGCCGCCAACGACGGCGACACCACGCTGATCACCCTCACCGCCTCCGGTTCCGGCCCCGTGCGCTGGTCCGCCACCACCTCCGCGGCCTGGCTCTACCTCAGCCAGTCCACGGGAACCCTCGCCCCCGGCGAGACGTTGACGATCAAGGTGTACGTCGACCATCTCCGCGAGCCCTCCGGCCACTGGCGCGCACAGGTGGCCGTCTCACCGGCCGGTGCGGTGGTCACCATCGACGGCTACGGCACCGCCCCGACCCGCCCGACGACCCCGCCCACGCCCCCGGGCACCCCCGACCCGAGCCCGTCGTCCTCACCTCCGACGGACCCGCCGTCCAGTCAGTCCCCGACCCCGACCGACCCGAGCCCCAGCCCCACGGCCCCCACCCCGTCCGACCCCCCGAGTCCGTCCCCGTCCCCGAGCGACGACGGAACTCCGAGCCCGTCGGACAGCTAGAGACGCGCCAGACGCGGCGGTCCGGTCAGCGCGGGGCCGCGCAGCTCACCCGGCCCGGCCCCAGACAGCCCCGCCGTCCCCCATGGGCAGCGCGACGTCCCGGGGCCCCTCCGGCAGCCCTATGCCGGATCCGCCGGATGCGGTGCCACCAGGGGCAGCTGCGAGGCCAGTCGCTGTTCGCACAGCTCGACCAGACGGTCGTAACCGGCCTTGCCCATCAGCTCGGTCAGTTCCGCGCGGTAGGAGACGTACACCGGGTCGCCCGCGCCGTGTGCCGAGGTCGCCGACGTGCACCACCAGTGCAGGTCATGGCCGCCCGGGCCCCAGCCCCGGCGGTCGTACTCACCGATGGAGACCTGCAGGACGCGGGTGTCGTCGGGGCGGTCGATCCAGTCGTAGGTGCGCCGGATCGGCAGCTGCCAGCACACGTCCGGCTTGGTCTCCAGCGGCTCCCGGCCCTCCTTCAGGGCCAGGATGTGCAGCGAGCAGCCCGCGCCGCCGACGAACCCGGGACGGTTCTGGAAGATGCACGAGCCCTGGAAGGGCCGGGTCTGGCGGGATCCGTCCTCGTCCTCGGAGATCCAGCCGCCCCGCGTGCCCTCGTCGTGGTGCTGCCAGATCTCCGGGGTGAGCCGCGCCACGTGCTCGGCGACGCGCTTCTCGTCGTCCTCGTCGGAGAAGTGGGCCCCCAGCGAGCAGCATCCGTCGTCCGCGCGGCCCGCCTGGATGCCCTGGCAGCCGCTGCCGAAGATGCAGTTCCAGCGCGAGGTCAGCCAGGTCAGATCGCAGCGGAAGATCTGCTCGTCGTCCGCGGGATCCGGGAACTCCACCCAGGCTCGCGCGAAGTCGAGACCCTTCTCGTCGTTCACCTTCGGGCCTTTCCCGGACGTCGACGCCTTCACCTGCGAAGGATCCTTCGACCCCTTGGAGGATGTGGGCATCTTGCCCGACTTGGCACCCTTGGTGTTCTTGGTGCTCTTGTCGGAGTTAGCCTTTTTCGTCTTTGGCACCCGTCCAGGGTAAGTGGCCCGAGGCCGCTTCGGGGACCGAGCACAGCGGTTCTGGCAGTAGCGTTCCGTACATGAGACTCGGTGTCCTGGACGTGGGTTCGAACACGGTGCATCTGCTGGTGGTGGACGCTCACCCCGGCGCACGCCCGCTGCCCGCGCATTCGCACAAGGCCGAACTTCGGCTCGCCCAGCTGCTCGACGACAGCGGTGCCATAGGTGATGACGGTGTCGAGAAGCTGATCGCGGTCGTACAGGACGCACTCCAGGCCGCCGAGGACAAGGGTGTGGAGGACCTGCTGCCGTTCGCGACCTCCGCGGTGCGCGAGGCCACCAACGCCGACGAGGTTCTCGCGCGCGTGGAGGACGAGACCGGCGTGCGACTCCAGGTCCTCAGCGGTCCGGAGGAGGCACGGCTCACCTTCCTCGCCGTCCGCCGCTGGTACGGCTGGTCCGCCGGAAAGCTGTTGGTCCTGGACATCGGCGGCGGCTCCCTGGAGATCGCCTTCGGTATCGACGAGGAGCCGGACGCCGCCGTCTCCCTCCCGCTCGGCGCCGGCCGCCTCACCGCCGGCTGGCTGCCCGCCGACCCGCCCGACCCCGAGGACGTCCGCGCCCTGCGCCGCCACGCTCGCGCGCAGATCGCCCGGACCGTCGGCGAGTTCCACCGCTTCGGCACCCCCGACCACGTGGTCGCCACCTCCAAGACCTTCAAGCAGCTGGCCCGCATCGCCGGTGCCGCCCGCAGCGCCGAGGGCCTCTACATCCAGCGCGACCTCAAGCGGGAGTCCCTGGAGGCCTGGGTCCCCCGCCTGGCGGGCATGTCCACGCAACAGCGCGCCGAACTCCCCGGAGTCTCCGACGGCCGAGCCGGTCAGCTGCTGGCGGGGGCACTGGTGGCCGAGGGCGCGATGGATCTTTTCGGGGTGGAGAGCCTGGAGGTCTGCCCGTGGGCCCTGCGCGAGGGCGTGATCCTGCGGCGTCTCGATCACATGGGTTCGGCTTGACTGCGTGAAGGGGTGCGGGCCGTGTCGGTGGGCGGCTCCGCGGTGTGAGCACAGGCAACCACGGCACACCCGCACCCGCCCGAATGGCGAACGTCACAACGGCGAATAGGCACCCCACCCCCTCACCGCTCGACCCCGTAAGGTGACGGACGTGGCTGAACCAAGGGACGTGTCCGTCGCGCTGTCGACAGCCTCCGTTTACCCGGAGTCGACGGCGACGGCCTTCGAGATCGCCGCGCGCCTCGGGTACGACGGCGTCGAGGTCATGGTCTGGACCGACCCGGTCAGCCAGGACATCGAGGCCCTGCGCCGCCTGTCCGACTACCACGGCATTCCGATCCTGGCCGTGCACGCCCCCTGCCTGCTGATCACCCAGCGGGTCTGGTCCACAGACCCCTGGGTCAAGCTCCAGCGGGCAAGGGCTGCCGCGGAGAAGCTCGGCGCCTCCACCGTCGTCGTGCACCCGCCCTTCCGCTGGCAGCGGCAGTACGCCCGCGACTTCGTCTCCGGGATCTGGCGGATGGCGCACGAGACCGACGTACGGTTCGCCGTCGAGAACATGTACCCGTGGCGCTACCGCGACCGCGAGATGCTGGCCTACGCGCCCGAGTGGGACGTCACCAAGGACGACTACCGGCACTTCACGATCGACCTCAGCCACGCGGCGACGGCCCGCACGGACGCGCTGGCCATGCTCGACCGCATGGGCGACCGCCTCGGCCACGTCCACCTCGCCGACGGCCGGGGCTCGGCCAAGGACGAGCACCTGGTCCCCGGGCGTGGCACCCAGCCCTGTGCCGAGCTGCTGGAGCGCCTTGCGCGCACCGGTTACGACGGCCATGTCGTCATCGAGGTCAACACCCGCCGGGCGATGTCCAGCGCCGAGCGCGAGGCCGACCTCGCCGAGGCCCTGGCCTTCACCCGCGAGCACCTGGCCGCCGCCGTGAAGGTGCCCCGGCGATGACCGGGGCGACCGCACGCCGAAGGGGCCGGCCGCCGCGCGCCGAGTCCGGCGACACCCGCGACCGGATCCTCGCCGCGGCCCGCGAGGAGTTCTCCGAACGCGGGTACGAGAAGACGTCCGTACGCGGCATCGCCAAGGCTGCCGGGGTCGACTCGGCGCTGGTCCACCACTACTTCGGCACCAAGGAACAGGTCTTCGAGGCGGCCATCGAGGTCGCCTTCGCACCCGCACTCAACGCGCCGAACGCGGTGGCCGACGGCCCGCTGGACGGGGTGGGGGAGCGGCTGACCCGCTTCGTCTTCGGCGTCTGGGAGAACCCCACGACCCGTACGCCCCTGCTCGCGATCCTCCGGTCCGCCGTGAACAACGAGACCGCGGCCGCCGTCTTCCGCCGCCTCGTCGCCGCCCAGCTGCTGCGCCGCATCGCCGCCCAGGTGGACCTGCCGGACGCGGAGCTGCGGGCCGAGCTTGCGGCCGCGCAGCTGGTGGGCACGGCGATGATGCGCTACGTGATCAAGCTGGAGCCGCTGGCCTCGGCGGATCTGGAGCAGATCATCGCGCGGGTGGCGCCGGTGGTGCAGGGACATCTGACCCAGCCCTGAGAGTGACGCGGTCCTGAAGGCGACGCAGCCCTGACGTCGGGGTTCCGTGAAACACGCGTCCCGCATTCCGGACAACCTTGTCCAGCCCTTGGAGGGGCGGCGTACGCTCGTAGGGAGTCAGAAGTCTCTCTGATCGCAGTCTCTGAAGGAGCGAGCGACGATGCCCGAGCTGAGGTCCCGCACAGTCACCCACGGCCGCAACATGGCGGGCGCCCGCGCCCTTATGCGCGCCTCCGGTGTACCCGGTGCGGACATCGGCCGGAAGCCGATCATCGCGGTCGCCAACTCCTTCACGGAGTTCGTCCCCGGCCACACCCACCTGCAGCCGGTCGGCCGGATCGTCAGCGAGGCGATCAAGGAGGCCGGCGGCATCCCGCGCGAGTTCAACACGATCGCGGTCGACGACGGCATCGCCATGGGCCACGGCGGCATGCTGTACTCCCTGCCCTCCCGCGACCTGATCGCGGACTCGGTGGAGTACATGGTCGAGGCCCACTGCGCCGACGCCCTGGTCTGCATCTCCAACTGCGACAAGATCACCCCGGGCATGCTGATCGCCGCCCTGCGCCTGAACATCCCGACGGTCTTCGTCTCCGGCGGCCCGATGGAGTCCGGCCGCGCCACCCTGGTGGACGGCACGGTCCGCACCCTCGACCTGGTCGACGCGATCTCCGACGCCGTCAACGACAAGATCTCCGACGAGGACATCCTCCGGATCGAGGAGAACGCCTGCCCGACCTGCGGCAGCTGTTCCGGCATGTTCACCGCCAACTCGATGAACTGCCTGACCGAGGCCATCGGCCTCTCCCTCCCCGGCAACGGCTCGGTCCTCGCCACACACACGGCCCGCCGCCGGCTCTACGAGGACGCGGCCCGCACGGTCATGGACCTCACCCGCCGCTACTACGAGCAGGACGACGAGTCGGCCCTCCCGCTCAACATCGCGACGTTCGCGGCCTTCGAGAACGCCATGGCCCTGGACATCGCGATGGGCGGCTCCACGAACACGATCCTGCACCTGCTGGCCGCCGCCCAGGAGGCGGGCGTCCCGTTCGGCCTGGAGCAGATCGACGCCGTCTCCCGCCGCGTCCCCTGCCTGGCCAAGGTCGCGCCCAACGTCGCGAAGAACCGCACGTACTACATGGAGGACGTGCACCGCGCCGGCGGCATCCCCGCCCTCCTCGGCGAACTGCACCGCGCGGGCCTGCTGAACGAGGACGTCCACGCGGTCCACAGCCCCTCCCTGGCCGACTGGATGAAGACCTGGGACGTCCGCGGCGGCTCCCCGTCCCCCGAGGCCGTGGAACTGTGGCACGCGGCCCCCGGCTGCGTCCGCTCCGCCGAGGCCTTCTCGCAGTCCGAGCGCTGGGAGTCCCTGGACGACGACGCCGAGAGCGGCTGCATCCGCTCCGCCGAGCACGCGTACTCCAAGGACGGCGGCCTGGCGGTCCTCAAGGGCAACCTGGCGGTCGACGGCTGCGTCGTGAAGACCGCCGGCGTGGACGAGTCCATCTGGACCTTCGAGGGCCCGGCCGTGGTCTGCGAGTCCCAGGAGGAGGCCGTCCAGCGCATCCTCACCCAGGAGGTCAAGGAGGGCGACGTCGTCGTCATCCGCTACGAGGGCCCCAAGGGCGGCCCCGGCATGCAGGAGATGCTCTACCCGACCTCGTACCTGAAGGGCCGCGGCCTGGGCAAGCACTGCGCCCTGATCACCGACGGCCGCTTCTCCGGCGGCACGTCCGGCCTCTCCATCGGCCACGCGTCCCCCGAGGCGGCCTCCGGCGGCACGATCGCCCTGGTCCAGGACGGCGACCGCATCCGCATCGACATCCCGAACCGCACGATCGAGCTGCTGGTCGACGAGGCGGAGCTGATGCGACGCGAGCAGGCCCTCGGCGGCGTCTACGCCCCCAAGAACCGCGAGCGCAAGGTCTCGGCCGCGCTGCGCGCCTACGCCGCGATGGCCACCAGCGCGGACAAGGGTGCGGTGCGGGACGTGAGCAAGCTGGGCTGACCGTTCACCAAAAAGGGGCCGCTTCCCGGAAGGGAGCGGCCCCTTTCGCACGTCACCAGGCCGAGGGGTCGCGTGCGTCGAGGGCGAAGACGGTGCCGTCGGGGGCGGTGGCACACACGCGACGGCCTACGACGACCGGTGCGGGCGGTGCTCCCGCAACCCGGGCCGAGTGGCTGCCGAGCCGGGCTTCGGTCTGCCCGACGAGCCTCCCCCCGGCCGCGTCGACGGCGAGCAGCCGCCCGTCGCCCGCGCTGAAGTACACCCTCGCGCCGTCGGTGACCGGTGCCGACCCCCGGCTCACGGAGGTCTCCAGCCGCCACAGCTGCTTCTGCGCGTCCAGGTCGACGGCGACCAGGGAACCACCGGTGGCCAGGAGGTAGACGAGGGAGCCCCGTACGGTCGCGTGAGCGTCGTCGAGCGCGACGGGCAACCTCACCCGGCTCGTCTGCCTGGAGGCGGCCGTGTAGCGGACGACCTCCTTGGTCTGTCCGTAGACGCTGTCGACGGACAGGAAGAACACCGAGCCGCCCCGGGCACCGAACGGCCGCAGAGATCCGGCGAGCCGGACGTCCCACCGTACGTGCCCCGTGCGCGGATCCACCGCGGTCACCTGCGTGCTCGAGCCGTCACCGGAGGTACGGGCCGCGTAGACCGACGAGTCCCCCGGGAACGAGAGGAAGGCCGGTGCGCCCTGACCGGTGAACCCGCGCTGCCACTTCGCCTCACCGGTCGCCGCGTCCACCCCGGTGACCGTCCCGTCGGCGCGCGTGAGCAGGGCCATGCCGCCCGCGTAACTGATCGTCGTGTCCGGGGGCAGGCTCCGCTCCCAGACCTGCTTGCCCGAGGCGGGGGCGAGAGCCGCCAGACGTGACCCGCCGTTCGTATAGGGCTGCACGAGACCGGCGGAGACCACGGGCGGTTCGCTCGTGGTCTGCGTGGCGACGGAGTGCCGCCACAACAGGGTGCCGTCGGCGGGGGACACGGCGAACACCGCACCGGGCTGGGCGCAGAGCAACTTCCCGGCTCCGTAGGAGCATTGCGGCATGCCCTTGTCCGCCCGGACGGGTTGGGCCGTCCAGCCGACGGAGGCCGTCGACACCGTTCGCGGGCTCCCGTGCTGCGGTGTGGGCCCGCTGTTCTCGAACAGCCGTACCGAGACCAGGGTGCCGAACAGGGCCAGGCCGAGCGCCGCGGCACCGAGGGCCGCCACTCGCCTCCCCGGGAGACGGCGTCTCGCGGACCGCTCCGCGGACTTCTCCGCGGGCTCATCCACGGCCTGCTCGGCACCGGCCTTCGGCTCCCGGTCGTTCTCACTCGTCCGCTGCGCCGGTATGAACGCCTGTGTGTCGTACGAGGCGGCCACCGACCGCAGCTCCCGCATCAGCTCGTCGGGAGTCGGCCGGTCGTCGGGTTCCTTGGCCAGGCAGCGAAGGATCAGCGGCGCCAGACTCTCCGGTACCCCGGTCAGGTCGGGCTCGTCGTGCACCACCTGGTAGGCGACCACATACGGACTGTCGGAGTCGAACGGTCCCCTCCCGGTCGCCGCGTGCACCAGCACCGACCCGAGGGCGAAGATGTCCGCCGCCGGTCCCACTTCCCGCGGCCGCCGGAACTGCTCGGGTGCCATGAACGGCGGTGTACCGATCAACTTGCCGGTCTCGGTCCGCAGTTCGCTGTCCTTGGGCCGGGAGATACCGAAGTCGATGACCTTCGGCCCGTCCTCGGCGAGCAACACGTTGCTCGGCTTCAGATCCCGGTGCACGACCCCCACCCGATGGATGTCGCGCAGCGCCTCGGCGAGCCCGGCCATGAGCCGACGCAGCTGCGCCGCCGGCATCGGACCGTTCCGCTTCACATGCTCGGAGAGGGTCGGACCGGGAATGAACAGCGTGGCCATCCAGGGCCGTTCGGCCTCCGGATCGGCGTCCACGACAGGCGCCGTGAAGGCACCGCTCACCCTCCGAGCGGCGGCCACCTCCTGCCGGAAACGCCCCCTGAACTCGCGATCCCGGGCGAACTCGGCATGTACGACCTTCACCGCGAGCTTCAGTCCCGAGGTGCTCCGGGCCAGATGCACCACGCCCATGCCACCGGAGCCCAGACATGAGTCCAGGTGATACTGACCGGCGTACTCGGGAAGTTCCGCTTCCGCGCCCGCTCCGGTGTTGCGCTGTGGCGTCATGGACCACCCCCGTGCTGTTCGTCCGCGCGCGCGACGCACGGAGCCTAGTCGATGACTCGTACGAGACAGAGGCGGCTTGCTAGCGTCTGCATGCGAGTTGCGCACAGGTGTTTCGCAATTCGCTTCAGGGGAATCAACGTGACCCCATGACAGTCATGGGGACAATGGGGGGAGGCACTCGATGTCTGTCGAGCGCGTCGCAGAAGACGACAACAGCAGTGATGCGGCCGCGGTCGCGACGGAGTCCCTGCGCTACTATTCGGTCGCCCCGGGCGTACGCCTGAACGTCCGCAGTGGGCCCGGCACCAGCTACAACCTCGTCCGCGTCCTGCCCGAGGGTGCCAAGGTCCACATCTACTGCCAGTCGCCGGGCACCGCCATCGCCGGTCCGTACGGCACCTCGAACATCTGGGACAACATCGGCAACGGCGAGTACGTCTCGGACGCCTTCGTCCAGACCGGCAGTGACGGCTACGTCGCCGCCCGCTGCAGCTGACCCCGCGAAGAGCCCGCCTCCGCCCGGAGCCATAATCGTCCCGTGAGCGACGACGAGACCGGCACCCCGGACACCCCGGCGGGCTCCCCGGGCGGCGCGGCCCAGGGCGGCCCCCGCCCCGAGCCCCTCCGCTTCTTCGGCACCTCCTGGGTGGACCACGACAACGGGTACGCGGCCCGCCGAGCCGGCGTGGCCGTCGGCTCCCTCGCCGCGGCCGTCCTCTCCTGCCTGGTCCTGAACTTCGCCTATGAGGGTCTCCAGATCGCCGACACCGGCGCCTTCGTGACCGTTCTGGTCGTCGTCATGTTCGCGATCTGCAGCGCGCTTGCCTTCCGCAACACCTGGGAGGGCTTCGGTCGGCGCCACGATCCCCAGCGCCAGGCCTCGCTGCGCGGCCTGCTCGCCATCGGTTTCGTCGGCTCCCTGCTCGCCCACTTCTTCCGCTCGCTCACCGAGGCCCCGGGCGAGAAGCTGCACCGCGAGGAGTACGAGAAGGCCCGCGAGGAGTACGAGCGGCGGTCCTCCCGGCGCACCGGCAACCCGTCGAAGAAGAAACGGCGCCGGTAAGCGGCAACGGGCGCAGGCGAGCCGTAAAGACGCAGAGATGTAAAGCCGGTAAACGGTAAAGCCCGTAAGCCGGAAAGCGGTATGTCCGCACAGGGCGATGTGCCTGGCCGAAACGCGCTGCTCGCGCCCACAAACCCGCTGTCCCCTCCCACCCCGCCTCGCGCACGATGGCGGCATGACCACGACCTCAGCCTGCCCGGAACCGGCCGCCCCGTCGCCCGCCCTGCGCGCCCACTCCTTCAACGCCGCCGCGGCCCAGTACGCCGCGAACCGCCCCTCCTACCCGCCCGCCCTCTTCGACACCGTCGAAGAGCTGGCCGGCCGGCCGCTGTCCGGTGCCCGGGTCGTGGACGTCGGTGCCGGGACCGGGATCGCGACCGCGCTGCTGGACGCCCGCGGCGCCGACGTCCTCGCGGTCGAACCCGGTGAGGGCATGGCCGCCGAGTTCCGCCGTGCCCTGCCGCACGTTCCGATCGTGCGGGGCAACGGCAACGCCCTCCCCGTCGCGGACGCCCACGCCGACTTCCTCACCTATGCCCAGGCCTGGCACTGGACCGACACCGCGCACTCGGTGCCGGAGGCGCTGCGCGTGCTGCGGCCGGGCGGTGCGCTGGCGCTGTGGTGGAATACCGACGCCCTCGACATCGAGTGGATCGCCGAGGCCGCCGACCGCACCGGCCGGTTCTTCGGCGTGGACATCGCCGCCGAGAAGCGCCGGGCCGGAGACCGCACCGAGCGCGCCGACCCCAGCGGCCGCCTCCGGTTCACCCGCCGCGAGGTCCGCTGGAGCCGCCGGGTCCCGATCGACACCCACCTCGCCAACATCGGCAGCCACTCGGCCTTCCTCGTCACCACCGAGGAGCGCAGGAACGCGTTCCTGGAGGAAGAGCGCGGCCATCTGCTGAAGGTCTTCCCGGACGGCGTCGTAGAGGAGACCTACGACGTCCTTCTGCTCGTCGCGACCAAGCCCTGATCCGACACCTCGTCAACCTCCCAGCAGCAGCGGCGGCCCGGTTCCTTCCCGGGCCGCCGCTTTCGTGTGCGGCACACCTACTTCCTCCCCTTGACGGCACCGGTCGCCGGGAAGATTATTCATCGCATGATGAATTATGCGCCCGATCCACCCGAGCCCACCGCACCGGACGCCGTCCACGCCGAAGACCTCACCGTCGTACGCGGCCCCCGCACCGTCCTCCACCACCTCCGCTTCACCGTCCCGCGCGGCCAGATCACCGGCCTGCTCGGCCCCTCCGGATGCGGCAAGTCCACCCTGATGCGCTCCATCGTCGGCACCCAGGCCAAGGTCACCGGCACCCTCGACGTCCTCGGCCACCCCGCCGGCCATCCCACCCTGCGCAGCCGCATCGGCTACGTCACCCAGGCCCCCTCCGTCTACGACGACCTGACCATCCGCCAGAACCTCGACTACTTCGCCGCGATCCTCGACCCCGGCCGCGCCCCCGCCGAACGCCGCCGGGACGTCGCACGCGTCCTCGCCGACGTCGACCTCACCAGCCACGCCGACGCCCTCGCCGGCAACCTCTCCGGCGGCCAGCGCAGCCGTGTCTCCCTCGCTGTCGCCCTCCTCGGCACGCCTGAACTCCTCGTCCTCGACGAACCGACGGTCGGCCTCGACCCCGTCCTGCGCCGAGACCTGTGGAACCTCTTCCACGACCTCGCCGCCCGAGGCGCCACCCTCCTCGTCTCCTCCCACGTCATGGACGAGGCCGAGCGCTGCCACCGCCTGCTCCTCATGCGCGAGGGCCGGATCCTCGCCGACGACACCCCGGACGCCCTGCGCACCCGTACCGGCACCGACACCGTCGAGGCCGCCTTCCTCCGCCTCGTCGACGAAGCGGACCGAGCAGCCGACGCCGACGCCGCGGACCGCACCAAGGAGACGACCCGATGAGCACGACCACACCGGCAGCGCCCACCGCTCCCGTCACCGCGCCCACCAGCGCCCTGAACGCCGCCCGCACCGCAGCCACCGCGGCCCGCGTCCTGCGCCAGCTCCGCCACGACCCGCGGACCATCGCGCTGCTGATCCTCGTCCCCTGCCTGATGCTGGTCCTGCTGCGCTACGTCTTCGACGTCAGCCCGCGCACCTTCGACAACATCGGCGCCTCCCTGCTCGGCATCTTCCCGCTGATCACGATGTTCCTGGTCACCTCCATCGCCACCCTGCGCGAACGCACCTCGGGCACCCTCGAACGCCTCCTCGCCATGCCCCTCGGCAAGGCCGACCTCATCGCCGGCTACGCCCTCGCCTTCGGCGGCCTCGCAATCGTCCAGTCGGCCCTCGCCACCGGGCTCGCCGTCTGGCTCCTCGGCCTGGACGTCACCGGATCGGCCTGGCTGCTCCTGCTGGTCGCCCTGCTCGACGCCCTGCTCGGCACGGCCCTCGGCCTCTTCGTCTCGGCCTTCGCGGCCTCGGAATTCCAGGCGGTCCAGTTCATGCCCGCGGTGATCTTCCCCCAGCTCCTCCTCTGCGGCCTCTTCACTGCCCGCTCCAACATGCACCCCGTGCTGGAGGCCATCTCCGACGTCCTCCCGATGTCCTACGCCGTCGACGGCATGAACGAGGTCCTCCACCACACGGACATGACGGCGACGTTCGTACGGGACGTCTCGATCGTGGCGGGCTGCGCGGTGCTGGTCCTGACACTCGGAGCAGCGACGCTACGACGGCGCACGGCATAGCCGCGGGCCCACCCGCCGACGGACATTCCGCCTGCCGGACAACCGACCCGCACACCCGACCCCGGTGCCAGACTGAAGCGCATGAGCCAGAAAGTCGCAGTCCTCGGCACCGGCAAGATCGGCGAAGCCCTGCTCAGCGGAATGATCCGGGCCGGCTGGGCCCCCGCCGACCTCCTGGTCACGGCCCGCCGCCCCGAACGCGCCGAAGAACTCCGCAGCCGCTACGGAGTCAGCCCGGTCACCAACCCCGAGGCCG
Organism: Streptomyces sp. NPDC101165; assembly: GCF_044768135.1. Lineage (NCBI taxonomy): Bacteria > Bacillati > Actinomycetota > Actinomycetes > Kitasatosporales > Streptomycetaceae > Streptomyces > Streptomyces sp. NPDC101165. Next base: position 2,334 of record NZ_JBIWPG010000021.1, on the reverse strand, counting down.
CCAAGACCGCCGACACCCTGATCCTCACGGTCAAACCGCAGGACATGGGCGCCCTCCTGGACGAACTGGCCCCGCACATCCCCGCCGACCGCCTGGTCATCAGCGGAGCCGCCGGCATCCCCACCTCCTTCTTCGAGGAGCGCCTCGCCGCGGGCACCCCGGTCGTCCGCGTCATGACGAACACCCCCGCCCTCGTCGACGAGGCCATGTCCGTCATCTCCGCCGGCAGCCACGCCACCGCCGAGCACGTCGCCCACGCCGAGGAGATCTTCGGCGCCGTCGGCAAGACCCTCCGCGTCCCCGAGTCCCAGCAGGACGCCTGCACCGCCCTGTCCGGCTCCGGCCCGGCGTACTTCTTCTATCTGGTCGAAGCCATGACCGACGCCGGCATCCTGCTCGGCCTGCCCCGCGACAAGGCACACGACCTCATCGTCCAGTCCGCCATCGGCGCCGCCGTGATGCTCCGCGACAGCGGCGAGCACCCCGTCAAGCTCCGCGAGAACGTCACCTCGCCGGCCGGTACGACGATCAACGCCATCCGCGAACTGGAGAACCACGGAGTCCGCGCCGCGCTCATCGCCGCCCTCGAGGCCGCCCGCGACCGCAGCCGCGAACTCGCCTCCGGCAAGAAGGACTGACACCCACCACACCGCAAGGGCGGCGGGCCACCCCGCCGCCCCACGGCTAGTGAGCGGCGCTCAGTGAGCTCAGCGAAGGCTCCGCCACGGGCGGCAGCAACCCGATGGCCCGGTAGGCGGTATCGACGATCGGCCGGGCCATCGCCCGAGCCTTCTCCGCACCATCCCGCAGCACCTCCTCCAGATAGGCAGGATCCGCGCACAGCTCCCTGTGCCTGGCCTGCACGGGCCTGAGAACCTCCACCACGGCCTCGGCTGTGTCCTTCTTCAAAGCGCCGTACGAGTCGTAAACGGCTGCCAGTGACTCAGGGTTCCCGCCCGTGCACGCTGCGAGAATCTCCAGCAGATTCGAGACCCCGGGCCGGGCCTCCCGGTCGTACTCCACGTCCTGCCCGCTGTCGGTCACGGCCCGCATGACCTTCCTGCGCACCACGTCCGGCTCGTCCAGCAGATAGACGATCCCCGGCCCCGAGTCGTCCGACTTCCCCATCTTCGACGTCGGGTCCTGCAGGTTCATCACCCGCGCGGCCACCTTCGGCGGGGTGGCCCTCGGCACCACGAACGTGTGCCCGTACCGCTGGTTGAACCGCACCGCCAGATCCCGTGTCAGCTCCACGTGCTGCGTCTGGTCGTCCCCGACCGGCACCTCGTCCGCCCCGTAGGCCAGGATGTCCGCCGCCATCAGCACCGGATACGTCAGCAGTGACAGCCGCACACTCCCACCCCGCGCACGCTCCCGCGCGGACTTCTCCTTGTACTGGATCATCCGCCGCATCTCGCCGTCCGTCGCCACGCACTCCAGCACGTACGACAGCCGGGTGTGCTCGTCGACATGGCTCTGCAGGAACACGGTGCACAGCGAGGGATCGAGTCCCGACGCCAGCAACAACGTCGCCGCCTGGCGACTGAGCCTGCGCACCCGCGCCGGATCATGGTCCACGGTCAGTGCGTGCAGATCGACGATGCAGAACAGGGAGTCCGCCCGGTGCTGGTCCACCGCGGCCCACTGCCGCATGGCCCCCAGGTAGTTCCCCAGCGTTAGATGTCCGGTCGGCTTGACCCCGCTGAAGACTCGCGTCATCTCTACTCCACCTCCAGGTCGAGACCGCCGTCCCCGTCGGCCGGCCCCCGGAGTCCTGGAGGGAGATACGAGAACGGCCGCCGAGGCGGCGGCCGTTGAGTGCATACGTGAGTGCGGCCGCCGGTCAGGCGGCCCACCAGAGCTGGGTGCACGTATGCGTCATCACGTCGCCCAGCGTACGCCCGCAGAGGGCCCGCCCGCAGCGAGTTGACACACCCCGGCCCGCTACGTAATGTTCTCCGAGTTGTCCGACGTGAGCGCCGACTCCGGTCGGTCCCCGGACAGCCATTCCGCAAGTACCAGCCAGCAATCGGCGACCTGTCGTCGTGCGCATTGGCGTGCGTATTTGCGAAATGAGGAATCCGTGTTCGAAAGGACGCGGCCCCCGATTAGCTCGGGGGCCAGGAATCCGCTAAAGTCTCACTCGTCGGAACGGCCCAACAGCCGGGAAGACAAACCCGCCGACCGGGAATCGGACGCCGAAAGGATCTGATAGAGTCGGAACCGCCGGAAAGGGAAACGCGAGAGCGGAAACCTGGAAAGCGCCGAGGAAATCGGATCGAGAAAAGATCTGATAGAGTCGGAAACACCGAAGGGAAGCCCGGAGGAAAGCCC